>NZ_CAHJWJ010000004.1 GCF_903642285.1 Sphingomonas bacterium
GCATAGGTGTCGGTCTTCTTCGCCGCCTCGTGCAGCGGCCGCGGCAGCGCGCGCGCCACCTTCTTCAACAGCTCGCGCAAGCCAAGGAACTCGCGGCTCGACACCATGCGGCTGAGATAGGCCGACAAGCCCCCCACCGGCGGCGCGATCGACATGTCGTTGTCGTTCAGGATCACCACCAGCCGATTGCCGGCGGCCTGCGCATTGTTCATCGCCTCATAGGCCATGCCGGCCGACATCGCGCCGTCGCCGATCACCGCGATCGCCTTCCCCGACGCACCGCTCAGCTTGTTCGCCACCGCGAACCCCAGCGCCGCCGAGATCGAGGTCGACGAATGCGCCGCCCCGAACGGGTCGTACTCGCTCTCGCTGCGCCTGGTGAACCCCGACAACCCGCCGCCCTGCCTGAGCGTGCGGATCCGGTCCCGCCTGCCGGTCAGGATCTTGTGCGGATAGCATTGGTGGCCGACGTCCCACACCAGCCGGTCCCGCGGCGTGTCGAACACGTAATGGATCGCCGTCGTCAGCTCGACCACGCCCAACCCCGAGCCCAGATGCCCCCCCGTCGTCCCGACCGCCGAGATCGTCTCCAGCCGCAACTCGTCCGCCAATTGCCGCAGGTCGGACTGCGGCAGC
This sequence comes from Sphingomonas bacterium, assembly GCF_903642285.1. Lineage (GTDB taxonomy): Bacteria > Pseudomonadota > Alphaproteobacteria > Sphingomonadales > Sphingomonadaceae > Sphingomonas. The sequence continues at coordinate 637 of NZ_CAHJWJ010000004.1, forward strand.
CCGCGAAGATCGGCGGGGATCGCGATCCGGTCGAGCAAAGGGGTCGGGGGTCGATCACTCATTACGCGGGCTCCTTGCGGCCGCAACTAGCCCAGCTTTCGCCCGTCGCAAATCGGTAACGTCGTGCGAGGGCGTTGGACGGCACGCGCCAAGCGCTTCGCCATCGCCTCCCGCGCGTCCCTCGCGCCGGGGCGGTCGATCCCGACATGCCCGCCGATTTCGTGTCCAAAACGATCGTCGGCGTCCGCGACCTATACCCATAGGGCTTGATTGGCGCGGCGGGCCTTCCCCGCTTGCGACGGTGTTGATCTAGTCGCGCGGTTGGCACCGAACCGCGCGGCTATTTCATTTTTATTTTTTAGGCGGCGATGACGGTGGTTTGACGCCGCTTCCGCCCGAAGGCGGTGTCGCAACGACCTGCGATACCGTAGGCTTATAACCGCCTTGAACTGTGGGTTTCCAACCTTTTTCAACAGGCACGTAGCCTTCGTTCAGTGGGCGCGCGGGAGGGGGATTATCCTTTTTCTCGGTCATGTCGATCGGCTCCTAATAAACTTCGATGAAACGAATATCTTTCCCACAAATTAGGATGCCCCGTGCCGGAATCAAAGGGTGCCAAGGATCGCCGTTATCTGGAACTTCCCAAACTTCCTGAATGAACAAGTCTCGTTCATCGGCGCTTGAGGAAGCAAAAGAGTTTCGTGTCATTTTCCCCGCAACTTGTGAGCCATCGTTAAGCGATATCAAAACCAACGTTTCTTCAACGAGGCTGTCGAACAGATAATCCCACGCTGTTGGAAGATGGTGAGCAAGCTTCAAACCGACTTTGTTAGCTATTTTGTAGGACCATTCCCACTGGTGGACGAATGCGCTGCAAACGCCTACTACGATCGGTATTATAAAGTTTTGTAGTAAGTCGGCCACCCAAACCGATATCGAAATACCATTGGTTACATTGAACAATGGATGAACGACGGCGAAATACGCCGTTGAAATTACTGCGTATGCAATCAGACGATCTTTGAGGTCTGGCATCGATCCGGTAATTGCGCGAGTTCGAATAGCTGCAATAATTAAGCCGGGCGCTAAAAGGCTCACCAGCCTTATCGTTTCGGTCGCGCTTGGGAACTCGCTCATCGATTCCGTTTATCAGAATGCAGACCCGGCGGACAATCATTCCTTGGCCGTGCGAAGCGATCGATCGCGCGAACTGCTATCCATATGCTACCCGCAAGCCGCGCCGGGCGGGATAGCTGTCGCCAACTCATTGAAATTCTTGGTCGGGGCGACAGGATTCGAACCTGCGACCCCCACACCCCCAGTGTGATGCGCTACCAGGCTGCGCTACGCCCCGACCGAGGGTGTCCGCCGGACACCCGAGCCGCGCGCCCTACGCGCCGTGGCCGGGCGATGCAAGATATTCGCTTCCGATCGTCATCCCGGGCTCGTCCCGGCATCCAGCGTTACAGGCGATGTCGCTCGCGGCTCTGGATGCCGGGACGCGGCCGGCATGACGGAGATCAATCCCCGATCAGCGTGCGCCAGAATTGGCCGTCCCAGGCCTTCACGCTCACATCCTCCACGGCATAGTCGCGCAAGGATCGGCCGAATGCCTTTTGATGCGGCTGATCGCCATGCGCGGCGAGCGCCTCGGGCGAGGCCCAGCGTTCGCTGATCCGGATCGTGTCGGGTTCGGCGGCGTCGAACGCGAAGCTGTAATGTTCGCAGCCATCCTCCGCCCCGACATCGGCCATGTGCTTGACCATCACGTCCCTCGCCCTGGCCGCTTCGCCCGCCTTCATGCGGATATGGCCCATCACCAGGATCATCCTCGCTCTCCTTTTCGCGTACCCTTGCGGGCCCGCATAGCGCGGTCCGGTCGGTTGCGCGAGCGGGCGTCCGGTGATAGCGGGCGGCGCATCTTTCGAGCGGGCACAGTCCGCCTGCCGCACCAACATGTCGGGATCCCATGCTCATTTCCCCAGCCTATGCCCAGGCCGCCGCCGGTGCCGCGCCGGGCGGTCTCGCGTCGATCGTCAGCTTCCTGCCGCTCGTCCTCGTCTTCATCGTCTTCTATTTCCTGATGATCCGCCCGCAGCAAAAGCGCGTGCGGATGCTGCAGACCGCGGTGGCGGCGGTGAAGAAGAACGATAATGTCGTGACCGCGGGCGGCATCGTCGGCAAGGTGACGCGCGTCGAGGATTCGCATGTCGAGGTCGAGATCGCACCCAACGTCCGCATCCGCGTGGTGAAGGCGACGCTGGCCGAGGTCCTGACGCCCGCGTCGGCCAAGCCCGCGAACGACTGACTCCATGCTCGATTTCCCGCGCTGGAAGATCGCGTCGATCATCGGCCTACTGGCGGTGCTGTGCGCGCTCGCGATCCCGAGTTTCCTGCCCGAACACGTGACCGACCGCTGGCCGGTGCATCCGCGGATCAACAAGGGGCTCGACCTCGCGGGCGGCAGCTATCTGCTGCTCGAGGCGGACACCGCCGATCTGGCGAACACCCGCATCGAGACGATGCGCGACCAGGTCGCGACCGAGATGCGTCGCGGCACGCCGTCGATCCAGATCGGCGACATCTCGGTGCGCAACGGCCAACTCAGCTTCATGCTGCGCGATCCGAGCCAGGTCGATGCGGCGCGCGAGCGGCTGCTGACGATCACCGGCGGCGGTGCCGGGATGACCGGGCAGCGGCAATGGGACATCGGCGTCGTCGATACCAGCCGCTTCGTGCTGACCCCGACCCAGGCCGGGCTGACGCAGGCGATCCAGATCGCGATGCAGGACGCGACCGAGGTCGTGCGCCGCCGCATCGACGAACTGGGCACGCGCGAGCCGACCATCGTCCAGCAGGGCGACAACCGCATCGTCGTGCAGGTGCCGGGGTTACAGAACCCGCAGGCGCTGAAGGACCTGCTCGGCAAGACCGCGAAGCTGGAATTCAAGCTGGTCGATCAGACCGCGAATCCGGTCGACGTCGCGAAGGGCATCGCCCCGCTGGGCAGCCAGATCCTGCCGTTGCAGCAGGGAGGTTTCATCGCGGTAAAGCGTTCAGCGATCATCACCGGCGACCAGCTGTCCGACGCGCGGCAGAGCTTCGATCAACAGTCCAACGCGCCCAACATCACGATCACGTTCAACAGCCAGGGCGGCAGCCGTTTCGCACGGGTGACGCAGGAGAATGTCGGCAAGCCGTTCGCCATCATCATCGACAACAAGGTGATCTCGGCCCCCACCATCGAGACCGCGATCCTGGGCGGCAGCGCGGTCATCACCGGTAACTATACCGTGCAGAGCGCGAACGAGATGGCCATCGCGCTCCGCTCGGGCAAGCTGGCGATCGGGCTCAAGGTCATCGAAGAGTCGACGGTGCGCGCCGAACTCGGCGACGATTCGATCCGGGCGGGCGTTCTCGCCTCCGCGGTCGCGGTCGCGTTGGTGGTCGTGTTCATGTTCATGACCTATGGCCGGTTCGGTTTCTATGCGAACCTCGCGGTCGTCATCAACGTCTTCGTCATCCTGGGCGTGCTCGCGCTCATCAATGGCACGCTGACGTTACCGGGGATCGCGGGTTTCGTGCTGACGATCGGCACTGCGGTCGACGCGAACGTTCTCATCAACGAACGCATTCGAGAGGAACGGCGGCGCGGGCGTAGCATCGTGCAGTCCGTCGAACTCGGCTATAAGGAAGCCAGCCGGACGATCTTCGAAGCGAACATGACGCATGGCATATCGGCGGTCATCATGTTCGTCCTCGGCTCCGGGCCGGTGAAGGGATTCGCGGTCGTGCTCTTGATCGGCATCGCGACATCGGTCTTCACCGCGGTGACGTTCACGCGCATGCTGGTCGCGATGTGGATCCGCCGCAACAAGCCGAAGACGATGAACATATGAAACTGCTCAAGCTCGTCCCCGACAACACGAACATCGACTTCGTGTCCTTACGCAAATGGGCGTTCGGGCTGACGCTGCTGCTGTCGATCGTTGCGGTCGGGCTCGTCGTCGCGCGCGGCCTGAACTTCGGCGTCGATTTCAAGGGCGGCCTGATGATCGAGGAGAAGTTCGCCTCCGCCCCCGATCTCGACCGCGTCCGCACCACCATCGACCGGCTGAACTACGGTGAGGCCGCGCTGCAGCAATATGCCGATGCGACGATCGTCTCGATCCGCCTGCCGGTGCAGCAAAGTGCCGACGAAGGTGCGACCAACGCCGTCGTGAAGACGGTCGAGGCGACGCTGGCCAAGGCGTTCCCGGGTGCCACCTTCACGCGCTATTCCACCGTGTCGGGCAAGGTGTCGGGCGAATTGGTGCGGAGCGGAATGCTGGCCGTCGCGCTGGCGGTGCTCGGCATCGGGCTGTTCGCGATGCTGCGATTCGAATGGCAGTTCGGCGTGTCGACCGTCGTCGCGATCGTCCACGATCTGCTGATGACGCTCGGCTTCTTCGCGCTGACCCGGTTCGAATTCGACCTGAACATCATCGCGGCGATACTGACGATCATCGGCTATTCGATCAACGACAAGATCGTGATCGACGACCGGATCCGCGAGAACATGCGCCGCTATCGCAAGATGGACATGCGCGAGATCATCAACCTGTCGGTCAACGAAACGCTGCCGCGGACGGTGATGACGTCGGCGACGATCCTGCTCGCGCTGTTCGCGCTCCTGCTGCTCGGCGGACATGTGTTGCGCGGGTTCACCGCGGCGATGATCCTGGGTATCTTCGTCGGGACCTATTCGTCGATCTACGTTTCGTCGTCGCTGCTCATCACGCTCGGTCTGCGCGCGGAACCGACGCGCGCACGGCCGGGGACGCTCGACAATGCCGAGCGGGTCGGGCCGAAGCGCGACGTGCGCTGACATGGGGATGGCCGCGTGAGGATGGACCGGGCGAGCGGTGCGGACGGTCCGCTCGTCTCGTCGATCGGCCCGCAGGGGTTCCGGGTCGATGACGGCTATTACTCCGCCCTGCTGCTGACCCCGGCGCGGGCCGACCTGTGGTCGCCGCCGTCGATCGAGACGCTGGATATCGATGCGCTTGCGGCGCTGGTCGCGATGCGGCCCGAGTTCATCCTGATCGGCACCGGGGCGAACCTGGTCCGGCCGCCGGTCGCGCTGATCCGGGCGCTCGAGGCGCAGGAGATCGGTGTCGAGGCCATGGACAGCCGTGCCGCCGCGCGCGCCTGGGGCGTCCTGCGTGCCGAACGACGGGCGATCGCCGCGGCGCTTTATCCTCTGGCCGAATAGCGTGCGACCAGTCCGGTCAGGTGCGCATGCAGCGCATCGGTATTCGCCTGCCACGTAAATCCCATAGCATATCGCCGAACGGTTTCCGCCGCTGGCGGATCGGCGAGCAACGCGACGATCGCGTCGGCGAAAGCATCCGGGGTCCGCGCCACGACCCGCCCCGAGTCGTCGCCCGTCACCACCTCACGCGCGCCGCCCGCGTCGGTGATGACGATGGGTGTGCCGCAGGCAAGCGATTCGACCCAGACGTTCGCCAACCCTTCGGACGACGACGCGAGCGCCATCGCATCGGCGGCGGCGAACAGCGCCGGCAGATCGGCATGCGGCACCGCGCCGAGCAGCCGGACGCGATCGCTCACGCCGACATGGTCGATCAGGCCCTGCAGTCGGGTACGCTCCGGCCCTTCGCCCGCGATTCGCAGTGAAACGCCCGGCAACCGCGCGACCGCTTCGATGACGATGTCGTGCCCCTTGCGCGGGATCAGCGCGCCGACCGCGACGACCAGCGGCCCGGTCATCCCGAGCGCGCGTTTGCCCAAAGTCCGGTCGGCAGGTGCGAATCGGTCGAGATCGACACCCGTGCGATGCACGCGGATCCGATCCGCGGGCATCCCGAGCGCGACCATGTCCGCCTTCATCGCCTGCGACACGGCCAGCAGACCCACCGCCGCTCTCCCCGCCGCCGCCACTTGCGCGCCGGTCCTGGATGTCGTGCCCCAGTGATGGATGTCGGCACCCCGCGCCTTGATCGATACCGGCACGCCGTAACGACGACCGAGCGCGACCGCGGCCGGTCCATCGGGAAAGAAGAACGAGGCGTCGATCACGTCGAACCTACCGGCGACGGAATCGAGCACCCGCGCCACCGCTTTCTCGACCGCACGTGCATGAAACCGCCCGTCGGTGAACGGCCAAACCGTGAAGCGCGGGCGGTGGACGGTGACGCCCTTCCAGTCCTCGACCAACGGCAGTGCGGCGAGCGGCGCGTATCGCCCGATCGCCGGGCCCGGCGGCAACCCGATCGGTGCGACGACGGTCAGCGCGACATCGTCCCGCGCGGCGAGGCTCAGCGTCTGCCGCTCCACGAACACGCCGAAATTGGGGCGCGAGACGTCCGGGAAGAGGGTCGAGAGGGTTACGACGCGGAGCATGTCCCGGGAAGCCTAGCGGGTAAACGTAAATTCCTCCTCGTGCCGGGGAGGATTTAAGTTACAGCCGCGTCGTCCCCGGATATGCGACCAGCACGTCCGCATCCTCGCTCGTCCGCACCGTCTCGCTACCCGTCATCGTCGCGCATTCGCCCGCCTTGACGGTTACGTCCGCAACCGATCCCTCGCCCTTGATCGGCACGATCCAGGCGGTGGTGCCTTCGGGTAGTGAGACCTGGTGGTCGCCGCCCGACCAGCGTTCCAGGACGAATTTCGGCCCCTCGACCAGGATCGTGCGATCCGGCGCGACCTGTCCGGGGGAGACGATCGGGGCATACGGCACCGGGTTCGCGACCGCGATCCCGTCTTTCAGGTGCAATTCGCGGTCGCTGCCATAATCGTACAGCCGATAGGTCGTTTCCGAATTCTGCTGCACCTCGATACAGGTCAGCCCGCCGCCGATCGCATGGATCGTCCCGCTCGCGCAGTACATGAAATCGCCCGCCTTCACCGGCTTCCAATCGAGATCGTCCTCGATCGATCCGTCGAGCGCATCCGCACGCAGCGTATCGCGCGACATCGACACCTTCGTACCCACCGCGATCACGGCATCGGGGTCGGCCTGCAGGATCGTCCAGCATTCGTCCTTGCCGCGCGGCAGGCCGCGTTCATGCGCCTGGTCGTCGTCGGGGTGGACCTGCACCGACAATTTCTCGCCGGGAAACAGATATTTGATCAGCAGATCGGGCTTCGTATCACCCGGCTCCTGGAACCAGACCTCGCCGATCGGCGCATCGTCCGGCCTGGGGTTCTCGAACCCCGGAAACAGGTCGTGCCGCCCCCATGGCTTCTCGACACGGTGGGTCTGGAGCAGCGTGGCGGGCATGGCGAAACGTCCTTTCGGGATGGGATCGCCAGCGCGAACGCGCGATCATGGCCCCACGATCCGTCGGGCGTAAAGCTATTGTTCGCGGAGGGGCGGGTGCGCTAAGGACTGCGGCGATGCGTACCCCCAAGTCCCGCGCGCTGTCCCTCGCGCTCGTCGCCGCCCTGGCGTTCCCAATCGCCGGGTGCGCCCGCAACAGCCGTGCAAAGGGCGATACGCCCTATGTCGCGCGCGACGTGGGCACGTTGTATACCGCGGCGAAGAAGCGGCTGGATACGGGGCAGTACAAGGCCGCGGCCGTGCTGTTCGACGAGGTGGAGCGTCAGCATCCCTATTCGATCTGGGCACGCCGTGCGCAGTTGATGAGCGCGTACAGCTATTATCTCGACAGCAGCTATACCGAATCGATCCAGTCGGCGCAGCGTTTCCTGTCGGTCCATCCCGGCAATCGCGACGCGCCCTATGCCTATTACCTGATCGCGCTCGGCTATTACGAACAGATCCGCGACGTGACCCGCGACCAGAAGATCACGCGCCAGGCGCTCGATGCGCTGGGCGAGCTGGTCCGCCGCTATCCGACGACGCGCTATGCCGAGGATGCGCGGCTGAAGATCGACCTGGTGCAAGACCATCTCGCGGGCAAGGAGATGGAAGTCGGCCGCTTCTACGAAACCCGCGGCCAGTGGCTCGCGGCAACGCTGCGTTTCCGGACCGTGGTGGACGACTATCAGACGACGACCCATGTGCCCGAGGCGCTGATGCGGTTGACGGAGACCTATATGCGGCTCGGCGTGCCGATCGAAGCGGAGAAGGCCGCCGCGGTCCTCGGCCATAACTATCCGGGCACCGACTGGTACGGCCATGCCTTCAAGCTGGTGAAGGACCATCCCTTCACCCGCGTCGCGCCGATCCCGGCGGGTCAGCCGATCGTCGCGCAGGGTACGCCCGGATCGGTGTCGTTCGGCTCGGTCAACACCGTTGCGCCGACGCCCAAGGTGCCCCCCGCCGGTGGAGGGCCCAACAGCACCGCCGCGCCCGCCCCCTCGACCCCCGCTACCACCGGCGGATCGAGCCCGTCGGGCACCACCGGCACCGCGACGCCGGGCGCGCCCGCGCCGGGAACGACGCCGGGAACGACGCCGGGAACATGATGCTTCTCTCGGTTCTCCTGCGAATGCAGGAGTCCGGGGTGACGCGCGAAACACCTGTGATCCCAGGCTCCTGCTTTCGCAGGAGAACGGAAAACGGCGTGCTTGCGAACAGCGGAACGAAAAGGGGTCAACTTCGCTGCGCTATCCGTTAAGGAGAGCAACGATGCTGACCGCGCTTTCCATCCGCGACGTGGTGCTGATCGAGGCGCTCGATCTCGATTTCCACGACGGCCTCGGCGTGCTCACCGGCGAAACCGGTGCCGGCAAGTCGATCCTGCTCGATGCGCTCGGACTGGCGCTTGGCGCGCGGGGCGACAGCGGGCTCGTCCGTCACGGAGCGGCGCAGGCAGCGGTCACCGCGATCTTCGACCCGCCGGACGGCACGCTGGCCGCGATGCTGGAGGAGAACGGGATCGAGATCGAGGCGGGCGAACCGCTGATCGTCCGCCGTCTGGTCAAGGCCGATGGGGGCAGCCGCGGTTTCGTCAACAACCAGCCCGCCTCCGCCGCCCTGCTGCGCGAGATCGCACCACACCTGGTCGAGATCCACGGTCAGCACGACGATCGCGGTCTGCTCGCCCCGTCCGGGCACCGCGCGCTGCTCGACATGTTCGGGCGGGTCGACACCGCGCCGATCGCCGCCGCCTGGCGCGCGCTTCACGCGGCGAACGCGACGCTCGCGGCGGCGCGGGCGGAGATCGATAGCGCGGCGCGCGACCGCGAATGGCTGGAACATGCGGTCGGCGAACTGACCGCGCTGGCCCCCGTTCCCGGCGAGGAGGCGACGCTGGCTGATACCCGCCGGGCGATGCAGCGCGCGGAAAAGGTGTCCGGCGAACTGGAGGCGATCGCCGCGTTCCTCGACGGATCGGACGGCGCGCTTGCGCGGCTGCGGCAGGCGGCGCGCGTGATCGAGCGAGTCGCCGGTGAGCATGACGCGCTGGCCGACGCGCTGGCGGCATTGGACCGCGCGGTGATCGAGGGCGACCTGGTCGAGGACAAATTGCGCGAGGCGCGCGGCGCGCTGGTGCACGATCCGCGCGCGCTCGAGGATGACGAGGCGCGGCTGTTCGAACTCCGCGCGATGGCACGCAAGCACCGGGTGCCGCCCGACGACCTCGCCGTGCTGGCGACCGACCTGCGCATGCGGCTCGAACGGCTGGACGCAGGCGAGGACGGCATCGCGTCGATCGAGGCGGAGGTGAAGGCCGCGCGCGCCGAATACGATACCGCCGCCGCCGCCGTGACCGCAGAGCGCCAGGCCGCCGCAGCGCGGCTCGATACCGCGGTCGCCGGCGAACTCGCGCCGCTCAAGCTGGACGCCGCGCGCTTCCGGACCGCGGTCGCGCCACTGGCCGCGGAGGGGTGGTCCGGCGCGGGCAAGGACCGGGTCGAGTTTCTGATCGCGACTAACCCCGGCGCGCCGTTCGCCCCGCTGATGAAGATCGCGAGCGGGGGCGAATTGTCGCGTTTCATCCTGGCGCTCAAGGTTGCACTGGCGGAGAAAGGTGGCGCGGCGACGATGATCTTCGACGAGATCGATCGCGGCGTCGGCGGCGCGGTCGCGTCCGCAATCGGCGAGCGGCTCGCCCGACTGGCGATGGGCACGCAATTGCTGGTCGTCACCCACAGCCCGCAAGTCGCGGCGCGGGGGGGGGCGCATTTGCTGATCGCCAAGCGCCACGACGGTCTTGTTACGCGGACCGGCGTGCGGATGCTCGACGAGGGAGAACGCCGCGAGGAGATCGCACGGATGCTGTCGGGGGCGACGATCACCGACGAAGCGCGCGCGCAGGCGGATCGGCTGCTCGAGGCGGCCTAGTCGCGAGCGACTTCGACGATCGCGCCGCATGCGGGGATGTGCGCGACCATCCGTTCGAGCGGATCGCCGGCGAGCCAGGCACGAGCCGCAGCGATCGACCCGCCATGCGCGACGACGACCGTCACGCCCCCACGCGGCAAGTCATGCCATGCGGCGGCGGCGCGCGTCGCGATATCGGCACCGGTCTCGCCACCGCCCGGGCGAAAGCCGGCGGGATCGGTCATCATCCGGTCCATCGCGTCCCCCGTCTCGCGCCAGATCGAATGCCAGCGCCGCCCCTCCCAGCCACCGAAGTCGCGCTCGCGCCAGCGGGGGTCGGCGATCGCCGGACAGCCGGCGGTCCGCGCGATCGCCGCGGCCAGAGGACGCGTGCGCCGCATGTCGGAATGCACCACCGCGGTGACGCCCCGCCCGGCGATATCGGCGACGATCGCGCGCGCCATCGCCGCTCCCGCCCGGCCGAGCCCCATATCCGATCGCCCGTAGCAGCGCCCGGCCCAAGTGCCCGCCACCGGCGGATGCCGCAGCAGCAGGACGCGACCGCTCACCCCGCCGTTACCGCCAGGAGCATGACCAATTGGCCTGCATAGGCGGCGAACCCCAGGCAATCGCCGGTACTGCCGCCGATCCGCCGTTTGAGCGCGCGTGCCAGCCACGACAGCAGGACCGCGGCCACGACCATCGCCACTACGACGGCCGGCGGCCGCATGTAGGTGATCGCGAAAAGACCGGGAATGGTCAGGCCGAACGCCGTCCACGGCGTACCCCGCCGCGTTCCGCCGATATCCTTTGCCAGGCCGCCTTCGAACGGCGCGGGGGGTGCCATCGTCATCAGCAACACCGCGCAGCACCGCCCGAACGCCGCCGCGCCGACCATCGCGGCGGTCGCGAGCATCGGCGGCAGCGCGGCGGTCGTGGCTATGCGGAGCGCGACCGCAAGCCCGAGGCCGAGCGCGCCATAGCTGCCGATCCGGCTGTCCTTCATGATCCGGCGGATATCCTCCGCGCTGCGTCCGCTGCCGCCGAAGCCGTCGCAGAAATCCGCGACCGCATCTTCGTGGAACGCCCCGGTCCACCAGGCCTCGACCCCGATCGCGACGATCGCCGCGATGAGCGGTGGCCAGAGCATCCGCGCCCCGGCGAAGACCAGCGCGGTGACCAACCCGATTCCCGCCCCGACGAGCGGCAGCCAGCCCGTGGCGCGGACCAGCCCTTCGCGCGTCTGGTCGGCGGTCAGCCGATCGAGCCACGGGACCGGCACGCGGGTCAGGAACTGCACCGCGAGCAGCGGGGGGGCCCAGAAGGGCATGTCAGTCCTCACGCACCGCGCCGATCGACTCGAGCCGCGCGACACCGGTCAGCAACGCCGCCGCAGAATCGAGCAACGGCAGCGCGACCAGCGCACCGCTGCCTTCGCCCAGCCGCATCCCCCAGTCGAGGATCGGCACGAGCGCGAGTTCCGCCAGCGCGGCACCATGACCCGGCTCGGCCGACCGATGCCCCGCGATCATCGCGCGGGCCGTGCCCGGTGCCAGTCGCTCGGCCACCAGCGCCGCCGCGGTCGCGACATAGCCGTCGATCAGCAAGGTGACCCCCGCCGCCGCCGCCGCCGCATAGAAGCCAGCCATCGCCGCGATCTCATGACCGCACACGCTCGCGATGCCGTCGCGGTCGCCCATCGTCCGCGCGCGGTCCACCGCCGCGCGGACGATCGGCCGCTTCGCCGCCATGACCGAATCGTCCGCCCCGGCCCCACGCCCGACCGCCGCGTCCGGTTCGATCCCCGCGAGCAGCGCGGTCAGACAAGCGGCAGGCGTCGTGTTGCCGATCCCCATCTCGCCGGCGATCAGCACCCGTGCTCCCTCGCCGACCGCGCGTTCGGCCTCCTCGACGCCGACGCGCCAGGCGGCGTCGAACTGTGCGGGCGTCATCGCCGGCCGGTGCGCGAGGCTGTCGGTGCCGTCCGCCACCCGTGCGTCGCGAAAAAAGGCGGGCGGTGAATCGACCCGCGGTCCGGCCATCCCGACATCGACGAGCCGGAGCGGACAATCCTGCGCCGCGGCGAGTGCGCTGCTCGTCGCCCTGCCCGCCAGGATCGCCGCGACCATCATCTCCGTCACCGCGGACGGCCAGGCGGACACGCCGTCCGCCACGCAACCATGATCGCCCGCGAACAGCACCAGCCGCCGCGGCCGGGTCGACGGATCGATCCGACGCTGCGTCATCGCCAGCGCGACCGCGATGTCCTCCAGCCGCCCCATGCTGCCCCGTGGCTTCGCCAGCGCATCCAGATGCGCGCGGATATCGTCTTCGGTCATGGTCCCTCCTGCGGACTTACCGCACCCCGGTCGGCAGGATATAGCGCGCGCCGCCGGGCGTCCGCCCGATCTCGACCGCGATGCCGTACGTCTCGCCGATCAGCGGCGCGGTGAGCACGTCGTCCGCCGGTCCCGCCGCGACCACCCGCCCGTTCTTCAGCAACACGACGTCGTCGGCCAAGCGCGCGGCCAGCCCGAGATCGTGCACGACCAGCACGACCCCGCGCCCCGCCGCCGCCACGCTGCGCAGCATCGCCGCAACATCGATCTGGTGCGCCGGGTCGAGACTGGCGAGCGGTTCGTCCGCCAGAAGCCAGTCCGGCTCCCCCGCCAGCACGCGCGCGAGCAGCACCCGGCCGCGTTCGCCCCCCGACAGATGCTCGACGCCGCGCATGGCCAGCCCCGCGACATCGGTCGCCGCCATCGCCCGCTCGATCGCGCCGCGATCCGCCGCCGTCTCCCCCCAGCGTCCGCGGTGCGGCAAGCGGCCGAGTCCGACCAGCGTTCGCACGTCCACGTTCCAATGCACGTCGCCCGCCTGCGGCAGCAGCCCGATCCGCCGCCCCCGATCGCGCCGGTCGAGCGCCGCGACATCGACCCCGTCCAGCGTCGCGGTCCCGCGATCGGGTATGCGAAGCGCCGCGAGACAGGCGAGCAGGCTGCTCTTGCCGGCCCCGTTCGCGCCGAGCAATGCGGTCACCCGGCCCCGTTCGAACCGCAACGACACCGCGTCGAGCACGCGCGCGCCGCCGAGCGTCAGGCCGAGCGCCGACGTGGCGAGAATACTCATGCCAGCCCCCGGCGCATGCGGACCAGCAGAACCAGGAAGAACGGGCCGCCCAGCAACGACATCGCGATCCCGAGCCGAAGCTCGCTGACGGTGGGTGCGATCCGCACCAGGCTGTCCGCCAGCGTCACCAGCAACGCGCCGCCGAGCGCGGACGGCAGCAGGATCGCCGAGGGTCGGCTCCCGACGAACGGTCGGACCAGATGCGGGACGATCAGCCCGACGAACCCGATCACCCCCGCCGCCGCCACCGCCGCACCGACGGTCAGCGCGGTGCCGGCGATCACCGCCAACTGCAACCGTCGCGGATCGATGCCGATCGACCGCGCCGCCGCCTCGCCGAGCGTCAGCGCGTCGAGCGAACACGCCGTCGTCGCCAGGATCGCCGAACCGATCGCGATCAGCGGCACCGCGACCTGCACGTCGTTCCAGCTTCGATCGGTCAGCGCGCCCATCAGCCAGGTCACGATCTCCGATGCGACGAACGGCGTCGGCGCGAGGCTGATCGCGAGCGCGGTCATCGATCCGGCGATGCTCGTCAGGATCAGCCCGGCGAGGGTGAACAGCACCAGGCTGCCCGATCGCCCGGCGATCATCGCCAGCAACGCCATCGTCACCCCCGCGCCGGTCAGCGCGAAGGCGGGCAACAGCCACGCCTGCGCCGCATAGCCGAAGAACAACGACAGCACCGCGCCCAGCGCCGCGCCGGACGACACGCCGAACAATCCCGGATCGGCGAGCGGATTGCGCAGATACCCCTGCATTACCGCCCCCGACAGCCCGAGCGCCGCGCCGATCGCCAGCGCCAGCACCGTCCGCGGCAAACGGAGTTCGACGATGATGATCGACCGCGGGTCGGCCGCGGTCCAGGCGTCGAGCGGGACCCACACTTTCCCCGCCGCCACCGACAGCGTGGCGGCAAACAGGATCAGGACCAGCAGGCCGATCGTCAGCCGCGTCACCGCGTCACCTCGCTGCGGACCGTCCGCAACCGCGTCATCGCGGCGACGATCGTCGGGCCGCCGCAGCTCAGCAACCGGCTCTGATAGGGCGCGACGACGATCCGCTTCGCCAGCCGCGCCATCGCCGGGTGGCTGGTCATCCGATCGGTTCCCGTTTCCGCCGCGCCGACCGACAGGAGCACGTGCGGCGGGCGGGCGACGAGATATTCCAGCGGCAGCACGTCCCATTGCTTCAGCCCGTACGCCGCGCTCATGTTGCGGAACCCCGCGCGCGTCATCAGGTCGTCGGCAAGCGTTCCCGATCCGGGCACCAACCCCCCGGCCTGCCAGATCAACGCCGGTATACGCGCACCCGCGACCGGCCGTGCCGCCGCGTCGATCGCCGCGGCCAGGGTCTGGCCCCGCGTCGGGTGCCCGACAAGTGCGGCGATATCGCGCACCTGCGCCTCGCTTTCCGTCACGGTCGACGGCACCGGATATTGCACCAGCCGGATATGCATCCGATCGAGCGCCATCGTCGTCGCGGGCGACACATGGGCGCTCGACAACACGATGTCGGGGGCGAGCGCCACGACCTCTTCCGCCGTGCCCGACGTCGCCTTGAAGCGGTTCGCGAGCGCGAGGCCGATCGACGTCGCGCGCGGGTCCTGCGAATAATGGCTGATGCCCGCGATCTGCGACGGATCGGCGACGTGCATCAGTACCGCATCGATGCACGGGTTGATCGACACGATCCGCGGTTCACGCGGCGGCGCTGACCCCATCAGCGCGGCGATCGGCAGCAGGGCAGCGGCTCGTGCAAGTGAGCGCGGTCGGATCAATATTCGACCCCCTTCTGCGCCATGAAGCCCGCGTGGAACGGATGCCGCACTTCGGTGAAGTCGGTCACGAGATCGGCGATCGCGAGCAGCTCGGGCTTCGCATCGCGGCCTGTGATGCAGACATGCTTGGTGAGCGGGCGGTCCTTCATGAACATGACGATCTCCGCGACCGGCAGCGTATCGTCGCGAAGCACGATGTTGAGTTCGTCGAGAATCACGAAATCATAGGCGGGATCGAGGATCATGTCCTTCGACCGCTCCCACGCCGCGCGCGCCGCCGCGATATCGCGCGCGCGGTCCTGCGTGTCCCAGGTGAAGCCCTCGCCCATCACCTCGAAGATCGCAAGATCGGGGTTCGCTTCGAAGAAATTGCGCTCCCCCGTCTCCCATTTGCCCTTCACATATTGCAGGATCGCGACATTCATGCCCCAGCCGATGCTGCGGATCGCCATCCCGAACGCGCTCGACGACTTGCCCTTGCCGTTGCCGGTATGGACGATCAGCAGCCCACGCTCCAGCGTCCGCCGCGCCATCATCTTCTCGCGCGCGGCGGACAGCCGTTTCATCCGCGCATTGTGGCGGGCATGGTCCTCCGGTGTCTCGACGGGTGGAACCTCGGTCATCGGCGATACTTCCGGCAATGCGGCGGAGGGACGGGCGGCGGGGATAATCAATAGCGGAGCCGGACGCCGCCATAGGCCGCCCGGCCCGGCACGCCATATTGGTAGATCGTCTGGTAGATTTCGTTGAACAGATTATCGACGCGGCCATAGACCGCGATGTTGCGCGTGACGGGAAACGAGGCGCGCACGCCCGCGAGCACATAGCCCTTCAACCGCTGGCTGTTCGACGCATTGTTGTAGCTGTCGCCGATATCGCTGACGGTCGCGCCCGTCTCCAGCCCGAACGACCAGCGATAATCGGCGTTGACCGTCACGCTCTGGCTCGGCCGCAGCGCCAGACGCTTGCCGAAACCGGTCCCCGGCGTACGGTTCTCCGCGTCCAGATAGGTATAGCTGCCGACCAGCGTGAACGCCGGGGTCGGCTTGACCGTCAGCGCGACCTCCAGCCCCTGCGACAATGCCTTTGCGACATTGTCGTAGGTACCGAACCGCCGGTTGACGCAGATGCCGGTCAGCGGCGCGGTGCAGGAGACGAAATTGATGAGGTTGTCCGAATTCCGATGGAACCACGTCGCGCTCGCCTCGACCGCGCCCTCCAGCGCGTGCTGCGTCACCCCTGCGTCCCAGCCATGCGAGCGTTCGGGTGCCAACAGCGCGTTGCCGTACTCGCTTTGCAGCTGGAACAATGTCGGTGCCTTAAAGCCTTCGGAATAGCTGCCACGGAACACCGTCGATCCGCCATTGGGCGAATAGACGCCGCTGCCCGAGAAGGTCGTCGCGTCGCCGGACGCGTTGGGGCCACTCTGGGTGATGCTGTCATGCCGCACCCCACCGGTCAGGCTCAGTCCGGTCATCGGCGTCGCGACCAGCTGACCATAGACGCTGAACGTCCGCGACCGGCCCGGGGTGTTGCCGGTGTAGACATCGGCAAAACCATAGCTCGCGGTACGGAGCCTCGTCACTTCGCGTTCGGCACCGAAGGTCGATTGCAGCACCGATCCGAGATCGACATTCCCCTGATATTCCAGGCGGTCGGCGCTGCCATTGGCGTCGAACGTCTCGGTCGGGCTGCTGTCGGGATCGAAGTCCCGCCGTTTCGTGTCGGTGTGCGCGTAACCGAAGCGATTGCGGAAATGCCCGTCGAACAGCCCCGCATTCAGCCCCGCATAGCCCACGATCTGCTTCGCCAGTTCATATTGGCGCGTATCGCCGAAGACGTAGTTCGGCGGCGGGAAACCGTCGAAGTCGGTGCGCCCGTTCGAATAGAAGCCGCGCAGGTCGACCGACAGATCCTTCGCCAGCGCGATGTTCACGCTGCCGTTCGCGCCGAAATCGCGGTAGCCGTCGCGCTCCTTGCCCGCGAAATACGCGGAGTTGCCGTCGGTCCGGTAATAGCCCGCCCCGAAGCTCGCCGATACCGGACCGATCTTGTCGGAGATGTTGGCGAAGCCCTGGCCGGTATCGTGCCAGCCGCCCTCGGCGCGCGCGTTGATCTCCAGATGGTCGCTCGGCTGGCGGGTGATGATATTGACGACGCCGCCGATCGCTTGGTTGCCCCACAGCACCGACTGTGCGCCGCGCAGCACCTCGATCCGCGCGATGTTGCCGATCAGCAGCGTTCCGAAATTGAACCCGCCCCCCGGTGACGCCGGATCGTTGAGCTTCACCCCGTCGATCAGCGCCACCGTCTGGTCGGTCTCGGCACCGCGGATGCTGAGCGATGTGACAGTGCCGACCCCGCCGTTGCGCGCGACGGTGACGCCAGGGGTCTGCAGCAACAGATCGGATACCGTCGTCGCCTGGCGCGTCTCGATGGTCGCAGTGTCGAGCACCGTCACCGACTGGCCGACATGATCGACCGGTGTCACGGTACGGTTGGCGGTGACCACGATGTCGATGCCCGCCTGGGCGGCCTGTTCGAGACCGGCGGTGGACTGGGCGGATTGGGCAAGCGCCGGTGCGGTGCAGGACAGCAGCGGCAGCAGGATCAGGCAAATGGTCTTCACGGATATCCCCTTCACGATGGACGGGGACATGCGCGACGCAAGCGCCGGAAGGATCATCCCCCCGTCGCACACGGCCCCAAGGCACGTCGTCACGCGAGGAAGAACCTCGATCGCCCGGAACACCCCGTCCGCGCGAAGGACAAACAGCGACAGGCAGGTCTCCTGGCTTCCGGGTCGACACCTCGTCCTGCCTTCCCGAACCCGAAGGTTCAGTGGCGCGAATGGGCGAGGCTCGCCGGTTACAGTTGCGGGCACAGCCCCGGATTACACCGGCCTTTCGGCCGGGGCTTCCGGGTTCCCTTTTCATTCCATCTCTGGAAACCTGTCGCGGTTGCGCCTTTAAGCCGCATCGGCGATGGGGGCAAGATGGCAACGACGACCCTGTTCCTCGGCGGTGCCCGGTCGGGCAAGAGCCGGCTGGCGCAGGCGGCGGCGGAGGCGCTGCCGGGACCACTGGTCCATATTGCGACCGCGACCGCGGGCGACGCCGAGATGGCGGAACGGATCGCGCGCCACCAAGGCGACCGCGGACCGCGCTGGCGAACGGTGGAGACACCGATCGCGCTGGCGGATGCGATTGCGGAGGCCGCGCCCGCGATCATGCTGGTCGATTGCCTGACGCTGTGGCTGTCGAACCTGATGCTCGGCCGGTCGGATATCGACGCCGCGACCGCGACGCTGCTTGCTGCGATCCGTGCTGCGCAACATCCGCTGTTCCTCGTCAGCAACGAGGTCGGGCTCGGGATCGTCCCCGACACGCCGCTCGGGCGTGCGTTCCGCGACGCGGCGGGGCGGCTGAACCAGCAGGTCGCCGCGGCGGTCGACCGGGTCGAGTTCGTCGCCGCAGGGTTGTCGCTGCGGCTGAAATGACGATGCTCGCGCCCAGCTTCGACCCGGGGTTTCGCGACGATCTCGACCGGCTGTTTCGCTGGCGGCGCGACGTTCGCCATTTCCTGCCCCGCGCGCTGCCCGAGGGGGCGCTCGACTCGTTGCTCGACACCGCCAATCGTGCGCCGTCGGTCGGTCTTAGTCAGCCCTGGCGCTTCGTGCTCGTCGATGCGCCGCCTGCGCGCGCCGCGATTCAGGCGGAATTCCTGCGCTGCAACGCCGACGCGCTGGCGGCGCAATCGGAGGACCGCGCCGCCAACTACGCACGGCTGAAACTCGCCGCGCTCCATGAGGCACCGTGCCAGATCGCGGTGTTCGTCGATCCCGATCCGGTGCAGGGGCACGGCCTCGGCCGGCTGACCATGCCCGAGACGATCGGCTATTCCGCGGTCATGGCGATCCATACGCTATGGCTCGCCGCCTGCGCCGCGGGGCTCGGGCTCGGCTGGGTATCGATTCTCGACCCCGACCGCGTGCGTGCCGCGCTCGACGTGTCACGGGATTGGCGGCTGGTCGGCTATCTGTGCCTCGGCTATCCCGCGATGGACGCCGACACGCCGGAGCTGGAGCGCGAAGGCTGGGACCATCGCCGCCCGCCCGCGATCGTGCAGCGATGACCCCGCCGGGCGGCGCGCGAGGGCTGACCGGGGGCGAACGCTCGCTGGCCGGGTCGATCTACCGCGAGGCGATCGACCTCGACCGCGTCGAAATCCGCCGTCGACGCTGGTGGCCCTTCCAACCGCGCGACATTGTGATGGCACCGACCGGGCACATCCATCTCCACCCGCAAAGCGCCGGCTGGAGCGAGGATTTCAGCCGCGAGGAGGGGCACGGCCTGCAGGGGCTGTTCGTCCACGAACTCTGCCATGTCTGGCAACACCAACGCGGCCTGTTCCTGCCGCTGCGCCGCCATCCCTTTTGCCGCTACACCTACAGCTTCCGTCCGGGCATGCCGCTGACGGGTTACGGGATCGAGCAGCAGGCGGAGATCGTCCGGCACGCGTTTTTGCTGCGCGAGGGGGTGGCGGTCGTAGGGGCACCGGACTTGGCACGGTATGAGGGACTACTGGCAGTCTTCGGCTAATCCCACCCCCGCGAAGGCCGGGGCCCAGTTGCGACGAAGAAGTTGGAGAGCGACGTCCTCTCCTTTACAACCTTCGCAACTGGACCCCGGCCTTCGCCGGGGTGACATGGTTTTGCCGAGGTGATGCGTTCACAACGCCCCGAAATCGATCGGCCCGTCCTTGTCGAGCGCATTGTCCGCCGGCGGCATCGGGTATTTCAGCCCCGTCGCGCAGTTGAACAGGACCACGCGCTCGTCCTCGTCCACTTCGCCCGTCCGCAGCGCCTCCCGGTACGCCGCCAGCGTCGCGCCGCCCTCCGGACACAATAGCAGCCCGTCCTTGCGCGCGCAGTCATCGACCGCGCGCAGGATCGCCGGATCGCCGACCCCGAGCGCCTTCCCGCCCGATTGGCGCACCGCGCGCAGGATCAGGAAATCGCCGACCGCCTTCGGCACGCGGATGCCCGCCGCAACGGTCGAGGCGTCCTCCCAGCGGTCGGCATGTTCGACGCCCTCCTCGAACGCGCGGACGATCGGCGCGCAGCCGCTCGCCTGCACCGCATACATCCGCGGCCGCTCGGACCCGATCCAGCCAAGCGCCTCCAGCTCGGCGAACGCCTTCCACATCCCGATCAGCCCGGTGCCGCCGCCGGTCGGATAGAAGATCGCATCGGGCAGTTTCCAGCCGAACTGCGCGGCCAGTTCGAGCCCCATCGTCTTCTTGCCCTCGATCCGGTACGGCTCCTTCAGCGTCGAGAAGTCGAACCAGCGCCCTTCCGCCGCGCCCTTCCCGACGATCGCGCCGCAATCGTCGATCAACCCGTCGACCCGCCACACCCGCGCACCCTGCGCGGCGATCTCGCGCACGTTGATCTCGGGCGTGTCGTCGGGGCACAGCACGATCGTCTCGATCCCGACCCGAGTCGCATAGGCGGCCAGCGCCGCACCCGCATTGCCGTTGGTCGGCATCGCGATCCGCGTGACGCCCAGCTCCTTGGCCATCGCCACCGCCATGACGAGCCCGCGCGCCTTGAAGCTGCCGGTCGGCAACCGCCCTTCGTCCTTGACGAGCACGTTCGGCGATCCGGCGCTTTTGGGGATCGGGATCAGCGGCGTCTCGATCTCGCCCAGGCTGACGATATTGGCGGTATCGCGCACCGGCAACAGCTCGCGCCAGCGCCACAGATCGGTCGGCCGCGCGGCCAGCATGCCCTTGGGCAGGTTGGCGCGCACCGCGTCCAGATCGTAGCGCACCAGCAACGGCCTGCCCGCCCGCGACAGCCCGTGGAGCCGGTCCGCCTCGTACCGTTCGCCGGTCAGCGAGCATTCGAGGTGCGTGACGAAGGTCGGGCGATCGGCGGTGAGGTTGGGGTTCATCACGACATCATAGCGGCACGCCGTCTTTCGCGTCGAGCCGGTACTTGCATAGACCACTGATCGTAGCTACGATATGACATGGACATCGCGTTTGATCCCGCCAAGGATGCGATCAATCGTGAGAAGCACGGGGTGTCGCTGGGGTTCGGCGAACGGGTCTTTGACGATCCCGGATCGGTTGTCGTTCCGACCATTCGCTTCGACGACGGAGAACGGCGTGACAAGGCGATCGGACTCGTCGGCAACAGGTTGTGGACGGCGGTTTTTGTCCGACGTGGAACGACGATACGGTTTATTTCCGTGAGGAAAAGCAATGAGACGGAAATTAGAGGATATCATCGCTATTCCGGCCGATCCGGATGACCCCGAGGATGGCGACGTCACCGAAGCGGCGCTGCGGCAGGCGCTGATCGAGCGCGACCGTCGTGTCCGGGGTCTTCAGCTAGCCCCGACCAAGCAGCAAGTGACGTTGCGGCTCGATCAGGACGTGCTCGCCAAATTCCGTGGCACGGGCCCGGGCTGGCAGGCCCGGATCAACGCGATCCTGAAAGCGGCAAGCGTTTAGGTCACCCCGCCTTCGCCACTCCGACCATCGCGGGCCGCAGCAGGCGATCCTTGATCATGTACCCGCCTTGCATTTCCTGCACGATCGTCCCCGGCGCGGCGTCGCTGGGCACCTCCAGCATCGCCTGGTGCTTGTTGGGATCAAGCGTCTCGCCGAGCGCCGTGATCCGCGTGATCCCGTTGCGCTGAAAGATCGAGGTCAGCTCGCGACCCGTCGCGTCCAACCCGGCGACGAGCCCCTTGAACTTCGCGTCCTCGCGCAAGTCCGTCGGGATCGCCGACAATGCACGCTCCAGGTTGTCCGCGACCGACAATATGTCGCGCGCGAAACCGGTGGTGGCATAGGCGCGTGCGTCCTGCGTCTCCTTCTCCGCGCGGCGGCGGACATTCTGCACTTCGGCCTGCGCGTACAGGACGTTCTGCTTCGCCTCGGCGAGCTGGTTCTCCAGCTCGCCGACGCGGTCGTGCTCGGCCACTTCTGGCGCGGTATCTGCGGTTTCTTCGCGCAGGTTCTCGTCGTTTTCGGTCATGCAAATCCCTGTAAGTTTCGGACGCTCAGCCCATCAGCCGGGCGAGCGTCGCTGCGGTGAAATCCACCATGGGCACGACGCGCGCATAGTTCAACCGCGTGGGGCCGATCACCCCGACCACGCCGACCACGCGTCCGCCCGCCCCGCGAAACGGTCGGGCGATGACCGACGATCCCGACAGCGCGAACATTTCGTTTTCCGCGCCGATGAAGATCCGCGTCGCATCCCCGGCGCGCGCCGAATCGAGCAATGCCGCGATCTCCTGCTTGCCGTCGAGATCGTCGAGCAAGTCGCGCACCCGTTCCAGATCGGCCGCGGCGGCGGCATCGATCAGCCGCCCCTGCCCGCGCACGATCAGCACCGGTCGCCGCGCACCGTCCTCGCTCCACACCGCAAGTCCGCGCTCGACCAGCGTCCGCGCCGCGCCGTCCAGCGCCGCATGCCCGTCGGCCAGTTCGCGATCGACCCGCAACCGCGCTTCCGCCAGCGTCAGCCCGCCGAGCGTCGCGGACATGTAGTTGCCGGCCTCGACCAGCGCGGACGAGGTCATGCCGCCCGGGAGCGCGATGACCCGGTTCTCGACCGACCCGTCCTCGCTCACCAGCACCGCCATCGCCTGATCCGCCGACAGCGGCACGAACCCGATCGAGCGCAACTTCACCTCGCGCTTGGGCACCATGACCAGCCCCGCGCAGGCGGACAGCCCGGACAGCGCCGCGGTCGTCGCCGCCAGCGCCTCCTCGACCGGACCGCCGCCACCCGCACGCGATTCGATCGCCGCCCGTTCCTGCGCGGACGGCTCCAGCGCCTGCATCATCCCGTCGACGAACAGCCGCAGCCCGCGGTCGGTCGGCAACCGACCCGCGCTGGTATGCGGCGAAGCGATCAGCCCCGCCTCCTCCAGTTGCTGCATCACCCCGCGGATCGATGCCGGCGAAAGGCTGAGGCCGGACAATTGCGCGATCGTCTTCGACCCCACCGGCGATCCGTTGGCCACATAGCTGTCCACCACCACGCGAAAGATATCGCGCGCGCGTTCGGTCAGTTCGGCGACGGGGGGTGGGGCCATGGATACGATCTAGGCCCGATGATGCCGCGGCTCAATGCGGCCCTATCCGATCCACGATCGGAAGAAGGGCAGGAGCGGAGGCAAGGGCAGCAAATATCCGGGCGTGGCCGGGAAACAGACATCCTCCGTTAAGAACGAAGTGCGCTGGACGATAGGCGTTGGAACTCCAGCGAATATCGATCGTGTCTCCGTCGGACACGCTTGACCGACAAATAGAGCCGTCGGCTAAGCGCACATCGTCATGCCGGCGGTAAGGTTTGAGGCGCCTGCGAAAAGCGCGAGCCTGATCGGCGGTCGCTTGAAAAGTCGACTCTTTCCGACCGCTTTCATTTGTGATCAGAACGGTGCCCTGGTCACTCGTGTCGAGCGTCAGGGTGAACGGCGTACAACCTCTGAACGAGTAGCTCGGGCAAAGACCGCCTGGATGAAAATCGTAGGTGATCGTTTCGTTCGGCTTTACGCTCGCCGTCGCAAAGGCCGCTGCGCCAGCTAAGAGCAGCATCGATCCGACGCATATATCTCGCTTGCGCATCTGCACGCCTCCCCGACGCTGGGAGACTGGCGAATTCTGACTGTCGCGTCTAGAGCCACGGCCAATCACAGGAGACTCTTCAATGCGCCCCAGCGGCCGCTCGCCCGACCAGATGCGTGCCATCAGCATCGAACCGCGCTTCACCCGCCATGCCGAGGGATCGGTGCTCATCGGCTTCGGCGATACCAAGGTCCTCGTGACCGCGAGCATCGAGGAGCGTGTGCCGCCGTTCCTGCGCGGCAAGGGCCAGGGTTGGGTGACCGCGGAATACGGCATGCTGCCTCGTGCTACGCACACCCGCGGCAATCGCGAGGCGGCGAAGGGGAAGCAGTCGGGGCGGACGCAGGAGATCCAGCGGCTGATCGGACGGTCGCTGCGTGCCGTGGTCGATATGCAGGCGCTCGGCGAGCGGCAGATCACGCTCGATTGCGACGTGATCCAGGCCGATGGCGGAACGCGTACCGCCTCGATCTCGGGTGCCTGGGTCGCGCTGCGGCTCGCGGTCGACGGGTTGCTGAAAGGCGGCAAGCTGTCGACCGATCCGATCAAGCAGAAGGTCGCCGCGATATCGTGCGGCATCTATCAGGGCACGCCGGTGCTGGACCTCGACTATGACGAGGATTCGAACGCGGATGCGGACGGCAATTTCGTCCTGCTGGAAAACGGCAACATCGCCGAGGCGCAGGCGACCGCCGAGCATGCGACCTATGACGAAGAAGCGCTGCTCCGCCTGCTCCGGCTCGCCCGGATCGGCTGCATGGACATCTTCGCCGCACAGGGGGCAGCGGTCGCGTGAGCGGGGGCGGCGATGCCCGGCAGGCGATCCGCAAGCTCGCCCCGGGCCGGCTGGTGATCGCCAGCCACAACAAGGGCAAGGTCCGCGAACTGACCGCGCTCCTCGCCCCCTACGGCGTCGAACCCGTTTCCGCCGCCGATCTGGACCTGCCCGAACCGGTCGAGACGGGCACGACCTTCTTCGCCAATGCCGAGCTGAAGGCGCGCTCTGCCGCCGACCTGTCGGGCCTCCCTTCGCTGGCGGACGACAGCGGATTGTGCGTCGATGCGCTGAACGGCGATCCGGGCGTCTACACCGCGGACTGGGCGGAGGCGCCGAGCGGCCGCGACTGGGCTCTCGCCATGCGCAAGGTGGAGGATGCCTTGCAGGCGAAGGGTCCCGGCACGGCGCGCGACGCGCATTTCGTCTGCGTCCTCGCGCTCGCCTGGCCCGACGGTCATGTCGAATGGTTCGAAGGTCGCGCGGAAGGATCGCTCACCTGGCCGCCGCGCGGGACGGTGGGCTTCGGCTATGATCCGGTGTTCGTGCCCCACGGCCGGAGCGAGACGTACGCGGAACTGGACCCCGAGGAGAAGCACGCGATCAGCCACCGCGCGGACGCGTTCGCGCAGCTGGTCGCGGCGGTGTTTTGAAAAGTGGAAGGGTGTCGACATTCGTGGTGACCAACTTGCACCTCACGTCAAGACAGGATGATCAGCTATTTCGCTTTATCGTTCGGGTCATCGGATGGATCCGGTTCGCCAAATATCTTCCGCAATCCGGCAATCGCCATATTTGTTTCGACATAGATGACTGGGGTTGGTGAATTGATCGATTCACCAGGTTTGACGAACCTTACATAGACAACGGCATTTGAGTCGATCTTTTGTCCATAAGTGTAATATGACCAGAACTTCTGACGAATGATTGCAAAACGCGAAAATCCGGCCCGCTCCGCCTCGATAGCCGCCTTGTACAATACCACCGTCGGGGCAATAGTGGGATATTTTCGCCCCACCGTTACGCTGATTTTGACAGTCCCGTCAGCTTGATGGGACGCAACGGCACTCATATCTTTTTTGTGAGACGCCAGGATCGGATCATTTTCCTTTTCCGCCGATCCCACCGAGGGGAGTGTCCAAAGCAGGAAAGTCAGCGATATTACCTTTATCATTCTGTTCAGCATAATTTGCCTGCTTCCCCGTTCGACTTTGCACATCCGATTTGTACCTAAGCAATCAGGGTCGATACTATCCCTGCGCATCGCGAACGAGGCGGACAGTCTGATTGTAGACTTTTCTCCATGTCAGTGGCAACTTGCGCGACCGCTCGCCTGCCCGCAAATACGGTCGCAAAAACCGCTGTCCTACACGGCGACATTTCGCTTTGCTCGTCACCATGCCCGCTCTCCGCCTCCTTGCCGCCGCAACGCGCCTGCCCGGCATAATGCGGGAAGTGTTTCCGGCGCTGACGTGGCGTGTGGTTCGTCCACTTCCGATCCCCCGACTCGGCAAATCGGACGCGCCGATCACGGGTATCGCGCCCGCGGGTGCGCGTTCCGGTAGACGTCCAGCAGATGCGCGGCATCGACCCCCGTATAGACCTGGGTCGACGACAGGCTCGCATGACCGAGCAGTTCCTGCAGCGCCCGCAGGTCCGCACCGCGGCCGAGCAGATGGGTCGCGAAGCTGTGGCGCAGCGCGTGCGGGGTCGTCCGATCGCCAAGACCCAGCCGTCCCCGCGCCGCCTGCACGGACTTGCGCACCACACCCGCCGACAGCGGGCCGCCCTTCGCACCGCGGAACAACGGCGCGTCGCGCGCGCCCGGCCAGGGCGAGACCGCGGCATAGGCGTCGATCGCATCGCGGACCTGCGGCAATAACGGCACGATCCGGGTCTTCGCGCGCTTGCCCGTCACCGCCAGCGTCGCACCGAGCGGCAGGATGCCGGCGGGCAGCGCCACCGCCTCCCCGATGCGCAGGCCGGCACCATATAGCAGCATCAGGATCGCCCAGTCGCGCGCGCCGATCCACGGTTCGGCCGCGTCGTCGGCTACGTCGGTCGCCAGCGCGATGACATCGGCAGGCGCTATCGGACGCGGCACCCCCTTCTTGACGCGCGGGCCGCGCGTGCGTGGGGCCGAGGCCGCGGGATTGGCCCAGGCGAGAAAGCCACGCACCGCGGACAATTCGCGCGCAGCGGCGGCATTGCCCAGCCCGTCGCCGCGCCGTTTCGCGAGGAACGACCGCAGATCGATCGTCGTCACCCGCGCCAGCACGCTGCGGTCGATCGGTTGCCCCCAGTGATCGTTCAGGAACGCGACGAGCCGCGCGGCGGTCGCGGCATAGGCGCGCACGGTATGGACCGATCGACGGCGATCGTTCTGCAGATGCAGCGCCCAGGCTGCGGCAAGCGTAATGGGCGGCTCGGTCATCGCACGCGATCCTGCCGCCGGGGACGCCGTGGGGGAAGGAAAATCGACTGCGACCGGCTGTACACGGTCATATCCGCGGGTCGCCGATCGCAGTGGGCCGGCGCGTTACCGGGCGGCATGACGTCGTCACGATCGTCGAACCGGGTTCACGCGGTGCGCGCCGGGCCCCATATACATGCAATGTCCCGCGTGCGCGTTCTCGTCCTCAATTCGGCGCTCGGCCCGCTCGATTACCGCGTTCCCGCCGGCATGCAGGTCGAACCCGGTTCGATCGTCGTCGCACCGCTCGGCCCCAGACAATTGCTTGGGGTGGTGTGGGAGGCCGAGCATCTGCCCGCCGACTCCGAAGTCGGCGACAACCGATTGCGCCCGCTGCTCGGCGTTGCGGATGCGCCACCGCTGGGTGCGCCCTTGCGCCGGTTGATCGAATGGACCGCCGCT
The DNA here is from genome assembly GCF_903642285.1 of Sphingomonas bacterium. Lineage (GTDB taxonomy): Bacteria > Pseudomonadota > Alphaproteobacteria > Sphingomonadales > Sphingomonadaceae > Sphingomonas. Next base: position 28,088 of record NZ_CAHJWJ010000004.1, read on the forward strand.
TATTATCTCGCCGCGCCCGCCGCCGTGGTCCGGATGGCGCTCGCCTCCACGTCCGCCCTGGAAGGGTCGCGCACCGCGACCGAATATCGTGCGACGAATGCGCCACCGCCGCGCCTGACCCCGCAGCGAACGCAGGCGCTGGAGCGGATCGCCGATCGACAGGGGCTGATCCGCGAACTCGCCGGGATCGCCGACGTATCGGACGGCGTGATTCGCGGCCTCGTCAAAGCCGGCGCGATCGAGGCGGTATCGGTCGACATCGACAGCCCCTTCCCGTTGCCCGACCCCGATCATGCGCCACCGATCCTGAGCGCGGACCAGACCGCCGCCGCGACCGCGCTTGCCGACGCCGTCACCGCGCACCGCTTCGCCCCGACATTGCTCGACGGCGTCACGGGATCGGGCAAGACCGAGGTGTATTTCGAAGCGGTCGCGGCGGCGATCCGGGCGGGTCGACAGACTTTGGTCCTGCTGCCCGAGATCGCACTGACCGAACCGTTTCTGAAGCGTTTCCACGACCGGTTCGGCTGCGAACCCGTCGCCTGGCATTCGGGGCTTCGCTCCACCCAGCGCCGCCGCGCCTGGCGGGCGATCGCCGGCGGGGAGGCGCTGGTGACCGTCGGCGCGCGATCGGCGCTGTTCCTGCCCTACAGGCGGCTCGGCCTGATCGTCGTGGACGAAGCGCACGAAACGAGCTTCAAGCAGGAGGAAGGCGTCCATTATCACGCCCGCGACGTCGCGGTGATGCGCGGGATGTTCGAACATTGCCCGGTCATCCTCGCGTCCGCGACGCCGGCGATCGAAACGCGCCAGCAGGTCGCACTCGGCCGCTATGCGGAGGTCAAACTGCCCGGCCGCTACGGCGCGGCGGAAATGCCGTCGATCGCCGCGATCGACCTGATCCGCGAACCGCCCGAACGCGGCCGGTGGCTTTCCGCGCGGCTGGTGAAGGCGATGGCGGAGACGCTGGCGCGCGGCGAACAGTCGCTGCTGTTCCTCAACCGCCGGGGCTATGCCCCGCTGACCTTGTGCCGGACCTGCGGCCACCGTTTCCAATGCCCGAACTGCACCGCCTGGATGGTCGAACACCGGCTGACAGGGCGGCTCACCTGCCATCATTGCGGCCATGTCGAGCCGGTCCCGCGGCTTTGTCCCGAATGTCGGAACGAGGATACGCTGGTCGCCTGCGGCCCGGGCGTGGAGCGGATCGCGGACGAGGTCGCCGCGCTTTTCCCCGCCGCCCGGACCACGGTCGTGACATCGGACACGATCTGGTCCCCGGCTCGCGCGGCCGAGTTCGTCGGGCGGATGGAGGCGGGGGCGATCGACATCGTCGTCGGCACCCAGTTGGTGACGAAGGGCTATCATTTTCCCAACCTCACGCTGGTCGGCGTCGTCGATGCCGACCTGGGCCTGGAGGGCGGCGATCTCCGCGCGGCAGAGCGTACCTTCCAGCAGATTCGTCAGGTCTCGGGAAGGGCCGGTCGCGGGGACAAGCCCGGTCACGTCCTGATCCAGACGCACAGCCCCACCGCCCGGGTGATGCAGGCGCTGATCACCGGCGATGCGGACGCCTTCTACGCCGCGGAAACCGAGGCACGACGCGATGCCAGCGCGCCCCCGTTCGGTCGCTATGCCGCGATTATCGTGTCATCCGAAGACCAGGCCGCAGCACAGGAAACCGCGCGCGCGGTCGCACGCGCTGCGCCGACCGTGGACGGCATGCAGGTCTACGGCCCTGCCCCCGCCCCGCTGGCGATGCTACGCGGCCGCCACCGCTTCCGCCTGCTCGTCCATGCCCGGCGGGCGCTGGACGTGCAGGACATCATCCGCGATTGGCTGGCTGGGCTTGCATGGTCGGCAAAGGTGCGGGTGACGGTGGATGTGGACCCCTATAGTTTCCTATGATGGTTGAACGCACGATCGTCGCTGGCTAGCCTTTGGTATGAGGAAGAATATTCATGGTTCGTAAGATAACTGCCGCGGCGGCCGCGTTATTGCTGTCCACATCCGCCAGTGCTTCCTGGCAGCGCGCGACGTCGCGGCATTTCATCGTCTATTCCGACGACACACCGGGGCATGTCGAGGCCTTCACGGTCAAGCTCGAGAAATTCGACAAGGCGATGCGCGTCTGGCACGTCGCACCCGAGGACAAGCGTGGCGACAGCGCGCGTGTCACCGTGTTCGTCGTCAGCGACATCGCGGCGATCCAGAAGCTGGCGGGCCGGGCGGACGTTGCCGGCTTCTACCAGCCCCGCGCTGGCGACTCGGTCGCTTTCACGCCACGCAGTTCGGGCGACGGGGCGGATCACGGCTTCACGTCGCAGGCCATCCTGTTCCACGAATATACGCACCACTGGATGCTGACCAACGACGCATGGTCGGACGCCGCGTTCCCGCCATGGTTCGTCGAGGGCTTTGCCGAATTGCATGCCACCGCGATCATACGGAACGGCGACGTCATCTTCGGCGCGACTCCGACCTATCGCGGCTACACCGTCGGGAATATGAATTTGTTGCCAGCCACGCAGTTGCTGCTGCCCAATCCGGGCCATCTCAGCGGCGAACAGCGGGATGCGCTATATAGCCGCGGATGGCTGCTCGCCGACTATCTGATCTTCAACAAGGATCGGCTCGGGCAATTCGCCGCCTATGTGACGGCGATCAATTCGGGCAAATCCCCCAGGGAGGCCAACGCGCTCCTCGGCAACCCGAATGCGCTGGATTTCAAGCTGAACGCCTATGGCAAGCAGTCCGTCCTGCCATCCGCGCTGATCCCGGCGAAGGACCTGACAATCGGCAAGGTCAGCGTTCAGCCGCTCTCAGCGGCGGAGGCGGCAATCATGCCGGCCTTTATCCTGTCGAAGCGCGGCGTAACATCCAAAGCTGCACCGGGCGTTGCGGCAATCGCGCGCCGGGTCGCGGCATCCTATCCGGACGACGCGTTCGTAGAGAACGAGGTGGCGGAAGCCGAGTTCGACGTCTGTTCGACCGATCCGACATCAGACGCGGCATGTTACGTGCGCACCGAGGCGGCTACTGATCGGGCGCTCGCGACAGACCCCAAGTCGATCCACGCGCTCGTCTACCGGGGCATGGCGCAAGCCGCGGCGGCAAAGAAGAATAAGATCGTCGATCCGGCCAAATGGTCCGCGATCCGCCAATGGTTTCTCGCGGCGAACAAGATCGATTCGGAGGCACCGCAGCCGCTCATCGATTTCTACGAAAGCTATGCCGCCGCCGGTCAGACGCCGACGAAGAATGCCGAGGGTGCGATGCTCTATGCTTATGCGCTCGCGCCCTACGACGCATCGGTACGAATCAAGGCGGCGCGCGTGCTGCTGGTGCAGGACAAGGCCGCCCAGGCGAAGGTCGCATTGGGCCCCGTGGCCTATAACCTTGACGAGCCCGGCCAGGCCGACCGTGCGCAGAAAATCCTAGCGGTCCTGGACAAGGACGGCAGCAAAGCCGCACTCATGGAAATGGATAAGAAGCCCGAAGACAAGGACAAGAAAGGCTGATCTCCCCGCAAGGCAGAACGCGCAGGATGCCGTCAGTCAGCATGCTCCGCCAGTACGGTAAGGCCGCGGTCGTCGATCTCGGCAAAACCGCCGCGGATCGTTATCATTTCCGGCTCCGATTTCTCCGACCGGAATATCAATAGCGCACCGTCGCGAACCGTCGACATGATGGGGGCGTGGCCCTCCAGTACCCCGAAATCGCCTTCGGTGCCCGGTACGGTGACCATATGGACCGCTTCCGAGCGCACGAGGCGCTCGGGGGTTACCAGTTCGAAGTGAAGTGGCATTATCTTACCTATTTGTTGGGAGTAGATTCAAAGTTCACTATTTCCCGCCGACCGCCCGGGGCCAAATCCATTCCGACCAAATTAGCGACAATTGCGATTGCCGGTTTGCCTGGAGGTTGGACGGCCATCGCATAACGCTCGGGAGCGGCAGCCGGAGGTAGCTTTCGCCATGGCACGCCTGGCGTTTCAAACTGGTCATGCAACGCCTTCAGCAATGCGGGACCATCATCGCTCGATGCATCGATAAAGCATTGGCCTTTCTCAAATCCGACCACCCACGCCGCGCCACCTGCCCACATGACCTTCGCAAATTGCGGTTTGCCCCACGTTGCGGGCATTCCGCGGGCGACAGCTTGGGCAATATCGGCCGGCGGCGTCCCGAAATATTCCAGTCCGGCAGCAGCCAGTTCTTTCTGCCGGGACTGAATAATAGGCGACGCGCCGCTAACGTGAAGCAAACACCCCAAAGGAACCGCGTGCGCCATCGCCTCGGCAGCCGACTTCGCCGGTGCCGGCCCTGTTGATGTGACCAAACTCAACAAGGCAGCAATGAAGATCACGACTCCTGCGCCATCTTCTCGGCCTTGGCGACCGCTTCGTCGATCCCGCCGACCATGTAGAACGCCGCTTCCGGCAGATGGTCGTACTCGCCGTCGACGACCGCCTTGAACGACTTGATCGTGTCCTCGATCTGCACGAACTTGCCGCTGATGCCGGTGAAGACCTCGGCGACGTGGAAGGGCTGGGACAGGAAGCGCTGGATTTTCCGCGCGCGCTGCACGGTCAGCTTATCCTCTTCGGACAATTCGTCCATGCCGAGAATCGCGATGATGTCCTGCAGCGACTTGTACCGCTGGAGCAGCGACTGGACCGCGCGGGCGGTATCGTAATGCTCCTGGCCCACAACGCGCGGTTCCAGCACGCGGCTGGTCGAATCGAGCGGATCGACCGCGGGATAGATGCCGAGTTCGGAGATTGCGCGGTTGAGCGTCGTCGTCGCATCCAGATGCGCGAATGACGTCGCCGGCGCGGGATCGGTCAGATCGTCCGCCGGAACGTACACGGCCTGCACCGAGGTGATCGACCCCTTGTTGGTCGAGGTGATGCGTTCCTGCAACGCGCCCATGTCGGTGGACAGCGTAGGCTGGTAGCCCACCGCCGAGGGGATGCGGCCGAGCAGCGCCGACACTTCCGCGCCCGCCTGGGTGAAGCGGAAGATGTTGTCGACGAAGAACAGCACGTCCTGCCCTTCGACGTCGCGGAAATATTCCGCGATCGTCAGCCCCGACAGCGCGACGCGCGCGCGGGCACCCGGCGGCTCGTTCATCTGGCCGAACACCAGGGCGACCTTCGACCCTTCCGAGATCGCATTCCCCTCGGCGTCCTTGGCGATGACGCCCGCGTCGAGGAATTCGTGATAGAGATCGTTGCCCTCGCGCGTGCGCTCGCCCACGCCGGCGAACACCGACACGCCGCCATGGCCCTTGGCGATATTGTTGATGAGTTCCTGGATCAGCACGGTCTTGCCGACACCCGCGCCGCCGAACAGCCCGATCTTGCCGCCGCGCGCGTAGGGCGCAAGCAGGTCGATGACCTTGATGCCGGTGACCAGGATCGCGCTTTCCGTCGACTGGTCGACGAACAGCGGCGCAGCCGCGTGGATCGGCGAAGTCATGTCGGTGTTGACCGGGCCACGCTCGTCGATCGGCTCGCCGATGACGTTCAGGATGCGACCGAGCGTCGCGGGGCCGACCGGCACGCGGATCTGCGATCCGGTGTCGCGGACGTTCTGGCCACGGGTCAGCCCCTCGGTCGCATCCATCGCGATCGTGCGGACGGTGTTCTCACCCAGATGCTGCGCGACCTCTAGAACGAGACGGTTGCCGTTATTGTCCGTCTCCAGCGCCGACAGGATCGACGGCAGGTTGTCGGGAAAATGCACGTCGACGACCGCGCCGATGATCTGCGAGATCGTGCCGGTATTATTGGTCTGCGGGCCCGTCGTGGTCGGGCGGATATCTTCAGCGGCGGTTGCCATGGTCACTTCCTGCTTATGGCCGGGCAGTATCCCGGCGTGTCGATTAGATGCCATCCCTTAGCATCGACGGCGAAATAGGTCTTGTCGTGGACGGTCCTGCCCTTGAGACGAACACTATAGCGGCAAACGGCCTCGGTCGGCTCGTCAGCCCCAAATCCGTACATTGTACGGAGGTGATTGGCGCTGAGACCAGCCCAGCGCAACTGGCAACCAACGCGTTACGCATTTCGGACGACGTGGGTGTGCTTGCAATCGCCGCAGGCGTCACCAGACAGCAAGCAACGATCGAAAGCGACGTTGTTCGTTTTGTCATTGCAAGACCCATTCGCCGAATGCGAACAGATGGCGGTGCATATTGTCCGGTGCCAGATCGATATCGTCGGACCAAGCAACGGCACCATGCTCTACATAAGCTTGTCTGAAAAAGGCAGGATTGCCCAGTGGTCCGAAAACGCCTTGAAATGCCGATGGCTCGAAGCGAACAAAGCCTTGCACGCCATCACGATGACTGACGTGCAACGTACAATCATCGACTGCCTTCACGGCCGCCACGCAGTAATCCGAACCGCGGCCAGGCAAAGGAACGCCTGCCGCCGCCCATTCTTGGTCAGTCGCATACGGGTCAGGCCTGAACGAACTGGCTAGGCTCACAACGCCTCCGCCCCGGAAATGATCTCCACCAGTTCCGTCGTGATCGCGGCCTGGCGGGTGCGGTTGTACTGGATAGAGAGGCGGTTGATCATGTCGCCCGCATTCTTGGTCGCATTTTCCATCGCGTTCATCCGGCTGCCCTGTTCGGACGCGGCGTTTTCCAGCAGCGCGCGGAAGATCTGGATCGCGATGTTGCGCGGCAGCAGGTCGGCGAGGATCGACTCCTCGTCGGGCTCATATTCCACCGCGGCGGCTGCGGAAGTGGAGGAAGTGGAGGCGTGCGACGCACTCGCTTCCACTTTCACGGGGATGATCTGGCGCGCGGTCGGCTCCTGCACCAGCGCGGAGACGAATTTGGCGTAGAACAGATGCACTACGTCGAACTCGCCCGCCTCGAACCGGCGGATCAGGTCGTCGGCCATCGCGCGCGCCTGGTCGAAGCTCGCCACCTTCATGGTCGAAATGTCGAAATCCCCGGCGATCTGGTCCGGATAGAAGCGACGGATCACGCGGCCCTTCTTGCCAGCGACGTAGAAGCGCACCGTCTTGCCCGCCGCCTCAAGCTCTTCGGCCTTCTTGCGCGCGGCGCGGACGATGTTGGTGTTGAACGCGCCCGCCAGGCCACGCTCGGACGTGACGACGACCAGCATCTGGACCTGGTCCTTGCCGGTGCCCGCCAGCAGCTTCGGCGACGATTCGCTGACCGTCACCTTCGACGCCAGGCTGGCCATCACGCCCTCCAGCCGCTCGGCATAGGGACGACCGGCCTCCGCCGCCTCCTGTGCACGGCGCAGCTTGGCGGCGGCGACCATCTTCATCGCCTTGGTGATCTTCTGCGTCGACTTCACCGAGCCGATGCGGATCTTGAGGGCCTTCAGGGATGCCATAGTCTTCCTTCGTCCGTCATCCCGGGCTCGTGCCGGGATCCAGAGCCCCAAGCGATCCGTGCTTGGCCCTGGACCCCGGCACAAGCCCGGGGTGACGGTGCGTTTATGTCAGCCGTTACGCAAACGTCTTCGCGAACGCGTCGAGCGCACTCTTCAGCTTACCCTTCGCCTCGTCGCCCAGATCGCGCGTGTCGCGGATCATCGTCAGCACATCGGCATGGTTCGCACGCAGGTCGGCGAGCATTTGCTCCTCGTACCGGGTCACGTCGCTCACCGGCACGGTGTCGATATACCCTTGCGTGCCTGCGAAGATCGACGCGGTCTGTTCCTCGAACGGCATCGGCGAGAACTGCTTCTGCTTCAGCAGTTCGGTCAGCCGCGCGCCACGTGCCAGCAGGCGCTGCGTCGAGGCGTCGAGGTCGGAGCCGAACTGCGCGAACGCCGCCATCTCGCGGTATTGCGCCAGTTCCAGCTTGATAGAGCCCGAGACCTTCTTCATCGCCTTGGTCTGCGCGGCGGAGCCCACGCGCGATACCGACAAGCCGACATTGATCGCCGGACGGATGCCCGCGAAGAACAGGTCGGTTTCGAGGAAGATCTGGCCGTCGGTGATCGAGATCACGTTCGTCGGGATATAGGCCGACACGTCGCCCGCCTGCGTCTCGATGATCGGCAGCGCGGTCAGCGACCCGCCGCCGTTCGCGTCCGACATCTTGGCGGCCCGCTCCAGCAGGCGCGAATGGAGATAGAACACGTCGCCCGGATACGCCTCGCGGCCCGGCGGGCGGCGCAGCAGCAGCGACATCTGGCGATACGCCACCGCCTGCTTCGACAGATCGTCGAACACGATCAGCGCATGCATGCCGTTGTCGCGAAAATATTCCCCCATCGCAGTGCCGGTATAGGGCGCGAGGAACTGGAGCGGCGCGGGGTCCGATGCGGTCGCGGCGACGACGATCGAATAGTCCATCGCGCCCTGTTCGGTCAGCGTGCGGACAAGCTGGGCCACCGTCGAGCGCTTCTGGCCGACCGCGACATAGACGCAGTACAGCTTCTTCTTCTCGTCCGTACCGGCGTTGACGCCCTTTTGATTGATGAACGCGTCGATCGCGACCGCGGATTTGCCGGTCTGGCGATCGCCGATGATGAGTTCGCGCTGGCCGCGGCCGACCGGCACGAGCGCGTCGATCGCCTTCAGGCCCGACTGCATCGGCTCGCTGACCGAGGTCCGCGGAATGATGCCGGGGGCCTTGACCTCGACGCGGCTGCGCTCGGTCGTCTCGATCGGACCCTTGCCGTCGATCGGGTTGCCGAGGCCGTCGACCACGCGGCCGAGCAGCGCCTTGCCGATCGGCACGTCGACGATCGTGCCGGTGCGCTTGACGACGTCGCCTTCCTTGATCTCCGAATCCGACCCGAAGATCACGACGCCGACATTGTCGGCCTCCAGGTTCAGCGCCATGCCCTGCACGCCGTTCGAGAATTCGACCATCTCGCCCGCCTGGACGTTGTCCAGCCCGTAGATGCGAGCGATGCCGTCGCCGACGCTCAGCACCTGGCCGGTTTCGCTGATTTCGGCTTCGGTGCCGAAATTGGCGATCTGGTCGCGGATGACCTTCGAGATTTCTGCGGCGCGGATGTCCATGGGTATTGCCTTCAGCCTTTCCGGGGCGGCGTCAGCCGCCGACTTTCATTACGTGCGCAAGCGCATTCAGACGGGTGCGGATCGACGAATCGATGCGCTGCGAACCGATGCGGACGACCAGCCCGCCGAGGAGTTCGGGATCGACCGTCAGGTCGACATTGACGTCGCGACCGACGCGCGTGCGAAGCTGCTGCTTCAGTGCGTCGACCTGATCGTCCGACAGCGGATGCGCGGACGCCACTTCGGCGGTCGTCTCGCCGCGGTGCTGCGCCGCCAACGCACGGAATGCACGGATGATCGCGGGCAGCTGTGCCAGCCGGTGGTTCTCCGCGAGGACGCACAGGAAATTCTTCGTCGTGCCGTCGATGCCGATCTCGTCCGCGACCGCCTGCACCGCCTTCACCGCGGATTCGCGCGCGACCAGCGGACTGGTCGTCAGCATCCGGAAGTCGTCCGACTGCGTCAGCGCATCACGCACCGCCGCCAGGCTCGCCTCGACGGCCTCGATCGCCTTAGACTCTTGCGCAAGCTCGAACAAAGCGAACGCATAGCGCCCGCTCAAACTCGCCTGAATACCGCCGGATAGCTCCACGCGATTAGCATCCTCGTCCCTGGATCAACGGATATCGCCCCATGGCGACGGGGACGCGGAACCGCGCCTGCCGATGGGTTGCCGGGCGGTTAGCATCGGGTGCCGGGGGATGCAAGGCGGGGGATATCCAAGCGCGCGGCGCTCCGGCCGTGGTTAGGCAAATGTAAATCCTTGCCCCCTAACCCCGTTGACGACGACAAGAGGTGAGGCATGAGCGCGTTCGGCCGACGGCCTGGTACTACGGGATCGACCCCCGCCCGGCCGGCGTTCGGTGTGGCGCGTCCGATGCAAGGCGGCGGCATAGCGCCGCGCGCCGATACCGAAGGCGGATCGCAATTTCCGCCGCTCGATTCGCTGCCGATACCCGGGGAGAGCGAAGGCGTCGGCCCCGGCACGATGCCCGGCCTGCCGATGGACGCGATGCAGCGCCTGGCCGATCGCCAGAATGCGTCCGCCGATTCGGGCAGCAGCCGCGTCGAAGGTTTCGAAAGCTCGATCCACAAGATCAAGGAACAGGTGCTGCCGCGCCTGCTCGAACGGGTCGACCCCGAAGCCGCGGCGACGCTCGGCAAGGACGAACTCGCCGAGGAATTCCGTCCGATCATCGGCGAGGTGCTCGCAGAACTTAAACTAACACTCAACCGGCGCGAACAATTCGCGCTGGAAAAGGTGCTGGTCGACGAATTGCTGGGTCTCGGGCCACTCGAGGAACTGCTCGCCGATCCCAACATCACCGACATCATGGTGAACGGGCCCGAGCAGACCTATGTCGAGCGCAAGGGCAAGCTGGAACTGGCACAGATCCAGTTCCGCGACGAGGAACATCTGTTCCAGATCGCGCAACGCATCGTCAATTCGGTCGGCCGCCGCGTCGACCAGACCTCGCCGCTCGCCGATGCCCGCCTGAAGGACGGCTCGCGCGTCAACGTGATCGTGCCGCCGCTGTCGCTGCGCGGCACCGCGATCTCGATTCGTAAATTCTCCGCCAAGCCGATCACCATCGACATGATGGCGGGCTTCGGCAGCATGAGCCCCAAGATGGCGACCGCGCTGAAGATCGCGGGCGCCAGCCGGTTCAACGTCGTGATCTCGGGCGGTACGGGCTCGGGCAAGACGACGATGCTCAACGCCCTGTCGAAGATGATCGACCCCGGCGAGCGCGTGCTGACGATCGAGGACGCGGCCGAACTTCGCCTGCAGCAGCCGCACTGGCTGCCGCTGGAGACGCGGCCTGCCAATCTGGAGGGCCAAGGCGAGGTGAGCATCCGCGACCTCGTCAAGAACGCGCTGCGTATGCGCCCGGACCGGATCATCCTCGGCGAAATCCGCGGCAGCGAGTGTTTCGACATGCTCGCCGCGATGAACACGGGTCATGACGGATCGATGTGCACGCTCCACGCCAACTCGCCGCGCGAGGCCTTGGCGCGTATGGAAAACATGGTGATGATGTCGGACATCAAGGTGCCCAAGGAAGCGATCAGCCGCCAGATCGCCGACTCCGTCGAACTGATCATCCAGGTCAAGCGCCTTCGCGACGGCAGCCGGCGCGTGACGAACGTGACCGAGGTGATCGGCATGGAAGGTCCCGTCATCGTCACGCAGGAACTGTTCAAGTTCGAATATCTCGATGAAAGCGCGGACGGAAAGATCATCGGCGAATACCGCTCGATGGGCCTGCGCCCCTACACGCTCGACAAGGCACGGCAATACGGGTTCGATTCGGCCTATCTCGAAGCCTGTCTGTAGCGCCCAGGCGAACGCGCGCCGTTAACGCTTCTTCCGGCACCTTCGCTTAGGGTTAGGCGATGCGACGCATCACGACTCCCCTCCTTCTCGTGCTGTTGCCACTCGGTCTATTCCTGGCGTTCTTCCACCCCACGACCTTGCAGGTCGGCAATGCCGGATGGCTGATCCGGGGCAGCGACAATGGCGAAAACGCGCTCGGGGCGCATGCCTATTGGCACGACCGGTCCGCCGGCGGCTCGCTCAAGACCATATTGGTCAACGCCCCCGAAGGGGTGCCGATACTCTACACGGACAGCAACCCGTTGGTCACATTGGCAGCGAAGCCATTTGCGACGCTGTTACCCGACGACGCCCAGCTTGTCGGCCCGTTCGTCCTCCTCAGCCTGATACTGCAGGCCTTTTTCGCATGGCTGCTGCTTCGCCGCCATGCACCGGGCCGCGTGGCATTATGGGCCGGGGTCATGTTGCTGGCGTTTCCACCGACGCTCGCCAACCGGTTCGTCCATGTCAACCTGATGGCGCATTGGACGATATTGGCGGCGCTCTGTCTGTTTCTCGATGCGGACCGCAGTCGGAGGCTGGCCTGGTGGGCACCGCTGATTGCGGTGACCGCGCTGATCCACAGCTATCTGCTGATCATGGTCGGCGCGATCTGGGCTTCGGCGATGCTGATGCGCTTCACCGGGGGATCACGGCAAACGCGCCTCGCTACGCTGGGACAGGCCGTGGCCATTTTGAGCCTCGTCGCCGCGCTAGCCTGGTGGCTCGGCATCGGCGATCAGATACCGGCCGGCAATTTCGGTGCCTTCTCTATGCCGCTCGACGCGTTGTGGAACCCGGGCATCGGCAATTTCTCGAACCTGTTGCCCGCTCACGAAAAAAGTCCGGGCAGGGGCTTCGAAGGGTTCCAGTATCTGGGTGCCGGTGGTCTGCTGCTCACGGCGTTGGCCGTCGTCGTCGCTGTCTATCGGCCGGCCCGCGAAGGCGAGCGCGCGGTAGGGCAGCGCCTGCGCGGGCTGGTTCCGGCGCTGGTCGTGCTCACGATCCTTGCCGTGGCGCATATGCATCTGCCGCCTTTGGCACTGGCGTTGCTCGACCCGGTACGCGCGTCGGGTCGCCTGTTCTGGCCCGTCGGCTATGTCCTGGTGTTTATGGCAGTGCTGTCCGTGTTCCGTCTCTCGGCCGAACGCGCAGCACTCGTCCTGATCGCGGTCGTCGCGGTTCAGGTCATCGATCTGGCCGGCATGGCCGACGCGATCCGTGCCCAAAGCCGCGAGGCCGACCGGCACCAGCTTTACGCCCGCACCCTCGATCCACGCTGGAATCGTTTGATCGGTCTGTCACGATCCATCGCGTTCATGCCCGGCGACGTGACGCACGACCTCGACGTCTTTCAGGAAGTCGCATGGCGTGCAACCGATGCCGGGCGACCCGTCGCCAACGTCTATGCCGCGCGAACGAGCCGCACCACCACGCGCCGTCTCGAAACCGAAGCCGCCACCTTCGCACGGGGTGAACTGGTACCCGGGCGGTTGTACGTCGTGCCGGCGGGTGCGCCGATGCCGGCCGCTGCACGATCTCGCAGGCTGACGCTCGACGGGGTCGACCTCGTCGCACCATTTCCGACGCGCTGACCGTCGTCGCGAGCGTTCACCGCAACCGTTCGACCTTTTCTTGCAACCGTTCCAGTTCGGCACGCAGCGATGCGATCTCGGCGTCCTTGCCACCCGGGGGGGCAGATCCCGCCGGCGCAGCATTGCCCGCCGCGCCCGGCTTGAACGCGTTCGCCGCGGCTTCGAACATCGCCATGTTGCGCTTGGCGATCTCGGCGAACGGGGAATTGGCGAACGCCCCCTCGACCGCGGTCTTGAACTGCGCTTGGTTGCGGCGGAAGCTGTCCATCGACGCCTCCAGATAGCCCGGCACCATCGCCTGCATCGAATCGCCGTACATCGATATCAGCTGGCGCAGGAAACTGACGGGCAGCATCGTCTCGCCGCGGCTTTCCTCCTCCATGATGATCTGCGTCAGGACGTTGTGCGTGATGTCGTCTTCGGATTTCGCGTCGATGACCTTGAAGTCGCGGCCCTCCCGCGTCATCGCGGCGAGGTGGTCCAGCGTGATGTAGGACGACGTCTCGGTATTGTAGAGGCGGCGATTGGCGTATTTCTTGACGATGACCGGACCGTCGCCGATGGGTTTCTTCATGTCTGCCCCCGCACTGAAGCAGTCGGCGTATCGCCTTTCCTACTGCACCGCAACAATGCTGGCCGGCATGCTGCGCAATATGAGGGCATCATATCCAGCGGCGCGCATAGCGACCGCCCAGCGAGGTGAGCAGTTCATATTGCGACATCCCGCTGACGCTCGCCGCGTCGGCGAGCGTCAGGTCGATCGTCAGCCAGTCGCCTTCGCCGATTCCCGCCGCGTCGTCGACACCTATCGCGAGCAGGTCCATCGATACCCGGCCGAGCACCGGCAATGCCGCATCGCCCCACCGTGCGAAGCCGCGATCGGAGAAACCCCGGAAATAGCCATCGGCGTAACCGATATTGAGGATCGCGACCTCGGTATCCGCGGGCGCGGTCCAGGTGGCATTGTATCCGATCGTGTCCCCCGTCGGCACGCGCCGACGCTGGAGCACTTGCGCCTGGGGAGTCGCGACCGGGCGGACGATCGCTTCATATTCCCCGCGCGGCGTTCCTCCGTACAGGGCAAGCCCCGGCCGCGTCAGGTCGAACGTATAGGCCGGCCCCAAGACGATGCCCGCGGAATTGGCCAGACTCATCCGCCGCGCGTTCGTCGCGCCGGCCAGCGCGGCGAAACCGGCCTGCTGGCGCGCGTTCATGCCCGCATCCTCGTCCGCACAGGCCAGATGGCTCATCAGCGTCTCGATCGCCAGACCGTCCAGCAGCCCGGCCGCCAAAGCCGTCGTTGACACCCCGAGCCGGTTCATGCCGGTGTCGACCATCACGTCGCAGGCCCCGCCGCCCGCCGCCTTCCACCGTTCGACCTGGATTGGGGTATTGAGCACCGGACGCGCGATGCCTTCCCGCGCGATCCCCATGTCCTCGTCGCGTACCCCGTGCAGAACCGAGACGTTCAGCCCCAGCGGCGCAAGTGCTGCCGCCTCCGCCCATGTCGCGACGAAGAAGTCGCGGCACCCCGCCGCCGCCAGCCGCGTCGCCACGCCGGCTGCACCAAGCCCGTAGCCGTCCGCCTTCACCGCAGCGCCGCAGACGGCGCTACCGCTCAGCCGGTCGAGGGCGCGCCAATTATCGGCCAGCGCCTCCCCGTCCAGCAGCAACCGCAGCGGCGGCGATGACGCCGTCAAACCGTCACGCCTTTGCCGCCGACACCAGCGCGCGCTCGTCCAGCCAGACGACCGTCACCACCAACGCCATCGCCACGACCGCCATGGTGTACCAGAGCCCGGCGAACGGATCGCCCGTCTTCGCGACGATATACTGGCTGATGAACGGCAAGAATCCGCCGAAATAGCCGGTTCCGATATGATAGGGGATCGACAGCGAGCTGTAGCGGATGGCGGGCGGGAACATCTCGGACAGCAACGCCGCGACCGGGCCGTAGGTGATCCCCGACAGCGCCCCCAACGCCAGGATCGCCACCAGGATCAGCGCGATGTTGCCCGGCGACGGCTTCACCTTCGCCAGATCATACCCGGCATGCGTCAGCGCCGCGTCGAGCCCGGCGGGGCCGTGATCCGCGATCGGCTCGCCGCCGATCGTCACGACGGTGACGGGGGTGCGCTGTTTGGCATAGGCGACGCCCTTCTTCGACAGATAGTCGAGCACCCGGCCGCAATCGTCCGCCTGTTCCTTCGCGAACGGGCTGTACGCGCAGGCCGGCCCCGACACCACCACCGGCGCGTGCTGCGCCGCGCGCGACAGGCCGGGGTTCGCCGCCGCGCCGATCGTCCAGAAGATCGGGAACAGCAATATAAATGTCAGCGCATAGCCGATGACGATCGGCGTTTTGCGCCCGACCCTGTCCGACCATTTCCCGAACGCGACGAACCACACCAGCCCGACCAGCGCGCCTGCGCCGACGATCAGCTGCGCGGTAGTCTCGTCGACGCGCATCGGCCCCTGCAGGAACGACAGGACGGTGAACATCGCGGTGTACCAGATGACCGTCAGCCCCGCTGCGATTCCGAACAACGCAACCAGCATCCGCTTGATATTGCCGGGATAGGTGAAGCTTTCGACCAATGGATTGACCGCGCGCTCCCCGGCCGCGCGCATGGCCGCGAACACCGGGCTTTCCGACAGCTTCAGCCGCATCCACAGCGACACCGCGAGGAGTACGAGCGAGAACAGGAACGGCAGCCGCCACGCCCAGCCGTCCCAGACCGGCGGCGCGACCACCGCCTTGGTCAACAGAACGACGACGATGCTGAGGATGAAGCCACCGACGACGCCGGCCTGGATGAAGCTGGTGTAGAAGCCCGCCTTCCCGCGCGGCGAATGTTCCGCGACATAGACCGCCGCCCCGCCATATTCGCCGCCCAGCGCCAGCCCCTGCGCGATCCGCAGCAGCAGCACGATCGCGGGTGCGGCAAGCCCGATGGTCGCCGCGGACGGTACCAGCCCGACCCCGGCAGTCGCGATGCCCATCAGCGTGATGGTCACCAGGAAGGTATATTTGCGCCCCATCCGATCGCCGAGATAGCCGAACAGCACCGCGCCGAGCGGCCGGAATCCGAACCCGACCGCGAACCCCGCCCAGGCGAGCAGCGTCTGCACCATCTCGTTCCCCGCCGGGAAGAAGGTGCGCCCGATGATGCCCGACGCGGCAAGCGTGCCGTAGATGAAGAAGTCGTACCATTCGAACACGGTGCCGAGCGACGACGCCGCGATAACGAGCCGGATTTCCCCGCGCGTCGGCTGATGGTCCGCGATTGCCTGCGTCATTTGGCGCCTCTCCCTGCGCCTTTAGTAGCGCGGCGGGGCGGTGCGGCAACCGAGTCGCGGCGGCCGGTCATGATATGATGGGTCGTTGGAGTGGACGAAGTGGACGCCACGTCGGGGCTGGAATCGTCTCTCGCAGCGATTCGACGGTCGGGGGAGCGGGGCATGCGGGCGTGCGCGGCGGCGGCATGGTCCGGCGGTGGCATGGAAAGTCCAACATTGCCACCCGCTCCCCCGCGAAAGCGGGGGTCCGGGAGCCGCAAGGGATGTCCCGTGGAACCCTGGGTGTGCGGGGTCGGATCGTCCCCCGGACGATCCTCGCGCGTGCGGAGCATGCGCAACCCCGCACTCGCTTTCGCGGGAGAACGGGAAGCGGATGGGCAAACTCCCCATCCCCCGTCTCCCCTCCCTGGCGAAGGCCGGGGCCCGATAGCCGAGGTTGAGGTGGCGACTTGCATCGCGTCGTCACGGCCGTCTCGCTCATGGGCCCCGGCCTTCGCCGGGAGGGGCGTGGAGTGCAGCCGGAATACCCATCGCCACCGCATCGCCTACCTTCCCCCCGCCCCGCGCTTGCGCCATGATCCATGCGGACCCGCGGAGGCGTCGGCATGGATATAGCGAAATCCCGTCCCGACGACCGGCTGGCCCCCTATGTGCGCCATTACGTATCGCGTCGCGCACGGCTGGGTGGCGAACTGGTCCGCATCGCGCTACCCGCGCGGACACAAGTGATCCTCGAATTCTATTTCGCCGCGCCGCATCTCGTCGAGATCGTGTCGACGGGGACACGCGAACGCGCGCCGACCGCGGTCGTCGTCGGACCACAGACGTTCCGCCGGGTCGACTTGCTGCTGTCGGGCATCGTCGAGGTCTTCACCGTGCAGTTCACGCCGACGGGGCTGCACGCGCTGTTCGGCATTCCGATGCGGCACGCGATCGACACGGCGATGGTCGCCGAGGACCTGCTGGGTGCCGCGTTGATCCGCCCGCTCCACGACCGGCTGGCCACCGCGCCCGATCACGCCGCTCGCACCGCGATCTGCGACGACGTCCTGCTGGCCTATCGCCAACTGCATCGGCCGACCGCAACCCCGTCGATCGCGAGCCGGATCGTCGCGGCGATCGAGCGCGGCCGTGGCACGGCGACCGTGGCGGACCTGTCGATCGCGGCGGGTCTCTCGCCCCGCCAGCTCCGCCGTTTGTTCGATGCGGAAGTGGGAATGGCCCCCAAGCTCTATGCGCGGATCGTCCGGCTCGACGCCGCGCTGACCGCCCATCGCGCGACGCCCGACCGATCCTGGACCGACATCGCGCATGATCTGGGCTGGTTCGACCAGGCCCATCTCGACAAGGATTTCCGCGCACTGGCGGGATCGACGCCCACCGATTTCCCGATCTGAGCGCGGTCGGTCCGTCGATGGCCGATCCTTACTATCGGCGGTGTCCGGAGCGGCGGTAGCGAGGCGGCGTCACGGAGAAACCCATGCGCCGCTTCCTGCCCTTCGCCCTTCTCGGAGTATCGATCATGTCCCAGACCGCCACGCTCGCCCCCGTCCACGCCGCCGCGCTCGCCGACGATGTCGCCCCCGCCGACCATACGGCGATCCAGGCGATCCTCGATTCGCAGACCGCGGCCTGGGACGCGCACGACATGACGGCCTTCGTCGCGGACATGGCGCCCGATGTCGACTGGATCAACGTCGTCGGCATGCACTGGCACGGCCGCGAGGCGGTGCTGCGCGCGCATACCGCGTTCCACAAGATGCCGATGTTCGCGCATAGCAGCATGATCCCCGGCCCGGTCGAGATGCGCGGCGTCGCGCCCGGCGTGATCCTGGTCGTCGACCACACGCGGCTGGAGGGGATGGGGCCGACGCCGGGCGGCGGCACCTATCCGACGACGGGCAGCATCATGACGCTGGTCTTCATCCGGCAGGGCGGCCGGTGGTGGATCGCGCATGGCCACAACACCAATGTCGACGCGCATGCCGCAGCACACGATCCCTCGCGCCCGCCCGGCTGATCGGTCCCTCGTTTCCCGCGTTGGCGGGGCGGCGCGTTCGTGCCACACTTCGCCGATGCAGACATCCGCCCCGGCCTCTACCCGCGAACTCACCTTCCGTGCGATCGTGCTCGGCGGGATCATCACGTTGCTGTTCACCGCGGCGAACGTCTATCTGGGGCTGAAGGTCGGGTTGACCTTCGCGACGTCGATCCCGGCGGCGGTGATCTCGATGGCGATCCTGCGCTACCTGCCCGGCGCGACGATCCTGGAGAACAACATCGTCCAGACGGTCGCGTCGGCGGCGGGGACGCTGGCGGCGATCATCTTCGTGCTGCCGGGGCTCGTGATGGTCGGTTGGTGGCACGGCTTTCCGTTCGTCGCGACCGCGGGGATCACGATGACGGGCGGGTTCCTCGGCGTGATGTTCTCCGTGCCGCTGCGCCGCGCGCTCGTCGTCGATACCGACCTGCCCTATCCCGAGGGTCATGCCGCCGCCGAAGTGCTGAAGATCGGCGCGGGCAGCCGGGAGGGCGAGGCGGAAAGCGCGCGCGGGCTGCGCGTCATCGTCGTCAACAGCCTCGTATCCGCCGGCTTCGCAATCCTGACGCAGACGCGGCTCGCCGTGGCGGAGGCGACGCAGTTCTTTCGCGTCGGCGGCGGCGCGACCGAGATCTCGGGCGGCCTGTCCTTCGCGCTCCTCGGGGTCGGGCATCTGGTCGGGCTGTCGGTCGGCATGGCGATGTTCTTCGGGATCGTCATCGGCTTCTGGATCGCGCTCCCGATCCTGACCGCCCACGCCGCATCGGCCGGGCCGATCGCGGATTGGGTCGGGGCGAGTTTCAAGCACGACGTCCGCTTCCTGGGCGCGGGCGTCATCGGCGTCGCGGCGGTGTGGACTTTGGTGAAGATCGCGGGACCCGTCATCGGAGGGATCCGATCCTCGTTCGCGGCGTCGCGGACCCGCGGCCGGATGGAGGCGGTGACGCTGGAGGAGCGCGACCTGCCGTTCGGGATCGTCGCGGGGGGCAGCCTGCTGGTGCTCGTGCCGATCGCGGTGCTGTTGTGGTCGACGATCGCGGGTGGGCCGCTCGCCGGGTCGGCGCTGGTGCTGATCGCTGGCGCGCTGCTGTTCGTGCTGGTCGCGGGGCTCGTGATCGCGGCGGTGTGCGGCTATATGGCGGCGCTGATCGGCGCGTCCAATTCGCCGGTGTCGGGGATCGGCATCCTGTCCGTGCTCGCCGCGTCGCTGATGCTGGTCGGATTGTTCGGCCGCGGGACGCCGGTGGGCACGACGCAGGCGCTGGTCGCCTATGCGCTGATCGTAACGGGTGTGGTATTCGGGGTCGCGACGATCTCGAACGACAATCTGCAGGACCTGAAGACCGGGCAACTGGTCGGCGCGACCCCGTGGAAGCAGCAGGTGGCGTTGCTGTTCGGCGTCGTCTTCGGCAGCCTCGTCGTGCCGCCGGTGCTGCAATTGATGATGACCTCGTTCGGCTTTGCGGGGATGCCCGGTGCGGGGCCGAATGCGCTCGCGGCTCCGCAGGCGGCGCTGATCTCCGCGCTGGCCAAGGGGGTGCTGGGCGGCGATCTCAACTGGGCGATGATCGGCTGGGGTGCGCTGGTCGGGGTCGGGGTGGTGATCGTCGACGAACTGCTCGGCGTCGCCAAGCTGCTGCGCTTGCCGCCGCTTGGGGTCGGACTCGGCATCTATCTGCCGATGAGCGTCACGCTGCCCGTGGTGCTGGGTGCGGTGATCGGCTGGCGGTACGACGCCTGGGCCGAGCGGAGCCGCGATCCGGAGCAGGCCAAGCGGCTG
The DNA here is from genome assembly GCF_903642285.1 of Sphingomonas bacterium. Classification (GTDB taxonomy): domain Bacteria; phylum Pseudomonadota; class Alphaproteobacteria; order Sphingomonadales; family Sphingomonadaceae; genus Sphingomonas. The sequence continues at coordinate 48,210 of NZ_CAHJWJ010000004.1, forward strand.
GGCGTGCTGACCGCGACGGGGATGATCGTGGGCGAGAGCCTGTGGGGGGTCGCCTTTGCGGGCATCGTCGCGGCGGCGGAGACGGACGCGCCGCTGGCCTTGGTCGGCGACGGGTTCGGGACCTGGGCTCTGGTGGGAGGAACGGTCGTGTTTCTGGCGTTGGTCGGGTGGCTGTATTCGCGGACGCGGGCGGCGGTAGCGGGTTAAGCTGACAGTGATAGGGAAGAGAACGCATGCTTTTTCTATTAGGCCTCGCCCTTCAATCTACACCTTGCCCGGCTGGTGACATTGGTTGTCGAGATACGCGGCAACGCGTCGAAGCCGCCGCCGTCAAAGGCCGCTTCGATGATAGAACAGCAAAGCGAACTTCCTGGTTGCATTGCCTGGGTATAGCAGCAAAAAACTTCTCAAAGCAGCACGAAGTAGCGAATGACGTTGCCCGAGCCGCCTTTGGACTCTGTAGAGCCGAATTAGAGTCATTTTACTTCGCTGATACTCATGTAAGTGAGGATTTTGGACAGGTCATTAAGCCGCAACAACGGTTTTATAAAGATCAAGAAGCTGAACAATACGATTTCCTCCTTGGTCAGGTAATGGCATATCGCACAGAAAGCGGCTTTAGATAGGCATTCAGCCCTACTAATTAGTGTCGCGAGCTTTTACTACATGGCTTTGAGAAGTTCCCCGATCGACACGAACGCGAATCCGATCGAGCTGTCCGCGATCCCGTACGGGATGAACAGCGTATCCCCGTGGCGGATCGCGCCGCAGGAATAGACGACGTTGGGAACATACCCTTCGCGGTCCTGATCCTTCGCGGACAGGATCGGCTCCACCGTCCGCCCGATGACCTTCGACGGATCGTCCTTGTCCAGCAGCACCGCGCCGATCGAATATTTGCGCATCGCGCCGACGCCGTGGGTCAGCAGCAGCCAACCCTCGTCGAGTTCGATCGGTGGCCCGCAATTGCCGATCTGGACGAGTTCCCACGGATAGCGCGGTTCGAGGATGCGCGCACCGTCGTCCCAGTGCGTCAGGTCGTCGGACTTGAGCAGGAACAGGTTCTCGCCGTCCTGCCGACCGATCATCATATACAGGCCGCCGACCTTTCGCGGAAACAGCGCCATGCCCTTGTTCCGCGCGGCGGTGCCCGTCATCGGGACGAGATCGAACGCCCGGAAATCGCGCGTCCGCATCAATTCGGAGCGGATCGTCGCGCCGTCATAGGCGGTGTACGTGCCGATCCATTCCACACCGCCGTCGTCGTGGAGGAACTGCACGATGCGCATGTCCTCCAGCCCCTTGGACTGCGCGGCGGTGATCGGGAAGATCACAGTGCCGGACAAGGTGCTGTCGCGGTGGCGATAGACCGTCACCGGCCCTTCCGGCATCTTGTCCTCGCCACTGCCGGTCGCATCGGTCGCGGTCGCGAACGGCGGTTCGGGTGCGAGTGTCAGTTCGTAGCCATCGGTGATGATGCCCTCGCGGAAGGCGACGGAGGAGATGTGTCCTTCGCCGACCGCGCGCATCGACATCAGCAATCGGAGCGATCCTGCGGGCATGCCGGACTGGTCGAAATGCGGCACCGCGGACGGGTTCATCAATGCGGCGGCGGCATAGCTGTATTCGTGGCAGAAATACGCACCGATCAGCTGACGCTTTTCGTCGCCGATCTCCGCACCGTCGAGTCCGAGCTGGTCCGCGATCTGATCGTACCGGGTCATGAAGACGCGGCGCGTCTGCCAGTGCCGCGCCTCGAAATCCTTCAGCACGACTTCGAGCTGGTTCGACGCCTCGACGGGCGACATGTCCAGCACTTCGCCGACCAGTCGTTCGGTGCGGCTCGGGGCTTGGGTATTGGCACCCCAGGCAATGTGAAAGGGCCGGACGACCACGCGCGACGGGTCAGCGTGCAGCTTCAGGCTGTGGGTAAACAAATCCATCGCGCCGTATCGTCTCGCTACTGCCGGTCCATGACCGGCACCAGCAAGGCTAGGCGACGGCGCGCGACGGCCCTGCCACGCTTTCGCCGCGCTTTGAAACCCCAGAAATCGCACAGCCCGCCAGTTGGAGCGCCAAAATCGACTCCGCGCCCTGATTGCGGTTCAATCCGGTCGGCATCAGCCCGTCGAAACACCCGCCATCGTCCGACGACGCGAGCGGCATGTCGAGGTCGTTCTGCCCCAGGAACCAGCCATAGGCGCGCATCGCCTCGTCGACCCAGCGCTGGTCGCCCGTCGCATCATAGGCCGCGACGCACGCATCGACCGTCGCCTGCGCCTCCAGCGGCTGCTGGTCGAACAACAGCGGATCGCCATAGGCACGACCGAAGCTCTCCGTGCCCACCGCACGGAAACGGCCTTCGGGGGATGTCTGCTTGCCGACGATCCAGTCGAGCGTCGACAGGCCGCACCGCACCAGATCCTCACGCTCCAAGGCCTGACCCGCGCGGATCATCGCCTGAGGCAGACGGGCGTTATCATATGCCAGCACGATCTCGAACCACTGCCATTCGGGGCGACGCGTCTCGGCAAGCAACTCCATCAGCCCGTCGGCGAACCGCTCGATAATCTGCAGCGACAGCACGTGGCGCGGCCGCGCCTCGAGCATCGCCGCGGCACCGAGCATCGCGAAACCCTGCGCGCGCGGGCTGCCGAGCTCGAACGCCATGCTGGCGGTCAGGTCGAACATCACCGTCGCCCAGTCGCGATGCTTGCGATCCCGCGCATCGCGTGCGGTGACGCCAAGCGCCCACAAGGTACGCCCGTTCGAATCCTCGGACCCGACATCCTCGCACCAGGTCCGATCGAAATTCATGAAGTTGCGGAACCGCCGCGCATCGGGGTTCCAGGCATATTGTACGAACGACGCGTAGATCGTCGTCCACTTGTCGCGCTGGATCGGATCGAGGTCGTCGATCGCGCTCATCAACATCAGCGCGCGGGCATTGTCGTCGATGCAATAGCCGTGACGGCGGTCGGGGATCGAATAGATCGAATGCTGCAACATGCCGGTCGAATCGCTCATCCGCTCGACCGCGGCGATATCCGGGATCAGCGGACGCGGCGCGACCGTCTTGGCCAGACGCAACGGCTTGGCCGCTACCGCCTGCCGTATCTGCGCGATCGCCGCTTCGGCGAGACGCGGCCAGATCATCGTCCGCCCGCGGGCATAGGCGCGCGCCGACAGCCTGGTGCGATCGCGGTCGCTGGACAGCAACCGATCGATCTCCCGCGCGAAAGCTGCCGAATCGCGGAAGTCGACGAGGACCCCGTGGCCGTCCGCCAGGATCTCCGTCGCATGCGCATAGGGCGTGGAGACCACCGCCTTGCCGACACCGATCGCATAGGACAATGTGCCCGAGGTGATCTGCGCGGGGTTGGTATAGGGCGTCGCGTAGATATCGGCGGCCTGCAGATACTCGATCAGGTCGTCGTGATCGACGAACGCATCGATGAACTGCATATTGGCCGCAACTCCGCGCTGTTCGGCCAATGCCTTCAGCCGGTCGCGATACGCCTCGCCCTCATGCGCCACCAGATTGGGATGGGTAGCGCCAAGCACGGCATATAGCAGGTTCGGGTGACGTTCGATGACCATGGGCAGCGCATCGATGATCGTCTCGATGCCCTTGTTCGGCGCGAGCAACCCGAACGTCAGGACGACCTTGTGCCCCTCCCAGCCGAACTTCGACTTCAGCGTGTCGGGTTCGACGACATCGCGGTCGGGAACACCGTGCGGGATCATGACCAATTGGCGCGGATTTGCCCCGTAGACGCGCTGCAGAATGTCCGCGCCGCGGTCTGCCATGACGATGATCCGCGACGCGCGGCGGAGTAATCCTTCCATGACGCGACGTTCGTCCGCATTCGGTTTCTCGAGGATCGTGTGCAGCGTCACGATGACCGGCAGCGACGTTCTGTCGAGCAACGCGAGCAGATATTCGCCCGCGGGGCCGCCATAGATGCCATATTCATGCTGAACCCAGATCGCCTCCGCCCCGCTGGTCTCGATCGACCGCGCGGTTGCGATATAGGACGACAGATCGTCCTGCGGGATCGCAGCGGTGACTTCGGGGGGATAGGCGTAGCGACCCGGATGATCGTCCATCGCATAGACGTCGACGGCAAGATCGGGGAAACGGCCGCGCATCGCGGTGTAGATATCGGTCGTGAAGGTCGCGAGTCCGCATTTGCGCGGCAGGAAGTTACCGATCAGCGCAATGTGGTTGATGTCCGCCGCTTCAGCCAATCCGTACTCCATCCCGCCTACTTTCGCTTCACCGCAGCGCCGCATAGCGACTCCGTCGGGGATCAGAACGATACCCGATCAGAAAGGTTGCATTAATGTTGCGACGCAGCAAGGGGCTTCGATGCGGATGGGCTTCAGCCCCGTCCACGATAGGGGACAACACCCTGATCGGGCAACCAAAGGTCGGCAGGCGGTGCACCGGTCTGCCAGAAGACGTCGATCGGGATGCCGCCGCGCGGATACCAATAGCCGCCGATTCGCAGCCATATCGGCATCATCTCCGCCACCAGCCGCTCGCCGATGCCGACCGTGCAATCCTCGTGGAAACCGGCATGGTTGCGAAAGCTGCCAAGGAACAGCTTCAGCGATTTGGATTCAACGATCGTTGCGTCCGGAATATAATCGATCACCAGATGGGCAAAATCGGGCTGGCCCGTCACTGGACATAGCGACGTGAATTCCGGCACGGCGAAGCGGACGAGATAGGTCCGCCCGGGCCGCGGATTGGGAACGTAATCGAGCACCGCTTCTTCCGGGGAAGCCGGCAGAGCGCTGGTCTGGCCGAGATGCATCGGGGTCATGGCGCGGATGTAGGACGGGATGGTCGCGAAGCAAAGCACGGTACGGACGCTGGTCCCGATCCTCGGCGATCAACTGTCACGCGATATCGCATCGCTGTCCGGTGCCGATCCGGCCTCCACCATCGTCCTGATGATGGAGGTCGCGGACGAGACCACCTATGTCCGCCATCACAAGAAGAAGATCGCGTTCCTCTTTTCCGCGATGCGCCATCATGCGCAGATGCTGCGCGCGGAAGGCTGGACGGTCGATTACGTCACCCTGGACGATCCCGACAATGCCGGCAGCTTCACCGGCGAGATCGCACGCGCCGTCGACCGCTACGCCCCCGACCGAATCGTCGTGACCGAAGCGGGCGAGTGGCGCGTCGCGGCGATGCTCGACAGCTGGGAAACCGTGTTCGGCATCCCCGTCGATATCCGCGGCGACACCCGCTTCGTCGCGAGCCATGCGGATTTCGACGAATGGGCGACCGATCGCAAATCGCTCCGGATGGAATTCTTCTACCGGGTCATGCGCCGCCGCACCGGGCTGCTGATGGACGGCGACGATCCGGTCGGCGGCGAATGGAATTTCGATGCGCAGAACCGGAAGCCTGCCGACAACGATCTGCTGATGCCGCGCCCGATCGCCTTTCCGCCGGATGCGATCACCACAGACGTGCTGGCGCTGGTCGCGGACCGGTTCGCCGATCACCCGGGCACGCTGGACGGCTTCGATTTCGCGGTGACGCAAGCCGATGCGATGCGCCAGCAACGGCATTTCCTCAATCATGCGCTGCCGCGGTTCGGCGACTATCAGGACGCGATGCTGACCGGCGAGCCGTATCTGTGGCACTCGATCCTGTCGCCGTACGTCAACGCGGGCCTGCTCGATCCGCTGGAACTGTGTCGCCAGGCGGCGGCGCGGTTCGACGAAGGCAAGGCACCGATCAACGCGGTCGAGGGCTTCGTCCGGCAGATCATCGGCTGGCGCGAATATATGCGCGGCATCTATTGGCGCGAGGGGCCGGATTACGTCGATCGCAATTTCCTGAATGCCACCCGCGATCTGCCCGGCTTCTACTGGACCGGCGAGACGGACATGCATTGCCTTGCACAGGCGATCGGCCAGACGCTGACCCACGCCTATGCGCACCACATCCAGCGGCTGATGGTGACGGGCAATTACGCGCTGCTGATCGGTGCCGATCCCAGACAGGTCCATGAATGGTATCTGGAGGTCTATGCCGACGCGTATGAATGGGTGGAGCTACCCAATACGCTCGGCATGAGCCAGTTCGCGGACGGCGGGCTGCTCGGTTCGAAACCTTATGCGGCGTCTGGCGCGTATATCGACCGGATGTCCGATTATTGCCGGCATTGCCGCTACGACGTGAAGAAGCGCGTCGGTGAGAATGCCTGTCCGTTCAACGCGCTGTACTGGGATTTCCTCGTCCGCAACGAGGACAGGCTGGGGCGTAACGTCCGGCTGGCGATGCCGTATCGCAACTGGGCGCGGATGAGGCCCGCGGATCGGGAAGCCACCTTGGCGCAGGCGGCGGGGTATCTGGCTTCGCTCGATTAGAAGATTGGATCGCACGAAGGCGCAAAGGCGCGAAGAAGATGTTTCGCGGAGACGCGGAGGTGGATCGCGTGGAATGAAGAAGCGTCGCAGCCCCGCACCTTTTCTATCTCAATTTCTCCGCATCTCCGCGTGAACCAACCTTTTATCATGCGCTTCGCGCCTTGGCGCCTTCGTGCGAACCAACCTGCTCCCGCTTCCCAGGATATCCAGAGGGTCGCACTCCCCGCCAATCCGTCCTAGGACGCATCCGACAAGGAGACGAGCATGGACGCGTTGGTGACGACTGAGTGGCTCGAGAGCCAGATTGGCACGAACGATCTGCGGATCCTCGACGCGACGATGATCGAGGGCGATGCCGCCGGCGATTACGAGGCGGCGCATATCCCCGGCGCGGTGTTCCTGGATCTGAAGGAACTGGCCGACACCGCCGCGCCCCTGCCGAACACTTTGCCCAGCGCGGAGAAATTCGCCAGCCGGATGCAGACGCTCGGGCTCGGCGACGGAAGCCGCATCGTGCTGTACGACCATTCGCCGCATCATACATCGGCGCGCGCCTGGTTCATGCTCCGGACGTTCGGCGCGCACGACGTCGCGATCCTAGATGGCGGGTTCGCCAAATGGCAGGCGGAGGGACGCGAGACGCAAGGCGGCAAACGCCAGCTGCGCCACCGGCATTTCACCGTCTGGGCGGACGACAAGGGCGTCCGCACGCTGGACCAGATGAAGGCGAACCTCGACAGCCAGGCCGAACAGGTCGTCGACGCGCGCAGCCCGGGCCGCTTTACCGGCACGGAGGCCGATCCGCGGGCGGGGGTCGAACCCGGTCATATTCCGGGGTCGAAGAACCTGTATTTCACCGCGCTGTTCAACGACGACGGCACGTGGAAGCAGGGTGACGCGCTGAAGGCCGCGTTCGAGGATGCGGGGGTCGACGTGTCGAAGCCGATCGTGACGACCTGCGGATCGGGCGTCACCGCCTCGGTGCTGGCGTTCGGTGCGCATCTGCTCGGCAACGAAGCCGCGGTGTATGACGGCAGCTGGTCCGAATGGGGTGCAGATCCCTCCACCCCGAAGGCGACGGGCGCAGCGTAAACCGAACCGTTCTCCCGCGTTCGCGGGGGAACGGTAGATGGTTGAGCTATGCACTCGCCACATTATGGTCGCGGCATGACAGACGACTCTCACAAGCCGCTGGGCGATTCGACACGCATCGTCACCGCCGGCCGTCGGCCCGAATGGACGCAGGGGATCGTCAACACGCCGGTATGGCGTGCGTCGACGATCCTCTATGATTCGGTCGAGGACCTGCGCCGGAACGGGCATGGCGACAGCCACCACAGGCTGTATTACGGCAGGCGGGGCACGCCGACGCAGTGGAGCCTGGCCGATGCGCTGACCGGACTGGAACCGGGGGCGGAAGGGACGTTCCTCTACCCCTCCGGCGTCGCCGCGCTCGCCGCCGCGTTGCTGTCGGTGCTGTCGCAGGGCGACGAGCTTCTGCTGGTCGACAGTGCGTATGATCCGACGCGCGGGATCGCCGACAAGCTGTTGAAACGCTTCGGCATCGCGACGCGCTATTATGATCCGATGATCGGTGCCGGCATCGCCGACCTGATCGGCGACCGGACGCGCGCGATCCTGCTCGAAAGCCCCGGCAGTCTGACCTTCGAGGTTCAGGACATTCCCGCCATCGTCGCCGCGGCGAAGGCACGTGGGGTGACGACGATCCTCGACAATACTTGGGCGACGCCCCTGTTCTTTCCCGCGATCGAACATGGCATCGACCTGACGATGATGGCGTGCACCAAATATGTCGTCGGCCATTCGGACGTGATGCTCGGTTCGGTCACCGCCGGCCCCGGCCAGTTCGCAGCGCTTCGCGATACCAGCCACCAACTGGGCCAGGTCGCCAGCCCCGACGATTGCTGGCTCGGCAGCCGCGGCCTCAGGACGATGGCGGTTCGCCTGGCGCAGCATCAGTCGAGCGCGCTGACGATCGCGCGCTGGCTGAAGGAACAGGACGGTGTCGCCGCGGTGCTTCACCCTGCCCTGCCCGACTGTCCCGGCCACGAATTCTTCGTCCGCGATTTCAAGGGATCGTCGGGTCTGTTCTCCATCGTGCTCGATGGCGGCGACGATGCGGCGCGCGCTGCGTTGATCGACGCGCTGACGCATTTCGGGATCGGTTTCAGCTGGGGCGGCTTCGAAAGCCTGGCCATCCCCGCCGACCCGCCGGCCGGTCGCCGGCCCCGCCGCTTCGCCGGGCCGCTCGTCCGGTTGCAGATCGGGCTGGAGGATCCCGCCGACCTGATCGCCGATCTCGATGCCGGGCTATCCGCATTCCGCGCGGCCCGCGGCGCGCGGCGATAGGATGCGCATCGTCATCGGCCTGATCGGCCTCGCGATCGTCGGCGCGACGCCTGCACTGGCGCAGGATCAGACCGCGCCCCCGCCGGAGATCACGCTGACGGGCGGCGCGACCCTGACCTCCGACTACCGCTTCCGCGGTCTGACGCGAACCGATGGCGACCCCGCGGTGCAAAGCACGGTCACCGTCGCGTCACGGACGGGTTTCTACGCCGGTACCTGGGTGTCGAACATCGACGGCAGCGACAAGACCCCCTTGCTGCGTGGCCATGGCGATACCGAGATCGACCTGTATGGCGGCTATACCCGGACGTTCAGCGCGATCGGTGTCGATGCCGGCTTGCTCTATTATGCCTATCCGGGCGGCATCAAGGGCGTGAAGACCGATTATTTCGAACCCTATGCCTCGCTTCGCTACACCCTCGGCCCGGTATCGGCGAAGGTCGGCGGCAACTACGCCTGGGGCGGTCAGCCGGGGCTCGATGCCACACCAAGGCGGAACGACAATCTCTATCTCTATGGCGAAGCGTCGATCGGGGTGCCGCGTACGCCGGTGACGCTGAAGGGTCATGTCGGCCATACGCAGGGCGCGCTCGGAATGGTCAATCCCGATCCGGCCGACGATCGTTATTGGGACTGGTCGGTCAACGCGGAAGCCGTCGGCGGTCCGATCAAGGTCGGCATGACCTATGTCGACACCGACGTCACCGAGCAGGGCGGCTATGCCCGCAGGCTGGGCCGCGGATCGACGATGCTCGGCTATGTCGGGTTCAGCTTCTAGGACGGACGGCAACGCGGGTCGCCGCCTGGCTCACCTCGGCGTGGATGCCTTCGCGTCCTGCCCATCGCCCTGCGGCGCGGCGACGATGTCGCGGGTCGTCGCGCCCTTGTCGATGACGTTCGTCTTCGGATCGCCGACACCGGACCGCACGCCCGGATCGCTCGAATCGCCACCGGCCGCATCGATCGTCGCGCTTTCCGCGGCGCTGCGCGGGGCGGTACCGCCGAACAGCGCGTCGAGCGTCTGCGTCTGGCCGATGCCCTGATCCTGCGGCCGGATCGCACCGGGTGCCGGCGGGACCAGCGCGAAATCGGGCGGGATCACCAGCGGTGCCTGGCGCGCGACCGCGAATTCGTCGGGACGCTGCCGGTTATAGCCCTTGTTATGCATGCAGCCCGAAAGCAGGACGACCACGCCAAGCCCCGCGGCGATCGGCACCAGATTACGCATTGGAATTCTCCACAGAAACAGGCTTCGGCTTCTCACGCACCAGCAGCGCACGGACGAGCAGCACCAGCACCCCTACCGTAATCGCCGCGTCCGCGACATTGAAGACCAAAAAGGGACGCCATTCGCCGATATGCAGATCGGCATAGTCGATGACATAGCCCAGCCGCACCCGGTCGACGATATTGCCGAACGCGCCGCCCAGCACGAAGCCAAGCGCGACCCGGTCCTGCCGACTGGTCTCGCGCGTCATCCACACCGCGACGCCGAGCGCGATCGCGCCGGTCATGGCGACGAGTGCCCAGCGCGTGACGCTGCCGTCCGCGGGCAGCAGCCCGAGCGACACGCCCACATTGGGCACGAAGCGCAGCGCGAAGAACGGCGTCAGGTGGCGGACGGCGCCGAGCATGTCGATGTGCAGCGGGCCGGTAACCATCAGCTTGATCGCCTGGTCGGCAACGAACACCGCGGCGGCGGTGGCGAAACCGTTGGCGCTACGCATGCGCGACCACGCTTTCGCAGCGGGCGCACAGGGTGCCGTCCTCGGTAACTTCGGGGAGGTGTCGCCAGCAGCGGCCGCATTTGTGGAAGTCGGTGCGAGTGACGGTGATCGGCACCGAACCACCGAATCCCTGCTTTGCTGGGTCCACAGTAACTTTGGCAACAATGAATATCTCGGCGAGATCGATATCATCTCTCTGAAAACGATCGTCTTGATACGGCGGCTGGCACACAACCTCAGCTTCCAAGCTCGATTTCACTTCTTTTGCCCGCCGGAGAGGCTCTATCTGAGAAGTTACCACTTCACGAAGTTGGCGAACGAGCGTCCATCGCTCGAATATTGAGCCGCGTTCCACCTCCGGCAACACCGGCCATTCCAGGAAATGCACCGACCCGTCCTCGCTCGGGAAGCGCGCCTGCCAGACCTCTTCGGCGGTAAAGCACAGCACCGGCGCGGCGTAGCGGACCAGCGCGTGGTACAGGGTGTCGAGCACCGTCCGGTACGCCCGCCGCTTCGGGTCGCCGGGCGCGTCGCAATACAGCGAGTCCTTGCGGATATCGAAAAAGAACGCCGACAAATCGTCCTGCGCGAAATCGGTCAGCAGGCGGGTGTAGCGGTTGAACTCATACCCGCCGACCGCCTCGCGCAGTTCGGTATCGAGCATCGCCAGCCGGTGGAGGATGTAGCGCTCCAGCTCGGGCATCTCCGCGACCGGGACCTTCTCCGCCTCCTCGAACCCGTCGAGCGCGCCGAGCAGATAGCGGAAGGTGTTGCGCAGCTTGCGATAGGCGTCGGAGGCGGTGGCGAGGACCTCCTTGCCGATCTTCACATCGTCGAAATAATCGGTCGACGCGACCCACATGCGCAGGATATCCGCGCCGCTCTCGCCGATGATCTTCAGCGGATCGACGACATTGCCGAGCGACTTGGACATCTTGCGCCCCTGCCCGTCGAGCGCGAAGCCGTGGGTCAGGACGGCGTCGTACGGTGCGCGCCCGCGGGTGCCGCAGGATTCGAGCAGCGACGACTGGAACCAGCCGCGATGCTGGTCCGACCCCTCGACATACAGGTTCGCGCGGACGTCGGGGCCGTAGCGTTGTTCGACCGTGAAGACGTGCGTGCAGCCGGAATCGAACCAGACGTCGAGGATGTCCTTGACGGGTTCATAGTCGGCGAGCGCATGGTCCGGCCCGAGCAGCGCCTGGTGGTCGTCGGCATACCACGCGTCCGCGCCGCGTTCCTCGAACGCCGCGACGATGCGCGCGTTGACCGCGGGGTCATTCAGATACTGGCCCGTCGCGCGGTTCACATAGAGCGCGATCGGCACGCCCCAGGCGCGCTGGCGGCTGATGACCCAGTCGGGCCGGCCGGCGACCATCGCGGTGATCCGGTTCTCCGCGCGCGCAGGGACCCAGCGCGTGGCGGCGATGGCGTCGAGTGCGACTTCGCGGAGGGTGGCACCGTTCGACGACCCCTCTCCTTCCAGGAGAGGGGTGAGCGGCGAAGCCGCGAGGGGTGAGGACAGGTCGGCCAGAGGACTGTCCTCACCCTCCCGCCGCTCCGCGGCTCCTTCCCTCTCCTGAAAGGAGAGGGACTGTGTGTCCGACGCCTCGCTTCGCGAGCCGACCTCCGCGCTGCGACCTGCCCCCGGCAGGTCGCTGGTCGCGCTCCGGTCCATCGGAATAAACCATTGCGGCGTGGCGCGGAAAACAACCTTCGCCTTCGACCGCCACGAATGCGGATAGCTGTGCGCATAGTCGTCGCTCGCCGCCAGCAACGCCCCCGCCGCGCGCAGATCCGCACAGATCGGGCCGGCTTCCTTGATGTCGCCTCCGGCTCCGGCGGCGACGAACTTCTTGTTGATGACGCTCCCCTGCCCGCCGAGCCACGCCCAGTCCGCCCGGTACATCCCCGCGCCGTCGACCGCGAAGACGGGGTCGATGCCATATTGCTTGCAGAGTTCGAAATCGTCCTCGCCGTGATCGGGTGCCATGTGGACGAGCCCGGTGCCCGCGTCGGTGGTGACGAAATCGCCGGGTAGCATGGGGCGAAGTCGGCTAAAAAATCCTCCCCGGGACGGGGAGGTGGCAGCCGCGCCAGCGGCTGACGGAGGGGGGGCGGCGTCACGCGGTTCGCTAAGTGGACAACCCCCTCCACCATGCTGCGCATGGTCCCCCTCCCCGTCCCGGGGAGGATTTTCCAGTCGCCACATCGGGTGGCGGACCATTGCGCCTTCGAGCTGGGAGCCTTTGATCCGCAGTGGAACATCGCCGGCAACGATGCCCGTTCGCCGCTCGAACTCGGGAAGAAGCTCTTCCGCGACAAGATAGCGAAAATCGACGCCACCCTGGTAGCAAAGCGCGTACGCAATCTCCGGCCCATAAGCCAAAGCCTGGTTCACCGGAATCGTCCAAGGCGTCGTCGTCCAGATCACCGCATGCGCACCGACCAGTTCCGGCGCGTTGGGTGCCTCGACGATCTCGAACGCCACGTCGATCTGCGTCGAGACGATGTCCTCATATTCGACCTCCGCCTCGGCAAGCGCGGTCTTCTCGACGGGCGACCACATCACCGGCTTGGCCCCGCGGTACAGCTGGCCGGACTCCGCGAACTTCAGCAATTCGCCGACGATCGCGGCCTCCGCGTCGTATTTCATCGTCAGATACGGATCGGCCCAATCGCCCATCACCCCCAGCCGCTCGAACTCCGCGCGCTGCACCGCGACCCATTTCTCCGCGTACGCACGGCATTCGGCGCGGAACTGGGCGACGGGGACGTCGTCCTTGTTCAGCTTCCTGGCGCGGTACGCTTCCTCGACCTTCCATTCGATCGGCAGGCCGTGGCAGTCCCAGCCAGGGACGTAGGGCGCATCCTTGCCGAGCAGCGATTGGCTGCGCACGATGATGTCCTTCAGGACCTTGTTCATCGCGTGGCCCATATGGATGTCGCCATTCGCATAGGGCGGGCCGTCGTGGAGGATGAACCGCTCGCGCCCGGCGCGCCGTTCGCGCAGGCGGTCGTAGAGGCCGATCTTCTCCCACCGCGCGAGGATCGCGGGTTCCTTCTGGGCGAGGCCGGCCTTCATCGGGAAGTCGGTCTTCGGCAGGAAGACGGTGTCGCGGTAGTCGCGTTGCGGGTCGGTGGCGTCGGTCATGGATGCGCGGGACCTAGGATAGCGCGCGCCCGGGCGCAATCCGCCTCCATCTGCACGACCAGCGCGTCGAGATCGTCGAACTTCGCCTCGGGCCGCAGGAATTCCACCAGCGCGACCTCGATCGTCCGCCCGTACAGATCCTCCGCGAAATCGAAGAAATACGGCTCCAGCAATTCCTTGGGCGGATCGAAGCTCGGGCGGATGCCCAGGTTCGCCGCGCCCTTCAGCACGCGACCGTCGTCGAGCCGCCCCTCGACCGCATAGATGCCGTAAGCGGGACGCAGATATTTCCCAATGTCGATATTGGCGGTGGGATAGCCGATCGTCCGCCCCAGCTTGTCGCCATGCTGTACCACCCCCTCGATCACGAACGGTCGGGTCAGCAGGCGCGCGGCGGTGCGCGGGTCGCCCGCCTTCAGCGCGGCGCGGATGTGAGTCGACGACACGATCGCACCATCGAGCATGACCGGTGCGACCGTTTCCACCGTCATACCGTGCGCCGGGCCCAGGCGGGCAAGCATCGCTGTCGTGCCGCGCTTGTCATGGCCGAAGGTGAAGTCCTCCCCCGTCACCACACCGCGCGCGCCGATATTGCGCGCCAGTCGCTCGGCGATGAAGCCCTCCGCGGACAAGGCGGCGAGCGCGGCGTCGAAATGGAACACCAGCATCGCGTCCGCGCCCGCCGCGGCGAACAGCCGCTCGCGCTGGTCGAGGCTGGTCAGGCGGAAGGCCGGCGCGCCCGGGCGGAAATGGCGGACCGGATGCGGATCGAACGTCGCGACGATCGCGGGGCGTCCTGCCGCGCGCGCCGCGCCCACCGCGCGACCGACGACCGCCTGGTGTCCCAAATGGAACCCGTCGAAATTGCCGAGCGCGACGACACCGCCGCGAAGGGAGGCGGGCACCGGGGTTCCGCCGTCGATCCGCATCATGGCGGCGGCTATAGGTTGGGGGGTCGCGGGGGAAAAGCCCTACCGCTCCAGCGTCACGAACGAATAGGCCGGCCGATCGCCCTCCGCCGGACAATCCTCCCGCGCCAGTTCCCGCCAGCCGGTGAAGGCGGGCACGACGGTATCGCCACGTGGCGTGGCATGGACTTCGGTCAGTTCGATCCGGTCGGCGCGCGGCAGGAACAGCGCGTAGATCTCTGCGCCGCCGATCACCGTCGCGTCACCCCCCGCCAGCGCTACTGCATCGGCGACCGACCCGACCGGCTCCGCCCCTGCAGCCGCCCAGTCCCGATCGCGCGTCAGGACGATGTGCCGCCGCCCGGGCAACGGCGCGGGGAAACCGTCGAACGTCTTGCGCCCCATCACCATCGGCCGACCCATCGTCAGCGCCTTGAACCGCTTCAGATCCGCGGGCAGCCGCCAGGGCAGCGCACCGTCATGCCCGATCACGCCATTGTCCGCACGGGCAAGGATCAATGTGATCACGCGGCGTCGACCGGCAACGAAAATGACGGTTCGGTCATCGCTTCGACATCATAATACATGGGTTACATCGTAGGGGGGCATAATTGGTTCGCAAAGAGTATCGATCGCCCTCGATTCTGTTGCAGCGCACCAGCGCCCGTCGTAGCGGCGTCGCCGATGCCGTCGGCGTATGCCCAGCCTTTCGATCCGAATCGAGCCTCCAAGCGGCGACGCGCGGCATCGCTCGCGCTCACGATCGCGGCGCACCTGCTCATCTTCTTCTTCCTGCTGCGGCTCACGCCCTATCTGGAACCCAAGAAACCGGAGGTCCGCAATCCGGTCTCCTTCCAGATGATCCCCGATGCGGACAACCGGGAAAAACCCAAGACGCAGGCCAAGGCAGTGACCAAGGTGAAGCAGGCGACCAGCGGCCGCGTCGCGCACGTGACCACGCCCACCCCGCCGCCGCCCGCGAAAAATCCGCCGCCGCCCGTCGACATGTCGCTGTTCGGCGACCGATCGCTGTTCGCGGCGAGCGACGTCGGCAAGATCCACAACGCACCGAGCGAAAGCGAGGGATCGGACGAGGGATCGGGCAAGGACAGCGCCGCGGCTTACGGCCCCGGCGCGGGCCCGGGCGGGCAGCGTTACTATAACGTCGAATGGTACCGCGAACCGTCGCATGCCGAATTGGTTCATTACCTGCCGGCGAATGCGCCGCCGGTCGGCTGGGGCGAGATCGCGTGCCGGACCATCGAAAACTACCATGTCGACAATTGCCGGACGATCGGCGAATCGCCTTTGGGGTCGGGCTATGCACGGTCGCTGCGCGAGGCCGCGTGGCAGTTCCTCGTCCGTCCCCCGCGAATCGGCGGCAAGCGGTTGGTCGGCAGTTGGGTGAATATCCGGATCACCTGGACCGAAAGCGGTACGGAAATCCACTGACCGGCGCGGCGTCTTCGCCGGGCGCGGGCACCGCCGGAACCGACGCATTCGGATGATCGTTACGTCGGTCCGACAATCACGAGGAATCGACGATGGGCAAGGGGTGCATATTGTGGCTGGTAGGCGTGCCGATCCCGGTCATCCTGGTGCTGTATCTGCTGTTCCATCACTGACGTGAAACGTCTCCGGCACAGGCAGGGCGCCGATATCTTTCGTTAACGTCTGGCCGCTATGGTGGGCGCATGAAAGCGTTGGCGCTCATCCTGGTTCTGCTGGTGGTCGGCGACGTGGTGTTCGATGACAGCGCGGGCGTCATCAAGCTCGGTCAAGCAAGCCATGCGTTCGCGCAAAGCTGCGCGGACAGTTTTTCGGGATCGCTCTTCGCCGCCTGATCGTCGGCGTCAGAGCAGACGAAGATCGATCGGATCGGCACGCGGGAACAGCGCCGTCAGCTGCGTCGGGCCGAGTGCGAACTGACGCTTCACCAATCCGCCGACCAGCCCGCGATAATCGGTCAGCACCGGCAAGTCGCGGCCCTGGTTAAGCGTCGCCGCGGTGATCGCGGACTGCGCGCCTGCGATCCGACCTCCCGACACGCCGCCGCCCATCACCCAATAGACGCTGCCATGACCATGATCCGTGCCCTTGTCGCCATTCTCGCGGAAGGTGCGGCCGAATTCGGACACGACGACCACGGTCGTCGTTCGCCAGGCATCGGGTCCGATCGAGTCGGCGAAGCCCGCCAATCCGCGGCCGAGTTCGCCGATCCGGTCGGACAGATAGCCCGTCGCATTCCCCTGGTTCACATGCGTGTCCCACCCGCCGACATCGACGAACGCCAGGTTGAACTGCTGGCGCATCAGCACGCCGATCCGCTGCGCCGACAATTCGAAACCGCGCGCGCTGACCGCGCCGCGGCTCGCCGCCTTCATCTCCTCGTCGAGCGTGTGGAACACGGTGTCGCGCACCGCGAAGCCTTCGGTCACCGACCGGCCGAGGTCGCTCGTCCCGATATGCTGACCGGCATACATCGTCTCGATCAGTTTGGCCTGGCGCGCGTCGATCGGCTTGCCGACATTCGCCATCGCCAGGTTGGGGATCGGATCGGTGCCGCCGCGAAAGCACAGCGGCAGCTGGTCGGTAAATGCGATCGGCCGATCGTCGCGCCCGAGCACACCCGCCAGCCGCGCCATGAACCCCGATCCGTAGTCGCGGTGGCCGCCGACCGGCTGACCCAGTTCGATCGTGTCCTGCGTCTCGAAATGGCTGCGGCTCATGTCGTCGGTGCCGGCGAACGGCACGAACGCGACCTGGCCCTTTTGCCACAGCGGATAGATGCTGTCCTTCAGCGCAGGGTGCAGGCTCCAGTCCGCATCGAGCGGCAGCGGGGCCTTCGGATCGGCCGGATCGGGCTTGCCGAGCGCGATCGTCGGACGCGCCTGATGATAGAAATCGCTGCCCGTCGGGGCGACGATGTTGGCGGCATCATATGCGCCGCGCAGGAACACGACGAGCAGCTTGCTGCCCGCCTGAGGTGCCGCGAAGGCGCGCCCGGCGACGACCATCGGTGCCAGGGCGGCTGCTCCGACCAGCAGATCGCGGCGATGAAAATGGGGTATATGCATGGAACGATGCTCCTTTGCGATTACCGGTTCGTCGTTATCGGCGCATGAAATCGGGGGAGGAGAGGAACAGGGCGTTCCATTCCTGCGGCGAAGTCGCCTGGGTCAACGTCTGCTTCGTGGTCGGCGTCAGGCTTGCCGACAATCCTTCATAATATAGGGCGTTCTGCAGCTGGGGAAAGGCCGGCTGGTCCGCGGTCGCGCCGACCGGCCGGAACAGCCCCGACGCGCCGCCGCCGATCTGGCGCGCGATGTCGAACCGGGTCGCAAGCTGCCCCGGGCCCGACCAGGCGGCGGAGGCCATCGAATAGCCGTCGGGCGTCTCGTGGTTATACAGCCCTTCGCCCATCCGATTCATCCAGCCGATCACCGGCTGCGCATTCAGGATCACGCGGTCGCCATAGGCCAGCCGCACCGCGGACACGGCGTAATGCACCGGATCCTTGAAGGTACGGCCGAGCGAAGCGGCGAATTCGGGGGATCGTACCATAGTCCGCACCACTGCCGCGATGTCGCCGTCGCTGCGCTGGAACGTCGCCGCCATCCGGTCGATGGTTACGGCGGGCGGTGCGTCGCCCATGAAATAGGTCGCGAGTTGCTCGGACACATGATGCGCGGTCGCGGGAGAGCGCGCGATCAGGTCCAGCGCCTGGTCGACCTCGCCGAGCCCCGACCCCTTGATCGTGTGGCCGAGGAAGTGCTTGTCGCCGAAATCGTGCCGCGCCGGATTGAACTCGAACAGGCCGGCGCGGACGTACAGCGGCTGCCACGCCGGTTTCAGCTTCGGCGCATCCGGCTTCAGGTTTATCCCGACCCCGGTCAGGATCCGCGCCAGCTCCTGCACGTCGGCCTGGCTGTAGCCGGACCCGACGCCCATCGAATGCAGCTCCATGATCTCGCGCGCGTAATTCTCGTTGATTCGCCCCGCGGCGTTCTGGTCGTTGTCGAGATAGCGCAGCATCGCCGGATGGTGCAGCGTCGCCGACAGCAGGTCGCGGAACCGGCCGAGCGCATGGGCATGGATCGTATCCTCGTAATCGCCGACCATCGCCCGCACGTCGCGCTTGCCCGCCTGGACGTTGAAATGGTTGAACCAGAACCACGTCATCTGTTCACGTAGCTGGTCCGGTGCATAAAGGTCGCGCAGGATCGATCGCGTGCGTGCCTCGTCCGCCAGCGCGTTCATAGATTGCTGGTACGAGTCGCGCGCCGCCTTCTTCTGCACCGGATCGGTCAGTGTATTGGCGGCGCGGTTGGCTGCATCCTCCTCGACGACCAGCGCGGCGAGCGGTTCCCGGCTGATGCGCAATGCGGCCACCTGCTGCGCCGCCGCCGGGGGAAGCGTCACGTCCGTCATCGCCAATTGCGCGGCGAGCCAGCGATCCGAACCGGGCTGATCGCCGGAGGGCAAATCGGGGATCATCCCCCAGGTCAGCCGGTTCGCCCAGGCCAGCCGCGCGGCGGGATCGGGGCGTGCGGCGGTCGCGGGACCGGCGATGGCCAGCGCCATCACGCAAAGGGCAACGACTCGGAACATGGCTTTTCCTGTCTGTCGAGAAGACACCCTTGAACCGTATCGGATGAACGGTTGCTTTAGCGCGGTTTTGGTCGGAAGGTCATTGCCGCTCTTCTGAGAGGCGCAGTTACTTTCCTCGATAGCGATCGAACCACGCCAGGATCGCCGCATTCTCCCCCACCAGCTGCGACGGCCGATCGGCCAGCCCGCCATGGCTCGCGCTCGGCACGCGGATCAGGACGGTCGGGACCGACCGTAGCTGTAGCGCGGCGTAGAATTGCTCCGACTCACTCGGCGGAGTGCGGTGATCCTCCTCGCCGACCATCACCGCGGTCGGGGTCTTCACGTTGCCGACGAGGCTGAGCGGCGAACGGCGCCAATATTGCTCGGGATCCTCCCATGGCATCTTGCCGAACCAGTAACGCGCCATCGCGGTATAGTCGTCGGTGGTCAGCACCTCGCTGGCCCAGTTGATGACCGGCTTCTGCGACACCGCAGCCTTGAACCGGTCGGTCTTCCCTACGATCCAGGCGGTGAGCAGGCCGCCGCCCGACCCGCCGGTCACGAACAGCGCATTCGGATCGACATGCCCGCCCGCGATCGCGGCATCGACGACGCTCATCAGGTCGTCATAATCCTCGCTGGGATAATTGTGATGGATACGATCCGCAAAGTCCTCGCCATAGGAGGTCGATCCGCGCGGATTGGCGTAGACGACGACATAGCCGGCGGCGGCGTAGAGCTGATCGTCGGTCGACCAGATCGGGCCATAGCTGGCGAACGGACCGCCATGGATTTCTAGGATCATCGGGTATCGGCGCGTCGGATCGAAAACGGGCGGCGTCACCATCCACGCATCGATCGGCAGCTTGCCCGCCGAAGACGTAACCGGCATCGGCGCGACGGTGCCGAGCGTCTTGCCGGCGAACAATTCGCGGTTGAGATCGGTCAGCCGGCGCACCGCCCCGCCTCGCCCGACGACCGCGATATCGCCGGGATGCGTCGCGTCGCCGATCGTGAACGCCACAATGCCGCCCTTCGACACGGTGAACTCGCCGCTGGAATAGGGCCGGTCGAGTTCGCCGTCCGCCAGCCCCGACGCGACGGTGGAGATGCTGCCGTCCAGGCCGGCCCGCGCGACCTTGGTCACGCCGTGGTCGGTATATTTGACCATGATCGATCGCCCGTCGCCCGACCAGATCGGATCGCCGACATCGCGGTCCAGCCCGGCGGTCAGCACGCGCGTGCCGCTGCCGTCCGCATTCATCACCGACAGGACGTGGTTCTGGTATCCCAGCAGCTTGTCGTCGAACCCGACATACGCGATCAGCCGCCCGTCGGGCGACGCCACCGGCTGTTCGTCCGGCCCCGCACGGGTCGTCAGCTGGTGCAGCGCGCCGGTATCGGCATCGACCGTGAAGACGTCCGAATTCAGCGGGTCGCGCTCCGGGTCCTTGCCGTGGTTGGTCGCGATCAGCAGGTGCCGCCCGTCCGCGGTCCAGTCCACATTGCGGCCGTCGTCATACGCGCCGAACGTCAGCTGCCGCGCCGCGCCGCCGTCCGCGGAGACCGCAAAGACGTGATTGTAGCCGGGCCGCAGATACCCCGCCCCGTCCGCGCGGTAATGGACCTGGCCGATGATCTTCAGCGGCTCCGCCCATTTCGCGCCGTCGGGCTTCGCGATCGACGCGCCGAGCTTGCTGCCGTCGCCAGGAACGAACATGGTGAAGCCGATCATCCGCCCGTCGGGCGACCAGGCGATGTCCGCCGGGCTTTCGGGCAGCGCGGTGATCGCGGCGCTCGTCCCCGTTTCCATCCAGCGAACGTAGATTTGCGGTTTCTGTCCATCGGCATGCGCGGTGAAGGCCAGCCGCGTGCCGTCCGGCGACCAGCGCGGGCGCGAGCTGCCCGCGACGCCAAGCGGGGTCTGCCGGCCGCTCGCCACGTCGATCAGCCAGATCTCGCGGCGATCGGCATCGATCATGATGTCGCCCGATGCGCGGGTATAGGCGATCCGCTTGCCGTCCGGGCTGATTTGCGGATCGGTCGCCTGCGCCAGCGAGAAGACATCGCGCGGGGTGAAGACGCGCGACGGCCCCACCACCTCGGGTACCACTTGCGCGGTGGCGGCGGTGGCGGACAGGAGCGCAAGCAGCAGCACGGAACGGATCATGGCGTACTTTCGGATTGGGCAGCACGGGCGACAGGGTGAGGTTCGCGCCCCTCGGACGGCGGGTCAGGCAGGTCGCGCGGTCAGCGGCATCTGCGCGCGATCTGCAGCCCGTGCAGGAACCCCCGACGCGCAATGCCGGCATCGATCGCAGCATTCTGGCGTTGTTCCGCCGCACTCGCTCCGCTGACCGCACGGACGATCCCACGGAAGGGGATCAGCGAATTCACTACCGCCGACCCGCCGATCTTCGCCATGTTTTTCTTGTTCCTTGCCGGGGACGACGAGAAATCGGGACCGATGACGCCGTTCAGCGCGGCGATCGCCGACGAAATCTGCGCGCAACTGCTCGTGCCATCGGTGGTGTAGGGATCTTGGCTGACTTTCACGAGCAGCGGCGGGATCGTCGTCTTGGCGATGCCGACGTCGCGCGCGGGCTGCGAGACGATCTGGCCGGTGGACTGCCCCGC
The DNA here is from genome assembly GCF_903642285.1 of Sphingomonas bacterium. Taxonomy (GTDB): domain Bacteria; phylum Pseudomonadota; class Alphaproteobacteria; order Sphingomonadales; family Sphingomonadaceae; genus Sphingomonas. The sequence continues at coordinate 69,995 of NZ_CAHJWJ010000004.1, forward strand.
CGCCTGACTTATCGGCGAGGCGATCGCCACCGCCGCCAGGATCGATCCCAATGCCGTCGCGCGCAACGAAACAAGCGTTCTGGTATATCCGACGATCATTGCTACTCCTCTTGGATGGCGACCATGACCGGCCCGCCCCGATCGGAGGATGCTCGGCTCCGGCCCGGCAAAATGCAACCTCCGCCGCGTCTTTTGTTTCGGCCGAAGCGCAAGTAGAAAAACTGCGGCGGACCGCGCGCCGATCTTGGTTGCCGCTTGCCCGAATGCCGATAGGTTCGCCGACGATCGACCAAGGGAGGCACGAATGGCGAACGGGACTCAAGCGCGGCCGGCGCGATCGATAGCGGCATTGACTGCGATGATGGTGGCCGCATGCTCGCCGGGGGGCAGCGCGTCGCAGAATTCGACCGCGCAGAAGACGACGGGCCCGGTCGAACTGCTCAACGTCAGCTACGACCCGACGCGCGAACTCTACAAGGACGTCGACGCCGCCTTCGCCGCGAAGTGGAAGGCGGATCATGGCCAGGACGTGTCGATCAAGCTGAGCCACGGCGGTTCCGGCAAGCAATCGCGCGCGGTGATCGACGGGCTGGCGGCGGATGTCGTCACGCTGGCGCTCGCCTATGACGTCGATGCGATCGCGGACAAGACGACGCTGATCCCGAAGAACTGGCAGACCGCGCTCCCCGACGACAGCGCGCCCTACACCTCGACGGTCGTGCTGCTGGTGCGCAAGGGCAACCCCAAGGGGATCCACGACTGGGGCGATCTGACGAAGCCGGGGGTGCAGGTCATCACCGCCAATCCGAAGACCAGCGGCGGCGCGCGCTGGAACTTCCTCGCGGCCTGGGCTTACGGTCGCAAGGCAGGCGGATCGGAGACTGCCGCGCAGGCCTATGTCACGAAACTGATCGCGAATGTGCCGGTGCTCGATTCAGGCTCGCGCGGGGCGACGACGACCTTCGTCGAACGCGGAATCGGCGATGTGCTGCTGGCATGGGAGAACGAGGCGTTTCTCGCGCAGAAGGAAACGGGCGGGGGCAAGTTCGACGTCGTCATCCCGTCGATATCGATCCTGGCCGAACCCTCGGTCGCGCTGGTTGCCGGCAATGCGACGAAGCACGGCACGACCGCCGTCGCCAATGCCTATCTGAATTTCCTGTACACGCCGCAGGGTCAGGAACTGATCGCGAAAAACTACTACCGCCCGCGCGATCCGCAGGTCGCGGCGAAATATGCGAAGGTCTTCCCGAAACTCGATCTCGTCACGATCAAGGATTTCGGCGGCTGGAAGGCGGCGCAGGCACGCTATTTCGCGGATGACGGCGTGTTCGACAAAATCTATGCGGGGCTGAAGCATTAATCTCTAACCAGGACGCGCGGATGCCAGTCACGACATTGCCGCGACGCTGGCACTTGCCGACCCGGCGGCGACGCGCCCTGTTGCCGGGATTCGGCCTGACCTTCGGGTTCAGCATGGTGTGGCTGTGTCTCATCGTCCTGATCCCGCTGTCGGCATTGTTCGTGCGCGCAGCGGGGCTCAGCTGGGGCGCGTTCGTCGCGGTCGGTTTTTCCGCGCGGGCGGTGGCGGCGTACCGGCTGAGCTTCGGTGCGGCGTTCCTGGCGGCAGGCGTGAATACCGCCTTCGGTCTGCTCGTCGCCTGGGTCCTGGTCCGCTACCGCTTCCCTGCGCGCCGCGTGGTCAGCGCGCTGGTCGATCTGCCCTTCGCCTTGCCGACCGCTGTGGCGGGAATCGCGCTGACCGCGCTCTATGCCCCCAATGGCTGGATCGGGCGGCTGCTGGTGCCGCTCGGCATCCAGATCGCGTTCAAGCCCGTGGGTGTGGTCGTCGCGTTGCTGTTCATCGGCCTGCCCTTCGTCGTTCGATCGGTGGAGCCGGTGCTGGCCGACCTCGCGAAGGACGTCGAGGAAGCCGCCGCGACGCTTGGCGCGAGCGCGTTCCAGACGTTTCGCCGGGTGATCCTACCGTCGATCCTGCCGGCGTTGCTCACCGGGTTCGCACTCGCCTTCGCGCGCGGCATCGGCGAATATGGATCGGTGATCTTCATCGCCGGCAACATGCCCTATGTGTCCGAAATCGCACCGTTGATGATCGTCAGCGAACTCGAACAATATAATTATGCGGCTGCCACCGCCATCGCGACGATCATGCTGGCGGCATCCTTCGCGATGCTGCTGGTCATCAACGGGCTGCAGGTCTGGATGCGGCGGCGGAGCGCGACATGACCCTGTCGCGGCCCCGGCGTGCGCGGCCGGTCTTGATCGGCATCGCGCTCGCCTATCTCGCGCTCATCCTCCTGCTGCCGCTCATCCTCGTCTTCGTCCAGGCGCTGGCGAAGGGGTTCGACGCCTATGTCGCTGCGATCGCCGACGCCGATGCCCGCTCGGCGATCTGGCTGACCCTTCTCGTGGCCGCGATCAGCGTGCCGGTGAACGTCGCGTTCGGTCTTGCCGCGGCCTGGTCGCTGACGAAGTTCGACTTTCTCGGCAAGGCATTCGTCATCAGCCTGATCGACCTGCCCTTCTCCGTATCGCCGGTCGTCGCTGGGCTCGTGTACGTGCTGATCTTCGGTGCGCAGGGCTGGTTCGGCGGGTGGCTGGTCAGCCACGATGTCCGGATCGTGTTCGCTGTACCCGGCATCGTGCTGGCGACGATCTTCGTGACCTTTCCCTTCGTCGCACGCGAACTCATCCCGCTGATGGCCGAACAGGGCCGCGGTGAGGAGGAGGCGGCGCTGTCGCTCGGCGCGGGCGGGTGGCAGATGTTCTGGCGCGTGACCTTGCCCAACATCCGCTGGGGGCTGCTGTACGGCGTGCTGCTTTGCAATGCGCGGGCGATGGGCGAATTCGGCGCGGTATCGGTCGTGTCCGGGCATATCCGCGGCGAAACCAACACGATGCCGTTGCAGGTAGAGGTGCTGTACAATGAATACAGCTTCGCCGCCGCGTTCGCGGTCGCGTCGCTGCTCGCGCTGTTGGCGCTCGTCACGCTCGTCGTGAAGAGCGTGCTCGAATGGCGTTACGATATCGGCGGACGGGGGCATTTATGAGCATCGCCCTCAAAGCCGTCGGAAAGGCGTTCGGCACGGTCGACGCGCTTCGGCAGATCGATCTGGCGGCGCAGCCGGGCGAGTTTCTCGCGCTGCTCGGCCCGTCGGGGTCGGGCAAGACGACGCTGCTTCGGATCATGGCCGGGCTGGAATTTCCCGATACCGGCAGCGTGCATTTCGATGGCGAGGACGTGACCCGAAAGGCGGTCGCGGATCGCCGGATCGGCTTCGTATTCCAGCATTATGCGCTGTTCCAGCATATGACGGTGGCGGACAATGTCGCATTTGGTTTGACCGTGCGGCGGCGGCGCGACCGGCCGAGCCGGACTGCGATCGCCGCGCGAGCACGGGAACTGCTCGACCTGGTCCAGCTGGGTGAACTCGGCACGCGCTATCCCTCGCAACTGTCCGGCGGGCAGCGGCAGCGGGTGGCGCTCGCGCGCGCGCTCGCGGTCGATCCACGGCTGTTGCTGCTCGACGAGCCGTTCGGCGCGCTGGACGCGAAGGTCCGCAAGGACCTGCGTCGCTGGCTGCGCGAACTGCACGAGCGCATGGGGCTGACTTCGGTCTTCGTCACGCACGATCAGGACGAAGCGCTCGAACTCGCGGACCGGGTGGTCGTGATGCGCATGGGTCGGATCGAACAGATCGATCGGCCCGCGGACATCTACGCCCGCCCCGCCAGCGCGTTCGTCTTCGATTTCGTCGGCGAGGCGAACTGCATTTCGTTGGACATCGCCGGCGGCCGGGCGATTTTGGGAGACCGGACGCTGTCGCTGCCGGGACCGGTACCCGCGGACGGTGCGGCCGATCTCTGCTTTCGGCCGCACGATGTCGCGTTGTCGAACGACGCGGATGCGATCCCGATCACGATCGCCAGCATCCGCCAACGCGGCGGTGGCGTTCGCATCGAGGGTGAGGTGGCGGGCCAGGATCGGCGAGTCGAGATCGACATGCCGAACGGCGATGGTCTTCGACAAGGGCAGCGGATCGGCATCCAGCCGACCCGGGCGTTTCTCTATCCGCGGTAGCCGGCCGACGCGCTTATTCTACCCGACCATGCCAATCCATCGAGAGTGCCGAAGCCCGGTCCGAACGCCACGGGCCGATCGCCTTCGCCCCCGCAAACCGCGGCTGCTCAGCGCGCCGCGCCAGGATCGCGCGCGCATCGCCCACCCCCGGTGCCCGCCCCGCGCCATCACCCGCCGCGGCGACGACGCGGTCGAGCAATTCTAGACCCTCCGGCCACAGCCCGATCCCGCTGGCGGCGTTGATATGGCCGGCATTGCCGATATCGACGAAATGACTGCCCCACTCCGCCGCCAGGCTATGCGCACGGTCGCGCGTGATCCAGGGATCGTCGGTGCTGGCGGCCAGCAACGACGGAAACGGCAGCGGCGTCCGCGGGCTCGGCGCGAGCGCGGTCAATTCGCCGGGGGCACCTGCGCGGTCGACATCCGCCGGCGCGACCAGCAGCGCCCCGGCGACGGGCCAGCCATAGGGTTGCGGACTGAGCTGCGCCCACCACGCCACCGCCAGACACCCCAGGCTGTGCGCGACCAGGATGACCGGCGCACCCGCCTGTCGGATCGCCTCGTCCAGCTTCGTCACCCAGCTGTTGCGATGCGGCGTGTTCCACATGCCCAGATCGGCCCGCACCACGCCGGGCAGCGATGCCTCCCACAGGGTCTGCCAATGCGATGGGCCCGACCCACCCAAGCCCGGCACGGTGAGGATCGTCGGTCGAACGGCTTCGTGCGGTGCAAAAGAACCCATCGCGCCTCTCCTGTCGTTCGAGGATCATGACCCACCGACGCCGAGAGACAGCGACGCTGGCATCACATTCCCCAAGTTCAAAAGTATATCCTACTGTATTGGTATACAATGGCGATGCGCCGGGACGAACAGTCGGCGCGGCACGCGGAAACAATGATCGATTCGCTTGCCGACAGGCGGCGGCGAGCTGCGGCGAACGCGGTGAAATGGCCGCCGACTCGCGACCGGCGGGACTTACTCCATGCACAGGCAACGCGGATGATTTCGCCGTCACCTACGCCACTTTTCCGACACCGGGGCGTTAGCCATGCAGAGATGGAGGATGACATGCCCGCAGACGATCTGATTGCAGCCGCTACCCCCGACGATGCCGATGGCGGGGTCGGGCACGATCTGACCGCAGCGCGCGCCGAACTGATCGCGGCGATCGAGGGGGCGGAACCGGGCCGGTCCAATTTCCCCGCCGAGGGGTCGGACGGCCTCGCCAAGGTCGACGGCGAAGGTCTGTCCTTCGAGCTGCGGCTGAACGGTGAGACGATCCGACTCGACGGCCGAGAGGTGAACGATATCGCGCCGGACGATTTCAAGTCCTTTCTCGACCGGCAGAGGCTGGCGGTCGAAAACGGCGATTTCGACGAAGCGATCACTCGCGCGCTCGCGACGCCCGGGCCGGGCAAGGCCTTGGCGCGTGTGCGAGCGATCGGCGCGTCCGACACCGATCGCTAGACCGATTAGGCTGACCTGGCCTCGCGCGCGATCAGCGTTCGCTTGCGCTCGACGCCCCAGGCATATCCCGACAGCGTGCCATCGGTGCGAACGACGCGGTGGCATGGTATGGCGACGGCGATGTCGTTCGCCGCGCACGCCCCCGCCACGGCGCGCACCGAGGCCGGCGAACCGATATGCACCGCAAGTTCGGCATAGGTCATCGTGCGGCCCGCGGGGATGTCGCGCAGCGCCTGCCAGACGCGCTGCTGGAAAGCGGTGCCGCGGATGTCGAGCGGCAGGTCGATCGCCAGACCGGGAGCCTCCATCAAGCCGACCACCCGGGCAACCAGCCGTTCGTACGCCGCATCGTCGCCCACCAGGGTCGCGCGCGGAAACCGGTCCTGCAGATCCTCGGCCAGCACCCCCGGATCATCGCCGATCAGGATCGCGGCGACTCCCGTCTCGCTGGACGCGACCAGGATCGCGCCCAGCGACGATTGGCCGATCGCGAAGCGGAGCACCTCGTCGGTGCCGCCGGCCTTGTACCGCTTCGGCGTCATGCCGAGCGTGCCCGCGGCCTGCGCGTAGAATCGCCCACTGCTGTTATACCCCGCGTCGTACATCGCGGCGGTGATGCTGCCGTCCTTTGCGAGCGCGCCGCGGACCCGTTCCGCCCGGCGAGCGGCGGCATAGCCCTTCGGGGTCAGTCCTGTCGTGCGCTTGAACAAGCGATGGAAATAGGTCGGGCTGAGGCCGACCGCGGTCGCCATCTCGGTCAGCGAGGGCATGTCCTCCCGCGCCTCGATGAGGCGACAGGCGGCGGCGATGGTAGCGGTCGTAGCCGACGAGGAGTCGTCGGGTCGGCAGCGCTTGCACGCCCGGAAGCCCGTCGCCTGCGCCTCGGCGAGCGTATCGTGCAACGCGACATTGCCGGGGTTCGCCGCGCGCGAGGGGCAGGACGGCCGGCAATAGACGCCGGTGGTCGCGACCGAATACCAGAATATGCCGTCGGCATTCGGGTCGCGGGCGAGCACGCGTTCCCAGCGTGGGTCCGATTGGGTGTCGTTAGCGGTTGCGGTCACGGCCAGTCCTTCATCGGCTTCTCAAGTATCCCGTTCATGGCCGACGCGCGATGGGGCCACACTCCGGCTCTTGCTGTCGTATCCGAACGATCAGAACGCCGGCAGCACCGCGCCCTTGTAATGGTCCTCGATGAACCGGCGGGTGGCGGGGCTGCGCAGCGCGGCGACCAGTTTCACGACGCGCGGGTCCTTTTCGCCGCCGGGACGGCCGACGACGAAGTTCACATAGGGCGAATGCGCGTCCTCGATGATCAGCGCGTCGCGCAGCGGGTTGAGCCGGGCGTCCAGCGCGTAATTGGTGTTGATCAGCGCGAGATCGACCTCGTCCAACGTTCGCGGCAAGGTCGCGCCCTCCAGCTCCTTGAACTGTAGCGCCCTCGGATTGGCGACGATATCGTGCAGCGTCGCGAGCGGATCGTTCGGATGGCGCAGTCGGACCAGCCCCGCCTTTTGCAGCAGCAGCAACGCGCGGCCGCCATTGCTTGGTTCGTTAGGAATGGCGACGACCGCGCCGTGCGGCAAATCCGCGATCCGCTTCCATTTGTGCGAATAGGCACCCAGAGGTTCGACATGGATACCCGCATACGCGACGAGATGCGTGCCGCGCGACCGGTTGAACTCGTCCAGATACGGCTTGGTCTCGAAATAATTCACGTCGATCTGGCGCTGATCGACCTGCAGATTGGGTTGCACGTAATCGTTGAAGACGCGGATCTTCAGGTCGACGCCTTCCTTCGCGAGGACGGGTTTCACCGATTCCAATATCTCCGCATGCGGCACCGCGGTCGCGGCGATGGTCAGCGTACTGGCATCGTCCTTCGATGCGCCCCCGCAGGCGGCAAGCGTCAGCAGGATCGCGGAGAGCAGAAGCCGTTTCATCGAGATATCCTAGCGTCGGGTGAAATGACGGGCGAGCCGGTCGCCCACGAACTGGATGGCCTGGACCAGCAGCACGAGCAGCACCACAGTCACCACCATCACATCGGTCTGGAACCGCTGATAGCCGAAACGGATCGCCAGGTCGCCCAGCCCCCCGGCACCGACCACGCCCGCCATCGCGGTGAACGATACCAAAGCCACCGCGGTGACGGTCGCCCCGGCGATGAGCCCCGGCATCGCTTCGGGGATCAACGCACCCGTCACGATCCGCCACGTCGTCGCGCCCATCGCGCGCGTCGCCTCGATGACGGTGCGATCCACCTCGCGCAGCGACGCTTCGACCAGCCGCGCGTAGAAGGGCGCGGCCCCGACGACCAATGGCGGGATCGCGCCGGCGACGCCGAGCGACGTGCCGACCAGCGCCATGGTTACGGGGATCATGACGATCAGCAGGATGATGAACGGGATCGACCGCAGGATATTGACGATCGTCCCCAGCACCGCGTTCACCGCCCGGTTCGACCCCACCTGCCCGCTGCCGGTCAGGAACAGCAACACCCCGAGCGGCAACCCGAACAGGATCGTCAGCGCGAGCGATCCGGCCAGCATCGTGAGCGTATCGAGACAGGCCTGGGCGATGTCGGGCCATTCGATATTCGCGAACCGGCCGGTCACGCCGCGAGCGCCGCCAGCATGCGCCGAGTCGCGGGATGCGCGCCACCGGCGAACACATCGGCGACGGTGCCCGTCTCGACCACGACACCCGCGTCCAGCACAGTGACCCGGTCGCAGATCGCGCGGACGACCGCCATTTCATGCGTGATGAGAACGATCGTCAGCCCGCGTTCGCGATTCAGGTCCCGCAACAGCGCCAGCACGCTTCGCGTCGTTTCGGGATCGAGCGCGCTCGTCGCCTCGTCGCACAGCAGGATCCGCGGATCGGTCGCCAGCGCGCGGGCGATGCCGACCCGCTGCTTCTGGCCACCCGACAATTGCGCCGGATATTTCGTAGCGTGATCGGTCAGTCCGACGCGCGCCAGCAGCGCCGCCACCTTCGCCGCGCGTTCTTCGCCGGGCATGCCGATCAGCTCGAGCGGGAACGACACATTGCCCGCCGCGGTACGCGACGACAGCAGCCCGAAATTCTGAAAGATCATGCCGATCCGCCGGCGCAGCGCGCGCAGGTTGGTGGCGGACAGCGACGCGACGTCGACGCCGTCGACCTCGACGCGGCCCGACGATGGCCGTTCGAGCGCGTTGATCAGCCGGATCAGCGTCGATTTGCCCGCGCCCGATTGACCGATCACGCCGAAGACCTCACCTGCCGCGATCTCCAGCGACACGCCATCCAATGCCGCCGTGCCCGTCCCTGCGAAGCGCTTGCCGACATCCACCAGCCGGATCATGCGGTGCCCATCACTTGTCGGGCGAACCGCTCCATCTCCTCGGCCTGCGGACTCATCTGCAGCAGCAGCAGGTCGAGCCCTACGGCTTCATATTCTGCGATCCGTTCACGCAACTGCTCGGGCGTACCGACCAGATTGGGGCGCAGACCGCGGTTCGATACCGAATATTCCTGGATCTTAAATTCGCGTTCCAGCTGCGTGCCCGACAGCCACTGGTCGAAATTGGCATAGCCCGCGGGCAGGTCGGTGACATTGGTGATCCGCTCCAGCTCGCGCTTCGCCTCCGCCTCGCTGTCGCGGACGATCGCATAGGCGGCCATGCCGTACTGCATCGGCGCGCCACCCGCGGCGTCGCGCCGCGCGGCCATGTCGGCGATCTTGGGTGCGATCGCGGAAGCCGGATCGCCGTGCATCACGTACGCGTCGCACTGTGCGGCGATCATCGCCTTCGCCTTCTCGCTCTCGCCACCGGCGTAGACCGTCGGTCGATTCGCAGGCTTGGGCGCGCAGATCGCGGCGTCCGTGGCATAGTATTTGCCCGAGAACGTGAAGCGTTCCTCGCTCCAGAGCCCGTCGACCACGGTCAGCCATTCCGCCGTCCGTGCGTAACGATCGTCATGCTGATCGAATTGCAGGCCATATTGCCTGGCCTCGTCCGCCCACCAGGACGACACGACGTTCAGCGCCAGCCGCCCGCCCGAAATACGATCGATATTCGCCGCCGCCTTCGCGAACAGCGCGGGGTGGTGGAAGTTCGGCCGCACCGCGACCATCAGCTCGACCGTTTCGGTGACCGCCGCCAGCGCCGCCGCGGTCGACCAGGCATCGAGCGCGGGCTGTTCGATGCCCTTGATATCGTTCAGGTTCAGCTCGGCGATCAGCGTCAGGTCGTAGCCCCAACGCTCGGCATCCCGCGTCAGCCGCCTGGTATAGTCCCAGCTCGCCGCCATGCCCTCGTCGGGCACGTTGCGCAGCCAGCCGCCGAAGACCGGCGTCCAATATCCGTACCGCATCAGCCTGCCTCCGCGATCGTCGCGATCAGATAATCCACCAGCCGGTCGTGCGGGTCCCAACCGAGTACATCCAGCGGCTTCGCCACGAAGTTCGACAGCGCGTTGATGTCGTAGAAGCGCGCCACGCCGTCACGGTCGTCGATCATCACCTCCACGCCGCCGACATCCAGGTTCGTCGCCCGCGCGATCCGTTCGGCCGCGTCGATCAGCGCCGGATCGGGACGGACCGCGGTCATGCTGATCGCGGACCCTTCCACGCAAGCATCGGCGGGGCACAGGTCGAACGCACCGCCGCCCGACACCTCGATCGCGTAGAGATAGGCGCGGTCCAGCGTCTCGATCCGCGTGATCGCACCGGCGCGGACGGGGACGTAATCCTGCACCAGCAGCACGCCGTCGACGCTGGTCGGCAGTTCGTTCGCGGAGACCCCGTAGCGAAGCTCCGCCATGTTATCGAACCGTGTGATCCCCGCGCCCGACCCGCCGATATTGGCCTTCACCACCAGCGGAAATCCGATCGTCGCGGCCGCCGCCTCGACATCGGCGGCACGGTGGACGACCCGCGTCGCCGGGATCGCGAGCCCGAGCGAGGCGATCAGCGACAATTGCCGCGCCTTGGACGCGTCGATCGCGAGCACGTCCGGGCCGTTGATGATCCGCGCCCCCGCCCGCCGCCAATGGTCGAGCAGCGCCTGCGCGTAGAAGATCGGATGTTCGTCACTGCGCAGGAAACTCGACATCGCGATCCGGTTGAACACGACACGCGCCGGACGCCCGTCATCCGCCGGGTCGAAATCGCCGCCCGGTCTCAGCGGCGCATAGCCGACCCCCCGCCGCGCAAGCGCCGCGAACAATGGCGCGAACCATAAGGGGTGCTCGTACAGGATGGCCAGGTCGTTCAATTCGTTCCCCATGTGCGATGCCGGCTCCTTCCATGGTCGGACCCGGCACGCGAGCCCAGCTAAGCTTTACCGCACCGAAGCAACGATTGCGGTCCGGCACGACCGTCAGGCGCGGCCCCATCCGCGCGCCTTCAGCGTTTCGTCCGATAGTTACAAGGGGACACCGGGTGACCGACGAAGCGAATCCCGAAGACCAGCCCTTATCCGGGCTCTCGGACAATGAAATCGATGCCGTCGCGCAGCGCAAGGCGGGATCGGCGAAGGTCGTCCACGAGGTCATCCGACTTCAGGGGGACGCGGAGCTCGGCCGACCGCTATTGTCGCTGGCATTCTCCGCCTTCGCCGCCGGAGTCGCGATCAGCGCGTCGATCCTGGCCGAGGCGTCGATCGCGATGCGGCTGCCCGAGGCACCCTGGAAGGAACTCGTCGTCGGCTTCGGCTACACCGTCGGTTTCGTACTGGTGATCCTCGGCAACCTGCAATTGTTCACCGAAAGCACGGTGACGGCGGTGCTGCCGCTCGCCACCCACCCGACGCTTCGCAATTTCGGCCGCATGCTTCGTTTGTGGGCGGCGGTGCTGTGGGCGAACCTGGCGGGAACATTCCTCGTCGCGTTGCTGATGGCGTACCGGATCATTCTGTCCGCGCCGCAGCTTGACGCTGCGCTGACGATATCGACGACCGCGACCGCGCACGCGCCGGGCGACGTCCTGCTGCTCGGGATGCCCGCCGGGTTCCTGATCGCGACGATCGCCTGGATCCTGCCCAATGCGCGCGGCGGCGAATTCTGGATCGTGGTCCTCATCACCTACGCCATCGCGATCGGGGGGTTCAGCCACGTCGTCGCCGGATCGGGCGAGGCATGGCTGCTCGCGCTTTCGGGGCGGACGAGCTTCACGGCTGCGGTCTTCGGGTACATCCTGCCGGCGCTTGCCGGCAATGTCATCGGCGGCACCGGCCTGTTCGCCGTGCTTGCGCACGGACAGGTGCGGCCCGAAATCGCCAAGTAACGAGGGTCGGACGACCGCGTCGGCTGGTCGCTTGCGACGAAGATGAGCGCGCTCTACCATCGGGGCTCATCGTCCGAGGATATGCCCTTGTCGCTCAAGCTGCTGACCGCCCTGCTGTTATCGACCGTCACCGCCGAAGCGGCCTTTGCGCAGGCCCTGCCGCGGCCGAGCGCAATGCCGGGCGACAGCGCATCGGACGCGCGGCTGAAGCAATTGTTCTACGACAGCGACGAGGCGAGCCTGAAGCGCAATCCGATCCAGGGGATTTTCCGCGGCGATCTGCGCTACGCCGATCGGCTGGGCGATTATCTGACCGACGAATATACCGCCGCCGAGCGCGCCGCCGCCGAGGCCGATCTGGCCGCGCTGCACGCGATAGACCGGACGAAACTAAGCCGCGTCGACCAGATCGCCTACGACGTGTTCGAGAACAGCACCGCGATCGGGCTCCGGGGCTATGCGCCCGACCTGTTGAAGATCCAGCGCGACCTGCCGATCGATCATTTCCAGGGCTTCCAGACCTTCTATCCCGATTTCGCGTCCGGTCAGGGCGCCGCGCCGTTCAAGACGCTGGCGGATTACGAGAACAACCTGAAGCGCAACGCGGAATATGCACGGGTGCTCGACCGGGCGATCGGGCGGTTCCGGCAAGGCATGACGGACGGCATCGTCCAGCCCCGGCTGGTCGTAAACAACATGATCGGGCAGTTCGACAATCTGATCAAGGAAGGCGTCGAGGGATCGACCTTCTACGGCCCGGTAAAGACCTTCCCCGCCGCCATCGCCGCCGCCGACCAGACTCGGCTGCGTGCGGCCTATGCCGCGCAGATCCGCGACGTCGTCATCCCTGCGGAACAACGCACGCGCGATTTCCTGGCCAGAGAATATCTGCCCGTCGCGCGCGATACGGTCGGCCTGTCGGCGATGCCCGGCGGCGCGAAGCTCTACGCCTATCTGATCGAACAGAACACGACGCTGCCGTTGTCGGCCGACGAGGTGCACCGACTGGGCCTGAGCGAAGTCGCACGCATCACGCGAGAGATGGAGACGCAGAAACAGGCGGTCGGCTTCAAGGGAACATTGGCCGAATTCTTTACCTTCCTGCGCGCCGACCCTCGCTTCCAGCCGAAGAGCGCGGAAGACCTGAAGAACGGCTATTACGCGATCCAGAAGCGCGTCTATGCGCGCATCCCCGAACAATTCTCGCTGACGCCCAAGAACGATCTCGAGATCCGTGCGGTCCCGGCCTTCAAGGAGAAGACGGAAGCCGGCGGCTCCTACCAGGGCGGCACCCCCGACGGATCGCGCCGCGGCATATTCTATTACAACACCTACGATCTGCCGTCGCGTTACACCTGGGAGATGGAGACGCTGTTCCTCCATGAAGGTGTACCCGGGCATCATTTCCAAATCAGCCTGGCGCAGGAAAATACGGCCCTGCCCGCCTTCATGCGGTTCGGCGGCAACACAGCCTATGTCGAAGGCTGGGCACTGTATTCGGAGGGTCTGTGGAAGGACCTGGGGATGGAGACCGATCCCTATCAACGGATGGGCGGCCTGAACGACGAAATGCTGCGTGCGATGCGGTTGGTCGTCGATAGCGGTATCCATGCGCAAGGCTGGAGCCGTGACCGCGCGATCGATTACATGCTCGCGAATTCGCCGATGGCGCGGACCGATGCGACCGCGGAGGTCGAACGCTATATCGCGATCCCCGGCCAGGCACTGGCCTACAAGATCGGCCAGCTGACGATCGCGCGGACCAAGGCGAAGGCGAAGGCGGCGCTCGGCACCCGGTTCGACCCGCGCGATTTTCATGCGCAGGTGCTCGACACCGGGTCGCTGCCGATGCCCGTCCTCGAACGCAAGATCGATGCCTGGGTCGCCGCCGGCGGTGGGCCCGCGAAGTGATGCTGCGGATCATCGCCACAGGCATCGCCCTCGCCTTTCTGGCGGCGGCACCGATCGCCGCGCAGGACAAGCAAGTCACGACGACCGAGAAGAAGGTCGACGACGAGATGAAATTCCCGCCGCTGCCCGCCGACAAGACGGTGCGGCAGTCGGCGGTGATCGGCGGACGGCCGATCGCATACGACGCGACGGTCGGGAAGCTGTCGGTTCGCGACGAGAAGGGCAAGGAGATCGGGCAGGTCGTCTACACGACCTATGTCGCCGTGGGCGGCGGTGCCGATCGCCCGGTGACCTTCGCATTCAACGGCGGACCGGGTGCGTCTTCGGTCTATCTTAACATGGGGGCCGTGGGTCCGAAGCGCATATCGTTCGCGACGCAGGGCAACGCGCCGTCGGACAGCCCGGTCGCGAGCGACAATCCCAATAGCTGGCTCGATTTCACCGATCTCGTCTTCATCGATCCGATCGGTACCGGCTTCAGCCGCAGCCTGGTCGACGAGGCTGCGACCAAGAAGGCGTTCTACGCGAACGATCCCGACATCAAATATCTGTCGAAGATCGTGTTCGACTGGCTGGTCAAGGCGGGTCGGCTGCGCTCGCCCAAATACGTCATGGGCGAAAGCTATGGCGGCTACCGCGCGCCGCGGATCGCATACGAATTGCAGTCGCAGGTCGGAGTCGGCGTAACCGGTCTCATCATGGTCTCGCCCTATCTCGACCCCGCCTCGGGCGACGGCGCGACCGCGCTGTCGCCGCTGCCGTGGATGATCGACCTGCCGTCGATGGCGGCGGCGCATCTGGAGCGCGAAGGCCGGCTGACCGACGCCGCGATGAACGATGTCGAAGCCTATACGCGCGGCGAGTTCGCGAGCGACCTGCTGCGCGGGCGTTCCGATGCCCGGGCGGTGACTCGGATCGTCGGCCACGTGACCGCGCTGACCGGTCTCGATCCCTCGCTCGTCCAGCGGATGGGCGGGCGCGTCGATTCGGGCACCTTCCTGCGCGAGGTCCACCGTGCCGACGGGACGATCGGCAGCGTCTATGATTCCAACGTGACCGCGTTCGATCCGTTTCCCTGGTCGGCGATGCGCCAGTCCAACGATCCGATCCTAGACGCGCTGATCGCGCCGACGACCAGCGCGATGGTCGATTTCGTGACGCGCGTGGTCGGGTGGAAGACCGACGCCGGCTATCACGCGCTGTCGTACGAGGTGAACAAGGCCTGGGATCGCGGCAAGCCCGACGACACCCCCGTCCAGGACCTGCGCAAGGCCATTGCCGCCGATCCGCACATGGCGGTCATGATCGCGCATGGCTGGGACGATCTGTCCTGCCCGTTCTTCGCGTCCCGTTTGATCGTCGACCAGATGCCGAGCTTCGGCATGGCCGAGCGGATCAAGCTGCGGATCTATCCCGGCGGTCATATGTTCTACAGCCGTCCGGACAGCGGTGCGGCGTTCAAGCGCGATGCCCGTGCGCTTTATGGGCGATCCGGATAAGCGAACCCGAATATGCGTCCCTGGCTTCCCCGTCGCGTGCTGGTGACGCCGTCCGCCAGGGACTGGGCGCACGGCCTGCAGATGCTCGAACGCGCCGAACGACTCGGCATCGCCGTCGTCGAATTGAAGACCGACCGTATCGTCATGGACCGGCAGGTCGACGAACGCCGCGCCTATGCCGATGCGAAGGCGACGCTGGCGATCGTCGTAGCCCCACCGTCGAAGCGCAAGCTCGAACCCATCGCGCCGAGTGCGGACTGGCGCGTCGACCTGGCGGCGGGGTGCCCCGCGCATTGCGGCTATTGCTATCTCGCGGGGTCGTTGAAAGGGCCGCCGATCACGCGGGTCTACGCCAATCTCGACGAAATCTTCGGCGCTATACCCGCTTATATCGGCAACGGTACGATCACCTCGCGGTCCGCGGCGCGGTCGCACGAGGGCACGACGTTCGAGGCGTCCTGCTATACCGATCCGCTCGCGATCGAACATCTGACCGGGTCATTGGCGCGGACGATCGCCTGGTTCGGCCGGACCGAGGGGGCCCAGTTACGCTTCACGACCAAATTCGCCGACGTCGGGCCGTTGCTGGCGCTGGACCATGGCGGACATACCCGCATGCGTGCGTCGATCAATCCAAGCACCTATGCACGGTTCGAGGGCGGCACCGCACCCGTCGCGGCGCGGCTCGCGGCCCTGAAACAGATGGCCGACGCGGGCTATCCGGTCGGCCTGACGATCGCACCGATCATCGCGGCCGACGGGTGGGAGCAGGCGTATCGCGGGCTGATCGCGGATGTCGCGACGCTGTTCGCCGACGTGGTCGACCTGACGATCGAACTCATCACCCACCGGTTCAATCCTGGGTCGAAGGCGGTGCTCGACACCTGGTATCCCGGCTCCGCGCTGGACATGACGACCACGAACCGGACGATCAAACGCACGAAGTTCGGCACCGAAAAGACCGTGTATGATGCGCCGACGATGAAACGATTGCGTTCGGTGTTCGAGGCCGAAATCGCCGCGGCATTGCCGCTTGCCCGCATCCTCTATTGGACGTGAGCCGTATCGGGCCTCTACCCCGACACGGCCGATCGGGTCCGCTCCAGCCGACGATCCAGCCACCGCGACAGCAGCAGATGCGGGACCGCGACCGACGCCAGCAGCTGGAACGCACCCGCGGTGATGTCACCGACCGGGGCGATCGTCATTCGCTGCAGCATCCACCAGCCGAACAAGGCGGTCGCCGACAACGCGCCCCCGGTCGCCAGCCATCGCAGGAGCGTCATGTCGCGCAGGACGATCCGCGTGGCGGCCAGATGGCGCGGCGAATGCAGGAATACGAAAAACAATGCGAACCCCGCGACGGGTGGCGCGGCGACCAGCAGCAACAGACACGACGCCATCGCGGTCGCCCAATTGCGGCTGCCGCTCCGCCATGCGACGGCGATGCCGACGGCCGTGATCAGTAGCGCGACCGGCGCGATCGCGATCACGACGCGTACGAGGACGCCCGCGCGATCGTCGCTCATCGCGACGAACAACCTGGTCACCGCCCCGGGATGGCCGATCGTCGGCGCGGCGATGATCGCCGCCCCGGCCGCGACCCGAAGCAACGGCTCCTCGATCATCCCCCAATCCTCGCCGAAATGGATGCTGGCCACGACCAGGAACAGGATCAGCGCGAATAGCGGCATGGTCGTCCACATCAGTGCCATCGCGCCGACGATCGCCGCATAGCCGGCGACGACGAGCGAGAGGCGTCGGCGATCGAGAGCGGCCGCGCGGCGTAGCAGCGCGATATCGTAGGCGCCGTGCGGCAGGCCGCCGCCGATGAACACGATCGTCGCCACCGCGATCGCTGCCGGTCGTCCGAGCGGCAGATGCGACACGACGGCAAGGGTCAGCCCCGCCGCCGCGATCCAATAGGATGCGGGAACCCGGTCGCCCTGCCCGTCGGGGGCGTGGCGACCGGGAAGCGCCTGCACTCGTACGTATACCGCCATCGGGTCAGGCGTGCGCCGTGAACCCTTCGGCTTCCGATTTGCGGAGCGAGATCAGGAAGATGAGGATACCGAGGCCGGCCTTCGATACGATATCGGCGACCGTATAGCCCAGCTGGATCGTCGTCGTGGCGGTCCCGCCGGTCAGCCCGGCATAGGGCGCCATGTAGACGATCGGGTAGAAGCCCCAGGACGCGAAGGTCAGCAGGCGCGCGTTGCGCACCAGTCCCTGCGCGCCCGCCGGCTGCTGCTTGATCGATTCGCCAAGTCCGCTGAACAACTCCCAGACGATGTAGATGAACGGGATCGCCGATAGCGTACCCCAAAAGGCGCGCGTCGGGATGTCGGTCGCGATCTCCCCCGGATAGCCGAGTATGATCATCAACGCCGCCGCCGGAGCGAGCCGAGCCAGCTTCGACGTCGTCTCCTCGCGCGACAGCCGCATCACCAGCACCAGCTCGACGAGCAGCAGCGGCACGGTCAGCAGCCAGTCGACATAGCGATACGCGTCGTTGAAGGCGAAACCGGTCGCGGTCACGACGCCGTTCTTGAAGACATAGGCCGCGTTCCAGCTATCGAAGATACGGTAATAATGATAGGCGGCGATGCCGGTCACCAGCCCCGATATGGTCAGCGCGATGCGATAGGCCGGCGCGACTTGCGAACGGCTTAGCCAGAAGAATGCCGTCGCCGCGGCCATCGTCGCGAGGGTGAACGATAACGCGTTGTAGACCAACGAGAATTGAAAGGGTGAGAGGGTATCCATCGATATCTCCGTCGCGATGCGCAGCACGGACGCGCTGGGCAGGATGTTGCGGGCGGCCGTTCGACGAGAAGCAACGCCGGTCTATCGACCCCCAGAGTCGTCACAACAGCGCCGATGGGTCGAGGGGGGGACCGAACCTCGCGCCGAATGGCTGTTGGGCGAAAGGCTCTGCCGTTGTGACGACGGCGCAAGCGTTAGGCCGAGGTGATTGGCCCGCCTATACAGTCCTTAGCCCGTATCGCCGGTCGCAGCGTTCAGAGCCCGGCTTCGACCGCGAAGCGGATCAGGTCGGCGGTTGTGTGCACGCCGAGGCGGTTCATCAGGATCGCGCGGTGCATCTTGACCGTCTTCTCGGCCAGGTCGAGTTCGGCGGCGATCTGCTTGTTGAGCAGGCCGTTCGCCACCAGCGCGAGCACCTGCCCCTGCCGCGGCGACAATGCCTTCACCATCTCCGCGGCGCGGATACGCCGCATGCTCGACGGTGCCGCCGAACCGGCATCGATTTCGACCTGCGATCCGAGGAAATAGAGCAATGCGCCCTCCTCGTCGTAGATCGGGGCCACGACGACGGCGTTCCGAAACGGTTGCCCGTTGCGTTTGTAATTGAGAATTTCGACGAGCACCGACCGATGTTCGCGTACCCCGCGCCGGATTTCCTCGCTCAGCCACGGCTCGGTCGCCGGGCCCGAGAGAAAACGGCAGTTCCGGCCCACCACTTCGTCGGCCGCATAGCCGGTCAGCGCGCAGAACGCCGCATTGCAGGCGACGATCGGATTGTCCGGCAGGCGGGGATCGCTGATCACCGATGGGATCGGGCTGTCGGTCACGAGGCGGATGTGACGATTTCCGGGCGGGATCAGGCTGCCTTTCGCCCCCATATCAGTAGTCCCCCGTCCGATCGTTCCTACCCTAGCCGAGGACGAACATTCTATCACGCTCAAATCGCGGTACGTCGCGTCAAATACATATTATCGGGGGGAAGCCGCGACCATGGTAATGCCGTCATTGGTATCCGGCTTATTTGATCGCCTTCAACTTCACCTTGCCCGGTTCGGTGCATCGCAGAAGTTCGTCGACGCGCGCCGCAAGGTCCACTTGTCGGAATGGTTTGGCGAGCCGCGGCACGTCCGTCGGCACATCCTTGCCGGCGGCGGCATAGCCGGTGATGAGCAGTACCGGTATCCGCACGCCCGATTCGCGAAGCTCGTTGATCAGCTGTCCCCCAGTCATGCCGGGCATCAGATAATCGGTTACCAGGATATCCGCGTCCATCCCCGAGCGAACCATCGCGAGCACCTGCGACGCCGAACGCATCTCCAGAACCGTATAGCCGACATCACGCAGCATATCCGCCGTGGCGCATCGGACCAGATCGTCATCATCGACGAGCAGTACCGACGCTGCACGCCGCGCGGTCACGGGCTCGGCGCGCGGTTCGCCTATTTTGTCGGGAATGTCCTGGGTCGCCGGCAGCCAAAGCTCGACCTGCGTACCGGCCCCCGGCTCGCTCGACAGGTGCAACGTGCCGCCGGATTGCGCGGCGAGGCCGTGGATCATCGACAAGCCGAGCCCGGTCCCCTTGCCGACCCCCTTGGTCGAGAAGAAGGGCTCGGTCGCGCGCGCCAGCGTTTCCCGGTCCATGCCGACCCCGGTATCCGCCGCGACGAGGCGGACATATCGCCCCGCCTGCACACCCACCGTGTTGCGGACGTCCAGGACGACGTCCGCCGCGGACAGCGTCAGGCTGCCGCCGCCCGGCATCGCGTCGCGCGCGTTGATCGCAAGGTTGAGCAGTGCCAGTTCCAGCTGGTTCGGATCGACCCGTGCCGGGGAAAGGTGCCGCGGCACGTCGAGCGTCACCGCGATCAGGGGACCGAGCGATCGCCGGATCAAATCGACGATCCCGTCGATCAGCGCCCCGATATCGACCGCCCGCGGCTGCAGCGCCTGGCGGCGGGCGAAGGACAGTAGCCGTTGCGTCAGGATGGTGGCGCGCTCGGCGGCCTGCAACGCGCCGCCGATCATCTTCTGTGTCCGCTCATCGTCCCTGTGCCGCCGCCGGACCAGGTCGAGGCTGCCGACGATCGGGGTCAGCAGATTGTTGAAATCATGCGCGACGCCCCCGGTCAGCTGGCCGATCGCGTCCATCTTGTGCGCCTGAGCCAGCTGCGCGTCCGCCTCCTTGCGATCGGTGACGTCCGACACGACGCCGGTCATGCGGACCGCGTTGCCGTCGCCGTCATACCGGACCCGGCCCTTGGCGGTGATCCAGCGCCGGTTGCCATCCGCCGCAACGATGCCGCATTCGATGTCGAGCGACCCGTCGGTCAACGCAGCGTCGAACGACGCGGCGATATCCGCGCGTTCCGCAGGATCGACATGATCGAGGAAGATGTCGACCGACCAGTGCGACAACGGCTCGGTATATCCGAAGATCTCGTCGTGCCGCGGTGTCCGGCGCACATCGCCGGATTTCAGGTCGATGTCCCAGCTGCCCATGTCCGCGGCGTCCAGCGCGATCTGCAGGCTTTCGCGGGCGGCCTCGAGTTCGCGGGTACGATCGACGACCGCCTGCTCCAGCGTATCGGCGGCGTCCCGCAGTTCGTACTGACGCGCCCGGGCGCTGAGCGCGGACCGCACCGCACCAATCATCGCCTCGGAATGCAGCGGGCGTTCCAGCAGGACCACGTTGCCGAGCCCCGCCAGCCGCTCGCCCGCGACCGGCGACCGCGGCGTCTTGGCCCCATTGGCCAGGACCACGAACGGAATGTCCGACCATGATGGCTGAGCGGCGACCCAGGCGACCAGCTTGTCCTGATCGCCGACCGTCAGCGCCTCCTCCGTCAGCATGACCGCGCCGGCACCCGCGTCCAATTGCGCGACCAGCGCGGTCTGGTCATCGCAAACGACCGAAGCCACCCCGTTGCGACCGAGCAACTCGGCAGCGATTGCCGCGTCCCGCCCGCGTGGCGCGAGGATCAGGACCCGGTCGGGCACGCTAATCCCGCAGCCCCGAACGGCCGATCTGGGTCGCCATCAAAGTCTTGGTCTCGCCTGAGAACGTCGGTATGCCCGTCAGGACGCCCTGGAACTGTCGAAGCGGCTCGCCGACCAACAGCCCCTTGTTGCTGATCTGGAACTCGCGGATCGCCCGTTCGTGACGTGCGGTCCGCGTCTTGATGACGGAGATGGCCTGGCGGACCTCGCCCTGCGCCTCGAAATATCGCAGCTGGATAACGGTGTCGGACAGATAGCTCAGATCCACGTCGGACCGGATATCGCCCATCACGCCGTGAAGACCGAGAATGAGCAGGCTGACCACGCCCTGTTGCCCCAGATAGGTCAGCAGTTCGTGCATCTGCAAGACGAGGAACTGTTCGTTGGGCATCGAATGGAGATAGGCGTTCAGACTGTCGATGACGACGACCTTCGCCCCTCGCTCGTTGACCGAATCGCGGATCAGCGCGGCGAATTCGCCGGGCGACATCTCGGCCGGATCGATCGCGCGGAGTTCGAGCAGACCGCTGTCGATATGCGGCTGCAAATCCATGCCGAGCGCCGCGCTTCGGATCATCAGCGTCGGCAGGCGCTCGTCGAACAGAAAATAGGCCGCCCTGTCGCCCCGTTCTATCGCCGCGACCATGCACTGCACCGCCGCGGTCGTCTTGCCGACGCCGGCCGGCCCGGTAAGGAGCGTCGCGGTACCGGGAACGAGGCCACCCCCCATCAGCGCGTCCAGCTGGCCCGATCCGGTCGATACCGCGACCCCGGATTCGCGTGCCCGATATTGCGACGCCACGAGACGGGGATAGACGCGCAAGCCACCGCGCTCGATCTCGAAATCATGATAGCCGCCGCGGTACCGGACCCCGCGCATCTTCACTACGTGCATGCGGCGACGCTGCGCGCCGAACCCCGATAGCGTCTGTTCGAGGGATATGACGCCATGCGCGATGCTGTGCAGCTGCAGGTCGGTGCCGGAACCGCTCTTGTCGTCGAGAAACAGCACGGTGCATTGCCGGGTCGCGAAGAAATGCTTGAGCGCCAGGATCTGGCGCCGGTACCGGATCGGGCTCTGTGCGAGCAGCCGCAGTTCCGACAGGCTGTCGAGAACGACCCGGTTCGGACGCACTTCCTCCACCTTCGCTATGATGGAACGGATCGTCTCGCCCAATTCGACTTCGCTCGGGTGGAGCAGGGTTTGCTCCTGCTCCGCGCCGAACCCGTCGACCGGCACCATCTCGAACAGGTTCAGCGCGTCCAGCGACCAGCCATGCGTCCTGGCGACAGCAAGCAATTCCACCTCGGTCTCGGCCAGCGTGATATACAGCCCCGCCTCCCCGACCGCGGCCCCCGCCAGCAGGAAACCCAATCCCAGCGTCGTCTTGCCCGTGCCGGGGGTTCCCTCCACCAGATACATGCGGTCGGAAGTCAGTCCGCCGTTCAGGATGTCGTCGAGTCCGCAAATACCCGTCGAGGCCAACCGGGGCGTGTCATCTGGTCGTGGCAATCTCGTATCCCGCGCTTCACCGGAGGCGGCAGCGCCCGGACATTCGGCGAATGTTAGAATGTTTGATCTATGTGGGAAACCCCACGCAATCATTCGTTTATCGCGACCCGTCCGGGTTATGGCCGGTCTGCGATCGTCCATGGCGTCGGCGAAGTTTACGGCCATGGCGTCAACGGCTGCGAATACCGAGCAGCACCCTGCGCGCGATCGTGCCGGCCGACGGGAAGCGGCGTATCGGTCCGACCATCAGCGCGGTGTAGAGACTTGGACGCGACCAGCGACCATGCGTATCGCCGCGGGCCCCGGTCGGTCGGCTGGGGGCGTCGAGATTGTCCGGTCGATCGTCGCGCGGCTTCCCGGTCTTGAACAGCCGCGGCCCCAATATCGCGGAAGCGGCATCCGCCATGTTGGGAAAGGCGCGCGCCAGAGCGCTGCCCAGGCGGACGGCACCACCGACATACAGGTCGCGTTCGGGATGTTCGGCCGCCGACAGGATCGTCTTGGCGACATCCTCCGGCCGGTAGAAGGGCGGCGGCATGGTCGCCTGCCGATCCATCCGGTTGCGCTGATGTTCGAGTATCGGCGTCGCGATCGGCGCGGGCTTCACCAACGTGACGGCGACGGGCGCGCGGTCCATCATCAGCTCGATCCGGAGCGCGTCGGTATAGGCCTTGATCGCCTGCTTCGTCGTCGAATACAGTCCCATGAACGGGGCGGAAACATCGGACGTCACGCTGCCGATGTTGACGAGGACGCCGCCGCCGTCCTTCAGACGGGGAAGCGCCGCCTTGCAGCCATGCACCATGCCCCAGAAATTGATTTCGAAGACGCGCCGCGCGTCCGCCTCGCTCAGATCCTCCAGCTTGCCCGCGATCGCGACACCGGCGTTGTTCACCCAGATGTCGATGCCGCCATAGGTGTCAATCGCATGCGCCGCGAGCCGCTCCGCCGCGGCGGCATCGGTCATGTCGGTCGCACAGGCCGAGGCGCGGCCGCCGTCCGCGACGATCTCGGCTACGAGCGTGTCGAGCGCGTCGCACCCGCGCGCCGCGACAACCACCGCCGCGCCGCGCCGTGCCGCCAGACGCGCGGTCGCGCGCCCTATCCCGCTGGACGCGCCGGTGATCACGATCACTTGCTCGGCAATCGGCTTCAAACGTATCGTCATTGTTCCGACCCCCGATTCGATGATGGTGCGGCGCGTTCGGTCCGACATAGGGATCGGCGCGATCCGTCCGGCTGAATCACCGAGTACCACCGGTGGTCAGCCGGTATGTCATCGTATTGCGATACGTCTCGTCCGGTGCCAGTCGTGCGGAGCCGAAGGCGGGCTGGTTGGGCGTGTCGGGAAAGATCTGCGGCTCCATCACGAACGCATCGCCTTCGCGGTAGGTGCGCTCCGCCTTACCTGCGCTGGTCCCGTCGAGGAAGTTGCCCGAATAGAATTGCAGCCCCGGCTGGTTGGACCAGAGTTCGAACCCGCGGCCCGATGCGGGATCGTCGACGCTGGCCATCAGATGCTGGTCGGCCGTCACATGCGTACCGATGATCCAATTATGGTCGTAGCCACGCGCGTAGACGATCTGCGGATCGTGCGCGTCGCGCACGCGCTCGCCGATCGCACGGGGTTCGCGGAAGTCGAACACGGTGCCGGCGACGGGCTTTCGCTCGCCGGTCGGGATCGCGCCCTTGTCGGTCGGCAGATAGGTATCGGCCGGGATCGCGACGCGCGTGCCCATCGCGCCGTTCGCCGACCCCTCGCCAGACAGGTTCCAATAGGTGTGGTTGCTGATGTTGACGATCGTCGCCTTGTCGGTGGTCGCGCGGTAGTCGATCGTCAGATGATCGGCATCGTCGAGCGAATAGGTCGCGTCGACCGTCAGCGTACCGGGATACCCCATCTCACCGTCGCTGCTGACATAGCGAAGCGCCACCGCCGCCGTCGGCCCGCCATGGACATCGGTCACCTGCCAAAACACCTTGTCGAAGCCGGTGGTGCCGCCGTGCAGCGCATTGACCCCGTCATTGACGGGCGTCCGATACGTCCGACCGTCGAGCGTGAAGCGTCCGCGCGCGATCCGGTTGGAGAAACGCCCGACCGTCCCGCCGAAATACTGCGGCTTGGCGAGATATTTGTCGATCGACGGGTAGCCGAGCACGATATCGGCCGACGTGCCGTAGCGATCGGGCAGGATCACTGATTGCAGCGCGGCACCGTAGGAAATCACCGTCGCCGACACGCCGTTGCTGTTGGTCAACGTCACCGCATCGACCGTCCGGCCGTCGGGCAGCGTGCCGAAGCTCGCCCGTCTCGCATCCGCTGCGTGCGCGGTTTCCGTTACCATGACCGAAATGCTCCCCAGGATCGGTGCCACCGTCATCATTCCTTCCTCCCGCCCATGCAAGCGTTCCCGACGCGAAGCGCCGCCCCCTGGTACCAGGCAAGCCGCTTCCAGTGCAGATTTGGCGTCCGACGCAGATCTGGCCACGGTGTCCGAGATTCATTGACCGAAATCGCGATTGATATACCGACGGAGCGGTGAGCAGCGTCGCCATTCGCCAATTGTCGAAACGCTTCGGTACGGCAGAGGCGCTCCAGCCGACCGAATTGTCGATCGCGGAAGGCGAACTGGTCGTGATCGTCGGGCCGTCGGGGTGCGGCAAGTCGACATTGCTTCGCCTGATCGCAGGCCTGGAAGCGCCGAGCGCGGGGCAGGTGCTCATCGGCGGACGCGACGTCACCGCGCTGGAGCCCGCCGATCGCGGGATCGCGATGGTGTTCCAGTCCTACGCGCTCTACCCGCATCTGACCGTCGCGCAGAACATCGGCTTTCCGTTGCGGATGGCCAAACTGGATCGCCGCGAGATCGCACGCCGCGTCGCCGATGTCGCGGGGCTGCTGGAACTCGACACGCTGCTCGACCGGCGGCCGCGTGCGCTGTCGGGCGGACAACGGCAACGGGTGTCGATCGGCCGCGCGATCATACGCGACCCGGCGGTCCTGCTGCTCGACGAACCTCTGTCGAACCTCGATACCGGCCTGCGTGTCCGGATGCGGCATGAGATCGCGCGGCTGCACCAGCGGCTAGGCGCGACGATGATCTATGTGACGCACGACCAGATCGAGGCGATGACGCTGGCCAACCGGATCGTCGTGATGGCGAACGGCCGTATCGAGCAGGTCGGCGCGCCGCTCGACCTCTACGGTGCGCCGGCGACGATCCGTGTCGCGGAGGCGATCGGCTCGCCGGCAATCAACCTGCTGCCGGTACGGATCGAACGGGTCGACGGGCGGGGCACGACCGTCACCTTGCCCGACGGTGCGTCGTGCCAGGTCGCGGCCCGTGTGCCGGCGGACGAGATCGGGGCGACGGCGACGCTCGGCATCCGCCCCGAGCACCTGCGCCCGGACGGGGAAGGGCCGTTCAGCGGACCGGTCGAGCTGTTCGAGCGGCTTGGCCCCCTGTCCTTCGCCCATCTCGGCGAGGCAGGCGCGACCGGCAGCGTCGTCGCGCAGTTGCCGGGCGACCAGCAATTCACGCTCGGCGCGGATGTCCGCTTCTCCGTCGCGCCGGCGGACGCGCATCTGTTCGCCGCGGACGGTACGGCGTATCCGCGCGTCAGCCCTTGATACTGCCGCTCAGCACGCCGCTGAAATAATATCGCTGCAGTGCGAGGAACAGCAGCAGGACCGGCATGGTCGTGATGACCGCGCCCGCCATCATCAATTCGGTGTCGCGGACATGTTCCCGGCCGATCGCCGCCAGCGCGACGGGCAGCGTGTATAGCGACTGATCGGTGATGACGATCAGCGGCCACAGGAAATCGCTCCAGCTCTGCAGGAAGGTGAAGAGCGACAGCGTCACTACGACGGGACGGAGCAGCGGCAGCACCACGCGCGTGAAGATCTGCCACTCGCTCGCCCCGTCGATCCGCGCGGCGTCCAGCATCTCATCGGGCAGCGCGAGCGTCGCCTGTCGTACGAACAACACACCGTACACCCCCGCCAGCCAGGGTGCCAGGACGCCCGCATAGGTGTTCACCAGCCCTACCGATTCCAGCATCAGGAACAGCGGCAGCATCGCGACCTGCGCCGGCACCACCACCAGCGCAAGCATCGCCTGCAACAGCCGCGCGCGTCCCCAGAAGCGCAGCTTCGCAAAGGCATAGCCCGCCGGCACGGTCAGCCCGACGCCGAGCAGCGTGGCCAGTGCCGCCAGCGCGACGCTGTTCACGATGGCAGGCACGATGTGGTAGCTGGTCGCGCCGCCGGGATGCGCGAGCAGCAGCTCGCGGTAATTCGCGAGCGTCGGATGGGCGGGCCAGAAGGGCGGCGGGAAGCTGGTCGCGGTACCCGCCGGCATCAGCGAGACGTTGACCATCCAGACCAGCGGCATCGCGGTCGCCAGCGCGAGCACGGCGACGAGCATAGTCCGCCCGATCCCATATACGTTCAGAGCCATTCGTAACGCTTCCCGAGACGCGCCTGGAGGCCGGTCAGCAGCAGGATGGCCAGGAACAACAGGACCGCGACCGCGGATGCCATGCCGAGGTTCCACCAGGTAAAGCCCTGGTCGAACATGAAATACATCACCGTGACGGTGCTTTGCGCAGGGCCACCATGCGTCATGACATAGGGTTCGGTGAAGATCTGCAGGAAATTGGCGACGCTCAGCACGGCAGCGAGCAGCAGCGCCGGGCCGATCGCCGGCAGGGTCACGTGACGGAACCGCGCCCATGTGCCGGCACCATCGAGCCGCGCCGCCTCGTACAAATCCTGCGGCACCGTCGCCAGCGCGGCGATGAAGACCAGCATGTTATAGCCGAACGCCTTCCACACGATGAAGATCAGCGTCGCCGGAATGCTCGTACGCGGGTCGCCGAGCCAATCGACCGGGGGGATCCCGATCAGCGACAGCGCATAATTGAGCAACCCGGTGCGCGCGTCGAGAACGTAGCGCCACACGAGTGCGGTCGCGACCAGTGTGGTGACATAGGGTGCGAACAGCAACAGCCGCCACACCGGCTTCCATCGCAGCGTCGCCCCGTTGACAAGCAACGCGACCACCAGCGACGTACCGATCGCCGCCGGCACGCCGATCGCCGCCATCAGCGCAGTGTTGCCGACGGCACGCCAGAATAACGGGGTACGGGCAAGTTCGACGTAATTGCCGACACCGACGAACCGCAGATCGTGCAGATCGGCCAGCGCATAGATGTCGAAATCGGTGACGCTCAGCAGCAATGCGCCGATCGTCGGCACGACCAGCACGAGCAGCGTACCGACGAAGATCGGCAGAGTGAACGCAATCCCCGCGCGCGTCTGCCTGCTCACGCCGCTTTGCCGCGATCGAGCAGCCAGCGGCGCTTTTCAAGGATGCGGTCGACCCGCTTGTCCATTTCGATGGTGGCAGCCTCCACGCTGTAGTCGCCCCGGACCATGTGTTCGGCGACCAACTGCACCTCGGTGACGATTCGTTCCCATTCGGGCACCGCCGGCGCGGGGACGCTGTGGGCGATCTGGCGGGCGAATGTCTGCGAGACGCCATCGTCCCGCAGCCCGGGGACCGTCCAGGCGCTGGGGCGGGTCGGCAGATCGCCGGTAATGCGGTAGAGACCGCACTGCGTCGTCGCCCGGCACAGATATTCGACCAGTTGCCACGCCCGCGCCGGGTCGCGGGCGATATGGCTGACCGCGAGGCAGGTTCCACGCGCCATGGCCGCGCCCGGGCCGCTCGGGCCCGGCGTCCTTGCGACGCTCCAGTTGTCCGGCGGCAGGAAATTTGCGCGGAGTCGCAAATCGCCGATCGTCACCGCATTCGACGGCATGATCGCAAACCAGCCGCGGCGAAGCGACAGATAGGTATCGCCAACCTCCGCCCCAGTGACGATCGGCGCGAACCCGTCATCGAAAATCGACCTGTAAAACGCCAGTGCGGCGCGAAACCCGGGCGACGAGAAGTTACCGCGCGTCTGCACGTCGCGCAGCATCGGCACGCTCTGCTGCGCCGCGAAATTGAACAACGGTTCGGGCCAGTCGAGCAGATGCAGCGTCACATATCGGCCCGGGTGCCGCCGTTTGATCGAATGCGCCATCCGCCTCCATTCCGGCCAATCGAGCGGCGGTGCCGGATAGCCGACTTCGGCGATCAGGTCGCGCCGATAGAATTGCACCCAGCTGTCTGCCGTCCACGGCACCGCGACCGCACGACCGTCGACGTCGACCAGCGCCCGCGCGCCGGCAAACCGGTCGGCAAGCAGCGCCGTCCCGGTCGGCAGCGCCGCCAACGCACCGACAAGTGCCAGTTCGGGCAACCAGTCGCTGTTGAGCATCATCACGTCGGGCAGCGAGTCGCCCGCAAAACCCGACAGCAGCTTTTCGTGCGCGCCCGTCCAGGGCACGGCCTGCGAATCCACCCGGATACCCGTCACGCGTTGAAAGGGCGGCAGGAGCAGCGGCGCGTTCTCGCCGACCGCGCCCAACGCCCACCACGTTATCCCGCCCTCATCGCGCTGGCCGCACGCCGCAACGGCCGCGCCTGCCCCAATGCCCAATGCGTCGCGCCGCGAGATCACGACGATGATCGTCTACAAGATCTTGCACCCGTCCCCATACCGGCACGGTAATCGCGCCACGGCGTGGGCCAAAGGGCAAAAATGGCACAGCCGATGATCCAAATCATCCGCGCCGGAAAACGGTCTCGCGACAAAAGGTTGCGCTGCTAAGTGCGTCACGGATCGGTAACCGACAAGATAGAGCGATATCATTGGGGTCGCCGATCTGCATAAAGGGGGGAATCCGATTGTCTGTTGCTGCTTATCGCCGTTATCTGTCGACCGGCGCGGCGTTGCTGCTTGCGGCGGGAACGGCACATGCGCAGACCGCGCAGGACAAGGCCGCCGATCCGCAGCCTGTCGTCGCTTCGCCGTCGCCGCCCGAAAGCCAGGGGGACGACATCGTCGTGACCGGCTCGCGGATCGCCCGCCCCGAACTCGCCGCGCCCAATCCGATCATATCGTTTAATGCAGCGGCGATCGAGCAGTCGGGCAACACGAACATCACGAACTTCCTGCTGCGCGTACCGGCGCTGACCGGCTCGCGCGATACGACGCAGACCGCGGGCGGCAACGGCGTGTCCAGCGGGCAGTTCGGGATCGCGGGATTGAACGAACTCAATCTGCGCAATCTCGGCACGAACCGCACGCTCGTGCTGGTGGACGGCCGCCGTCATGTGGCGGGGGAGGTCAATACCGCCGCCGTCGATGTGAACAGCATCCCCACCGACCTGATCGAGCGCGTGGACGTGCTGACCGGCGCGGTATCCGCCGTCTATGGCGCGGACGGCGTGACCGGCGTGGTGAACTTCATTCTCAAGCGCGATTTCGACGGCCTGAGCGCCCGCGCGCAGATGGGCGTCTCGCAATATGGCGACGCCGCCAATCATTTCGTGTCGGTCACCGCCGGACGCAATTTCGCCGACGGTCATGGCAATCTGACGCTGGCATACGAGTATAATTCCGATGATCCGGTCGCGAACGACGACCGCAAGTTCCTGCAATTCGCCAACCGCCAGTTTCTGGTACCCAACCCGAATTATCAGGCGGGCGCGGCAGGCTCTTACCAGAACGTCCTGGTTCGCGGCCTTCGCTACACCCAGGAATCGCCGCTGGGCGCGGTCTTCGTCGGCGGCGACGCCGCCCCGAGCTTCGACGGGCTCGGCCGTCCGTACGACAACGGCACGCCTCTCTCGTCCGCGCCTTATTACGGGATTGGCGGCGTCAACACGCCCGTGGCGGGCTTCTACCAGGGCGACCTTCTCCCGAAGACCGAGCGGCACGATGTCAACCTCCTGACGCATTACGACTTTTCGGACGCCTTCAAACTGTCGCTGGAAGGCAAGTTCGTGGAGAATCGCGCCACCAGCAGCGGCTCGTATTTGCAGACCTATGGGCAGGCGGTCGCGGTCACCAACCCGTTCGTGCCCGACGCAGTTCGCCGGGCCGCACTGCTGGCGGGCGCGGACACGCTGTACGTCAACCGCGACGATATCGATTATGGGCGTCAGGAAGAATCCGACCGGCGCCGCACCTATCGCGGCGTCATCGACGTATCGGGTCGGATTTCGGATCACGCAACCTACGACGCCTATTATGAATATGGCCGCACCGACGTACGGATCACGCGAGTCGGCGATCGTCTCGCCGATCGCTACACGCAGGCGATCGACGCGGTGCTCAGCCCCAGCGGACAGATCGTGTGCCGGGTCACGCTGACCAACCCGACCAGTGGCTGCATACCGATCAGCCTGTTCGGCCCCGGACCGGCGACGCCGCAGCAGCTCGGCTATTTCCAGGTCAACGACGTGAGCAACGCCGGTATTACGCAGCAGGTCGCGAGCGCGTCCATATCGGGCGACTTCGGCCAGTTCTTCGAACTGCCGGGCGGGCCGGTTCAGTTCTCGTTCGGTGGCGAGTATCGCAAAGAGACGAGCCGCTTCGATCCAAGCGCCAATCTGGTGAACGCCCGTTTCTACGAATATGACGAGCCGTCATTAGTGTTACCGAGTAGCGGCCGGTTCGACGTCGAGGAAGCATTCGGCGAATTGAACGTGCCCGTGCTCAAGGACACCCGCTTCGCGAAGACGCTCTCGTTCGGCGCGGCGGGCCGGTACTCGCATTATTCCACCGTCGGGGATACCGAGACCTGGCAGTTCAACGGCGTCTATGCGCCGGTGCGCGACATCACCTTTCGTGGCTCCTACGGCAACGCAGTACGCGCGCCCAATATCGGCGAGCTGTTCCAGCCGCGCTTCAGCAGTTCCAATTTCTTTACCGATCCTTGTACCCCGGCACAGATCGGTAACGGCACGCAATATCGCGCCGCCAACTGCGCCGCGACGCTGGGCGCGGTCGGCGCAAGCTCCAACCCGGGCTTGCAGACCGGCGCGTTCGTCAACGGCGTCCAGTCGGGCAACGCGAACCTGAAGGCGGAAACCGCGCGCACCTGGACCGCAGGCATCGTGCTCCGGCCGCATTTCCTGCGTGGTTTCACGGCGTCGTTCGACTGGTATGACATCCGGCTCAAGGACGCGATCAACCAGGTGACGCCGTCCGATCTCGCCAATCTCTGCGTCGATCAGCAGACGACCGCGAACCCGTTCTGCGCCGCGATCACCCGCGCCAGCGCGGCCTATCTCGCCGCCAATCCAAACCTGGCGGCGCTCGGGTTCAAAACCGGCTCGATCGTCGGCTACACCGTCAGCCCGCAGAACGTCGCCAGTTTCCGCACCGCGGGCCTCGACGTCAATCTCGACTATCTGCTGGACAGCGCGAAGGCGGGGACGTTCGATCTCAAACTGGTCGGTGGTTATGTCAACCGGCTGGAGTTCACCGGCATCATCGGCGCGCCGGTTACGAATAATCTCGATCAGTCGGGCCGGCCGCAATGGAATGCGAATTTCTCGCCGAGCTGGACGCTCGGGGGGTTCACGCTCAACTACAATCTGCGATGGTTCGACGCGACATTGGCGTTCGACCGTAACACGCTTGCCGCCAGCCCGGATATCGCCGCCGGGCGCTATATCCGCAACGACGCGCTGTGGCAGCACGACTTGCAGGCACAATATCAATTGCCTGGCGGCTTTGCCTTTTATGGCGGCGTCACCAACCTGACCGACCAGAAGCCCGATCCGGCAAGCTACGGCACCAACAACCCGGTATCGCCACTCGGTCGATATTTCTACACCGGGGTGAAAGTCCGGTTGAACGGTCCGAAGTAGGCCGGGCCTTATCGCCCTGCCCTGCGCCCGGCGTCGGTCGGGGCACGGACGATGGTCGTCGCGCTCCCGGCCACGGGATCGACCGTGCGCGAGCGTTGGGATGCCGGGCGTCAACGCGCCGAAGGGATGATTGCCAGACTGAAAGCGGCGAACTGAACCGGGCTGCCGGGCCTGCATATCGTCGAAGCCGGTAACGAAACCGTGTAGCTCGATCGCAGCATTGCTACGGACTTGGCGCGCGCAAGCAAGGAATGACCATGCACATCAAGGCAGTTCTCTTCGACATCGACGGTACGCTGATCGACAGCAACGATCTGCATGTCCTCGCCTGGGAAGAAGCCTTCGCCGGCATCGGTGCAAGCTTCGAGCGAGACGTGCTCCATGATCAGATCGGGAAAGGGACGGACATGCTCGTCCCCGCACTGATACCCGACCTCGACGAGGCGGAACGGGAACGCCTCGGCGAAGCGCATGGCACGATCTTCAAGGACAGATATCTCGGCGAGGCGAAACCCTTCGCCGATGCTCATAGGCTGCTGAAGCATGTGTACGATCATGGGCAGAAGATCGTTCTGGCATCGTCCGCGTCGGCCGGCGAACTCGACCATTATCTGGTTCTGCTCGACGCCCGGGATCTCGTCGCTGCCACGACCAGCAGCGACGATGTCGAGCGGACCAAGCCGGCCCCCGATATCTTCGCGACCGCACTCGCCAAATTACCGGGGCTCCAGCCGGACGAGGTCATGGTCGTTGGTGACACGCCCTACGACATCGAAGCCGCCGGCAAATGCGGCATCGCGGCCATAGCGGTCCGGACGGGCGGATTTGCGGACGATGTCCTGCAAAGGGCGGGTGCCGTGGCGATCTACGACGATCCCGCCGCACTGCTGGCGGGTTACGACACGTCTCCGCTCGGCCCGCAGCCCGTCCGTCCGAAGTGTCCGTGAAGCATCGTAAAGGTGCCGATCTTAGCTGTCGGGCACCGCGGCAACGCTGCCGACATGCTTGATCATCCGTCGTGCCCGCGCGCGCTGCCGTACCGCGTGGACGCCGTCGGTTTCGTCCGGCATGACCACGGGGACGGTCAGGCACATGCTCTGGGTCGGCAGCACGTCGCGCCATTGCAGGATCAGGTCCTTATAGGCCCGGCCGACCGGCCTGATATTGCGATCGAGATCATAGAGACCCAGCGTATTGACGTTGCCATTGGTTTCGCGGAGCGCGCTGTCCCAGTCGATCTGGTCGGTCAGCGAATACCATGTGAACCCGACAACCGGCACGCCGTCGTTGCGCACGCGCAACACGTTCGCCCACTCCTTCCATAGCCAGTCCACCGCCTCGGTGCCGAGCGGGCCCTGGGTCAGATTGGTTTCGGTATGCATGACGGGCAGCTGGTAGCGGCCATGATATTGCCGCGTGATCTCGCTGTAGCCGAAGATCTCGCCGGACGCCCGCGTCGATCCGTCGGGTGCGACCCGGTGCTCGTTAGTGACGTAATAATCGTTGCCCATGATGCAGTGCTGTTTGAGTTGGTTGTCGAGGAAGAAGTGATATTCTTCCTTGGTCATGCCGTTATCCAGCAGATATTCGTACATCTCCGAATCGACACGGCGGCCGTAATTCAGATCGAGCGAGAGGAAACGCTGCGAATTCATCAGTTCTGCCGCCCGGATCGCTGCCGGGCTTTCTGCATGGAAATATTCGGACGACTCGCTTTGAATGAAGATCGCATCCGGGCGGACCGTGAGGATCGCCTCCATCGCCAGCACATTGGCCTTGACCAGGTGTTTCAGGGCGGTGACGAACCCCAGTTCGCTGCTCAGCTGCTCGTTCCACCAGCCGTAACGGGCCGAAAAGGTGGCGCAGATATACATCTCGTTGACCGGGGTGTAGAGTTGCACCCAGGGGAAGCGGCGGGCGAAGGCCAGCGCATAACCGCGAAACAGCGCTGGAAAATCGGGGTTCTGAAAATTCCCGATCCAGTCGGGCACGCCGAAATGACACAGATCGACGATCGGCGCGATGTTGCGTCGCTTCAGTTCGGCAAAGGCCTGGTCGGCGAATTCCCAGTCGTATTTGTGCTCGGCAAGCCACGTCTTGTGGATCGGCGGCCCGAAGCGGAGATAGCCGATGCCGATCTCCTCGACGAGCGCGAAGTCCTCCCGCCAGCGTCGATAGTGGCCGCAGCTCTCCATCTCGTCGACGCGCGTGCGTCCGCCGTTGATGGTCGGTACGCTGTTCTCGATCCCGGTCGCGAACATGAAGGTGGCGATGACGTGTCTCCTTGGGCAGGCATGCGATCGGCCGACAGAAAAGCGCGCGCGTGGACAAGTCCAGCCAAATGTTGCGGCCCTGGCGGTTTTTGACGTGGGCCGTTCCGTCAAGGCGTCGCAGCGCAGCCCGTCGGTTGCCCCGAAGGGACGGCGCATAGCCCGGTGCTCGCGCACACAAAACTATAGAAAACATATGCAAACGGCGCGTTTGCCGTCTCGAAACTCCACGCCGATCGGTCTAGCCTCGCGGCATGGACAAACTTGAGAATCAGGCGGAGCGACGATGGCATGGGGCGCCGCCGCCGTCGGCGAAAGGCGGACGCGATGATCGCTTCGTCGGCCCGACGAAGCGATCTTTTCGTTCGTCGTCCTCCCATGGCCGACGCGTCGGCATGGTTTCTATCGATGATGGTCGAACAGCGACGCATCTCATCGCCTGAATATCCCAACCGGAGGACGTAATGCAGGATCTACTCTGGCTATCTGCACTTGGCGGATTGTTTCTTTTGACGGTCGCGTATTTCCGTCTCTGCAGCAACGTTTGAAGGAGCCGTCGATGACCATCGATCTCTGGCTCGGCGGAGCGACCGCGATCGTCCTTCTTGCCTATCTCGTCGCGGTGCTCGTGCACCCGGAGCGGTTCTGATGGGATCGCACACGCGCCATGCCGACGCCGCCGGTCGGGACCGCCGGCGCAGCCGACCTTGCGCATTCGACCGCCGTCGTTCGGTTTGGCCGCCTCTTTTCGGATCACCACT
Organism: Sphingomonas bacterium; assembly: GCF_903642285.1. GTDB lineage: Bacteria > Pseudomonadota > Alphaproteobacteria > Sphingomonadales > Sphingomonadaceae > Sphingomonas. The sequence continues at coordinate 105,338 of NZ_CAHJWJ010000004.1, forward strand.
ATGACCATCCAGGGCTGGTTGCTCATCCTCGTATTTACCGCGCTGGTCATAGCGATGGTCAAACCGGTGGGCACGGGTCTGTTTGCCGTTATGGAGGGGCGACGGACGTTCCTTCATTTCGCGCTCAGTCCGGTCGAGCGCGCCGTCTACGCCGTCTCCGGCGTCAAGCCGGACGTCGAACAGAATTGGCGTCGCTACGGCATCCACATGCTGCTGTTCAACGTCGCCGGGCTGCTGCTGACATACGCCATCCTGCGCCTGCAGAATTTCCTGCCGCTCAATCCGCTCGGCCTGCCGGGCGTTCCCGACCATCTGGCATGGAACACCGCGATCAGCTTTGCGACCAATACCAACTGGCAAAGCTACAGCGGCGAGTCGACGATGTCGCAGTTCAGCCAGATGGTCGGATTGACGCTGCACAATTTCACGTCCGCGGCGACCGGCATCGCGCTCGCTTTCGCCTTCATTCGCGGCTTCGCACGCAAGGAAGCGGGCGAGCTCGGTAACTTCTGGGCCGATGTGACCCGCGTCACCCTGTATCTGCTGTTGCCGGGTTGCATCCTGTACGCCGTCGTCCTCATGGCTTCGGGCGTTCCGCAGACCTTCGACGGTTCGGTCGTCGCGACGACGCTCGAAGGCGCGAAGCAGACGATCATCCTGGGCCCGGTCGCGAGCCAGGAAGCGATCAAGATGGTCGGCACCAATGGCGGCGGTATCTTCAACGCGAATTCGGCGCATCCGTACGAGAACCCCAACGCGCTGATCAACCTGCTGCAGATGCTGTCGATCTTCTCGATCGGCGCGGGCCTGACATGGTGTTTCGGCAAGGCGGTCGGCAACACCAGGCAGGGATGGGCGATCTTCGCCGCGATGCTCGTGCTGTTCCTCGCCGGAACCGCGGCGACCTATGCCGCCGAAGGCACAGGGAACCCGATCCACCATGCGATCGGGATCGCTGGCGGCAATATGGAGGGCAAGGAAGTCCGGTTCGGCATCGCCGCTTCCAGCCTTTTCGCGGTCGTCACCACCGATGCCTCGTGCGGCGCGGTCAACGCGATGCACGACAGCTTCACCGCGCTCGGCGGCATGATCCCGCTGTTCAACATCCAGCTGGGTGAGATCATCTTCGGCGGCGTCGGCTCCGGGCTGTACGGCATGCTGCTCTATGTCATCCTCGGCGTGTTCATCGCCGGGCTGATGGTCGGACGAACGCCGGAATATGTCGGCAAGAAGATCGAAGGCCGGGAGGTGAAGCTCGCGGTTCTGGCCATCGCCGTCCTGCCGTTGATCATCCTCGGGTGCACCGGCATCGCCGTGGTCAGCAAGGACGGCCTTGCCGGGATCGCCAACCAGGGACCGCATGGGTATTCGGAGATCCTATACGCCTTTACCTCGGCGGTCGGGAACAACGGCAGCGCGTTTGCCGGCCTGACCGCGAACACGCCGTTCTACGATGGGCTGTTGGGCGTGGCGATGTGGCTCGGCCGCTTCTTCGTGATCGTGCCGATGCTGGCGATCGCCGGCAGTCTCGCCGCCAAGCGAGTCGTTCCGGCCTCGTCGGGATCGTTTCCGACGTCGGGTCCGCTGTGGATTGCGCTCCTGATCGGCATCATCCTGATTCTCGGCGGTCTGACTTTCCTGCCTTCGCTCGCTCTTGGACCAATCGCCGAACATGTCGCGATGATCCACGGCCAGCGGTTCTAAGGAGCGCATCATCATGGCTCGCGCCGCATCGCCATCGCTGTTCACCGCCGACCTTCTCGGCCCAGCGATCGCCGCTTCCTTTCGCAAGCTCGACCCCCGCGCGCTGGTGCGCAACCCGGTCATGTTCGTCACCGCGATCGTCGCGCTGCTCGTTACGGTAATGCTGGCAACGGGCATCGGCGGTGGCACGATCGCTTTCAAGGGACAGCTCGTTTTCTGGCTATGGCTGACCGTGCTGTTCGGAAATTTCGCCGAGGCGCTCGCGGAAGGGCGTGGCAAGGCGCAGGCCGCATCGCTGCGCGCGACCAAGGGTGAATTGACCGGCAAGCGGATCGCGGGCGCAGGCACCGAAGAGGTACCCGCGGCGATGCTTGGCGTCGGCGACATCGTCCTGGTCGAGAATGGCGACCTCATCCCGGCGGACGGGGAGGTCGTCGAGGGCATCGCCTCGGTGAACGAAGCCGCGATAACGGGCGAAAGCGCCCCCGTGATCCGCGAGGGCGGCGGCGATCGATCGGCGGTGACCGCCGGCACGCGCGTCGTGTCCGACTGGCTGAAGGTCCGGGTCACCGCCGGGCCGGGCCAGGGTTTTCTCGACCGGATGATCGCATTGGTGGAAGGTGCGGAGCGGCAGAAGACTCCCAACGAGATCGCGCTGACGATCCTGCTGGTCGGCCTCACGATCATCTTCCTGATCGCCGTCGGCACGATCCCCATGTTCGCGCATTACGCCGGCGGCGTCGTGCCGGTGGTCATCCTGTCGGCGTTGCTCATCACGCTCATCCCGACGACGATCGCGGCGCTGCTCTCCGCGATCGGTATCGCCGGCATGGACCGACTGGTCCGCTTCAACGTGCTCGCGAAATCCGGCCGTGCGGTCGAGGCCGCGGGCGACATCGACGTGCTCCTGCTCGACAAGACCGGCACGATCACGATCGGCGACCGCCAGGCGAGCGAATTCCGCCCGGTCGGGGGCGTTCCGGTATCGGAGCTGGCGGAGGCTGCGTTACTCGCCAGTCTGGCGGACGAAACCCCCGAAGGGCGCTCGATCGTGCTCCTTGCGCGCGATCGATATTCGGTTGCGACGTCGGTGCTGCCCGATGGCGCGGAGATCATCCCCTTCACCGCCCAGACCCGCATATCGGGCGTCAAGGTCGGCGAACTGCTGATCGAAAAAGGTGCGGTCGACTCGGTCTTTCGCGCGCATCCGGGGTCGGGCGACACTGCGGCCGCGACCGAACTGCGCCGCGCGACGGACGAGATCGCCCGCGCCGGCATGACTCCGCTCGCCGTCGCCAGCAACGGCCGCATCCTCGGCGCGATCGCGCTTAAGGACGTCGTCAAGGCCGGCGTCCGCGAGCGGTTCGGCGAATTGCGGCGGATGGGTATCCGTACCGTCATGATCACCGGCGACAACCCGCTGACCGCCGCCGCGATCGCCGCCGAGGCCGGGGTCGACGATTTCCTGGCGCAGGCGACCCCCGAGGACAAGCTGGCCTATATCCGCAAGGAACAGGTCGGCGGGCGGCTCGTCGCGATGTGCGGCGACGGTACGAACGATGCCCCCGCGCTCGCCCAGGCGGATGTCGGCGTCGCGATGAACACCGGTACCCAGGCCGCGCGGGAGGCGGGCAACATGGTCGATCTCGACAGCGATCCGACCAAGCTGATCGAGATCGTCGGTCTCGGCAAGCAGCTGCTGATGACGCGTGGGGCGCTGACGACCTTCTCGATCGCCAACGACGTCGCCAAATATTTCGCGATCCTGCCCGCGATGTTCATCGTGCTGTATCCCGGGCTCGGGCTGCTGAACGTCATGCGTCTGTCCACCCCGACCGGCGCGATCCTGTCGGCGATTATCTTCAACGCGGTCATCATCCCGTTGCTCGTGCCGCTCGCGCTCAGGGGGGTGAAATACCGGCCGATCGGTGCCGGCCCGCTGTTGGCGCGTAACCTGGGCATCTACGGGTTCGGCGGCCTGGTGGCCCCCTTCATCGGCATCAAGATCATCGACCTCGGCGTATCCGCGCTCGGTCTGGCATAAGGAACGCAAAATGGGTTCGGACATCCTGTCGGGGCTGCGACCGGCTTTGGTAATGACATTGTTCTTCGTGCTTCTGCTCTGCGGCGTGTATCCGCTCGCCGTGATGGGGATCGGCAAGGTCGCTTTCCCGGTCCAGGCGAACGGCAGCCTGATCGTCGACCGCGGCGTCGTCACCGGATCGACGCTGATCGGCCAGTCGTTCACGACGGCGCGCTATTTCAACTCACGTCCGTCCGCGGCCGGCAAAGGCTATGACGCGAGTGCTTCGTCGGGTTTGAACCTGGGTCCGACGTCGAAGGTGCTCGCGGACAGGATCAAGGGCGACATCGCGCTTCGGCGCTCTCAAGGGCTGACCGGTCCGGTGCCCGCGGATCTGGTGACGGCATCGGCGTCGGGTCTCGATCCCGACATCTCGCCTGCCGCCGCCCTGTTCCAGGTGCCGCGCGTGGCGACGGCGCGCCACCTGCCCGTCGCGGCGGTACGCTCGCTCGTCGAGCGCTCGATCGAAACCCCGCTGCTGCCGTTTGCGGGCGATCCTCACGTGAACGTGCTTTTGCTGAACCGCCGGCTCGATGGAACCAGACCCGGCCGGTGACATAGCGCGGGCGCGCGCGCCGGCCGTCATGTCCTGCAGTCCTTGCCGGCGGAAGACGATGAAGGATACGACTGATGACAACCCGCGCGAAAGTGCTGGTCGTGGACGACGAGCCATCCATTCGCCGGCTTTTACGGATCACGCTGGAGCGCGCCGGCTATGCGGTCGCGGAAGCGTTCGACGCACGCGAGGCGCTGGCTTCCATCGCCGACGCGGATCCGTCGGCGATCCTGCTCGACCTGGGACTGCCCGATCGCAACGGCATCGAATTGATCCCGATCCTCGGAAAAATATCGCGCGCCGCCGTCCTCGTCGTGTCCGCAAGGGCAGCGACGACCGAAAAAGTCGCGGCTCTGGACCTCGGCGCGACGGATTATCTGACCAAGCCCTTCGATACGGAGGAACTGCTTGCCCGTCTTCGCGCGGCGATCCGCAACCGCATCACGAAGGAAGGCGGCACCGCTACGATAGTCTCCGGCAACGTCACGATCGATCTGCTCGGTCGCATGGTCGTGAAGAACGGCGAGGAGGTGCATCTCACGCCGAAGGAATTCGCCATCGTCGCCGAACTGACCCGTTTCCCGGGACGGGTCATCACCCACCAGCACTTGCTCAGTACCGTATGGTCCGCGGAGTACGAGCATCATGTGGAATATCTGCGTGTCGTCATCCGCAATCTGCGGGCCAAGATAGAGGACGATCCCGCACGACCACGTCTGGTCGTAAACGTCCTGGGTGTTGGCTACCGCTTCATCGCCGACGAGCCGTCGAACCCCGATGGTGTGACGGTGCCGGCCGCGCGTCCGCATTGATCGAGCGGTAGCGCCGGTTCGGATACCGCCCCCCAACCCACCCGAGACATCGCAACCCGTAAACGACGGCCGCACGACCTTATCGTCGCGCGGCCGTCCCTACCCCCCCGAAACGACGATCCGATCAGAAGTGGAAGCTGAGGTCGACACCGCCGGTCAGCGGCTGGTTGGTTACGATCCGGTTGAACGAGGCGGCGGGCAGCGTCTCCTGGAACAGGCTTTCCAGCTGGGCGTGCTTGTTGAACACGTTGTTGACGAACAGCGCTGCGCTCCATCCCTTCTCCGAGCGCAGCCCGACGCGCAGGTTGGTGAGATCGTAATCGGGCAACAGGATGTAGCGGCCATTGAGCGAATAGCCGTAGGGGAAGGCGAGCGAGTAGCGTTGGCCGGTATAGCCGTTCTCCCCGCTTGCGGTGAAGGACAGGCCGCCGCCGATGTCGTGCGAATAGCTCAGGATCGCATTCGCGGTGACGGGTGCCACGTCCGACAGCCGATCGGCGGGGACGATCTGCCAGTGCGGACCCGAGTCGACGCGCGCATGGGTATAGCTCGCGGACACCTTGAGCTCGAATCCTGCGCCGAGCACGCCGCGCGTCTCGATCTCTCCACCGTAGATCTTCGCCTTGTTGCCGTTGATGTTGAGCTGCCAGTCGCCCGGCAAGGCGAGCAGCTGGATATGGTCCCAGTCTTCGTAATAGACGCTGCCGTTGATCGTCAGGCGACGGTCGAAGAGGCGCAGCTTCTCACCGACCTCATAGCTCCACACCGAATCGGCGTCGTAGCTGGTCGGCCATTTGTTGCCGGTGAAGTTGTACGGCGCGTAGACCGCGCTCCAGTAAGGCCCGGTGACGGGATATTGGGCGTTGCCGCCACCCGGGCGGAAACCGCGCGCGGCGGTGGCGTAGAGCGTCAGGTCGGAGTTCGGCGTGAACGACAGGTTGAACTTCGGGCTGACGCCCTGCTCGTTGTGCGTAATGAGCCCCGACAGCGACGGCGTCGCCGCACCAAGCCCCGATCCCCAGCCGGTGATCGACGAGGTGAAATGATAGTCGAACTTGTAATAGCGTGCGCCGGCGCTGAACTTGAGCGTCGGCGTGATCGCGAACGTGCCTTCGGCGAAGGCGGCATATTGCTTCAGATGGGTCGGCGAATAGGCGAGGAACCAGCTGGTCGTCGTCGCACGATTGAAAGTGCCAAGGTCGAGATAGGCGGAAGGGTTCGACGTGCGCCCGTCGAAGTTCCACGTCATGTGATAGTCGCTGTAGAACAGCCCGCCGACCCAGCTCAGCCGATGGTTGCCCTTCGAGGCGATGCGCAGCTCCTGGCTGAACTGGCGCGACGGGTCGTTCTCGGTGCCGGAGACGATGCCGCTGCCGTTCGGCCCGTAATAGCCGGGATTGGGCAGGCCGTTGTTCGACGCATAGGTCGCGCCGGTATTGGGGTTGTTGAAATCCTCGCTGCCGTCCTCGACCTGGGTCGAGCGGCGGTTCCAATAGGCGCTGCTCGACGTGATGTCGAACGAGTCGAAGGCGTAGTTGACGGTCAGGCCCAGGATGATGATCCGGTCGGTCAGCGGCTCGGCGACGTCGAACGGCTGATAATGCGCCAGGGTGCCGGGATCGCTGTCATAGGCGCTGACGCCGTCCTGCCTGCTGTGCTGGTAGAGTATCATCGGCGTGATCGACAACGCGTCGGTCGGCTTCCATAACAGCGTCGCGCGGAAGCCATAGGTCTGCGACGCGTTGGAACCGTGATAGTCCTTGATCACGGCCGCGCCTGCGACGTTGCCGCGGGTCGATCCGTCCACGCTGCCTATCGGATAGCTGTTGCCGGCGCCAGCGACGATCCGGTCGATCCAGCCGCTGGTGTAATTCTCCGAACCGACGATCCGCAGCGCCAGCCGGTCCTCGACCAGCGGCAGGTTGAGCATCGCGTTCTCGGCATGGTTGAAGCCACCGCCCTCGGTACCCGACAAAGTGGCCTGCGCGCTGCCCTCGATCCTGGTCGCATCGGGCTGGTTGGCGATCAGTCGCACCGTGCCACCCATCGATCCCGAGCCGTAGAGCGTGCCCTGCGGCCCGCGCAGGATCTCGATGCGGTTGAGGTCGTAGAGCGTCGGGTCGATCACCACCTTGCCGTTCTGTGCGGCGGAGGGCGCGGTCAGCGGAATGTCGTCGAGGTAGAAGCCGACGGTCGGCGAGTTGCCGCCGCTCGATGTCATGCCGCGCAACTCGATCTCGGTCTGGGTCGGCCCTTCGCTCTTGAGCGACACGCCGGGTGCCGATTGCGCGAGGCTCGCGAAGCTGGCGATGCCGCGCGCGGCAAGCTCGGCACCGCCCACGGCGGTGATGCTGATCGGCGTCGACTGGACGGTCGACGAGCGGCGCTGGGCGGTGACGACGATGTCCGCGCCCTGGCTGCTCACCGGCGCAGCACCCGCCGGGCTGGCGGCGGCGGACTGCGGATCGGGTGCTGCCGACCCGGCCACCGTCGGCGAGACGCTTTGCGCTTGCACAGCCCCGACAGACAATGCGGTGCTGGCCAGCAGCGAGAGCGTATATTTCACGACCGGCGTCATAACGGTACTTCCCCTTGAAGGATGTCGTTGGTAGCGGCCCAGCCCCTCGCCACGCGATCGTCTCCATGGCGCACCGACGCATCGGTCGGGCGGCTGGCCTTTGATCGCAGCTGGATCGGCGACGGTATTCCGCCCTTGCCGAAGCATAATATTAGTTCGGAGCGAAATAGTATTTCAATGCCGGAAGCCGACTACTGGCATAAGTATCGCGTTTGTTTTTCCCCGGCATTATAGTTAAAAGGCAACGCGTCCGTGCCAACGACGAAAACATATGCGAATGCTATGGGTAAGCGCGGTGAATGACGTTGCTAACCAACGCGGTGTTCCGTAAATGCCGCCGGAACGCACCTGTCGACAATAGTCGTCGGGTGCGTTCGCTATCGGGGAACAACAGAGAAGATCATGAATACTAACGTACGGTATAAAGCCAAATTGTCGGTCGCATCGATCGCCCTGGTTACCGCGCCGTTCGGTGCTGTGGGCCACGCCTATGGCGCTACGCTGCCCCAGAACGATGGGCCGCAACCGCCGGCGACCATCGCACCGGTATCCGGAACGCCCCGGACCGACGTCGGGGGTGGCGCCACGCTATCCGCGTCGGATCAGACCGGCGGGACGCCTGCGCCAGCGCCGGACACCTACACGACCGACAACCTTGGCGGCGGTTTCTTCCACCGCCTGTTCGGTTACTACAAACTCGAAATGGGCCACGGCTCTGCCCCCGCCGATCCGAACGCCCCGTCGTCGCGCCAGGACGGCTGGTCGCCGGCACCGGTAACGGCGCCGCCGATGCCGTTCACGGAATGGCCCTACGGCGGCGCGACCAGCCTGGGTGTCACCCGGCCCAATGCGGTCGACAGCCCGCTGATGACCGCGCTCGCGCCGGGCGGCCTCGGCCATGCGCTGTCGAATGCGCATATCCAGGCCTATGGCTGGGTCGATGTCGGCGGCAATTACGGATCGAACTCCGTGCGCGGTGGCAACGCGCCCGGCGGCTATAACTACGAGCCACGCCGCATCCAGCTCGACCAAGCGGTGATGTATGTCGAGCGCGTCCCCGACACGGTGCAGACCGACCATGTCGACTGGGGTTTCCGCGTGTCGGCGATCTACGGCGTCGATTACCGCTACACCATCTCCTACGGCCTGCTCAGCGGCCAGCTGACCACGCGTAACAACGACTACGGCCTCGATCTGCCGATGGAATATGTCGAACTCTATATTCCCAAGATCGCGCACGGGCTGCTGATCCGCGCCGGCCGCTTCATCTCGATACCGGACATCGAGGCGCAGCTGGCACCCAACAACTACATGTACACGCATTCGATGACCTACACGTTCGACAATTTCACGAACACCGGCATCCTCGCGACGCTCGCGGTCAGCAAGAACCTGTTCCTGCAGGCGGGCATCACCGACGGCACGGAAACCGCGCTGTGGAATGCCGGCAAGACGATCGCCAACCCGTTTCCCAACCCGCTATATCCGGGCACCCGCTTCGCCAAGGATCCGGGCAATCAACCCTCGTTCTCGGGTTGCATCCGCTATCAGACGTCGGATGCCGGTACGGCTGTCTATGGCTGCGTCAACGGTATCAACAGCGGGCGGTGGGGCTATAACAACCTCCAATGGCGCGGCCTGACCGTCTACCACAAGTTCAGCGACAAATGGCATATCTCGATGGAGACGTATAATATCGTCGAACGCGATGTGCCCAACGCATTGAACCCGGTGGTACAGACCGCCTATGCGAACGGCGGCACCCCGTTCAGCCCTCAGTACACGCCGTTCAATGCTCCGGGCCTCGCGCAATGCAATAATGCCACTGCGCTGAAGTGCGACATCTATGCGCAGTCGGGGCTGGTCTACCTCAACTATTCGCCCAACGCGCTCAACAACTTCACCGTGCGCGGCGAGTATCTCGACGACGAAGAGGGCCAGCGCACCGGCATCAAGACGCGCTATGCAGCCGGGGCGGTCGGATGGCAGCGCTGGCTGTCGCCGCAGATCGAACTGCGGCCCGAGGTCGCCTATTATCGCTCGTTCGATGCGGCGGCGTTCAACGGCAACTCCAATCGCGGGATCGCGCCCAACAAGCAAGACTCGGTCGTTCTGTCGGGCGACGTGATCGTGCACTTCTGACGACCCCCGATGCACCAGCCCGCGCCCTGGATTGCGCGGGCTGGTCTTTGGCCTGGAACAGATCGATGTCGTTATTTCGCGTTTGGAGCGTGTTCGCGCTGCGTCGGCCTGAGAGCCGTCCCGGCAGCCCGGTGCGGCGACAGCAGGATGACGCCAGCGCCTACCAGGCAGAGCAGCGCGCCGATCAGGTCCCCTCTGTCCGGGCGGGTGCCTTCGACGATCCACATCCAGCACAGGGCGGCGACGATATATACGCCGCCATAGGCGGCATATGCGCGGCCGGCCTGCGTCGTATCGACCAATGCGAGCAGATAGGCGAACGTCCCGAGTGCCGCGCAGCCGGGTGCCAGCCAGAAGACGGACCGACCCAACCGCGCCCAGGCCCAGAAAGAGAAGCACCCCGCAATCTCGGCGAGCGCCGCGCCGATGTAGATGAGCACCGTCATATGTTTGTCGCGCTCCACGACCCTTGCGCCGGATGTCGACGACGCCTCACCGGACGCGGCCGTGCGGCCACTTGGGCGACGGCGGATCGATACCGTCGGTCGGATACTATCGCGAATCGCCCCTGGACGTCAGGCCCCAATTCGCAGATGCCGCCTGCCCGTAGCATGCTATGCGTGCCGCTCAGGAGGATTGACCCGATATGAAAACCCGTGCCGCCGTCGCGTTCGAAGCCAAGCGGCCGCTCGAAATCGTCGAACTCGATCTTGAAGGGCCAAAGGCCGGCGAGGTGCTGGTCGAGATCATGGCGACGGGCATTTGCCACACCGATGCGTACACGCTCGACGGATTCGACTCCGAAGGCCTGTTTCCCAGCGTGCTGGGGCATGAAGGTGCCGGGATCGTGCGCGAAGTCGGAACTGGGGTGACCAGCGTCGCGGTCGGCGATCACGTCATCCCGCTCTACACCCCCGAATGCCGTCAATGTAAGTCGTGCCTCAGCGGCAAGACCAACCTGTGCACCGCGATCCGCGCCACGCAGGGCAAGGGGCTGATGCCCGACGGCACGACGCGCTTCCGCTACGACGGCCGGCCGATCTTCCATTACATGGGCTGCTCGACCTTTTCGAACTTCACCGTGCTACCCGAAATCGCCGTCGCCAAGATCCGCGAGGACGCGCCGTTCAACAGCACGTGCTATGTCGGCTGCGGGGTGACGACCGGTGTGGGCGCGGTGGTCAACACGGCGAAGGTGCAGGTCGGCGACAATATCGTGGTTTTCGGTTTGGGCGGGATCGGGCTCAACGTGTTGCAAGGCGCGCGCATGGCCGGCGCGAACAGGATCATCGGCGTCGACATCAATCCGGACCGCGAGGAATGGGGTCGCCGCTTCGGACTGACCGACTTTATCGATGCGCGCGGCAAATCGCGCGACGATATGGTCGCGGCCATCCTGGCGCTGACCGACGGCGGCGCGGACTTCACCTTCGACTGCACGGGCAACACCGAGGTGATGCGTACGGCCCTGGAAGCGTGCCACCGCGGTTGGGGTACGTCGATCGTCATCGGGGTCGCCGAGGCCGGCAAGGAGATCGCAACGCGACCGTTCCAGCTCGTCACGGGCCGCAACTGGCGCGGGACGGCGTTCGGCGGGGCCAAGGGGCGGACCGACGTTCCGAAGATCGTCGACTGGTACATGAACGGCAAAATCGAGATCGACCCGATGATCACGCACGTCCTGCCGCTCGAAGATATCAACAAGGGCTTCGACCTGATGCATGCCGGCGAGAGCATCCGCAGCGTCGTGGTGTTCTGATGGAGACCGTTTTGGCGGTACGATCATCAATCGACCACAGCTTTCGGTAAAGCGAGGAACGCGTTAGCGGATCACGGCGGCCTCCGGCATGTCGGGGAAACGCCGCGCGAGGCGCATGACCTGCCACCAGCCATGAACGCAGCTGTGCCAGTCGAAACTGCCATGGAAAATCGGGTGCAGTTCGTCGGGCGCGACCAGATCCTGAGGGCCGGTCAGGATCAGATCAAGCTTGAACGGCCAGCGCCTGTCCAGATGCGCTAGCGTCAGGGACACGAATCGTCGCGCCGTCGCTTCGTCGAGGGTCATCGAAATCCCATCCCGTAAAGCAGCGCGATGCTCCGCAGTCAGGCTCTGCCGACTTTTGAATTGGAAAGATTTGATGTGAAGCGGTTTGGCTCTTCGAGCCACGTTCGCCGCCTCTTCCTCGATCGACAGGACGGTCGACCTGGCGACCTTGGGTCCGGTCGGCAGATCGGCGGTCGAGGTTCGCCGCTTCCATTTGGCGACGGTCTTCTGGTTGATGCCGTGGCGCTTGGCCAGCACCCTCAAGCTCGCTTGACCATGCTGTATCGCTCGGCGGACTGCCTCAGTCGTTGCGGCACCCCGTAAATTACCTGGCCCATAGCGCTTCCTTCCAGCCGACGGTGAATAGTGCACCATCAAAGCCGGGATCAAACATCCAGCCGTTCAGAAATCGCAGGCCGACCGCAACAACCGGCGCGTATCAGCCGCCGGCTTTCACCACCAGCACGTGGAAGCTGCCGGTCTGTGCCACGGGGCGACGACCGCCGGTCGTCAGCGGTGGCGAGAAGCGTGCGGTCGGCAGGTAGAGCGTGCCGGTGCGCGGATCGACGGCACCGGTCCGCGCGCCCGGTTCGGTCGGGATCGTCGCGACCACCGTCGGAACCGCGGACGCCAGCGCGATCATCGTCAGCGAACCGCTCCTGCCGCACGGAATGAAGGCGAGCCGCGCGCGGGCATCCAGGATCACCGCATCCGCGCCCTGGCCGATGTCCAGCAACGCCACCTCACGCCGCGTGTCCGCGTCGATGACGGCCGCCTTCGCGTTCGCGCACGCGCTAATCAGCCAGTGGCGGCGCGCGTCATAGGCGAGGCCCGACGGCCCCTCGCAGCCCGGGAGCGCGATCGCGGGGCCGACCGCACCCGTCGCCAGGTTCGCGGTCTCGATCTCGTTCGCATCCTCGTTGTTGACGAACAGCGTATCGCCGGGACCCGCCTGGCCGAATTCGAGGCCCGGCTTCAGCGCGATCGTCCGCACGACCTTGCGCGTCGGGACGTCGATGACCGACACGGTTCCCGACTTCGCATTCATCACCGCAGCACGGTGATGAACCACATCGTAGAACGCCGCGTCCGGACTGTGATCGACCGGGATGCGGGCGACCTCGCGCCCGTCGGCAGGGTCGATCAGCCGCACGGTGTCGTCGCCGCCGCTCGTCACGAGCAGCAGGTTCCGGTCGGGCATCGGGACGACCGAATGGCCGCGCACGACGGTGCCGATCGATCGCACGGCCGCAGGATGCGCAGGATCGATCACGGTGACGCCGGTGCTGCGCGCGACATAGACCTGGCCCGTCGTCGCGTCGACGCTGGCATAGTCCCAGCCGCCATCGGGGCCCGCGATCGAACCGGCCACCGAATAACGCGCCGTCCGCGATGGCGTCGCGCCGATCAGGGCGGCGGCGGTGGCGGCCAGCAGGGCGTACGCAAGCAGACGGGTCATCAGATGGTCCTCGTATATCGCCCGACGATACCGCGACCGGCGGCGGAACAACAGCCGCGGCACCGCAGGATTGCGCGGAACCGATCTTGTGGCCGCCCATTATCGGCGGGTGTTTCGTGGCCGACCGGTGCCGGGCAGACCTCCCGCAGGAACGAAGGGGCTGTACGACCGGACGATCCCGCCTCGCTATGGCGCCCCGGCCACCCGCTGGGATCGTGCGCGAGACCCGCCGCCGAACGCCAGCACCAGCATCGGCAACAGCGTCAGCACCAGCGGCGCACCGATCGCAAGCCCGAAGATGATCGCGGTCGCGAGCGGCTTCTGCAGTCCCGACCCGCGACCGATGCCGAGCGCGAGCGGGGCGAGCGTCAGGATCGCGATCATCGCGGACATGACGATCGGGCGCAGCCGCTTGCTGCCGGCCTCCAGCAGGGCGGACGCGTCGATGACGGTGCCGTCGGGCAGTTCGGCGAGGTAGAAGATCGCAAGCTCGGTCAGCATGCCGACGACCATCGTCAGGCCCATCAGCGCGGAGATGTCGAGTTCGGTGCCCGTGATCCACAGCCCGACGAACACCGCCGCGATCGACAGCAGCACCGTCGCGACGACCGCCGCGGTATAGGCCCAGCGTTCGTAGAGCAGGGTCAGCAGCAGCGCGGACAGCAGCAGCGCCGCGACGAACACCGTCGCCAGATCGTGGAACGACCGGGTCTGCTGCTGATACAGCCCGCCATATTCCACGCGGACCGCGGGCGGCAGGCGAAGCCCGGCGACCGCGGCGCGCACCCCGGTCATCGCGGTGCCGAGATCGGTGCCCTCCAGCCGCCCGGTGGCCGCGATGAACGGGGCCAGCCCCTCGCGCGTGATCTGGCGCTGGCCGGCCGCGATGCCGACCGTGGCAACCGCGCGCAGCGGCACGGCACGACCATCGGCGGCGCGAACGGTCAGCGCGGCGAGTTCGCTCGCCCGGGTGCGCAAGTCCTGCGGCACGCGGACCCGGACGTCGATCGAGCGCTCGCCCGCGAGCACCGACGTCGCGACCACGCCGCCGACCTCGGCGTCGACCTGCCTGGCGATAATATCGGGATCGAGCCCCGCCATCGCCGCGGCGGCGCGGTCGACATGGATCGTGATCGCATCGCCCGCGACGCGCAGTCCGCTCGCGACCTCGACCACACCCGGCACCTTGCCGATCGCCTCCACGACCTTCGCGGTCGACGCCTCGATCAGCGCGGGATCGTCGCCGAACAATTTGACCTCGATCGGCTGCGGCACCGCGGTCAGATCGCCGATCAGATCCTCCATCAACTGCGCGGTCTCGATCTCCAGGCCGGGAACCTGCGATTGTACCTTCTGGCGAATCTGCGCCATCACCTCGTCGATCGGGCGGCGCGATCCGGTCTTCAACCGGATGAAGAAGTCGCCCTCGTCCGCCTCGCTCAGCCCGCCGCCCAGTTGCAGCCCGGTCCGCCTGGAATAGCTGGTCACCTCGGGCGTCGCCTGCACGATCGCCTCGACCTGGCGGAGCAGCCGATCGGTGTCGGTCAACGCCGCGCCGGGTTTCGCCTTGTAATCCAGAATGAACCCGCCCTCGTCCATCGCCGGCATGAAGCCGGATTGCAGATGCGTCCACGCGATCCCGCCAAGCGCGACGAGGATCGCGGCACCGATCGCGGCGACCGGCCCGGGCCGCGCGAACGCCCATGTCGCCGCCCTCGCGTAGCGGCGCTCCAGCGCGGCGGTGACCCGGTCGCCCTTCTCGGAGGCTTCCGCGTCCTTGTTCGTCAGCCAGCGTTCGGCAATTACGGGCAGCACGAACCGCGCATAGAGCAACGACACGGTCAGCGCCGCGACCATCGTGACCGCAAGCGCCTTGAAGAAGCCGCCGGTGACCCCGGTGATGAACGCCAGCGGCAGGAACACGACGATCGTCGCCGCGGTCGATCCGTACAGCGGTTTCGCCATCTCGCGTGCCGCCGCCAGCATCGACGGCCGTGGCCGGTCTTCGCGATCCGCCTCCTGCAGGCGACGCATCAGATGCTCCAGCATCACGACCGCATCGTCGACCACCAGCCCGACCGCCGCCGCCATGCCGCCGAGCGTCATCATGTTGAAGCTCATCTCGAGCACCATGAGCGCGAGGCACGTCGCCGCCAGCACCGCGGGCAGCAGTACCGCAGTAATCGCCATCAGCCGCCAACTGCGAAGGAACAGGAACAGCACCAGCCCCGCCAGCACCGCGCCGAGCAGGATCGAATCGCGCACCGATGTCGCCGCGCCGGTTACCAGCTCGGATTGGTCGTAGAACGGGCTCACCTTCACGTCCGCCGGCAGCGCCACGGCCTTCAGCGCATCGCCGACCGACCGGACCAGCCCGACCGCGTCCGCGGTCGGCGTCTGGCGGATGTTGACCAGCACCGCATTCTGCCCGTTCGCGGTCACCCGCGTCCAGGCGGGGGCCGCACCGCGCCGGACGGTCGCGATCTGGCCAAGCGTCACGACGCCCGCCCCTGCCGTCGCCGCCGCCTTGACCGGGATCGCTGCGATATCGGCTTCGGTCGTCACCCGGTTCTCGACCAGCGCGAGGTACAGCCGGTGGCGATCCTCGATCCGGCCGACCGCGGCGACGGTGTTGGCGCTGGCGAGCGCGGTGTTGACGTCGGTGACCGCGATGCCCAGCGCCTGCATCCTCGCGGGATCGATCGTTACTGCGATCTCGGGTGCCGCACCGCCCAATATGTCGACCCCGGCGACACCGTTTACGGAGGACAATACCGGCCGCAGGGTGGTTTGCGCGATCTGCGCCAGTTCGACGCCGCTTCGCTTGGTGGACGTCAACGACAGCCCGAACACCGGGAAGATCGTCGGATCCGATCGCCGCACGCCGAACCGGATCCCCGGCGGCAGGTCGGGGGTGAGGGCCGCAAGCGCGGCCTGCGTCGCGAGCGTGGCGGCGACCATGTCCTCGCCCCAGTCGAACCCGAGCTGCACCTCCGCCGAACCGCGGCTGGTCGTCGACCGGATTTGGGTGACGCCGGGGATGCCGCGAAGCGCGATCTCCGCCGGGCGGGTGATCTGCGCCGCCATCTGCTCCGGATCGCGCTCGCCCGCATCGATCGAGACGACGACGCGCGGATAGTCGATATGCGGGAACAGGCTGACCGGCAGCCGCGTCGCCGCGACCAGCCCCGCGAGGGTCACCAGAATGACCGCGAGGCAGATCGATCGCTGGTGCCGGATCAGCGCCTCCTTCACTGCACCCGGACCTTCATCCCGTCGTCGAGCGCGGTGCCGCCTTCGATCACGACCCGGTCGCCGGGGTTGATCCCCTTCAGGATCTGCACCGTGTCGCCGCCGCCATTGCCGGTGACGACCGCGACGCGCGACGCCACCCCGCCGCGCACGACGAAGACATAGGTCCGGCCACCATCGTCGAGCAACGCCGCATAGGGGACCGCGATGCCGGTCGTCGTCGCCCCGATGCTCAGCGTGGCACGCACCGGCTGCCCCGCGGACAGCCCCGCGGCAGGCGGAACGCGCACGAACACCGATGCCAGCCGGGTGGTCGCATCGACTTGCGGATCGACGCCAACGACCGGTACCGTCACCGACGCACCGCCATTCATGGCCTGGATCGCGATCGCCATGCCGGGCCGGATGCGAAGCGCCACCGCGGGATCGACGCCGATGCGCGCGCGCAGATCGCCGCGCCCG
Organism: Sphingomonas bacterium; assembly: GCF_903642285.1. Taxonomy (GTDB): domain Bacteria; phylum Pseudomonadota; class Alphaproteobacteria; order Sphingomonadales; family Sphingomonadaceae; genus Sphingomonas. The sequence goes on from NZ_CAHJWJ010000004.1 coordinate 122,430, forward strand.
ACGATCGACGCGATCACCGCGCCAGCCGCGAGCTGATCCCCCGGGTTGGCGGTCAGCCCGGCCACCGTACCCGCCACCGGCGCACGCAGCGTCGTGCCGTTGCCGGACAGACCGAGATTGGTCTGAGTAGAGTGCGCCGTCGCCGCCGCGGCCTTAGCGGTCTCGACATCGGCATTCGCGATCAGCCCGTCGCTGCGCAGCCGCAGCGCGCGGGCATAGGCGGCGTCCGCGACCTGGACGTCGCTCGCCGCCCTGGCGAGGGCGGTGCGCGAGCCCGGGCTGGGGCGCAGCACGACGATCGCCTGACCGGCGGCGACCGCGGTTCCGGTCGGTGCCGCGACGCGGGCGACGATCGCCTCTGCCGGCGCGACGATCGCATGGTCCGCGGACGGACCGGCTTCGGTGGTCCCGTAAGCCACCACCGAATCGCTCCGCGCGCCGGTTACCGCGCTCGCCACGCGCACCATTGCGGTCGGCTTGGCTTTCTCCGCGGCGTCGGGGGTTTCCGCGCTGCCACAACCCGCCAGCATTAACGGGAGCGCAATCAGGGCGAACGGCTTCATCGTGTCCATCCTTCGCTGGGGCCACCCGACAGCAGTTCGAGGGCGATCGTCTGTTCGGCGATCTGCTGATCCAGTTGCGACAGCGTCAATTGCCGGTCGCGGATCGCCTGCGCCGCCGCGTCGGCGGTCGCGGGTGCCAGATCACCGCGATCGGCGGCGCGCTTCGTGGCGTCCGCATATTGCCGGAGCGTCGGCAATTGATCGACCAGCGCCCCGCGCTGCCGCCGGACGACCGTCAACGCCGCGACCGCGGTGCCGATATCCGCGCGCGTCTGGAACAGTCGCGCGTCATATTCGGCCTTCAGTTGCGCGCGGGTCGCGGTGGCGACGGCGATCCCGCCGCGGTTACGGTTCCACAGCGGCAGCGCGAAGCCGACGGTCGGCCCCGTGGTGTAATTGCCCGCCGTATCGCGCGCCCCCGCCAGCTGCAGCGACAGGTTCGGGAACTGGTCGAGCACTTGTTTGTGCAGGTCCGCCTCCGACGCCGCATAGCCCTGACGCAACGCCTGGAGATCGAGCCTGCGGTCGATCGCCTGCGCGGTCAGCACGGATGCGGCGGGCGGGACCGGCGCCGGACCGGCGGGGGCGAGGATCAGCATCGTTTCCGGCGGCAACCCAAGCAGCTTGCTCAGTTCGCCGCGTGCGGCCGTCAGGTCGCGTTCCGCCGCCCGCGCCTTGTCGGCGCTGTCGAGTGCCGCCTGCCGCCGCGCGTCCAGATCGCCCGCCGCCAGGTCGCCCCGCCCCGCCGCCCGGCCTACCGCCTGGAACAGCCGCTCCGCCGCCGCCGCACTGAACCGCGCGATGCCGGCCTGCTGTGTCAGCGCGAGGATACGAACGCCCAGCAACCGCGCCTGTCCCGCCGCCTGCCATTCCGCCCAGGCGTAATCCAGCCGCACCTGCCGCTTGCTCGCCTTCCCCGCCGCACGCGTCGCACGCGCGAGCCTGAGCTGGCCGAGGTCGAACCCGATCTGACCGCCGAAGCCATTGAGCGGATCGGGTCCCGAGATGCGCTTGTCGAACGTCCCGGCCGCGGTCGGATCGGGGATCAGCCGCGCGGCGAAGGCCTGCGCGCTCGTCACCCCGCCCTTCATCCGTAGCGCCTTCAGGTCGGGGTTCTCCAGAACCGCCAACACCGCCAGCGCATTTGGGGTCAGCGGCTGCGAAAGGTCGATCGGTTGCGCGGTCAGATACGGCCGGTCGATCCGCGCCGCATCGACGGAAACGATCGCGGGATCGGACGGCGCAAGCACCGCGTCCGCCGATCCGAGCGGCGACGCGCGGTAGGTCGCGCATCCCGACAGGAGTGCGACCGCCGGTAGCAAAGCCAAACCGCGCATCACGTCCCCCCAGCCGGCAACATCCGATCGACCACGATCGCGTCATAGCCGTCGTCCATCGCCTGAGCCAACACGTCGCGGCCGTTCGCCGCGAGCGTCACGATATGCCCCGCCCCGCGCAGGCAACGGGTATCGGCTACTAAGCCTACGGCCTTACATCGCCTGGTATCGATCGTCCGATCCGGTCGTCGTTTACAAATCGTCAATCTTTGTTCCGACGCGGAATCGCAACAGAACTGTCACGCTGCGGCCGTAGCGCTTCGCCAGCAGGATTGGCGTGGGGGAAGCGAAGATGAAGACGTGTCATATCCGGGCGCATGCTCGTGGCCTTGCCATGGGTGCCAGCGTCCTGGCGCTGTGTGCGCTCGCCGATCCGGCGCTCGCTTCGGCGCTCGACAAGCCGGTAGCTGCGAAGGATGCCGCCCCGCCCCTCCCGGCGGCCGCCAGCGGGGACCCGCAGACGCAGACGACGGGCATCGCCGAAGGTTCGGACATCGTCGTGACCGCGACCCGCGCCAACGAGATCGCGCCCGTCACCGCGTCGCTGCAGGAAAAGCAGCCGCAGTCGATCATCAGCCGGTCCTTCATCGAGGATTCGCTGCCGGCGTCCGCGGACTTCAACCAGATCGCGCTCATCAGCCCGAGCGTGTCGAACACGGGTGCCGCGAACGGCGTCGGCCTTTCGGAATCGAAGGCGCAGATCCGGGGCTTCCAGGACGGCGAATACAACGTCACCTATGACGGCGTGCCGTTCGGCGACACCAACGATCCGACGCATCATTCGAACACCTTCTTCCCGTCGAACACGATCGAGACGCTCGTCGTCGATCGCGGTCCCGGGAACGCCAGCCAGCTCGGCCAGGCGACGTTCGGCGGCAACATCAATCTCTTCAGTCGTGAAACCCGCGAGAACCCGGGGGTGGAGCTGAAGGGCACCTACGGCACCTACAACACGTATCTCCTGCGCGGCGTCGCGCAGACGGGCGCGATCGACAAGCTGGGCGGCACCGAAATGGTGTTCAGCGCGCAGCATATCGGATCGGACGGCGCGCGGACCTACAGCCCCTTCTATTCGAACAACGTGTTCGGAAAGATCGTCATCCCGGTCGGCCCGCATGCGCGGCTGACGCTGCTCGGCACGTATAATGAGAACAGCTTCAACCAGCCGGACAATGACGGCGTGACACTGGGGCAGACGGCGCTCTACGGCAAATACTTCAGCCTGAACAACGATCCGAATACGCAGGATTACTATAAGTACAACTACACCCACAAGACCACCGACTTCGAGATCGTCAAGTTCGAAGCCGATCTTGCGCCGCACTCGACGTTCGAGAATCGTGCCTATACCTATAGCTACGACAACGAGACGCTGAGCGGCAACGACGTCACCATCTACGGCACGGCGACGCCGACCGCGACCACGGCTGCGCAGATCGCCGCCGCCGTGACTGCGGCGAACGTCACGACGCCGACGCAGGGCGGCAAGGCGGTGCTCGGGGGCGTTCCGGGGTACACCAAGACGAACAAATACCGGGTGTTCGGCGATATCGCCAAGACGCGGCTCGATTTCGGCTTCGGCACGCTGACGGCGGGCGCATGGCTCGAATTCTCGAACACCTATCGCCAGCAGCGCGATGTGAACCTGATCGACCTGTCGCCCAACTATGTCGAGAAAGCCGTCACGAACCCCCTGACAGGCGCGGTCACACCGGCGAACATCAAGTTCGACCAGAAGAGCCACACGAACCATACCGAGGAATTCGTCGAACTCGAACTGCGGCCGATCGAAGGACTGACGATCACGCCGGGCTACAAGCATGTCGATTTCGAACGCAAGATCGACGCGCTGTACAATCAGACGACGCGGTACGCGCAGACGCAGCAGAACACGTATGCGGCCGACCTGCCGTTCGCGCAGATCAACTATGCGATCACGCCGAAATTTTCCGCCTATGCCGAGTTTGCAAAGGGCTTCCTCGCGCCGCCGCTCACCGTGCTGTATGTCGCCAACCCGACGCTATCGACCGTCGCGCCGGAACGTTCGACCAATTACCAGGCGGGTGTCGTCTATCACGGCCAGAACCTCAGCCTCGACTTCGACGGCTACAAGATCGATTTCACGAACAAGTTCAACTCCTTCACCTCGCCGACGCCGGGCGTCGGCGTCATCTACATCAACTCGGGGGCGGTGACGTACAAGGGGCTCGAAGGCGAGATCACCTACGCGTTGCCCCGCGGCTTCGCGCTGTTCGCCAACGGGTCGCGCAACTATGCGAAGACCGACAATCCCGGACAGCCGCAGCAGCAGGTCGCCAAGGCACCCGAATGGACCGCTGCGGGCGGAGTCCTCTACAAGAACGGCCCGATCCGCTTCTCGTTGATCGACAAATGGGTGGGTCACCAGTATTTCATCACGCCGGTGGGGACCGTTCCGGCCGGCACCTATGACAGCTACAATAGCCCGACCTATCAATCGAACGGCTACAACACGGCGATCCTGGCGACGAGCTACGAGTTCCGGCGACACATCCGGTTCGGGCTGGAGATCTATAATCTGCTCGACTCGACCCGCGTGACCAGTATCAGCCAGGGCAAGGCCGCCACGGGGACGAGCGGGGTGAACAGCGTCTTCCCGTACGACCAGTATATGTTCCAGACCGGCCGGCAATTCACCGGCGATATCACGGTGGTGTTCTGATGCGCATAACGATCATGATCGCCGCGACCGGGCTGCTCGCCTTCGCCGCGACCGCCAAGAGCACGGCGAAGGTGCCCAAGGAGGCGTCGATGCTGACCGCGGCCGATCTGGACCCGGCGACATTCCTGCCGCCGCCGCCCGTTGCGGACAGCGTCCAGGCGAAGGCCGAACTCGCCGAACTCCTCGCCGTCGAGCGCGCCCGTACCGCCACCGATGTGACGGCGGCCAAGTCGGATAGCGAGACCAAGAACGCCAGCATCTTCACCGAGGCGATCGGCCCCGGGTTCGATCTGGCGAAGCTGCCGCAGACGACGAGGCTGATGGCGATCGTGCGCACCGCCGAGAAGGACGCGGCCAATCGCGGCAAGGACGAATTCAAGCGTCCCCGCCCCTGGATCATCGACGCCGATCTGAAGACCTGCGAACGCAGCGACGAACCGCTGTCGAGCTATCCGAGCGGCCACACGACGATGGCGTTCTCGATGGGTGCGACGCTCGCAAAGCTGGTTCCCGCCAAGGCCCAGCCGATCATGGCGCGCGCCGCGCGGTACGGTCAGAGCCGGATCGTGTGCGAACAGCATTGGCGAAGCGACGTGACCGCCGGCGAGGCGCTTGGCATCACGGTTGCCGAGCGGCTGATGGCGAAGCCCGCTTTCGCGGCGCAATTCGCGGCGGCGCAGACGGAACTGGCGGCGGCGGGGGTGCGATAAAGCGGCGTAACCGCATCTTAGGAGGAACCATTCCATAAGGCGACGATCCGCGCCGAATATGGAATGTCGATGCCAAAGCCGCTGCCCCTGATCGCACCCAATCCGCCGCGACTGAGCGATCATGTCGCCGCGCTCAAGCGGATCGAGGCGTCCGGCATCTACAGCAATGGCGGGCCCGAGGTCCGCGGGTTCGAAGCGGCGATCACGGCGCGATTGTTCGGCGGTCGCGGCGCATGCCTGGCGGTCGCCAACGCGACGCTCGGGCTGATGATCGCGATCCGCGAAGCGACCGGGTTCGACGCCAGACCCGGGACGCTCGCGCTGATGCCCGCGCTGACCTTCGCGGCGACCGCACAGGCCGCGGCGTGGACCGGACTGACGCCGCTGATCTGCGATGTCGATCCGGACGACTGGAGCGCGGCCGCGGCGGAGGAGGAACGGCTGCTTCGTCATTACGGTGCGCGGATCGGCGTCGTCATCCCCTATGCGACGTTCGGCAACGCCATCGATATCGATCGATATCGCCGCTACGCCCGCGATTACGGCGTCGGGATCGTCGTGGACGCCGCGGCGTCGCTCGGCACGATCGCCGACGACGGCACCGCGTTCGGCACCGACGCGCCATTCGCGGTCGTCCATTCGATGCATGCGACCAAGACCTTCGCGGTCGCCGAGGGTGGCCTGATCCACTGCGCCGACGCGGCACGGATCGCACGGCTGCGCGCGATGACGAATTTCGGATTCGAAAGCGGGCGCAGCGCGACACTGCCCGGCATCAATGCGAAACTGCCCGAGGTCATCGCGGTCCTGGCACGCGCGAAGCTGGACGGACTGGACGCGACCGCGGCGCACCGCGCGCTGCTGGAGGCGACGTACCGCGCGCAACTCGGCGATCTGACCTTGCAACACGTCGCCGGGCGACGTCGGGCGACGCAGTTCATGCCGGTGCTGTTGCCGGGCGATATCGCCGACCGCCGTGATGCCGTCGACGCCGCGTTGGCCGGCGCTGGCATCGGGTCGGGCCGCTATTTCAGCCCGCATCTCGGTCAGCAGCCCTGGTTCTGCCGCACCGCGCTGATCGAGCCGACCCCGGTCGCGGACGATGTCGCAGGCCGCATGCTGTCGCTGCCGATCACCGATGCGATGTCGATCGACGATGTCGCGCGAATCACGTCCGCGCTTCATCGCGCGATCCGGGCCGTACAAACGCGCCGCCCGGCGAGCGTCGCTGCACCAAGGATCGCCGGACTCGTCGTCGTCGGCGGCGGCCCGGCGGGCACCGCGCTGCTGACCGCGGCGGCGAAGAACGGCCGGCTGGCCGATCTGGCGCGCGCCGGCCTGGTGGTGGTCGACCGCGACGATGCGATCGGCGGCGGTCGGCTTGGTCAGTTCGCGATCACCTCCGATTCCACCGCGCAGACCTTTCTGACCGCGGTCGAGGGTAATCCGCATCCCGACATCGCCGCACTCGCCGACCATCCCGCGGCGCGCGCGGTAGCGGCGCATTGCGGGGTGCCGCCCGGCGGGCCGGGCGGGGCGATCGGCGTGCCGCTGGTCGAGATCGGGCCGTTCCTTCGCGCCACCGGCGCGGCGCTGACCGGGATCGTCCGCGATGCCGGCGGCAGCGTGCTGACGGGTCATGTGGCCTTGCGCGCCGAACGCCGCGGTGACGGACTGTGGAATGTCCGGCTGAAACGGGCGGCCGACGGGCTTGAGATCGACCAATTGGCGCGCAACGTCGTCATCGCCACCGGTGGTCACCAGCCGATCGACCGGCTGGCGGCGCAGCAGGTCGGTGGCGCACCCCTGATCGACCTGGCGAATGGCCGGTTGTTGCAATCCGACGAAGTCCTTTCGGTCGGCGGGTTCGCGCGTGTCGCCGATCTCGTCTCGACGTGCCGCGCGCCGCGCATCGCCGTCGTCGGCGGATCGACGAGCGCATTGACCACGATCGCGCTGCTTTTGAAGGGCAACCCTCCACTGCCGCTTGGTGCGAACGCGGTCACGTTGCTGCATCGCCGCCCACTGCGACCCTTCTACCCTTCCGCCGAGGCGGCACTGGCGGAAGGGTTCACCGATTTCGGACCGGACGATGTCTGCCCCGTCTCGGGTTTCGTCTACCGGCTGGGCGGTTTCCGGCTGGAGGCGCGCGACCTGGTCCTGCGGATGCTCGGCGTCGATGGCCGCACGCCCGATCCGCGAGTCACGCTTCACCGGATCACGGGCGACGAGGATGCGGCGTCACGCGCGGTGATCCGCGATGCCGATCTGGTCATCGCCGCGCTCGGTTATCGCCCCCACGCGCTGCCGGTGCATGGCGAGGACGGCACGCCGATCGCGCTCGCCGCCACGGCGGGCGGTGCGATGGTCGACCCGCATTGCCGCGTGCGCGCCGCCGACGGCACGGCGATCCCGGGATTGTACGGCATCGGTCTGGCCGCCGGGTTCGTCCCCTGGGGCAGCCTGGGCGGCGAGGCGAGCTTCAGCGGTCAGGCCAACGGGCTGTGGCTGTGGCAGAACGATGTCGGATCGATGATCATCGAGCAGATCCTCGGCCAAAAGGCGCGGGCCGCCGCATGACCGCGCCCGCCGCCCGTCCCGCCGCCGATCCCACCGCCGATCCCGCGGTCAGCATCGTCATGGCGGCGTATAACGGCGCGGCGTTGCTGCCGCCGACGCTGGCGAGCGTATCGGCGCAGAGCTTCGGCGATTTCGAATTGCTGGTCGTCGACGATCGATCGACCGACGATACCCGCGACATCGTCGCCGCCTGGCCCGATGCGCGAATCCGCCTGATCGCGCTCCCCGAAAACGGCGGACCGGTCAACGCGCGCAACCGCGCGGTCGCCGAAGCGCGCGGCCGGTTTATCGCGGGGCTCGATCAGGACGATCTCTGTCGGCCCGACCGGCTGGCGCGACAGGTCGCCTATCTGGACGCGCACCCGCAAATCGTGCTGGTCGGGGCCAATGCCGACAATCTGTACGGGGATACGCTGCGTCCGCCCACCTATGCGCCGATCACCACGCCGGCGCTCGTCACCTGGTTGTCGTGGATCGAAAATCCGCTCGTCTGGTCGTCGGTGATGATGCGCGGCGACGCGGCGCGCGCGCTGTCCCCCTTCACCCGGCCCGATCTGTCCTGCGCCGAGGACTTCAACCTGTATCACCGCATCCAGCAGGCCGGCGGCCTCGCGCGGATCGACGATGTGCTGCTCGCGTATCGCCAGCATCCCGGCGGGATGTCGAAACGCTATGCGACGCTGATGCACGCCAGCGCCACCACCGCGCTGGCGGACGTTCACCGCCCGATCCTGGGCGACCGTGCGGACACGATCGCAGCGCTGCTGGTCCGGCACAATATGGGCAAGCAGCCCGTCCCCGACCGCGCGACCTTGTGGATGCTCGGCAACGGGATCGCGACGCTGCAGACGGCGTTCCTGGCGTCGCACCCCTGCGACGCGACGGACCTGCGGCTGATCCGCTGGGAGACCGCGCGCCGCTGGGCCGGCATCGGGCGCGCCGCGCTGCGGACGGGGAGCGTCCGCCTGCACGAGGTACTGGCGGTCCGGCCCGACCATCTGGGTCTGGGCTATGCGGGCATCGATGCGCTGATGTGGTCGGCGATGGTCGGCGGCGGTCGCCGCGGTCAGGCTTTCGTGGAAAAAATCATCCGCCCGGCCCCGAGCCGCGCGAACACCTGATCCAGGTCGCCCTCGCCGACCGCGAAACATCCCTGGCTTCGACCGAGCATCCCGTGGGTACGGAGCATGTCGGGGTTCGAATACCAGGCCGAATGCACGACGATGGCACGCGACAGCGCGTTGCTGTTGGTCGGATCGAGCCCGATCAGCCGCTGCGACCGGCCATGTTTGCCGACATAATAATCCGCGGTCAGGAAGCTGCCTTCCGACGACGCGTTCGAGCCGGGATCGTTCGAGAAACGCTTCAGGAAACCGGTATGCGTCGGATCCGATCCGCTGCCATGCGCGACCAGGAACGAGGTGCTGTGCCCGTTTTGCAGATCGACGAGATGGAACCGGGCCTGCGCCGACGACGCGGCGAAATCGGCGATCGCGATCCGGTCGCGGTGCTGGACCGCGTCGCCGTGCCGATCGAGCGCGGCGAGCGCATGGCGGAACACATCGGGGCGGACGACCCGCGGCGATGTGGTCACCACCGGTTGCATCACCCCCGCATTGGGGATCGGCGGTTGCGACAGGGGACGGAGATCGCGTGCGGTGATCCGGTGGGCAGCCGAAAGCGGTCCCGATACCATCAACGCGCCCGTCAACGACAGACCGCCCCGCAGCAAGGCACGCCGCGACCGTACCGAATCATGATCGATCATCGAAATTCCCGAAAGCCCGATTGATCCCCCACACCGCGTATAGCGCAGGAGTGCTGAACTTTCTGCCGCGTTATCCGTCGCTTGCGACCTCGTTCCCGGGTTTCGCCGCGTTCGGCGAACGCTTCGTCGCGGATGGCACGCAATTGCCGGTCGCGCGTTTGGCAGGAAACGAATCGATCCATCCGGAAGGGAAGGTCAATGCGGCACTTTTCAATCGCGCTCGGAATCGCTTCGATGGCGTTCGCGGCCGGGCCGATACAGGCATCGGCCGCGACCGGCAGCGCGGACGCGGTCGAGACCGCCGCCGCGGCATTGTCCGCCAATCAGTTCGTGTGGAACGACACCGGCAGCAGCGAAGCCGTCAGCATCGTCGTCAGCCTGGGCACGCAACAGGCCTTCGTCTATCGCGGCCAGCGATTGGTCGCCGCCTCGGCGATCTCGTCGGGCCGGGACGGGAAGGACACGCCGACGGGCAGTTACACGATCCTGCAGAAGGACGTGGATCACCGGTCCAACCTGTACAATGCGGCGCGCATGCCGTTCATGCAGCGGCTGACCTGGGACGGGGTGGCGATCCATGCGGGCAACAATCCCGGCTTCCCCGCGTCGCATGGCTGCATCCGCGTGCCGATGGCGTTCGCCAAAAAATTGTTCGCGATCACCGATGTGGGAACGACCGTGGTCGTGACGAACGACGCGGTCGACAGCCGCAACCCGCCCCAGCCGGTATTCGCATCCTCGACGGACGCCGAGACCCAAGCAGCGAACGCCGCAAGTCTGAGCGGCGCACATTGACCATATGACGAAAAACCCCGGCGGATCGACCGCCGGGGTTTTCGTCCGCGCCGGATCGACGCGAGCGGAGACTATCGTCCCGTCAGGCGCGCCGGCCGGTGATGAGCTGGAACAGGACCACGATGACCGCGACGACGATCAGGATGTGGATCAGGCCACCCGCGATATGCAGCGAGAAACCAAGTGCCCACAGCACCAGCAGAATGATTGCGATCGTCCAAAGCATCGAGTGACCTTCCCTTTTGACCCCGAGCCTTGCAGCAAACCCGCCCGGCTTCGCACGAACAACAAGAGGCGAAGCAAAGCGTTCCCGCAAGGTCTCCGCAACGTAGGTTAATATCTTTCCACTACGGGTCAACCCAGCCGGCAGGGCTTGATCGCGGCGGGTTCGGGGCGCGGTCCGGTGGCGCGGAATTCGGCGAGATAGCCGCCCGCGGACGGCATGTCGCTCACCGCGACCTCCAGATAGCCTACCGCGGCGAATTCGCATTTCAGGAGCGCGGGGGGCGTGCCGTGATCCTGCGTCGGGCGATTCGCGTCGACCACCACGATCAACCCGTCGGGCTTCAGCGAAGGCCGCATCCGCCACAGGAATTCATAGGGCCGTTCGATCTCGTGATACATATGAACCATCACGACCCGGTCGAAACTGGCGGGTGGCAGCCGCGGGTCCGCGGGCGACCCCAGCCGAACGCTGACATTGTCCAGCCGCTCGCGCGCGACCCGGTCCGCCAGCGCGTCGCGGACGTTCGCGAAGATGTCCTCCGCCAGCACGCGACCGTCCTTGCCGACGCGCGCGGCGAGGCGGATGGTGTAATAGCCCTCGCCCGCGCCGATATCGGCGACGGTCATGCCGGGTTTGATCCCGCTCTTGGCCATCACGTCGCCCGCCTCGTTGACGCGGTCGCGGTCCTGCTCGGTCGACCAGCGCGCGGAGACGATGTGCGCGACCGGGCGATCGGCGGCGGGGAACGGACCTGGCGGCTTGGGATCGTGCCTGATGAGCGCGGACGATCCGTCGCAGGCGGCAAGGAAGAGAGCGACGACCAACACAAGGGGAGAGGGGGTAAAAAGCGACATCCTGCTCACCTACTCCACGTCCTCCACCTCGGCGACTTCGCCGGTCACGCGTTGCGACAGCGCCGCCGCCATGAACGCGTCGAGGTCGCCGTCGAGCACGTCGGACGGACTGGTCGAGGTTACGCCGGTGCGCAGGTCCTTCACCATCTGATACGGCTGCAGCACGTACGAACGGATCTGGTGACCCCAGCCGATATCGGTCTTGCCCGCATTCTCGGCATTTGCCGCCGCCTCGCGGATCGCGAGTTCGCGCTCGTACAGCCGGGCGCGGAGCTGATTATACGCCTCCGCCTTGTTCTTGTGCTGCGATCGCTGGTTCTGGCACTGCACCACGATGCCCGTGGGAACGTGCGTTATCCGCACCGCGCTGTCGGTCGTGTTGATGTGCTGACCGCCCGCTCCGCTCGCACGGTAGGTGTCGATGCGCAGGTCGCTCTCGTTATACTCGACCTCGATATTGTCGTCGACGACGGGATAGACCCACACGCTGGCGAACGACGTATGCCGCCGCGCCGCGCTGTCATACGGGCTGATCCGGACCAGGCGGTGGACGCCGCTTTCGGTCTTGGCATAGCCGTAGGCGTTCTCACCCTTCAGCAGCAATGTCGCGGATTTGATCCCCGCCTGCTCGCCCGAATGCTGGTCGATCAGTTCGACCTTCAGCCCGTGGCGTTCCCCCCAGCGCGAATACATCCGGCTGAGCATCCCGGCCCAATCCTGGCTCTCGGTCCCGCCGGCACCGGCATTCACCTCGACATAGGTATCGTTGCCGTCCGCCTCGCCCGCCAGCAATGCCTTGACCTTGTCGCGGTCCGCGCGTGCGGCGAGATCGGCGAGCGCCTGGACGCCGTCCGCCTCCATCGCGGTATCGCCCTCGGCCTCGGCCATCTCGATCAGCTCGACATTGTCGCTGAGTTCGCTTTCGATGGCGCGCGTCGCCGCGATCGCCTCGTCCAGCCGGCGGCGTTCGCGCATCACCGCCTGCGCGGCCTTTGGATCGGACCACAAGGCCTGATCCTCGACCCGCGCGTTCAGTTCGTCGAGGCGACGGAGCGCACGATCCCAATCGAGGAAGCGGCGCAGCAGCGCCAGCGCCTCGTTGATCGTCTCGACATGGGCCTGCGCTTCGGCGCGCATGGTGTTTTCTCCGGTTCCGCGGGAGGATCGTAACCGCCCGCATTCATATATAGTTAGCCCGGAGCGATTTGCTTCCGGCTCCGCCGTTCGCCCGAGACTGTCGAAGGGCATGTTTTGGGACATGTGCTTCGACAAGCTCAGCACGAACGGAAACTTGGAGTGCGCCTCTAATAAATGCCGCCCTGCTTTTGCAAGAAATCGCTGTCGCGCGGCGTATCGGCGCGCGCGGCGGCGGGGCCGCCCGTCGTCGCCGAAGCAGGCCCGGCACGACGCGCGGCGCGGCGCGGTTCGCTTTCGGGCTTGAACGCTTCCCAGATCACCGCCGGCTTGGGATCGCTCATGTCGGGCCAGGTGCCGAACACCGGCTTGCCGCTGGCGCGGTCGATCCGGACCATGCGGATGCCGGCGGGCGCACGGAACGGCAGCTTCTCCATGCCCTCATAGGCCTTGGCGGCCCATTGCTTGAAGATCGGCGCGGCGATTGTCCCGCCCTGCGCCGAACCGCCGAGCGGCTTCGGGCTGTCATAGCCGATATAGAGCCCGCCGATGAACTGCGGGGTGCCGCCGATGAACCAGACGTCGGTGGGGCCGTTGTTGGTCCCCGTCTTGCCGAACATCGGCCGGCCCAGCTCGTGCAGCGTCACCGCGGTGCCGCGCTGGATCACGCCTTCGGTGATGTGGACCATCTGGAACGCGGTCATCGGATCGATGACCTGTTTCAGGCGGGACGGCGGCCGCGGCATCGCCTTGCCGTTCCAGTCGGGCGCGTTGCACCCGTCGCAGCCGCGCCAATTCTCGGGCAGGATCACCTTGCCGTGACGGTCCTGGACGAAATCGATCAGCGTCGGCGCGTTGCCCCGGCCCTGATTGGCCAGCATCGCGAACGCGTTGACCATGCGACCGACCGTCGTCTCACCGGCACCGAGCGCATAGGACAGATAGGGCGGGAAACTGCCGACGCCCATCGCCTTGATCCGGTCGACGACCTTGGGCATGCCGATCGCCGCGGCGGCGTGGACGGTCATCAGGTTGCGCGACTGTTCGATGCCCCAGCGCATCGTGTGCGGCCCCGAACTGCCCTCGTTGCCGAAATTCTTGAAGCATTTCTGCCCCAGTCGCGCGCCCTGATACACGCAGAACGGCGCATCCATCAGGATCGTCGCGGGCGACATTCCATTGTCGAGCGCGGCGGAATAGACGATCGGCTTGATCGCCGACCCCGTCTGGCGTTCGGCCTGCTCGGCGCGATTGAACGCCTGGATCCGCGCGTCGAAACCGCCCTGCATCGCCAGCACCCGCCCGGTCGACTGTTCCTCCGCGACGAACCCGCCGGACACTTTCGGTATCGCGCGGAGCGCGAAGCGCGTGGCGCTGCCACCCTCGGGCGCGACGGCGATGATGTCGCCGGGCTTCAGTGCGGCATAGGCGGTGCCACCCTTGCCGCGGACGGGCATCGAGGCTGCGCTGGCGTCCATCGTGCCGGACTGCCCGTCGGCGAAACCGATCTTCGCCGCGCCGCCCTCGCGCGCGATCACGATCCCGGCGCGCCAGTCCTGGTAATCGAGCGCGATATTGGTGTTCAGCAGCGCCTGCCGCCAATTCTCGCCGTCGATGTCGACATGCCGGATCGGCCCGTTCCACCCGCGCCCGCGATCATAGCGGATCAGCCCGTCCCTGAGCGACTGCGCCGCCAGGTCCTGCAATCGCGTATCGAGCGAGGTGCGCACCCACAGCCCGCCGGAGTACACGCTGAACGGCCCGTCGTTCGCGGTTTCGCCGAACGTGTCGATCAACTGGCGGCGGACCTCTTCGATGAAATAGCCGCTCACCGCCTCGAACTTGGGCGTCTGGCGCAGCACAGCGCCGATCGGCTCGGCGTCCGCCGCTGCATATTGGGACCGATTGATGAAGCCGTTCTTCAGCATTTCCGCCAGCACATAATGCCGCCGCTCCAACGCGCGGTCGGTATGGCGGAACGGATCGTAATTCGCCGGGCCCTTTGGCAGGATCGCCAGATAGGCATATTGCGCGAGGTCGAGTTCGGGCAGTTCCTTGTCGAAATAGGCATGGCTCGCCGCCTCGACCCCGAACGCATTGCGGCCGAGCGCGATCTGATTGAGATACAGTTCGAGGATCTGCTGTTTGGTCAGCGCGTTCTCGATCTTGTAGGCAAGGATCGCCTCCTTCAGCTTGCGCGAATAGCTCGCCTCGTTGCCGACCAGCAGGTTCTTCGCGACCTGCTGCGTGATCGTCGACGTGCCGCGCGGCGTGGCACCGTGCGCGATCCCCTGATAGGCGGCGCGCGCGACGCCGCCATAATCGACGCCGTGATGTTCGAAGAAATTCTTGTCCTCCGCGGACAGGAACGCGCCGACCATCAGGGGGGGATATTCGGCATAGGACAATTCGACGCGGCGTTCGCGCGCATAGCTGTGGATCGGCGCGCCGTCATTGCCGCGGACGTTGGTCGGCAGCGGCGGTTCGTATGCGCGCAGACCGTCGACCGAGGGCAATTGGCGGATGACGATCAGCCACAGCAACGCATAGGCGATCGCGACGAGCAAGGCCGCGACGACCAGCAGCTTCACCCACCAGCGCGACCAGGCACCGCGGGCGCGGAATTTCAGGGAAAGGAGAGCATCGGACGCCATGGACTGGCCTGCGCGTCTAGCATGTTCCGGCGAGGGGGAAAGGGGGATGCGATCCGGTCCGCTGCTGTCTTCGTCACCCCGGCTCAAGGCCGGGGCGACGGATGGGCGCACCTGGTCTCGACGGCGCGTGCAGACGCCGGAAAGGGTCTACCGCGACGCCATCCGCCGCGCGAAATGCACCTCGACCGCGTTCGACACGCTTTGCGCGATGCGGTGGCGGCCGTCCGCGCTGTCGAGGAACGCGGCATCCCCGGGGTTCGAGATATAACCCGTCTCGAACAGGATCGACGGCATGTCGGGGGCCTTCAGCACCATCAGCGACGCCATGCGGTGGAAATTGGCCTTGAGCGGCATCAGCGGCTTGGCCTCGCGGCCAAGCAGCCGGGCGAAATCGGCGGAGGAATTCATCGTCTCGCGCTGCGTCAGGTCGATCAGGATCGACGATACGTCCGCAGGCGCATCGCCGAGATTCACGCCGGAGATGATGTCCGCCTTGTTCTCGCGCGCCGCCAGCCGTGCGGCCTCCTTGTCGGATGCGACCTCGGACAAGGTATAGGCCGACGCGCCCGTCGCAATGTCCGCGCCCGGCCCCCGCCCGACGCTGTCGCAGTGGATCGAGATGAACAGGTTCGCATGCAGCCGCCGCGCGATACCGAAGCGTTCGCGAAGCACGAGATACCGGTCGTCGTCGCGGGTCAGCGCCACGCGCACCCGCCCGCTCGCCAGCAGTTCGTCGCGGATCGCCCTGGCGACTCGCAGGGTCACGTCCTTTTCGCGGATACCCGACGGGCCGATCGCGCCGGGATCGACCCCGCCATGTCCCGGATCGATGACGACCAGCGGCCGCGAATCGTCGCCCGCCACGCGCGGCAACGGCAGCGCCTTGGCCGGCGGCGGTACGGGGATCGACACCTTGTAGCGCGACGACGCGCGGCTACCCCAGTTGAACGGGAAGAAATCGAGCGGACCGGCGATGCTCGCCGCGGCGAAGCGCGCTTCGTCGACCGGCTGCAGCGCCAGCGTCAGTTCGCGGCCATCGCCGTCGAAGCCGCCGTCGGACACCACCGCCGGCTCGGCGAGGTCGAGCGTGATCCGCGTGCCGTCGCCGTGCCGCGCCTCGCGCACCGCGGTCACCAGGCCCGACGGGCGCACCGCGCGCCCCGGGGTCACGCCGACGACGTCGATCGCGATTCGCTGCGGTCCGTCCAGGACGGTGCTGGAGGCGTTCGCGACCCGGTCGTCGAAATGCACGACCACGCGCCCCGCCTCGATCGCTATCCGATCGATCGTCGCGGCGAAGGCCGGCATGCCGAACAGGCCGCCCAGCAACAAGGCAAGGATCGTCAACACGCGCCGGCCATGCCGCGGCGCACCTCGTCCGGTCCAGCGAAAAGCCATGTGAACCCCTTTGATCGTCGACCGTTATCGAACGGTCGGTCTAGGGATCGGCATCGCAATACACGGTTGCCGGGCGCGGTTAATACGGCGTTCGGCAATATTTTGCCGGCAAGGCGGCAAGGGCGCGCCGGTTGCGAAGCCGCGGTCGCGATGCTACGCGTGTTCTGCACCGGTGCATTCGTTCGACAGACTTCGTTCGACAGGATAGCGCCGGCCATCGGCACCCCGTTCGGGTCCTGCCTATTAGGTTGACGCTCGCATGACGCATTCCCCTCGTTCGCCCGACCGACCGGCCCTTGCCGGCGGTTCGAATGGCGTGCGGGTGCCGCAGGACAGGTTCGTCCCGGCTGGTCTTCGAGCAGAGGCACATTCGTTCACCGGCGGACCCGGCGCCACGCGCCGCCCCGCCATTTATTATGGCGCGCGACGGCAGCTATCAGGCCCGGCGCGCGCGTGGAGACCATATAATGACCATGCGTATGCTGATCGACGCACGCCACCGGGAGGAAACCCGGGTGGCGGTCGTCAACGGGAATCGGATCGAGGAATTTGATTTCGAAAGTGCCGAGCGCAAGCAGCTCAAGGGCAATATCTATCTAGCCAAGGTCACCCGGGTCGAACCGTCCCTGCAGGCGGCGTTCGTCGATTATGGCGGCAACCGCCACGGTTTCCTGGCGTTTTCGGAGATCCATCCGGATTATTACCAGATCCCCAAGGAAGACCGCGACGCGCTGCTGCGCGAAGAGGCCGAACACGCCGCCGAAGAGGCCGCGCTTCGCGCCGAACATGACGCGGACGACGATGCCGACGAGTCCGAAGACGACGATGAGCATTTCGAGGATGACGGCGGCCGCGATCCGGACGTCGCGGATGAAGCCGACTATGAAGAGGGCGATCGCCCCAAGTCGCGGTCCAGCGGCCAGGACGATCAGGTCGAGGCGCTTCGCCAGCGCCGGATGAATCTGCGCCGTCGCTACAAGATCCAGGACGTCATCCGTCGCCGCCAGGTCCTGCTGGTACAGGTCGTCAAGGAAGAACGCGGCAACAAGGGTGCGGCGCTGACGTCGTATCTGTCGCTCGCCGGCCGCTACTGCGTGCTGATGCCCAACACGTCGCATGGCGGCGGGATCAGCCGCAAGATCAGCAATGCCGGCGATCGCAAGCGGCTGAAGACCATCATGGCCGATCTGGCGCTGCCTTCGTCGATGGGATGCATCGTCCGCACCGCCGGGCTGCAGCGCACCAAGGTCGAGATCAAGCGCGACTTCGATTACCTCGCGCGCCTGTGGGACGGCATCCGCGAGACGACGCTGTCCTCCTCCGCACCGGCGCTGATCTACGGCGACAGCGATCTCATCAAGCGCGCGATCCGCGACATCTACAACCGCGAGATCGACGAGGTCGTGGTCGAGGGCGAGGAAGGCTATCGCCAGGCGAAGGAGTTCATGAAGCTCCTGATGCCGAGCCACGCGCGCAAGGTGAAGCATTATTCCGACGCGGTCCCGCTGTTCCAGCGCGCGCATGTCGAGGAACAATTGGCGGCGATGTACCACCCCGTCGTCCAGCTGAAATCGGGCGGCTATCTGGTCATCAATCCGACCGAAGCCCTGGTGTCGATCGACATCAACTCGGGGAGGTCGACCCGCGAACATTCGATCGAACAGACCGCGACCGCGACCAATCTCGAAGCCGCGCAGGAGATCGCGCGCCAGCTGCGGCTTCGCGACATGGCCGGCCTCGTCGTCATCGACTTCATCGACATGGACAACAATTCCAATGTCCGCAAAGTCGAGAAGTGCATGAAGGAGGCGCTGAAGAACGATCGCGCGCGTATCCAGGTCGGCCGCATCTCCAGCTTCGGCCTCATGGAAATGAGCCGCCAGCGGCTTCGCACCGGTGTGCTGGAAGCGTCGACCCGCGCCTGCCCGCATTGCGAGGGTACCGGCCTGGTCCGCACCGCCTCCTCCGCCGGCCTGTCCGCGCTTCGCCTGATCGAGGACGAGGCCGCGCGCGGTCGCGGTTCGCTGCTGACGCTGCGCGCGAGCCAGGAGGCGGCGATCTACGTGCTCAACCGCAAGCGCGCGGACATCGCCGAGATCGAGGATCGCTACGGCGTCCATGTCGAGATCCTTCCCGATCGCGAGGAAGAGGGCGCGCACATGTCGGTCGAGGCCAGCGGCCCGCCGCCGAGCCACGCGCCGCGCTTCGAAGCGCCGATCGAAGACGTCGATGACGACATCCCCGAGGAGATCGAGCTCGACGAGGAAGAGGAGGTCGTGGACGACGAGGCGGAGGAGCGCTCCAACGATCGCGCGCCGCGCCAGCCGCGCGCCGACCGCGAGAGCGGGGATGGCGATGGCCAGAAGCGCCGCCGCCGCCGCCGTGGCCGCCGCAACCGCAATCGTCCCGACGAGGGCGGCGAGGCCGGTGACTCGACGGACGAGATGACCGGCGACGAAACGGCTGCCGACGAGACGGCCGGCGCGGACGAGCCCGGTGCCGTGGAGGGAACCGAGGAATACGCAGGCGGGGTGCCGGCACGCGACCAGACCGATCCGCAGGAAGGCGAAGGCCGTCGTCGGCGCGGTCGGCGGGGTCGGCGCGGCGGTCGTCGCAGCGGCGGGGCGGAGACCAATGTTCCGGCGGCGGGCGAGGACGAGGGTGTCGAGACCGCATTACCGCTCGAGGAGCCGGCGGACGCGGGCGATTCGGGTCCGGTGACATCGCCGCTCGACATCGCCGCGGCTGCGGCCGAGGCAAAACCCGACATACCCAAGACGCGCCGACGGCCACGCGCCCGGAGCGCCGCGCCCGAGGCATCCGTCGCTGCGGACGCGGCCCCGGTCGAAGCTCCTGCCGAGCCGGACGCCGATGCCCCGGCCAAGCCGCGCCGCGGCCGCCGCAAGGCTGCACCGGTCGAAGCGGAAGCCGCACCCGAACCCGTAGCGGCCGTCGAGGCGGAAGCCGTGGCCGCCGAAGCGCCGAAGCGTCGCGGTCGCCCGCGCAAGGCGGCGGCGGAGCCCGTCGTCGAGGCACCCGTCGTCGAGGCACCGGCTATGGAAGAAGCCTCTGCCGCCTCGGCCCCGGACACCGCACCGGCGGCGAACGACGTCGAGCATGGGAATGGCGACGGCGAACCGCGTCGCGGCGGCTGGTGGCAGCGCACCTTCGGCGCGTGATCGAACGCCCGGCCCGGCGTCCTGCGTCGGGCCGGATTCGAGCCGCAGCGCAATGCCGAAGCGCCACCGCGGCTCGCAATGTTGGCGTTTCCATGCCAGGGCCGGCATCATGTCGATGATCGACCTCCGAGCACATCGCGACCCGCGGACCGCCGGATTTATCGCGGGGGGCGTTTCCGGGCGGGACGTAGCGTGTGGTTCGTCCACTTCCGCGCCGCAAAAGGGCCCGTCGGCCGCGCGAATCGATCGTAGCGGCGGCATGAAGCGCCTTCTCGCCATCGCCGCCGCATCGCTGCTCGTCTGTGCGCAGCCCGCCGCCGCGCAGTCGATCCTGCGCGATGCGGAGACCGAGGCGATGTTCGCGCAGATGGCGACCCCGCTCGTCACCGCCGCCGGCCTTTCGCCGCGCACCGTGAAGGTCGTGCTGATCCAGGACGATTCGATCAACGCCTTCACCGCGGGCGGGCAGACCATCTACGTCAATTCGGGCCTGCTCCAGGTCGCGGACAACGCCAACCAGGTCCAGGGCGTGATCGCGCACGAGCTCGGCCATGTCGCGGACGGTCATGTGATCCTGGCGGATGCCGGGGCGAAGCCGGCGCTAGGCATCCAGATCCTCAGCATGGTCGTCGGGCTCGCCGCCATTGCCGCCGGCGCGGGCGAAGCGGGCGCGGGGGTCATGGCCGCCGGGCAGCAGGCCGCGCTCGGCAAATATCTCGCGTTCAGCCGCACGACGGAAGCGACCGCGGATGCGACCGGCGCAAAATTCCTGCGCGAAGCCAACATCTCCGGCCGTGGGATGCTGAGTTTCTTCAAGAAGCTGCAGAACGAGGAATATGCCTATGGCCTGCAGAATATAGACCCGTTCATGCAGACGCATCCGCTGTCGGGCGAGCGGATCCAGACGCTGTCCGCCGATCTGCAGGCGTCGCCTGCCTGGAACAACAAACCCGACGCCGTGCTGGAGGAGCGTTTCAAGCGGGTGAAGGCCAAGCTGGAAGGCTATGTCGCCCCCGCAGACCGGACGCTCCACGATTATCCGCCGACCGACCAAAGCATCTATGCGCATTATGCGCGGGCTTACGCCTATCACAAGGGCGGCTACCCCGACAAAGCCGATGCCGAGACGGTGGCGCTGATCCGCGCCGAGCCGCACGACCCGTATTTCCTCGAAATCCGCGGCCAGATCCTGCTGGAGGCGGGCGATCCGGTCGCGGCGATCCCGGTGCTGCGCGATGCGACCGAGCGATCGGACGGCAATCCGCTGATCGCGACGACCTATGGTCACGCGCTGGTCGCGACCGACAACAAGGCGAATTATCCCGAGGCGATCCGCGTGCTGAAGGCCGCGGTCGGGCGGGACGACGACAATCCGTTCGGCTGGTTCCAGCTCGGTTCGGCGTATGAGGCGAGCGGCGACACCGCACGCGCCGCGCTGGCGACCGCGGAACAGGCGAGCATGCGCGGCGATACCCGGACAGCGGTGCAGAGCGCGCGCTATGCGATGGCCAATATCCCGCCCAATACCAGCGACTGGATCCGCGCGCAGGACATCGCGATGACGTCGCAGGACGAACTGCGCGACAAGAAGCATCGCAAATGAGGAACTGGATCCTTCCCGCGGTCGCCGCGGTCGCCGGCGGTGTCGGCGTCTGGGGCTATGACCGGTTCGCGGCACCGGGCGGTGCCGAGCAGGTCCGGATTGAACGCATCGTCCATAATTACGTCCTGACGCATCCCGAGATCGTGTCCGACGCGATGCACCGGCTGCAGGACCGCGACACCGCCGCCGCGATCGCCGCGAATCGCGCGGCGATCACCGCGCCGGTCGGCGACGCCTGGGCCGGCAATGCGAAGGGCGACGTCACCGTCGTCGAATATTACGACTATAATTGCGGGTATTGCCGCGCCAGCCTGCCGATCATCGACCAGCTGGTGGCGAGCGACCCGAATGTCCGCGTGGTGTTCCGCGATCTGCCGATCCTGGCACCATCGAGCGGGGTCGCCGCGCAGATGAGCATCGCCGCCGCGCGCGCCGGGCGGTTCAAGCCGTTCCACGACGCGCTCTACGCCGCCGGCCCCGTGACCGACGCGACGATCGCCGCATCGGCGCGCAAGGCGGGGCTCGATCCCGCCACGCTGAACCGCGACGCACAGTCGCCCGCGGTCGTCGACACGGTGCGCGCGAACCTCGCCACGCAACGCGCGCTCGGGCTGACCGGCACGCCCAGCTTCGTGATCGGCAACCGCTTGCTGACGGGCGCGCAGCCGCTCGCCGACCTGCAGGCCGCGATCGCCGACGCGCGCAAGCGCGGAGCATAGATCATGGCCGACACGATCCTGTCCGTCGCCGGCGTTTCCAAGACCTATGCCGGCGGCACGACCGCGCTGCATTCGGTCGATCTCGATATCCGCCGCGGCGAGATCTTCGCGCTGCTGGGCCCCAACGGCGCGGGCAAGACGACGCTCATCAGCATCATCTGCGGGATCGTGACGCCGTCGACGGGCAGCATCACGGTCGACGGCCACGATGCGCTAACCGATTACAAGGCGGCGCGGGGGATGATCGGGCTGGTCCCGCAGGAACTGTCGACCGACGCGTTCGAGACGGTGATCGCGACCGTCACCTTCAGCCGCCGGCTGTTCGGCAAATCGGGCCACAGCGCGTATATCGAGCAGGTGCTGCGCGACCTGTCGCTGTGGGACAAGCGCAAGTCGAAGATCATGCAATTGTCCGGCGGGATGAAGCGGCGGGTGCTGATCGCCAAGGCGCTGGCGCACGAACCCGATATCCTGTTCCTCGACGAACCCACCGCGGGTGTCGACGTGGCGCTTCGCCGCGACATGTGGAAGCTGGTCCACCGCCTGCGGGAACGCGGTACGACGATCATCCTGACGACGCATTATATCGAGGAGGCCGAGGCGATGGCCGACCGCGTCGGCGTGATCGCGAAGGGGAAGCTGCTGCTGGTCGACGACAAGGCGGCGCTGATGGCGAAGCTCGGCAAGCGCGAACTCGACCTCGCGCTCGC
The DNA here is from genome assembly GCF_903642285.1 of Sphingomonas bacterium. Lineage (GTDB taxonomy): Bacteria > Pseudomonadota > Alphaproteobacteria > Sphingomonadales > Sphingomonadaceae > Sphingomonas. The sequence goes on from NZ_CAHJWJ010000004.1 coordinate 145,361, forward strand.
GGAGCCGATGGCGACGATCCCCGCCGCGCTCGCCAATTGGGATCTGTCGCTGCAGGACGAGGGGCGGCGGCTGCGTTACGTCTTCGACGCCCGCGCCGAACATACCGGCATCCCGTCGCTGCTCCGCACGCTCGGCGACCTAGGAATCGGCTTCACCGATCTGGAGACGTCGCGGTCGAGTTTGGAAGATATCTTCGTCGATCTTGTCCAAAGCAGGGATGCCGCATGACTAGTGCGACAGGGCGATCGCTCGAACTCTATTACGTCGACGGAAAGCCGGACGGGATGGTTACCGCCGAACTGTTCAACTGGACCGGCCATGTCCTGATGACGCCGCGGACGCAGATCGCCGCGGCGTTGATGCGAACGGAGGCGCGCCATGCGGGTGTCTATATCCTGATCGGCGAACAAGAGGGCGAACCCCGCGCGTATATCGGCGAGGGCGAGGACATCGCCGAGCGCCTGAAGGCGCATGACGTTCGCAAGCAATGGTGGACGACCGCGGTCCTGGTCACGGCCGCGGCCAACAAGCTGAACAAGGCGCATGTTCGCTATCTCGAAGCGCGACTGATCGCAGAGGCTCGTTTGACGGGCCGCGTGCCGCTGGACAATGGCACGACGCCCACGGTGCCTTCGCTGAGCGAAGCCGACATCGCGAAGATGGAAGCGTTCCTCGACAATCTGATGGTGGTCCTGCCTGCGGTACGCGTGGACCTGTTCATCCAGCGCGCCCGACCGCCTGTTCCGACCGCGGCCGTCGTCGCCGTTGAATCGGAAGCGCCACGGTTCACGCTGGATTATCGAAAGCGCGCAATTCGGGCCACCGCGGTGTTGGTGAATGGCGAGTTCATTGTCGAAGCGGGCTCATTGGCGCGGGAGAGTTGGGCCGGGTTAGAAACGCATTACTGCGCCTCGCTCTTTGCCGAATTGGTGCGCGCAGTGATCTTGGTTCCACAAGGCGACCACAACGTCTTCACCCAGAACTATGCGTTTAGCAGCCCCAGCGCGGCCGCCGCAATTGTATACGGGCGTTCGGCCAATGGTCAGGTGGCGTGGCGTACCGAGCCGAGTGGCCTGACATACCGCGATTGGGAAGCCCTTCAGCTCGACCGGGAAGCAAACGCATGACGACCGCTTCAGCCTCTCGCGCCCCAACCATCAACACCCACGGTATCTGGGCGATCTACCGGTTCGAAATGGCGCGCGCGCTTCGGACGTTGTGGCAGAGCCTCGTCACCCCCGTCATCACGACGTCGCTGTATTTCGTCGTCTTCGGCGGCGCGATCGGCAGCCGGATGCAGACGGTGGGCGGGGTCGGCTATGGCAGCTTCATCGTTCCCGGGCTCATCATGCTGTCGCTGCTGACGCAGAGCATATCGAACGCGTCGATCGGCATCTACTTCCCCAAATTCACCGGCACGATCTACGAACTGCTCTCCGCCCCCGTATCGCCGATCGAACTCGTCATCGGCTATGTCGGCGCGGCGGCGACCAAGTCGGTGGCGCTCGGGCTCATCATCCTGGCGACCGCTGGACTGTTCGTGCCGCTCGCCATCCTGCATCCGGGCGCGATGACCCTGTTCCTGCTGCTGACCGCGGTCGCGTTCAGCCTATTCGGGTTCATCATCGGGATATGGGCGAACGGGTTCGAGCAGCTGACGATCGTGCCGGCGCTGCTCATCACGCCGCTGACGTTCCTCGGCGGTGCGTTCTATTCGATCGACATGCTGCCCCAGCCCTGGCGGACGGTCAGCCTGTTCAACCCGGTCGTGTATCTGGTCTCCGGATTCCGCTGGAGCTTCTTCGGCAAGGGCGACGTGTCGGTCGGGATCAGCCTGGGGGTGACGGCGTTCTTCCTGCTGCTGTGCCTGGGCGTGATCGCGGTGATCTTCAGGACCGGGTGGCGGCTGAAGAACTAGCCAGGCCCCCTCCCCGCCGAAGGCCGGGGCCCAAATGCGAGACGATTATTGAAGAGCGACACGCGCCTTTACCACGGCCTTGGCCATTGGGCCCCGGCCTTCGCCGGGGAGAGGAAATCAGAGCGACCGCCCCGCCCGGCCCGCCAGCTCGACGACATATTGCCACGCCACCCGCCCCGAGCGGCTGCCCCGCCTGGTCGCCCATTCGATCGCATCGGCAGGGTCGAACGCCAGTCCGTGCGCCGCCGCATAGCCGGCGACGATCGCCAGATAGCCGTCCTGGTCGAGCGCGTGGAAACCGAGGCTCAGCCCGAACCGGTCGGCGAGCGCGAGGTGATCGTCGACCGCATCGCGCGGATTGATCGCGCTTTCCTGTTCGGCGATGTCGCGGGGCTGGAGATGGCGGCGATTGGCGGTCACGAGCAACCGGATGTTCGCCGGACGCGGTTCAGCGCCTCCCTCCAGCATCGATCGAAGCATCCGCGCATCGCCGGCATTGTCGAAGCCGAGATCGTCGACGAACAGCACGAAGGCCCGCGGCACCGCTGCCAGCGTCGCGAACAGGACCGGCAGACGATCGAGCGCGGTCGTCTCGACCAGCGCGATATCGTCATCCTCCGCCTGGACCGCGGCGACCGCGCTTTTCACCAGCGCCGACTTGCCCGTGCCCCGCGCGCCCCATAGCAATGCGTCCTGCGCGGCATGACCCGCGGCGTGCCGGCGCAGATTGGCGAGCAATGCCGTCTTCTGCCGATCGATCCCGTACAGCATCGCCAGCGGCAACGGCGCAAACGCACGCGCCGCGATCAGCGTGCCGTCGAGCCAGACATAGGCCGGATGCGCCAGCGGATCGGCGGGGGCCGGCAGCGGCGGCGACAGCCGTTCGAGTGCGGCGGCGATGCGGTCGAGGGGATCGGTCACGCCTGCGCCCTACCCCGCGCCCGCCGCGCCGTCAGCCCCCGATCTGGCGGCGGTGCGCGGCGACCGCCGGATCCTTGGGGGCAAGCGCGGTCGCCTTCGCGATCAGCTGCCGCGCACCGTCGGTATCGCCGGCCGCGACGAGCGCCACCGCATAGGCATCCGCGACACCCGCGCTCATCGGTGCCAGTGCATAAGCGGTCGCGGCATAGCGGCGGGCGACATCGCCGTCGCCCGCGCCGGCATAGGCGACGGCGAGATCGGCAAGCAACGCGACATCGCGTTGGCCGACCGTACCGCGCACGGTTTCCAGCGTTTCGATCGCCGCATCGAACTGCCCGCCGACGACTTGCAGATGCCCGAGCAACCGCCGCGCGGTGACGCTTTGCGGATTCTGCGCAAGGTACAGCGCAAGCGTCGCCGCGGCGTTGCCGGCATGCCCGGCGCGGCCATCGGCGTCCACCAGCCGAAGCATCGTCGGTTCGTCGAACGACAGGTCGGCGGCACGTGCATAGGGGGCGACCGCGTCGGCGTAACGACCGGCCGCGACCAGTGCATCGCCAAGCGCCAGTTGCGCCGCCGGCGCACCGGGGCTGGCCGCCACGAGCGACCGCGCGTTGGCGATCGCACCGGCGGTATCGCCCCGGTCGATCAAGCCGCGCATGATGCCGATCGCGTAGGTCGGATCGCCCGGTGCCTGCGCGGCACCGGCCTGCAGCGTGCCGATCTCGTCGGCGCTCGCGAAGATCGGCGCGGCGCCGCTGCCGCCCGCCGACGCACGGTCGAGATAGAGCGCCGCCGCGGCCCGGTCGCCGCCCGCCTCGAACGCGCGTGCGGCCAGACGCAGCGAATAGGCGTCGGCATCGCCGCGCAGGACGATCGGACGCAGCATCTCGCGCGCACCCGCGGCATCGCCGGAACGAAGCAAGGCGGACGCCAGCAATCGCCGGATGCCGATGTTCAGCGGCTGCATCTGCTGCAACCGCCGCCACTTGCCGATCGCCTGTTCGTCCTTGCCCTGCGCATAATCGATCGCGCCGCCGAGCAGGATCGCGCCCGGCAGGAAGTCGGCCCGGTCGCCGGTCAGCGACAACAGGCTGCGCGACAGATCGAGCCGCCCCGCACGCGCCGCCAGCACCGCCTGGAAATACAATGCGTAGCGGTCGCCGGGGCGTGCCGCCATCAAGGCGCGGGCGGACGCGAGCATGTCGGTGTTCCGGCCGAGATCGCCGAACGTCGCCGCCTGGTCGATCAGCGCCGGGGGATAATAGGCGTCGCGTTTCAGCGCGGCGTCGAACCAGGGCAATGCGGCAGCGAGCCCGTAGCGGCTTCGCACCACCTCGCCCTCCAGCACCAGCGCCGCGGGCTCCCCGGGTGCGAGCGTGGCGGCGTGCGTGGCGGCATCCGCGGCACCCCCGATATCACCCGCATCGAAGCGGATACGCCCGAGCGTCGTCCACGCCGCCGCGTCGCGCGGAGCCTGTTCGAGAACGCCTTGCAACAGGGCCTGCGCGCCGAAGACATTGCCCTTCGCCGCCAGCGCCAACGCGCGGACCCGCATCGCATAGTCGGCGTCGGGCGATGCCGCCTTCGCCGCCTCCGCCAGCGCGCCGTCGGGATCGCCCTGGAGCAGGCGCGCGTGCGCCTGCAGGGGATGGAGCCGGTCGGCGGACATCCCGGCGTCGCGCGCACGGATCAACGCGGCCTCCGCCGCGCCGCCATCGCCGAGTTCGAGATAGGCACGGGCGAGGACCGCCTCGGCATCGGCGCGCTGCGGCGTGCTCCTGGACGCGGTCAAGGCGTTGTTGCGCGCGGCACTGTAATTGCCGGCGGCCAGCGTCTGCTTCGCATTCGCCAGCGAACGCGCGGGATCGGGTGCCGGTTGACGATGCAGCAATGCGATCGTTCCCGCGACCAGGGCGAGACACAGCGCGCAGATCGCGATCAACCGCGGCCGGTTCCCGATCCGGATGCGGAACCGGCGGCGCCGGGGGCGATACAGGGGATAGGTCACGTCAGCCATGGAGATCGTAGCTCTTCAGGAGGTCGTACAGCGTGGGTCGGCTGATCCCGAGCAACCGCGACGCGCCCGAGATATTGCCGTCGGACCGTGCCATCGCGCGGTGGATCGCACGCCGGTCGGCATCTTCGCGGGCGGCGCGCAACGTCGGCTCGACGCCGTCGATCGGGCGGTTCAGATCGAGATCGGCGGCGGTCACGCGCTTGCCATCCGCCATGATGACCGCCCGCTTGATCCGATTTTCCAGTTCGCGGACATTGCCGGGCCAGCCCCAGCCGTCGATCGCGGCACGCGCGTCGCTCGACAATCCGGTAATCGCGGCGTTCATCGTTCGAGCATAGCGGCCGACGAAATGGCGCGCGAGCAATGCCGCATCGCCGCTGCGCTCCGCAAGCGTCGGGATTTTCACGATAATTTCGGCAAGCCGATAATACAGGTCTTCACGAAAGCTGCCGTCCGCGACCATCAGATCGACGTCGCGGTGCGTGGCGCAGACGATCCTGGTATCGACCGCGATCGCACGGCGGCCGCCGATCCGCTCGATCGTGCGTTCCTGCAGGAACCGCAACAGCTTGACCTGAAGCGCGAGCGGCACGTCGCCGATCTCGTCGAGGAACAACGTACCGCCCGCGGCTTGTTCGATCTTGCCTTCGGTCGTCTTCACCGCACCGGTGAACGCGCCCTTTTCATACCCGAACAGCTCCGCCTCGAGCAGCGTATCGGGGATCGCGGCGCAATTGATCGCGACGAACGATCCGCGCCGGCGCGGCGATGCGTCGTGAAGCCCGCGCGCCAGCAATTCCTTCCCCGTCCCGCTTGCCCCCAGCAGCATCACCGATACGTCCGCAGGCGCGACCCGCTCCAGCGTGTGGACGACCTTCGCCATTTCCGGCGAGGCGTACAGCAGCCCCCCGAACCGCGCCTCGCCCTCGCTGCGCGCGGCAAGCCGGCGGTTCTCCGCCTCCAGCGCGTGGACGTGAAAGGCCCGCGCGACGATCAGCCCCAGCGCATCGATATCGATCGGCTTCTGATAGAAATCCCACGCCCCGTCGGCGATCGCGGTCCGCGCGCTGTCGCGCGCGCCGTGGCCGGAGGCGACGATCACCTTGGTCTCGGGCGCGAACCGCAGGATTTCGCCGAGCGCCAGAAACCCCTCGGTCGTGCCGTCGGGATCGGGGGGAAGTCCGAGATCGAGCGTGACGACGGCAGGGCAGTGCGCGCGCATCGCGTCGATGGCCTCGCTGCGCGTTGCGGCGGTCAGGACGTCATACCCTTCGTACGCCCAGCGCAATTGCCGCTGGAGACCGGGATCGTCCTCGACGATCAGGAGCGTGGGCAGCGATACGGGTTTGTCGGTCACGCCGCCTGCTCCAACGCCGCGGCGACGGGAAGCAGGATCGTGAAGCGGGTCCCCTCGCCTTCACGGCTGGTTACCGCGATCGTGCCGCCCATCGCGTGAACGAGCTGCCGCGCCTCGAACGCGCCGATCCCGAAACCGCCGGGTTTGGACGAGACAAAGGGCCGAAACAGCTGGTCGCGTATGAAGGCCGGCGACATCCCGCAACCGCGATCCGCCACCTCGATCGCGATACGATCGGCCGACATTCCCGTCGCGAGCGTCACCGCGGCGTCGGGGATGCTCGCCTCGATCGCGTTCTGAACCAGATGGCCGATGACCTGCTCCAGCTTGCCCGCCTGCGCCGACGCCGGCGGCACGACGCCAAGCGCGAGCGCAATCGGATGTTGCATCCGCCTGGTGTTGGCGATGCGGACCAGCAGCGCGTTGAGGTCCACCGGCTGGAGCGGTTCGGCACGCTGCCCGCTATGCTGCGACAGTCGCGCGAGCAGCATCGTCATCCGCTCCGCCGATTCGTTCAGCGTCGCGACCATGTCGGCGCGAAAATCGGGATTGTTCGCATGCCGTTCCACGTTGCGCGCCACCAGCGTCAACTGGCTCGCCAGGTTCTTGATGTCATGCATGATGAAGGCGAAACGCCGGTTGAATTCGTCGAACCGCCTGGCATCGGCCAACGCCAGATGCGCGCGCTCCTCCGCCAGATAGCTTGCGGCTTGTCGCCCGGCGACACGAAGCAAGTCGAAATCCTCCCAATCCAGCGCGCGGCCGACCGGCGGCTCAACGAGCAGGATCGCCGCGACCAATGTCTCGCCGTGGATCAGCGGAACCAGCGCCCAGGCACCGGGCACCGCGATCATCCATTCGGGGATCGCGTCGGCATCCTCCTTCGGCGCATCGCCCGCGCGGATCGGGCCGAACTCGACGATCCGCTGGGTTGTGACAAGATGCCGCACCAGCGCCTCGCCCGCGCCGCCGTCCGGATCGCCGGACCAATGCCAGCCCGCGCCGCAGCCGAGCCCGGCACCGTCCGGCACGAGCATCAGCCCGGCCGGCGCGTGAACGATGTCGGCGATCGCCTTTACGATCCGCGCGTCGAGCGGCGCGGCTCCTTCGCCCTGCCGGCCAAGCGTATCGGCGAAACGCTGCCATTCGACCCGGTAATCGTAGCGATGACGAAAGAGATGCTTGGCGACCTTTACCCGCGTCCACGCGCGCACCCACGGCGTCGAGAACAACGCGAGCAAGGCGGCGGTAGCGCCGACCACGATCGCCGCCTGCGACGCGCGGGCGTAGCCCCCCGCAAGATAGTCGGCCAACATCGTCAGCAGCACCGTGCTGCCGGCATAGACGATGACCGCGACCGCGGCGAGCGACCGGATGGCGATCGTTCGCGACAGACCGAGCGCGCCGTCGCCGCGGTGTCGAGACGCGATCCACAATGCCAGCGCGGCCCCAACCATCGCCGCGCCGCGCGTCACGACCAACGACGCTGGCCAGCCCCCACTGGCCCAGGCGGCGAGGTTGAGCAGCAGATCCGCGCCCCACATGACCGCCAGCGCCAACGCCACGAGCCGCGCATGCAGCCGCCCGGCGGATCGGGCACCCTGTTGTAGATGCTGGACGAGGACCAGCGCACTGACAGCGGTCATCATCCGGAACACCAACCGCGCGGCATCGATCGCAAGCAGCGTCTGGCGGCCAAGCGGCACCGCCTCGACCATCGCACATATTCCGCCAAGTCCGGCAAGGGCGATGACGACCACATAAACGCTCGCCAGCGCGGCATTGCCGGAGCGGTCTCTACGGACCAGGAGGAACATGAAGATCAGCCAGCCGATATTGCGGAGCGCCTCGGCGACCCCGGCGCTGACGTCGCGGTCGCCGATGCCGGCGATCGCCAATGCCCAAAGGACGGTGAGCACCAAGGCTGCGACGAACATGCGCCCCGTCCAGCCGCCGGTGGGACGTCTGGCTTCATCGAGCGCAAGCGCGCCGAACAGCAACGCCGTCAGAGCATAGCTCCACAGGACCAGCGGACCATCCGTCGCCATCGTCATCGCGCGCCTGTCGGCCAGAGCACCACACGCAACGTCTGGAGCAGGATCAGCAAATCGAGGAAGGGCGAATAATTCTTCGCGTAATACAGGTCGTATTCCAGCTTGTGCCGCGAATCCTCGATCGACGCGCCGTAGGGATAATTGATCTGTGCCCAGCCGGTGATGCCCGGCTTCACCATATGGCGTTCGGCATAATAAGGCAGGTGCCGTTCCAGCTCATCGACGAATTGGGGGCGTTCGGGGCGCGGCCCGACGAAGCTCATCTCCCCCTTCAGCACGGCCCAGGTTTGCGGCAGTTCGTCGATCCGCACCTTGCGGATGAAGCGGCCGATGCGGGTGATGCGCGGATCGCGTTCCGCCGCCCATACCGCCTGCCCCGCGACCTCGGCATCCTGCCGCATCGATCGCAGCTTCACGATATCGAACGGCTGATTGTACAGCCCGATGCGACGTTGCCGGTAAAGCGCGGGCCCGCGCGATTCCAGCTTGATAGCGATGGCGGTGAAAACGACGATCGGCAGGGTGAAAACCAGCAACGACAGGCTGGCGATGATGTCGAACGCGCGCTTGAACGCGCTGGACAGCATCCGGCTCGACGCGAAACCGTCGGAAAAGATCAGCCAGGACGGATTGACGCTGTTCAGATCGATACGCCCCGTCTCACGCTCCAGAAAGCTCGAGATTTCCGTGACCGTCACGCCGGTGGTCTTGACTCGCAGCAGATCCTTGACGGGCAGCGCATTGCGCCGCTCCTCCAGAGCGAGAACGATCTCGGTGGCGCGCCGTTCGACGACATAGGCTGCCAGATTGGGGATTGCGTCGCGGTGGATGGCCGATGCGACGGTGGGCGACGCCTCGCCCATCGCCACGAAACCGGCCGCGATGAAGTTTACGCCGGGCTGATCCGCAAGTTCCAGGATCCGCGCGGCACGCTGGCCGGCACCCAGGATCACGACACGCCGTTTGAACGTCTCGCCGCCCAATGTCCGTCCCAGAAGCGCGCGTACCACGACCAGCAGGATGCTCGCGAGGATCATCGAATAGAACAGGTTCGACCGCCAGAACATCAAGCTCGGCACCAGGAAGAACAGCAAGGCCTGAAGGATTACCCCCAGCGAAATCGCGACCGCCAGCCGGGCCGCCGCAAAGCGCAACGAGAGGAAGGACGCGGCACCGTACGCGCCGACCGCGACGAGCGCGATCTGCAAGGTGAAAACGAAAATGAGAAGCTGGGGCAATCGCGTGGTAATCGGTCCCACGGTCATATCGATCTGGTGCGCACGCACGACCCAGCCAATCTCGGCTGAAGCGAACAGCAACAGCGCGTCGACGATCCCGAGCAACAGGACCGCATGCGGTATGTAATGCTTGAACATCCTGAACATGATCGTCGCGTTCCCGATCGTCGCCTGCCACCGCGCGGTGTAAGGATATCCGACACGTCAGCGGCATGTCGCAGGAAATAGCGAAGAAAGGTTGAACGAAGCGGATCGACGCGTTCTCCTTGCGCTTCGTGCGGGCCCGCGTAAACCGCGCCGACATGGGTTTGAACCCTTGGGGAGGAACGATGCCCAGTCCGATGCCTGCTTCGACCATCATCCCGGTCATTCTCTCCGGTGGATCGGGGACGCGGCTGTGGCCGATGTCGCGGCCGGAAATGCCCAAGCAGATGCTGGCGCTGACCGCGGACGAGACGATGCTGCAACTGACCGCCGGCCGCGCGGTCGGCGAGCGGTTCGCGCCCGCGATCGTCGTCGCCAATGCACGCCATGCCGATCTGGTCGAGGAACAGCTGCGCGACGGCGGCACGCGGACGCAAGCGATCATCCTGGAGCCGTCCGGCCGCAATACCGCGCCCGCGATCGCGCTGGCCGCGCTGGCGGTACACGATGCCACGTCGCCGCTGCTCGTCATGCCGTCGGATCACGTCATCGCCGATATCGATGCGTTCCACGCCGCGATCCACGCTGCGCTGCCGCTGGTCGAGCAGGGATGGCTGGTGACGTTCGGCATCGAACCCGACGCGCCCGAAACGGGATATGGCTATATCAAGATCGGCGAAACGCTGGCGGACGGCGTCCACCGGGTCGAATGCTTTATCGAGAAACCGCCCGCCGATGTCGCAGCGACGATGGTCGCCGAGGGCGGGCATGCCTGGAACGGCGGTATCTTCCTGTTCCGCGCGGACGTCTATCTGACCGCGTTGGCGACGCACGCCCCGCTAATGCTGGATGCGACGCGAAGGGCGATGGCCGCCGCCACGCATGACGGGATCCGCATCCACCCGGATGCGGACGCGTTCGCCGCATCGCCCGACGATTCTATCGATTATGCGGTGATGGAAAAGGCCGACCGCGTCGCCGTCGTCCCCGTCGCGATGGGCTGGAACGACGTCGGCAGCTGGGACGCGCTGCACGCGATCAGCGAGACCGACGCGGACGGCAACGCCCATCGCGGCAATATCCTGGCGATCGACACCAGGGATTGTCTGGCTCGCAGCGACGGTATCCGGATCGCGATGGTCGGCGTGTCCGACCTGATCGTGGTCGCCAGCGGCAACGATGTCCTGATCCTGCCGCGCGGTCGCAGCCAGGAAGTCAAGAAGCTGATCGCCGCGATGAAGAGAAGCTAGACCCCAAGCGCATCGACGACTCGTTTGATCTGATCGCCGGTGGCTCCCGGCTGGACGTTGAGACGAACGCCCCCCTTCAGTTCGACCTCCACGCAATCGCGGTGCTGGCTTCGATGTGCCGCGTCGGCGTTCGCGATCGGATCGACCGGTGCCGACGCCCGCTCCGGTGCGGCGGTGGTATCGTGCGCCGCCGTCACCGCCGTGACCGCGGTGGTAGCCGGCGGATTCGCGACGTTGCCTGCACCCTTGGGATAGACCAGCGCGATAAATGCCCGGTCGCTGGCGTCGATATCGGTGCCGCCCGGAATGGGATTGCCGCTGAGCGTCAAGCTGCCCGGGATCTGATAGCACATGATCGAATGCCCATCGGCCGCACCGGTGCCCCATAGCGACCCTTCGCTGATCGGTGTCAGGATCTGCTGGACGACCTGGTCCCTCGTCCAACCCTGCGACTGTTCGTAGAACGGGATCGCCTTGGCCGGATCGATATCGTCGATCAGGTCCTTGCGCATATGTTCGTGCGGGCAGCCAAGCGTATGGCCGGTCTCGTGCCGGACGACACGGAAGAATTCCGACTCCGCCGTCGTCATCGAAAAACCGTCGAGATTCATGGTCGGTTGCCCGGGCTGCGCCAGCAGGATGTCGGTGCCGAGATAGGACCAATGCCCGTCGCCTTTCTTCAGCGCGATCCGGACCTGCGCTTCGCCGGTGTCGGTTCCCGCCGCCCTTTGCCGTGCCTGTTCGTCCGCGGTGTAGAGGACGAAGGTGACGTCGGCGGTATCGCTCCACGCATTCATATGGCCGAGGATCCGTTCGGGGAGCCCCTTGTCCGGCGTGTCGATGAAACCGACCGTCAGCCGCAACCCTTTGGTGCGCCAGAATTTCGTGGCCAGCACCGCGATATGTTCGGCGGTGATCTGGAAACTGGGGTCCAGCGTCTTCAGCCGGTTGATCGCGATCGGGTGGTTGCGCGGATTTTCCCGCCGCGCAACGCGTCCGGAAGCGATCAGCAGATCGTCGGGCAGGTGCCGGGGCGAACATGCTATCAGCGGTTCGTGGCCCGCCGTGGAATGTGCGTCATGATGGGTGGTGGGCGGCGTGCTCATCGCGGCGATGCTCCTGACGGGGTTAGTTCGAAAAATGCCACTGGCCGGCCGTCGAGGAGCGCGTCGAGACGGGCGGGCGTCCAGCGCAGCAGGACGTGCGCGACACCGACGCCGGCACGTCGACGGCGCGCGCGGCGCCAGCGCGCGAACAGGGCGAGGCGCGACGAAAGGAGGCGCGGCGGATCAGGATAGCGCAGACGCATCGCCCAGAACGCGTCGCCGTTCGGCGTCGCCGCCGCCAGCGCCGCGATCTCGAGTTCGATCGACGCGACGGTAGCGCCGTCGCGAACGGGTGTCCTACCCGCATGCGCCAAAGCCTGTGCGAGGTCGCGCATCGCGATCATTCGAGCCATGTCGGTTTCCACGGGAAGCCGACATGGTAGCAGGTCCATTGCAGCACGACGATATTCTCGCCGTAGCCGAGCAACCGGAACGACTTTTCGATCCCGATCAACCGCCCGCGCGGATAGTCGCCGAGACAGCGGTTGAGCAGGTCGTTCGCCGCATCCAGCTGGTCGTCCGTCTCGAAATTCTCCGGATGGCGACTGCCGAGCGTGATGCGTTTGACATAGCCGACATCGGTCAGGTCGAACATACGGGTGTTGGCGAGCATCGTTCGATCGCTCCGATCAGACTTCCACCAGCTTGCCCTTGTCGTTCGTCACCAGCGTGTGGGTGGTTCCCCCGTCCTTATGCGCGGTGCTGTCGACGGTCGCGTGCTCCGCGACCAGACCGTGCGCCGCGGCGGGGCCGCTCGCCAGATCATGCTGCGCGTCGGGCGCGTCGGGTGCAGCCTTGGCGACGATCGATTTGGGCGCGATCGCGGTGTTCATGATGTCGAGGACGCGGGCCAGCCCTTCGGGCATGCCCTTGTCCGCGGCATGCACCTCGACATGGTATTTCGCGCTCTGATCGGTCGAGCGGGTATTTTCCTTATGCGTCGCGACCGAACCCTCGACATGGACCTTCAGGCTGAAGATGCCGTAATTGACGCTGGCGTCGGCGGAGAATTTGCCCTCCTTGTCCTCGGACGATTTCTCCGACTCGCTGTTCTTCACCTCCATGTCGAAGGTGATGTCGACCGTGTCGATGGCGAGCGCGGGCACCTTCACGATCGCGAGCAGCGGGACGGTCAGCGACACGGTCTCCGTCGGCATGATCCCGTTGACCGCCGTGGCACCGTCCTGCGGCCGTTCGAACTGGAAATCGACCGTGCGCACCTGAAGGTCGGCCGGCGCGATCGATCCGTCCGGCTGCGGCTGCGCGTTCGCCTTCGGCACGAAGCCCACCACCTGGATGAATTGCGCGGTGGCGTTGGCCAGCCGGACCTGCGCGTCGCAGGCCGCCATCAGCGGGCCGCCGATGAGATCGCCCATCGGCAATCCGCGGAACTGGTCACCCATATTGATCGGCATTCGAATTCTCCTCTTGTCAGACGACCTTGTTCAATTGCGTGATGAGCCGCAGCATCCCTTCGGTCGGCGCACGCGCCTCGACCTTGATGCTCAGCTTCGCCATCGGACCGCCGCTGTCGCTTCGCGATCCGATGCCGACGGTCAGCGACTTGGCCGGCGGCGCGCCGGATCCCGCAGACCCGATATCGTGCGCCGCGACCGGCCCGGCGGGGCCGACGGGTCCGGCACTCGGCTGGCTGTCGTCGCCGAGCATCCCCGGCAGGTCGATCGGCGCACCGAGCGGTGCGTCCGGCGTGCCCGATGCGATATCGCTGATGCCGCCCAGTTCGACCTCCAGGTCGATCTGCATTTCCTTGATCGCCAGCATGCTGCTTTCGACGAGCGACAGCAGCGGCACCGCCATGTGGACGAAGCTGCCCTGCGCGGCACCGGTCGACGTGTCGGGCAATTGCAGATGCAAACTGTGGGCGCGGCCGTCATCGGCGAAATAGCGGCCGACCAGCGCGATGAAATGCCGTTCGACCACGCCCTGCGCATCGACGATCGACGCCGCGAGCGACCCGATCAGGTCGTGAAGGCCGACATTGTCTGCCACGGTGCGCGCGTATCCCCCTGCCGGAACGGTCCGGTCGAAGTGTATCGTGCGTCGTTTCGTCGTCGCCGGATATAACCGACGCCACCATTTCGGCGGCGATCGGCCCCGCTGCTATGCCTGATTCATCCCCTGTGGCGGTATCGTCGGTCGGTCAGTCGAGCAGGAAATCCACCGTGGTGACCACCCGGACCTTCTGGAACGGCGACGCCTGTCCGGATCCTTCCCCCTCGCCGTCGCGGGCACCGACCGTGAAATAGCCCTGCGTCGCATGGCGGATCGCGCCGACGCCGGCACCTGAATCATGCGCGAACTGCTGCGCGCCAGCGCGGGCGTCGCGGGTCGCCTCGCCGATCATCGCGGGCTTCAACGCGTTCAGCTTGGTAAAGCTGTAGACGATGCCGCTGCTGTCCTGCAGCGCGACGCCCTGGCGGACCAGCGCGGTCTGCTGCGCGAAGGTGCGCCGGGCCTGCATGACCTTGGTCGTGCGCAGTTGCAGCTTCTGGCGGATCGTGATGGTCAGCACGCCCTGGTTGTTGCGGAACTGGTTCACCGTCGTGCCGGCGACCGACGCCTCGTCCGCGGTAAAGCCGTTGGCGGTCAGCAGGGCCTGGATCGCCTGCGTGTCGTGGTCGATCTGCGCCTGCACCGTCGTCAGGTCGCCGCCGGTCGCCGAATAGTCGAGCGTCCACGTCGCCAGATCGGCGACGACGTCGCGTTCCGCCAGCCCGCGGACCGTCACTTCGCGACCCGCCGCCTTCGCTCGGACCAGCCCGTTGCCCATCGCCCAGCCGCCGGCTACGAGGCCGAGTGCCACCAACGCCGCGGGAACCACCCGCAGCGCCATATTGCCTGCCATGACTGCCTCCATTCGTCGACGAAACGTGCTGTATTATCGACGAGTTGAGTATTAGCTTGAGTTGGGGACACGCAAAAGGGGCCGGCGAAAATAATTCGCCGGCCCCTTCGCGGGAGTTGGCTGGGTGGTCCGAGCAGGACGAAGCGGGTACTCTTCGTCGGACGAGACCGGCGGCTTGACCGCCGGCTCGCCGGCCGTTCTGATTTCGTGTCGGGGCGAGCATTGCTCGCCCCGTCCGAAATCAGAAGTCCATGCCGCCCATGCCGCCCATACCGCCGCCGCCGCCCATCGGCATGGCGGGCTTGTCGTCGGGCATCTCGCTCACGGCCGCTTCGGTCGTGATGAGCAGGCCAGCGACAGATGCCGCGTCCTGCAGTGCCGTACGCACGACCTTGGTCGGATCGATCACGCCGGCGGTCACCAGGTTCTCGTACACGTCGGTCTGCGCGTTGAAGCCCATCGACGGGTCGTTGCCTTCCAGCAACTTGCCCGAGATCACCGCACCGTCATGCCCCGCATTCTGCGCGATCTGGCGGACCGGCGCGTACAGCGCCTTGCGGACGATATCGATACCGCGGGTCTGGTCGTCGTTCGCGCCCTTCATGCCCTCGAGGCACTTGGTTGCGTACAGCAACGCGGTGCCGCCACCGGGGACGATGCCTTCTTCGACGGCTGCGCGCGTGGCGTGCAGCGCGTCGTCGACGCGGTCCTTGCGCTCCTTGACCTCGACCTCGGTCGAACCACCGACCTTGATGACCGCGACACCGCCGGCGAGCTTCGCGAGACGCTCCTGGAGCTTCTCCTTGTCGTAATCGCTCGACGTGTTCTCGATCTGCTGGCGGATCGCTTCGGTACGACCCTTGATCGCGTCATGGTCGCCCGCACCATCGACGATGGTGGTGTTGTCCTTGTCGATCTGGACGCGCTTGGCGGTGCCGAGCATGCCGAGCGTCACCGTCTCCAGCTTGATGCCGAGATCTTCCGAGATCATCTCGCCCTTGGTCAGGATCGCGATGTCTTCCAGCATCGCCTTGCGGCGATCGCCGAAGCCCGGTGCCTTGACCGCCGCGACCTTCAGGCCGCCGCGCAGCTTGTTCACCACGAGCGTGGCCAGAGCCTCGCCCTCGATGTCCTCGGCGATGATGAGCAGCGGACGGCCCGACTGGACGACGGCTTCCAGGATCGGGAGCATCGCCTGCAGGTTCGACAGCTTCTTCTCATGGATCAGGATGTACGGATCGTTCAGTTCGACCGTCATCTTCTCCGGGTTGGTGATGAAGTATGGCGACAGATAGCCGCGGTCGAACTGCATGCCCTCGACGACGTCGAGCTCGAATTCGAGACCCTTCGCTTCCTCGACGGTGATCACGCCTTCCTTGCCGACCTTCTCCATCGCTTCGGCGATCTTCTCGCCGACGACGGTGTCGCCGTT
>NZ_CAHJWJ010000005.1 GCF_903642285.1 Sphingomonas bacterium
CGGAAGCCACGGCTGAATCAGACTTCAACCCGCTTGGGAATCCCGCAACGATTCACGCCGTGCGGAAATTGCTCTAGTATAGAACCAGCTCCCGCTTGCAAAATCGTACAGGTAGACACCGTTGACACCGTCGTTTGCGTCGAAGATGTATTCGTATCCTAAGTCGGTATGGTAAATATAACTAGGATCGCTCAGATACGAATAAAACCCAAAGTTATTTCCGTTTGGAAAAGTTAAAGAATATACGCCATTGCCTACATTCTGTTCACCATTGAAAAATCCCGGATGGGACGGAAGCGTCGATATCTGAGAATAGACGAAGTTCTTTGCCGCCACACTCCCGGAGCTGTAATCGATCACCGGTAGAGCATCGAATGGGGAATTGACATTTATAACCTGGAGAGCCGCGATCGCGTCCATCACGGCCAGGCCTTGGGTATCGACGATTGTACCAATTACGGTAGAACCACCGTTTTGGGTATCGAGATTGGTCGAATTATCCACGAGATTGAAAAACCATTGGGAGGTTGCGCTATTTGGATCGCCGTTGATCTTGGCCATCGCAAGCGTACCGCGTACGTTACTCAGGTTGAACTCGTTTGATACAGGTGCCTGGTTTGGAATAGCAACGGCTTGGCCATTGTTGTAGTAGTAGCCTCCACCCTGTAGGATAAAACCCGGTACGGAGCGGTGAATAAAGCTCGTACTGCCATAAGCACCGCTGTTTACGTAGGACAGAAAGTTTGCGACGTTTTTCGGTGCTACGTCGGGCCGAAGTTCGACGTCAATGTTACCAAGACTTGTGGTAAAGCGCACGACTGGGTTAGGCGTAGAAGATGCCGCCGGTTGATTAGAGGTCCTTGAAGAGGAGGCCGCAAGCAAGCCGAACCTGCCGATCGCGTTCGTTCGAGCGAAGTTCTTGAGTAATGCAACACTGCCGGCGAAGCGCATAGCCGACGGTGCCTTCGGAGTAAACGAAGGCGGCGGCGGCGGCACTGCCTGGTTAAGACCCGGCGGCACCCCGAGGTTTGGCGGAGAGACGGTCGTCGGCGGTGGGGTTGTCGTGACGGTCGTAGGCGGCGGCGTCGATGCTACCATAGTCGGCAACGTCGCGGATGCCGAACCGCCGTCTCCGCAGCCGCTGAGCAAAAATGCGATCGCAAGAAGGCCGAGGATGAAGACCCTGACCGCGACGCTCTCGAACCAATGCGCAAGGTTGGATGTTCCCGTCTCGCCCCATGAGCGCGGCTCCGCGCTGCTCGCCAATGACGTCATCATCGCCCCCTTCGCTTTATCTTCGACTGCGCCACCGTTGTACGCAAAACGGATCATTCGCCCGGCAATGACTGCCGCTCGTGTCCGATCAACGATCAGCCGTGTTTCCAGTTATACTGTCGTAATATTATAATATTCAGCGGCTGATTGCTTCAGTGCCCGCATTATCAATTGTCCACGAGCTTGTTCCTAGCGGAAGGTCAGGTCAGCGGAACCCTCCGATCAGAGGGGTTCATCATTTAATTTACGCCGAAATTATACCGAGCTCGACAGCAATCGCCACGAGTTTGGTGCGGGAACGAACCCTAAGACGAGCCTTCGCCTTCTCGACAAACTCGTGAGCCGTCGATGGCGCGATCCGTAGCGCGGCCCCGATCGCGCTGTCCGATAGTCCTTGCGCGACGAGGCGTAGACAGGCGATCTCGCGACCGGTCAGTCCTGCCGGCGGCAGCGCGAAGCCATGGTTCGTCACAAGGGATCGCAGATGACCATGTAGCAAGGTTCCCAGCACATGGAGAGATGCGCGTGTTTTCGCCGTCACCAATGGATCAGGCCCGCTCAAACTTACGATACCGACCCGATGTTCGCCGAGAGGTACCGGACTACCAGCCCCTCGGCCCAACCCTCCGCCGCGATTTTATCAAGCGCTTAGCGTCCTGCTTCGGCCATCTTCCGATCCGCTCGCAGATCGCTCCAGGTGTAAACATCTCTGCGGAGATTGAGGGCACCAACGACCGCATCGTTATTCACCAATCCCGATGATACATAATAACGGCGCCAGCGCTCGGGCCAATTTATGATGTAAAAAACGCTGCGATCCCGTTCCTCCAGATCAACGACCCCGCATGCGAACGCGTCGAATCCAAGCGGTTCCACGATGGAGCGAAAGAAGTGAGCGCACTCATCCAATCCCCGGGTAGAGCGCAACCGATCGAAGATCGTTATCGTTTCCTGGTCTATCAAAATTTCTTAGCCCCGGACAAGAAGCTTGGCCCCGCCTCCGCGGGGGATGACGGAACAATTGTCGCCGACGACCAAAGCTACCCCCACCGCCCCGCCGCATCCGCGTCCGCCGCCCGCGCCTCCACCCAGGCCGCATCCCCGTCGCGAACCTCCCGCTTCCAGAACGGCGCGTCGGTCTTCAGCCGGTCGATCAGGTACGCGCACGCCTCCAGCGCCGCCGCCCGGTGCGCCGCCGCCGCCGCCACGAACACGATCCGGTCGCCCGGCACCATCGGCCCGACCCGGTGGACGATCGTCGCGGCGGACAACGACCAGCGCGCGACCGCGCCCGCCGCGACCGCGTGCAACGCCGCCTCGGTCGCGCCGGGATAATGTTCCAGCTCCAGCGTCTCCACACCGTCGTCCGCGCGGACCAGCCCGGTGAAGGTTGCGATCCCTCCCGTCCCGGCGGCTTCCGCCAGCGTCATCTCGGCCGGCAGATCGATTGCGTCCCGCTGCACCGCGATCCGGATCATCCGCCCGTCACCGGCGGGAACAAGGCCACTTCGCGCGCGCCGGCGATCGAGGCTTCCATCGCGACGAAATCCTGATCCACCGCCGCGCGTAGACGTCCGCGATCGGCGAACGCCGCCGCGTGGCGGTCGCTCTCCGCGGCGAGCCAGTCGACCAGCGCGGCGACCGTCGTGGCCGTAGCGGGCGGATCGACCAGTTCCTCCGCCACGCCCACGCGCTCCCGCACCCAGGCGAAATACACCATCCGGATCGTCATCAATCCATGTGCCGGATGCCGACGCGCAGATAGTCCCAGCCGGTGATCGCGGTCAGCACCGCTGCACCCCACAAGGCGACCAGACCGACATCGTGCACCCATATTGCCGCCGGACTGGCCCCGCCGAGGATCAGCGCGCCGAGGGAGACCATCTGCAACGTCGTCTTCCATTTCGCCAGCCGCGATACGGGTACCGATACGTGAAGCGGTGCCAGGAACTCGCGCAGTCCCGACACCGCGATCTCACGTAACAGGATGACGAGCGCGGCGACGACGTTTACGCCGCCGATATGCCCCGTCGCGACCAGCATCAGGATGACCGCGGCGACCATGATCTTGTCCGCGATCGGATCGAGGAACACACCCAACCGCGATACCGCACCCTGCGCGCGCGCCAGGTAACCGTCGAAATAATCGGTGATTCCCATCGCGCAGTACAAGATGAAGGCGGCCGCATAGCCAAACGTCCAGCCAGGCCACCACAATAACGCCACGAGCACGGGCAGCGCGACGATACGCGACAGCGTCAACACGTTGGGAAGCGACAACATCCCCCCGGTGTAGCGGCACCTGAGCCCGCGCGAAACCGGCTTTCGCCATTGGCGTCCGCACCCGGCTCCGCTATCCCATGATCCGTTCACGCCATAGTCGAGGCCGTTCGATGTCATGATCAATGCGCTCGGTTTGCTGAAGGAGCGCCGTTTCCTGCCCTTGTTCACCACCCAGTTCCTGGGGGCGTTCAACGACAATCTGTTCAAGCAGTCGATGGTGCTGTTCGCGACCTACGAGATTTTCGCGGATCCGCAGCGCGAGGCGAATTTCAATGCGCTGGCGACCGGCCTGTCGATCCTGCCATTCGTTCTCCTATCGGCCCTGTCGGGGCAATTGGCGGACTCGCACGACAAAGCGAAGATCATCCGGATCGTGAAGACCGCGGAAATCGCGATCATGGTCCTGGGGGCTGCCGGGCTCCTGATCGCGCATGCGGGTCATGGCGCGATCGGGCTTGGGCTCATGCTGGGTGCCGTGCTGTTCCTCGGGGTGCATTCGACCTTTTTTGGTCCCATCAAATACGCGATCCTGCCGCAGCATCTGCCCGCGAACGACGTGCTTGGGGGAACAGGACTGGTCGAGGCGGGCACCTATCTGGCGATTCTGATCGGCACGGTCGTCGCCGGTTATATTTCGCCGGAGGGTGCGGCGATCGGCGTGCTGGTAGTAGCCGCGATCGGCTGGTTCGCGGCGCGGCAAGTCCCGCCCGCCCCGCGCGAGGGACCAAAGCTCGCGATCAACTGGAATCCGTTCACCTCGTCCTGGCGGCTGATCAACGCGACGCTCCACATTCCGCGGCTGTTCCTGGCGATCTGCGCGATCAGCTTTTTCTGGACGATCGGGGCGGTGCTGATCATCATGTTCCCGCCGCTCGTGAAAAACGAACTGACTGCCAGCCGCGAGGTGGCGAGCGTCGTCACCGCGATATTCTCGGTCGGCATCGCGATCGGGTCGGTCGCGATCAACGCCATGTTGAAGGGCAAGGTATCGGCGAAGTTCGCGCCCGCATCGGTCATCGCGATGGGCGGTTTCGTGTGCCTGTTCTCGTTCCTGGTTCGCCACTGGACGAAGGCACCGCCCGGCATCTTCTATCGCTGGCCCGAATTCGTTCACCAGCCCGGCGCGATCCCGATTTTCGCGACGTTGCTGGCGATCGCGATCACCGGCGGAATGTTCGTCGTGCCGCTCTACGCATTCCTGACGACGACGGTCGCGCCGGATCAGACCGCGCGGACGGTCGCGGCGAACAACGTCGTCAATTCGTTCGCGATGGCGATCGGATCGGTGGCGGTGCTGTTCATCAGTTCGCTCGGCGTCGGCCCGGCGGACATGCTGTTCCTGGTCGCCGGCATGTGCTTGGTCGCCGCATGGCTGGCGCAGCTCCTCCACCGCGCCTGCGATTGAGCGTGCCTAGAACAGGAATGTGTAGAAACAGGTGAAGAACGCACCGAAGCTAAGCACGAACAGCTTCCAATCATGGTCGTCGCCGCGTGGTGGGCTGATGGCGCCCGGCGGTGGCAGCGACGCGCGAAACGGATGGCGGGCGGATTCGTTGGTGAGGACGAGGCGTCTGGTCATGATGCCGTCTTAACGCGTCGTTTACGAATTCGGCTATCCGCAAAGGTGGTTAAGCCACGGACATGGCGCGGATGTCCTCGATCGGGACGAACAGGCAGCAGGAAAGGATCGACGAGAAATGAGCGTGGCATTCCGTCGCGAAAGCGATGAGGAGCATCTCGAACCCAAATTCGAACGGCCGATCCCGGCTGCGGCGAACCTGGTCACCGCCCGCGGCCTGGCGCTGATCGCCGAACGGATCGCCGCACTCGACGCCGCTCTGGCGACCGCGGCAGGCGACGATGCGGAGAAGATACGACGCGACCTGCGCTACTGGCATACGCGCCGCACCACCGCCGCGCCGACGCTCCCGCCAGCGGACGGCAGCGCGGGGTTCGGGACGGTGGTGGAGGTTCGGATGAACGGACGCGTCCGTCGTATCGCGCTGGTCGGCGACGACGAGGCCGATCCGGCGAGCGATCGCCTCGCCTATTCCGCACCGCTCGCGCGTGCGCTGATGGCCGCGGAACCGGGCGATGTGCTGCCGTTCGGCGAGCGTGAGGACGCGATCATGGTCCTGTCCGTCACGCCGATCGACGGCTGAACCGCGATCGGGCCGGGTAGAACCGCATCGGACGGCGCGATCGTCCTTCCGACATCCGCCCGGAACGACTAGGGTCCGCCGGTGCCATCGTTCGCGCATATCCTGCCGGCAGTCGCCGCCGCGACCGGTCTGGTGTCCGCCGCAGCGGCGCAGGATCCGCCCCCGCCCTCGGCCACCCAGGCGATACCCGTGCAGACGCCCCCCGCACCGGCTCCACCCGTCGCTTTGCCGACGGACCCCGGCGATGCCGCCGCTTATGCCGCCGCGTTCGGGGTATCGGTCGCCGCCGCACGCCGGCGGCTGGACGCGCTGGCGGCATTGGTCGCGCCGATCGCCGCGCTGCGCGTCGCGTACCGCGATCGGCTGGCCGGCATCGCGCTCGATCATTCGCCGGCGCTCGGGGTTCGCGTTCTGCTGACCGGGCCGACGCCCGTCGCCGATAGCGTCATCGTCGCGGCCGGGTCGAGCGTCCCGGTCACGTTCGCCACGGGTGCCGGGGCGACGCTGGAACAATTGCGCGCCGCGCTCGCCAATTCCCAGGCCGATCTGCGTGCCGCGCTGACCAGTCCACCCGGGATCGGGATCGACCAGCGAACCGGCGAACTGGTGATCATCGTCGGCAAGGGAGACCTGATACCCGAAGGGAGCGAATCGCTCACCGCGCGCCTGCGCGACATCGCCGGCGTGCCGCTGCGCATCCGGTCGATCGACGTGCCCGGCGTCGACCTGGCCGCGGAAGGGGGATCGCGACTGATCGGTACCGATCCTCTCGACGGCAAGCGCTATGTCTGCACGGCCGGCTTCGTCGTCACCGACGGCACGCGCACGGCCATCGCGACCGCGGCGCACTGCCCGGACACGATCGCCTATATCGATGCGGACCGGCGCGAATGGCCGCTCGCGTTCGTCGGCCAATGGGGCTGGGGCTATCAGGACGTGCAGATCAACGCGAGCGACCTACCCCTATCGCCTTTGTTCTTCGCCGACACCGCGCGCTCGGTCTCGCGGTCGGTGACCGGCCAACGCGGCGTCGCGCAAACCACGACGGGCGATTTCGTGTGTCATCGCGGCGAACGCACCGGTTACAGCTGCGCGCTCGTGGAACTCACCGATTTCGCCCCCGCAGGCGACTTGTGCGGCGGGGCCTGCACGCCAAGCTGGATCACCGTCGCCGGCCCGCATTGCGGGGGCGGCGACAGCGGTGCGCCGGTGTTCATCGACACGATCGGGTTCGGCATCGTCAAGGGCGGGAGCTATCGCAGCGACGGCCGCTGCGCATTTTATTTCTACATGTCGGTGGATTATCTGCCCGCGGGCTGGCGATTGCTGACGGTATCGCCGCCGACGACGCTCGCCCCGCCCGCTGCGGTGGAGTAGCGCGGTCATATGCAGCATGGTTCAACCAATCGTCCCTGGTGGGAACGCGGCGTCATCTACCAGATCTATCCACGCTCGTTCCAGGACAGCGACGGCGACGGGATCGGCGACCTGGCGGGGATCGAGGCGCGGCTGGATCACGTCGCGACGCTAGGCGTCGATGCGATCTGGCTGTCGCCGATCTTCCCTTCGCCGATGGCCGATTTCGGCTATGACGTGGCGGATTACTGCGGGATCGACCCGATGTTCGGTGACCTCGCGGCGTTCGACCGATTGCTGGCGGCGGTGCACGCGCGCGGGTTGAAGCTGCTGCTGGATTTCGTGCCCAACCATAGTTCGGACCGGCACCCCTGGTTCCAGCGGAGCCGATCGTCGCGGGACGACCGCAGGCGCGACTGGTATATCTGGCGCGATCCGGCCCCCGGCGGCGGCCCGCCCAACAACTGGATCAGCGATTTCGGCGGCTCGGCCTGGGAACATGACGCGGCGACGGGCCAATATTTCCTGCACACGTTCCTGAAGGAACAGCCCGATCTCAACTGGCGCAATCCCGATCTGCGCGCCGCGATGATGGCGGCAATGCGATTCTGGTTCGATCGCGGCGTCGACGGGTTCCGGATCGACGTACTGTGGCACATCGTCAAGGCGCGAGAGCTGCCCGACAACCCGGTCAATCCGGACTGGCATCCCGGTCTCAACGCGCGCGATCAGGTGATCCAGACCTTCTCCACCGATCAGCCCGAAGCGCACGCGATCGCCGCGGACATGCGTGCGCTGGCGGACAGCTTCGGCGACCGCGCATTGGTCGGCGAGATTTTCCTGCCCAACGATCGCCACGCCCGCTGGTTCGGCACGCCCGACCGGCCGGAGGTGCATTTGCCGTTCAATTTCCAGCTGATCGAAAATGCATGGGACGCCGCGGTTCTGGCCCGGGTGATCGGCGAATACGACGCTTCGATCCCGGCGCATGGCTGGCCCAACTGGGTGTTCGGCAGCCACGACGCCCCGCGCATCGCCGCGCGGATCGGCGAGGCGCAGGCGCGCGTGGCGGCCATGATGCTCCTGACGCTCCGCGGCACGCCGACGCTGTTCCAGGGCGACGAGATCGGCATCGGCGAGGTCGCGATACCACCCGACCGGGTGCGCGATCCGCAGGAAATCCGCCAGCCCGGCATCGGCCTGGGCCGCGATCGGTCGCGTACCCCGATGCCATGGGATGCATCGCCGTCCGCCGGTTTCAGCAGCGTCGAGCCGTGGCTGCCGCTCAACGCCGATTGGTCGACCCGCAACGTCGCGGCGCAGGAGGCGGGGGCGGGATCGATGCTGCATCTCTACCGATCGCTGCTGGCCTTGCGCCGTGCAAATGCAGCGCTTTCGGTCGGTGACTTCGCGCTGGTCGAGGCGGATGCGGATGTTCTGGCCTATGAACGCCGGTCCGCGGCGGAGCGGTTGCTGGTCGTACTCAATCTGGGCGCGGAACGGCGAAGGTTCCGGTTGCCGGCGGGGGCGATGGTCGCCGAGACATTGGCGTCCACCCTCCCCCTTCGCGCGATCGACGGGATGCTTGCCCCCGACGAGGGGCTGATCCTGCGCCTGGCGGAGATCGACTGACGTGCGGATCGCGATGCTCGCCCCGATCGCATGGCGCACGCCGCCGCGCGGCTACGGACCCTGGGAACTCGTCACCAGCCTGCTGACCGAGGCGCTGGTGGCGCGCGGCGTCGACGTCACGCTGTTCGCGACGATGGACAGCCTGACGACCGCCGTGCTGGATGGCGTCGTCCCCGCCCCCTATTCGGAGGATCCGTCGATCGATGCGAAGGTCTGGGAATTTCGCCATTTGTCGCACCTGTTCGCGCAGGCCGACCGCTTCGACCTGATCCATAACCAGGCCGACTTCCCCGCGCATGCCTTCGCACCGTTGACGGAAACGCCGATCGTGACGACGATCCACGGTTTTTCGTCCGAACGGATATTGCCGATGTACGCACCCTTTCAGGATCGCGTGCACTTCGTCGCGATCAGTGCGGCGGATCGGCATCCGGCGCTGCGTTACGCCGCCACGATCCACCACGGCATTCCGCTGCGCGATTTCGCGTTCGATGCGAAGGGCGGCGAGGATCTGCTGTTCTTCGGCCGCATCCATCCCGACAAGGGCGCGGCAGAGGCGATCGCAGCCGCCCGCGCGAGCGGGCGGCGGCTCGACCTGTACGGCCTGGTACAGGACGCGGGCTATCACGACCGCGAAGTCGTACCGGCGTGCGACGGCGTATCGGTCGCCTTTCACGGCGTGGTCGGCGGGGAGAAGCGCGTGCGTGCGCTGGGGCAGGCCCGTGCGCTGCTGCACCTCATCAACTTCGACGAACCGTTCGGGCTGTCCGTGATCGAGGCGATGGCCTGCGGCACCCCCGTGATCGCCAACCGCCGCGGATCGATGTCCGAGATCATCGACGACGGCGTGACCGGATTCCTGGTCGACACGCCGGCCGAGGCGATCCGCGCGATCGCGCGCGCCGGCGACATCGACCGCATCGCCGTTCGCCGGGCGGTCGCCGAACGATTTACCGTCGACCGAATGGCGGACGATTATCTGGCACTGTACCGGCGGATATTGGGCAGCGCCTGACGCACCCCGCCTTTATCGCGGGCGATACGCGATCGTCGCTTGCCCCGAAGCCCGCACCGGCATGAACAGCCCCTGCCCCGTCACCGCCAGCGGCCCGTTCTCCACCTTGGTCACGTCGGCGGAGAGGACGAAATCGCCTTCCCGTTTCGCGCCGATCGCCTTGCGCGCCGATCCCAGCACCTTGGCGTAATCGGGCGCGAAATCGTGCGTCAGGCCGGCGCGGATACTGTCGCGCACCGACGCGTCGTCGAACACCGACACGAGCAGATTGGTGATGTGGCTGTCGGTATTGGTGGCGATCGCCACGTCTCGCGCGTGCACGATCTGCGAACTGGGTGTGTTGAAGGGCATCGCCGTCAGCCAGATCTCGCCCCTGGTCGACAGCAGCGAGTGATTCCTGGCCTTTGCTTTCGCGATGACGCCGACCGCGAGATGTCCCGCAGTCGTCGCATAGATCGTGACCTTGTCGATCCGAACGTCGACCGGGCCGATCCCCGCCAGCACGATCCCCTTTTGCGCACGCCTGACGAGCGTACGCTGCACCACGGGTTCCAGCTGCGCATAATCCGCGAGTACGGGGATGAAGAAATTCAGCCCCTGGCTACCGACCGCCCTGGCGGGCGGCGGCAGCGGGGTCGCCGCCGGATCGGCCGGACGGTTGCCGACGAAGGTCTCGGTCAGCGCATCGGCCGACAGCAGCAGGTCGAGCGTGCGCCCGGCGATGCGATAGCCGCCGAACCCGAGCCGCTTGGGGGTGATCCGCATCCATGCCGGCGGCTTGTCTCGGTTGAGCATGATCGAGGTGAAGCTCTGCCGCCACGCATCGGCCAGCTTGGCGTGCAGATCGAACCTGGCCAATTCGCGCGGCAGGCTGTGCTCCAGCCCCGCGATGACGGGTCTCAATCGTTTGTCCGCCACGCCGGCGAATGCGATCCGCTGGCCCAGGAAATCGATCCCGGGCGGCGTCGTCCAGTCGTAATCGATCGACACCTTTGCCGAAGGAGTCCAGTTCCCGGCGATCGACAGCCGCGCGACGGCGTGGACGACCGCATCGCCCGTCGCGGTCTTCGACGCCAGACCGCCGACATCCTGCGCGGCGATCGTCGCGTGAACGGGCATCGTGATCGTCAGCCGATCGCCACGCCCGGCCAGCCTGAGCGGCCCGCGCACCACATCACCCACGATCCGGCAACCCAGCCTGGGCAGGATTTTCAGCTTGCCGATCCCCAGATCGACCCGCTTGGCGGGCACGCAAGCGTCGAGATGCTGGTCGATGCGCCATAAGGTCTTCGGCGTCTGCTGTTCGATCGCTGCCTGTATGTCGTCGAGCGAGGCCGAGATCGGAACGACGATCGTCGATGCCTCGATCGGAAAATCGGGTGCGCCGTCGACGCGCGGCGGCGCGGGCGAACGCACGCCATGGCTGCAGCCGGTCGCCGCGAGCGCGAGCGCGACTGCGACGAGACGATGACGACCAGACACGACACGACCCTCCACCCCGCGGACCTAACCGCCGCCGCGCCCGATTCAAGCCCCGCACCCGGCGATTATACTTGTGCCGCGCCGCTTTATCGTGACGTTCCGGGATGCTTACGAGAACGGCCGTAAGAGCGGAGGGGGACGTCATCATGGCATCGGCGAACGACACCACGGGCTGGCTCGCGCGCGAGCGGACCGTAGCGACGGCGGGCTATAATCGCTGGCTGCTGCCGCCCTGCGCGCTGGCGATCCATCTGTGCATCGGCATGGCGTATGGGTTCAGCGTGTTCTGGCTGCCGCTGTCGCGCGCGATCGGCATCAAGGACCCGGTGGCCTGCAAGGGAATGACATTGCTGCAGGCGTACGCGACGTCCACCTGCGACTGGCGCGTCAGCGACCTGACCTGGACGTATAGTCTGTTCTTCGTCGTGCTTGGTGCCTCCGCCGCGATCTGGGGCGGGTGGCTGGAGCGCGCCGGGCCCCGCAAGGCGGGCGTCGTCGCCGCCTGCTGCTGGTCGGGTGGCATCGCGATCGGCGCGGTCGGCGTGTCGGTTCACCAGCTCTGGCTGTTGTGGCTGGGCACCGGGTTCATCGGCGGGATCGGCCTCGGGCTCGGCTATATCTCCCCCGTTTCGACGCTGATCAAATGGTTTCCCGACCGGCGCGGAATGGCGACGGGGATGGCGATCATGGGGTTCGGCGGCGGTGCGCTGATCGGCTCGCCGCTCGCCGACAGGCTGATGAAGCATTTCGCGAGCGCGACCGGGGTGGGCGTCTGGCAGACCTTCCTCGTTCTCGCCGCGGTGTATTTCGTGTTCATGATGGGCGGCGCGCTCGGCTACCGGGTGCCGCCCGCCGACTGGAAGCCTGCGGGATGGACAGCGCGGGCGGGCACCGGGCTGGTGTCGGGCTTCAACGTGCATCTGAAGAACGCGCACAGGACGCCGCAATTCTGGCTGATCTGGCTGGTCCTTCTGCTCAACGTCTCCGCCTCGATCGGAATCATCGGGGTCGCCTCGCCGATGATCCAGGAGATCTTCGCCGGGCGGCTGTTCCACCAGCCGCAGGTACCCTTCCTCGCGTTCGACGATACGCAAAAGGCGACGGCCGCCGCGGCGGGAGCCGGGTTCGTCGGGTTTATCAGCCTGTTCAACATCGGCGGTCGGTTCTTCTGGGCGTCGATCTCCGATCGGGTCGGACGCAAGGTCACTTACGCGGTGATGTTGGCGGCGGGTGCGGTGCTGTACGCGCTCGTCGCGCCGTGGTCGGCGAGTGCGGCTGCCTTGCTGGTGTTCGCGCTGACGTTCGGCCTGATCGCATCGATGTATGGCGGCGGGTTCGCGACGGTGCCCGCGTATCTGGCGGATATCTTCGGGACGCAGTTCGTGGGGGCGATCCACGGCCGGTTGCTGACCGCGTGGTCCACCGCGGGCGTGCTTGGGCCGCTGATCGTGACCGGAATGCGCGACTCCGCGATCGCCGCGGGCACGCCGCGCGCCGCGATCTACCCGCCGATCTACTGGGTGCTGGCGGCGTTGCTCGTTGCCGGGTTCGTCGCGAACCTGTTCGTGCGGCCGGTGGCGGCGCGGTTTCATATGACCGATGCGGCGTTGGAGGCGGTTCGTCCGGTCGGGACGACGGGTGCGGGCCACGATGGGACGATCGGTATCGGCGGCATCGATGCGCGGGTACTGCTCGCCTGGGCGGTGGTGTGCGTGCCGCTGGCGTGGGGCCTGTGGACGACGGCGGTGAAGGCGGTGGCGCTGTTTGCGGGTTAGGGCAGTGCTGCTCCCTTCCCGCGTGCGGGAGGGAGCAAGTCAGCTAAGCCCCACGATCTCCCCGTCCGCGCCGATCCGGATATGTTCGGCGGCCGGTACGCGTGGCAGGCCGGGCATCGTCATCAGGTCGCCGCAGATCGCGACGACGAACCCCGCCCCCGCCGCCAGCCGGACTTCGCGCACCGGGATGACGTGGCCCGTCGGCGCGCCGAGCACCGCAGGATCGGCGGTGAAGCCGTATTGGGTCTTCGCCATGCACACGGGCAGAAGGCCGAACCCTTCCGCTTCCCACCGCGCCAGTTGTGCGCTGATCTTTGCGTCCGCCGTCACGCCGTCGGCGCGGTAGATGCGCCGGGCGACGGTTTCGATCTTGTCGAACAACGGCATGTCGTCGCGGTAGATCGGCGCGAATTGCGCCAAGTCCGCGTCGGCGAGTTTCGCGACCGCGTCAGCCAGATCGACCGCGCCCGCGCCGCCGTCCGCCCAGTGGCGACACAGGATCGCCGCCGCGCCCTGCTCCGCCGCCGCGTCGCGCACGACCGCGATCTCGGCCTCGGTATCGCCGGCGAAATGATTGATCGCGACCACGACGGGCACGCCGAACGCGCGGATATTCTCCAGGTGCCGGACCAGATTGACCGACCCGCGCCGCACCGCATCGACATCCTCGCCGGCCAGATCGGCTTTCGCGACGCCGCCGTTCATCTTGAGCGCCCGCACCGTCGCGACCAGCACGGTGACGCTGGGCGAAAGCCCCGATTGGCGACATTTGATGTCGAAGAACTTCTCGGCACCCAGATCCGCCCCGAACCCCGCCTCGGTCACGACATAGTCGCCCAGCGCCAGCGCGGTGCGCGTCGCGATCACCGAATTGCAGCCGTGCGCGATGTTCGCGAACGGCCCGCCATGGATCAGCGCGGGATTGCCCTCCAGCGTCTGGACGAGATTGGGCTTGATCGCCTCCTTCAGCAGCACCGCCATCGCGCCGTCCGCCTTCAGGTCGCGCGCGGTGATCGCGCCGCGGTCGCGGGTGTAGGCGACGATGATCCGGCCGAGCCGCGCCTCCAGGTCCGTCAGGTTCTCCGCCAGACACAGGATCGCCATGACCTCGGACGCGACGGTGATGTCGAACCCCGATTCGCGTGGGAAGCCGTTCGCCACCCCGCCGATCGACTGGACGATATCGCGCAGCGCACGGTCGTTGACATCCAGCACCCGCCGCCAGACCACGCGGCGCACGTCGATGTCGAGCGCGTTGCCCCAGTGGATATGGTTGTCGAGCATCGCCGCGAGCAGATTGTGCGCGGCGGTGATGGCGTGGAAATCGCCCGTGAAATGGAGGTTGATGTCCTCCATCGGCACGACCTGCGCATGGCCGCCCCCCGTCGCGCCGCCCTTGGTCCCGAAACACGGGCCGAGCGACGGTTCGCGCAGCGCCAGCACCGTGTGCCGTCCGGTGCGATTGAGCGCATCCGCGAGGCCCACCGACGTCGTCGTCTTCCCCTCGCCCGCGGGCGTCGGGTTGATCGCGGTGACGAGGATCAGCTTGCCGCGGTGGCCCGGGCGGCGTTCGATCCGGGAGAGGTCGAGCTTGGCCTTGAACCGGCCGTACGGCTCTACCGCATCGGGGGAAATGCCCAGCCGATCGGCGACTTGCCCGATCGGCAGCAGCGTGGCGGCGCGTGAAATTGCGATATCGGTCTGCATCGCGGTTTGCCTTAGAGGTGTTTGCCGTCGGACAGAACACCCCATGATTGCATTGCCTCGCAGCAGTTTTGCCACGCCGGCGAAGTCCGGGGCCCAGTTGCGAGACCGCTCTGGCGGCGCGATGCATTTCATTACATCGACCATTGCGACCGGACCCCGGCCTTCGCCGGGGAGGCCGAATAGTCGAACGGAGCCGATACGGATCAGCCGGCGATCGTCGGGTCGATCAGATACTTCTCGCCCGTCGTCTTGCGCTCATAGGCCAGGAACGTCTCCGGCGTCAGCGCCTCGGCGAGGCCGATCGTCGCGGTATAGTTGCTGGCGAACGTCGTCTTCAGTTCGTCAAGAATGCGCTGCCTCAGCTTCGCACCCGTTTCCGCACCGGCCTTTTGCAGGAACGGCGTGAGCAGCCAGCCGCCGATGCTCCAGGCGAAGCCGAACGTCCGGCGGATCACCGTCGGCGATACGTCGAGCATGCCGTACAGGTACATCTGCTTGAAGGTGTTCGATCCGTAGCGACTATATTCGCCGGCCTGACGGTTCGCCGCCTTCTCCATCGCGTCGAGGATGCGCCCGACCAGATCGCCGCCGCCGATCGCGTCGAAGCCGATCGACGCCTTGGTCTCCGCGATCGCGTCGACGAGCTTGTCGCCGAACCCGTCGGCGCTGCTGTCGAGGACGTACTTTGCCCCCTGGCCTTCGAGCAGCGCGACCTGCGCGGGCGAGCGGACGATGTTCACCAGCGGGATGCCGTCCGCGATGCAGATTCGGTTGAGCATCTGGCCGAGGTTCGACGCCGCGGCGGTGTGGACGATGGCTTTATGCCCCTCCGCCTTCATCGTTTCGGTAAAACCAAGCGCGGTCAGCGGGTTGACGAACATTGCTGCGCCGTCCGCCGAGGTCGCATCGTCGGGCAACGCAACGCAGTCGCGCACCTTAAGCTTGCGGAACTGCGTATACATCGCACCGCCCAGCACCGCGACGCGCTTGCCCATCAGTCCTTGCGCGCCGTCGCCCGCCGCGATCACCGTACCCGCACCCTCGTTGCCGACCGCCATCGATTCGCCGAGCCGCGCCTGGACCGACCCGAGCCGATCGGCAGGTACGGTGAAACGCAGTTCGGGACGATCCGCGGTGCCACCCGTCTCCATCGTCGAAACGTCCGCCGGCCCGATCAGCAGGCCGAGATCGGACGGGTTGATCGGTGCGGCCTCTATCCGCACGACAACCTCACCCGCACCGGGATCGCCGACATCGACCGGCTCCAGCGACAAGGTCAGTCGGCCGTCGGCGGAAATCGTCGAGCGCAGTTCGAGTCCGGGGTTCGGCATCATCTTCTCCTGATCGGTTGTTTCCCGCCACCTATCGGAAGCCTGCGCGGTCGTCTCGGGTAATTCGCCTCCCTTCGTCATGCCGGGCCCGTCCTGGCATCCAGGGGGAGCAAGCGACCATGCACGATGGGGCGGTGGGTCCAACCGCAGCCGTCCCGATCTGCTTTTCCCGAAACGCATGATTGTCCCTTGCCAATCTCTGCTGCATTGCGGCAAGGGTCGCGGATCGGGCAGGTCTGGCGGCTCAGGGGGTCGCCACCAGTCGTGCCGAACGACCGGTCGGAGATTACCCGT
Organism: Sphingomonas bacterium; assembly: GCF_903642285.1. GTDB lineage: Bacteria > Pseudomonadota > Alphaproteobacteria > Sphingomonadales > Sphingomonadaceae > Sphingomonas. The sequence continues at coordinate 16,313 of NZ_CAHJWJ010000005.1, forward strand.
TGAACGCGCTTGTCAGGTTGGCGCTCGCACGACCGCTCACCTTCATCGTCATGGCGATCCTGATCGCGATCGTCGGCGTGCTCGCGGCGGCACGGACGCCGGTCGACATCTTTCCCGACATCCGCGTACCCGTGATCGCGACCGCCTGGCAATATCAGGGCCTGTCGCCCGACGACATGAGCGGCCGGATCCTCACGCCGCTGGAACGCACGCTGACGACGACGGTCAACGATATCGACCATATCGAAAGCCAGTCGATGCCCGGCATCGGCATCGTGAAGGTGTATTTCCAGCCGGGCGCCGACATCCGCACCGCGACCGCGCAGGTGACGTCGGTGTCGCAGACCGTCCTGAAACAGATGCCGCCCGGCACCACGCCGCCGCTGATCCTGAACTACAACGCCTCCACCGTGCCGATCCTGCAGCTTGCGCTGTCGGGCAAGGGATTGTCCGAAGGCAAGATGTTCGATCTGGCGCAGAACCAGATCCGTCCCGGTCTCGTCACCGTCCCCGGCGCGGCGATCCCCTATCCGTCCGGCGGACGGCAGCGACAGGTGCAGATCGACCTCGATCCGCAGGCACTCCAGTCCAAGGGGCTGTCCGCGCAGGATGTCGGCAATGCCGTCGCCGCGCAGAACCAGATCAACCCCGCGGGTTTCGCGAAGATCGGCGGGTTTCAGTATAATGTCCGACTGAACAACGCGCCCGAATCGATCGACGACCTGAACGCGCTGCCGGTGAAGGTGGTGAACGGCGCGACGATCTACATGCGCGACGTCGCGCATGTCCGTGACGGTACCGCGCCGCAGACCAATGTCGTCCATGTCGACGGATCGCGTTCCGTCCTGATGACGATCCTGAAGAACGGTTCGACCTCGACGCTCGCGATCGTCCAGGGGATCAAGGACGCGCTGCCCAAGATCCAGGCGACGTTGCCCGATACCCTGAAGATCGTGGCGATCGGCGATCAGTCGCTGTTCGTGAAGGCGGCGGTGTCGGGGGTCGTCAAGGAAGGTGCGATCGCGGCGGTGCTGACCAGCATCATGATCCTAATGTTCCTCGGTTCCTGGCGGTCGACCGTCATCGTCGCGGTCTCGATCCCGCTGTCGATCCTGTCCGCGATCATCGCGCTGGCGGCGACCGGGCAGACGCTGAACATCATGACGCTGGGGGGCCTCAGCCTCGCGGTCGGTATCCTGGTCGACGATGCGACGGTGACGATCGAGAGCATCACCTATCACCTCGAACAGGGCAAACCGGTGCTTCGCGCGATCCTGGACGGCGCGGCGCAGATCGCAACGCCTGCCTTCGTTTCGATGCTGTGCATCTGTATCGTTTTCATCCCCATGTTCTTCCTTCCGGGGGTCGCGGGCTTCCTGTTCGTGCCGCTGGCGATGTCGGTGGTATTCTCGATGATCGCGTCGTTCATCCTGTCGCGCACGCTGGTGCCGACGATGGCGATGTACCTGATGCGGCTGCATGAAGGCGACCAGCATGCCGCGGGCGAGCCGGGGTCGCGCAACCCGCTGATCCGGTTCCAGCGCGGGTTCGAGGTGCGGTTCGAGCGGGTGCGCGCAGGGTACGGGCGATTGCTGGAGCGCGCGCTGGCGAGCGGACGGCCGTTCCTGCTCGGGTTTCTCGGCGTCGTCGCCTTGTCGTTCCTCCTGGTGCCGTTCCTGGGGCAGAATTTCTTCCCCAGCGTCGATGCCGGCCAGATCACGATGCATGTCCGCGCGCCCGTCGGCAGCCGGATCGAAGACACCTCCGCGCAATTCGATCGGATCGCGGCGCGTATCCGTCAGATCATTCCCGCCGGCCAGCTGGTTTCGGTCGTCGACAATATCGGCCTGCCGGTCAGTTCGATAAACGTCACCTATAACAACTCCGGGACGATCGGCCCGCAGGACGGCGATATCCTGATTCAGCTGTCGAAGGATCACGCCCCCACCGCGGACTATGTGCGCCGGATGCGCGAACAGCTGCCGCGCGCCTTCCCCGGGGCGAGCTTCGCCTTCCTGCCCGCCGACATCACCAGCCAGATCCTGAATTTCGGCGCGCCGGCACCGATCGATATCCAGGTAAGCGGCAAGAATGCGGCCGAGAATTACGACTATGCGCGCCGGATCCTGCGTCGGATCGGCACGATCCCGGGGGTCGCCGACGCCCGGATCGAGCAATCCGCGCGCTACCCCGAACTGCGTGTCGATGTCGATCGCAGCAGGATCGGGCAACTGGGCCTGACCGAGCGTGACGTGACCAACAGCGTCGCCTCCTCGCTCGCGGGCACGCAGCAGACCGCCCCCGTATTCTACCTGAACCCGGAGAACGGCGTATCCTATTCGGTCGTCGCGCAGACCCCGGAATACCGCGTCGGTTCGATCAACGATCTGGCCAACATCCCCGTCACCGGATCGCTGGCGGGCGGATCGTCGCAGGTCCTGGGCGGGGTCGGATCCATCGTGCGCGGCAGTTCGCCCGCGGTCGTCTCGCACTATAACATCCAGGGCGCGATCGACATCTACGCGACCCCCAACGACCGCGATCTGGGCGCGGTCGCGAGCGACATCAAGACGGTGCTGTCCGACCTGAAGGCGACCGCGCCCAGGGGCAGCAGCGTCGTGCTGCGCGGGCAATATGCGACGATGAACGGCGCGTTTTCGGGGCTGTTCTTCGGGCTGATCGGCGCGATCGTGCTGATCTATCTGCTCATCGTGGTGAATTTCCAGAGCTGGCTCGATCCGTTCGTCATCATAACCGCGCTGCCGGGCGCGATCGCCGGGATCGTGTGGATGCTGTTCCTGACCGGCACCACGCTGTCCGTACCCGCGCTGACCGGTGCGATCATGTGTATGGGCGTCGCGACCGCGAACTCGATCCTGGTCGTCAGCTTTGCGCGCGAGCGGCTGGCGGAGCTCGGCGATTCGACGAAGGCGGCGCTGGAGGCAGGGGTTACACGCTTCCGCCCCGTGCTGATGACCGCGCTGGCGATGGTGATCGGGATGCTGCCGATGGCGATGGGCTTTGGCGAGGGCGGCGAACAGAACGCGCCGCTGGGCCGCGCGGTGATCGGCGGGCTGCTGGCCGCCACCGTCGCGACCTTGCTGTTCGTGCCCGTGATCTTCAGTCGCGTCCATGCGCGCGATGCCGAGAAACGCGTCGGGCGCGCGCAGAGATTGGAAGAAGCGCATGCTTGAACCGGAACCCGTCCAGCGGCGCGGCCGGCTGGCCAGGATCGGCATCGTCGCGGCGATCGTCGCGGTCGTGCTGGTAGCGATCGGCATCGGATCGCGATCGCGGTCGCACAGCGATCTGGCGACCTGGACGACCGCGCAATCGATCCCGATCGTGTCGGTGATCCACGCGAAGGCCGCGGGTCAGGGCGACGCGCTGACGCTGCCCGGCGCGGTCCAGGCGTATAACAGCGCGCCGATCTACGCGCGGACCAACGGCTATGTCCGCCGCTGGTTCGTCGATATCGGCGACACCGTCCGTGCCGGGCAGACGCTCGCGATCCTCGATGCGCCAGAGGTCGACCAGCAGGTCGAGGCCGCGCAGGCGGACCTGCAGACCGCACGTGCCAATCGTTCGCTCGCCGCCTCCACCGCGACTCGCTGGCGCGACCTGCTGGCGAAGGATGCGGTGTCGAAGCAGGAAACCGACGAGAAGATCGGCGATCTCGCCGCCAAGACCGCGATCGCCAACGCCGCCGCCGCCAATGTCCGCCGGCTGGGCGCGCTGCAGGGCTTCACCAAGCTCGCCGCGCCCTTCGGCGGGGTCGTCACCAGCCGATCGACCCAGATCGGGCAACTGGTGACCGCGGGGTCCGCTGCGGCGTCGATGCCGCTCTTCACCGTGTCCGACCTCGACCGCATCCGCATCTATGTCCGCGTGCCGCAATCCTATTCGGGGCAGATCCGTCAGGGCATGCATGCGTCGGTTGCCGTACCCGAGTTTCCCGGGCGCGAATTCGACGCGACTCTGACTCGCACTGCGGGTGCGGTCGATCCGCAATCGGGCACGGTATTGATCGAACTGCAACGCGCGAACGGCGATCACGCGCTGAAGCCGGGTGCCTATGCACAAGTGAAGTTCCCGCTGGGCGGTGATACCAGCGCCGGTGTCCGCCTGCCCGCCAGCGCGCTGGTCGTCGGTACCGAGGGGACGCGCGTCGCAACGGTCGGCGCGGGGGACAAGGCCGTCATGAAGACCGTCACGATCGGCCGTGACGACGGCGATACCGTCGAGATCAGCGCAGGTCTGACCACCGCGGACCAAGTGATCGACAACCCCCCGGACTCGCTGCAGACCGGCGATCCGGTGCGGATCGCGGCCCTTGCGGCAGGCCGTGGAGCAGGTCGTGCGGCGCATTGATCGCCTGATCGGGCTGGCTGCCGCCGCCGGCCTGGCCGGCTGTTCGCTCGCGCCCGCCTATCACGTCCCGCCGACCCCGACCGCGCCGGCGTATAAGGAAGGCGGGGTATGGGCGGTCGCGACGACGGATCTGCCCCCGTCCGGACCCTGGTGGCAGGCGTTCGGCGATCCGGTGCTGAGCGGGCTGGAAAGCCGGATCGAGGCGGGCAATCCGGACCTTGCAAGCGCGGTCGCGCGGTATGACGAAGCGCGCGCGGTATTGGGGGAGGCACGCGCCGGCTATTATCCCAGCGTCGACGTCGGTGCTTCGGGCGAGCGAGCGCGCGTATCGGCGGATCGGCCGCTATCGCCGGGAACCGCAGCGACCTATACCGATCTGCGCATCGGCCCTTCGCTGGCGTACGAGATCGACTTGTTCGGCCGCGTCCGCGATACCGCACGCGCCGCCGCCGCTTCGGCGCAGGCGAGCGACCGCGACGTCGCCGGGATACGGCTCGGGCTTCAAGCGACGCTGGCGGACGATTATTTCCAGATGCGGGGACTGGATGCGCGGACGGTGCTGCTGCGACAGACGGTCGCCGCGTTCCAGCGGGCCTATGACCTGACCGCCACCCGCCATAACGGCGGCATCGCTTCGGGGATCGACGTCAGCCGCGCCGAATCGCTGCTGTCGAGCGCGCGGGCCGAATTGTCGGCGGTCGCCGCCGACCGCGCTTCGTTCGAGCACGCCATCGCAGCGCTGGTCGGCGAAACGCCATCGTCCTTTTCGTTGGCCGTCGTCGATGGGCAACGCAATCCACCGGCGATCCCGGCGGGCCTGCCCTCGACATTGCTGCAGCGTCGCCCCGACATCGCCGCTGCCGAGCGCCGCGTCGCCGCCGCCAATCTGCGGATCGGCGTCGCGCGGGCGGCGCAATATCCGTCGCTGACCCTGGGCGCGGCGGGCGGGTTCGAGGCGGGCAGCGGCGCGCTCCTCGGCGCGTCGAACGGCTTCTGGGCGCTCGGTCCCCTGTCCGCGGCGCTATCGGTGTTCGACGGCGGCGCGCGACGGGCGCGGGTCCGGATCAGTCGCGCGCAATATGACGAGGCGGCATCCTCCTATCGCGCTACCGTGCTCGCCGCCTTTCGCGAGGTGGAGGACGATCTCGCGCGCGGCCAAAGCCTGGTGCAGCAGGAGCGCGACCAGGCGGATGCGACCCGCGCCGCGGAAAAGACCCGCGACCTGGCGCTCATCCGGTACCGCGACGGCGCGGCGGATTATCTCGAGGTCGTCACCGCGCAAACCGCGGCGCTCGATGCCCAACGGGCGCTGCTGGCGATCGAGAGCGCGCGGCTGCAGGTCGCGGTCGATACGGTCCGTGCGATCGGCGGCACGCCATCTTGAAGATGGCGTAAGGACGAACCGTCTATCCGTTCGGCGCGCGTGTCTCGCCGCCAATGCCCGTGTCGGAGCCCGCGGCGGTTACCGCGTTGACGGCTTCGACCTCGCGCATGATGACGGCGATGATCGCATCGGCCAGCCGCTCGACGTCCATGTCGGGCTGCAGCAGCAATTGCTGTCTCAATCCCAGCGATTGCGTCAACGCCAATTCGGCCAGCAATTCGCGGCGTCCAGCGGCCCGGTCGCCCGGCATCAACAGCGCGAGCGCAGCCAGTATATTCACCCAGACGTCGGCGCGGGTGCGTGCGAAGATCGCCGCGATCCGCTCGTTGCGCGTCGACTCGGCGGTGATCTCCGCCAGCATCACGACGGCTTCGCGTCCGGTCGTCGGCCGGACGAACTGCCCGATCCAATGCCAGACCGAGTCCGTATCACTCGCCTGAATCGCCCGTTGCAACGAGTCACGTTCGAGCAAACGCGCGCAATCGCCCTCGACGATCGCTGCGACGATGTCTTCCTTCGCCGCGAAATCGCGGTAGATCTGCCCGACCGCCACGCCCGAGGCCTTGGCGATCTGCGCCACGCCGGTCGCGTGGAAACCGTTGCAAACGAACAGGGTACGCGCGGCGTCGATGATCCGCTGACGACGCAGCCCCGCACGGTCTCGCATCATTCCGCAACACAGGTTTGTCTCGTCCATCCCTTACCCGTCCGTATTCCGCTTGACCCGGCGATCCCGTTCGCAGTAGCAGCATTGTGAGTGATCGTTCACTCACATAACCTATCCGGCAGAGCTAAGCATGGCATTTCTTCGTCACACCGCCCCTGCGATGGCGTTGGCGCTCGCCGCCTGCGGGAAGCCCGCGGCACCGCCACCGCCCCCGCCGCCAAGTGTCGGATATATCACGGTAAATGAACAATCGGTGACCCTTACCAATGAGCTTCCGGGCCGCACCTCCGCCTACGAGACGTCGCAGGTCCGTCCGCAGGTGAACGGCCTTGTCGAGGCGCGACTGTTTACCGAAGGCGATGTCGTCGACAAGGGGCAGGCGCTCTACCGGATCGACTCGCAGCCTTATGAAGCACAGGTCGCCAACGCCCGCGCCGCGCTGGCGAAGGCACGTGCCGCGATCGCGTCGAGCGCGGCGCTGTCCCGCCGCTACGGCGAACTGGTCAAGATCAACGCGATCTCGAAACAGGATTACGAGAATGCGCAGACCACCGCCGCGCAGGCGCAGGCGGACGTCGCGGCGCAGCAGGCGGCGCTGAAGACCGCGCAGATCGACCTCGCGCGGACGACCATCCGCGCGCCGATCACCGGGCGGATCGGACGTTCGGTCTATACGACCGGTGCGCTGGTCACCGCATCGCAGGCCGATCCGCTCGCTACGATCCAGCGGCTCGACCCGATCTATGTCGACATCACCCAGTCGAGTTCGGACTTGCTGAAACTGCGCCAGCAGATCCTGTCCGGGCAAGTCGCGCGCGACGGTAACGCTCGCGTGAAGCTGCTGCTGGAGGACGGCACGCGCTACGGTCCCGAGGGGGCGCTTCGCTTCGCGGACGTGACGGTCGATCCGACGACCGGATCGCAGGTCATCCGCGCGTTGTTCCCCAATCCCGATGGGCTGCTATTGCCCGGCATGTATGTCCGCGCGCAGCTGGTGGAGGGGACCCAGGCGCAGGCGATGCTGGTGCCGCAGCGTGCCGTCGGCCGCGACGAGCGCGGGAACGCGACCGTCATGGTCGTCGGCAAGGGCAACAAGGTCGAACCGCGTACGCTCCAGACGACGCGAACGGTCGGCGAGAACTGGCTGGTCACCGCGGGCGTGAGGCCGGGCGACCATGTCATCGTCGAGGGCGGCGGTATGTTGCGCCCGGGCATGCCGGTCACGCCCGCCCCCTGGAACCCGAACGCCAGGCCGGCCCCGACACGGCCTCCGGTACAAGGCCAGTAATCCGTCATGGCGCGCTATTTCATCGATCGCCCGATCTTCGCCTGGGTGATCGCGATCATCCTGATGATGGCGGGCGTGCTGGCGATCCGGTCGCTGCCGATTGCACAATTCCCCGCCATCGCGCCGCCTGCGGTGTCGATCACCGCGACCTATCCGGGTGCCGACGCACAGACGCTGGAAAACACGACGACGCAGATCATCGAGCAGCAGATGAAGGGGATCGACCACCTTCGCTACTTCTCGTCTTCGTCGTCGTCCGCCGGCACCGTCACCATCACGCTGACGTTCGAACAGGGCACCGACCCCGACATCGCGCAGGTGCAGGTCCAGAACAAGCTGCAGGCGGCGACGCCACTGTTGCCGCAGGAGGTCCAGCAACAGGGCATCCTGGTCGCCAAGGCAACGCAGAATTTCCTGCTGTTCGTCGGGCTGTATTCGGAAAACGGCAAGCACAATGCGGACGACCTGTCGGACTATATCGTCTCCAAGCTGCAGGACCCGCTCGCCCGCGTGAACGGCGTCGGCGATACGCAGGTGTTCGGATCGCAATACGCGATGCGGATCTGGGTCGATCCGTTGAAGCTCAACAATTTCGCGCTGACGATGGTGGATATCCGCGCCGCGGTGATCGCGCAGAACGCGCAGGTGTCCGCTGGCCAGATCGGCGCGCAGCCCGCGCCTAAGGAGCAGATGCTGAACGCGACGGTATCGGTGGAGTCGCGCCTGACGACGCCGGCGCAGTTCGCCGCGATCAGCCTGAAAACCAATACCGACGGGTCGATCGTCCGGCTGGGCGACGTCGCGCGGGTCGAGATCGGCGCGGAAAATTACGGTTTCTCCGCCAAATGGAACGGCCGGCCCGCGTCGGGCATCGGTATCAAGCTGGCACCGGGTGCCAACGCGCTCGACACCGTCACCGCGGTGAAGGCGCGCGTCAACGAGATCGCCAAGCAGTTCCCGCCCGACGTGAAGGTCATATTCCCCTACGACACATCGCCGTTCGTCCGCCTGTCGATCAGACAGGTCATCGAGACGCTGGTCGAGGCGGTGGTCCTCGTCTTCCTGGTCATGTTCCTGTTCCTGCAGAACTTCCGCGCGACGCTCATTCCGACGATCGCGGTGCCGGTGGTGCTGCTCGGCACGTTCGGCGTGCTCGCGATCGCCGGCTATTCGATCAATACGCTGACGCTGTTCGGCATGGTGCTGGCGATCGGTCTGCTGGTCGACGACGCGATCGTGGTCGTCGAGAATGTCGAACGGCTGATCCAGACCGAACATCTGAGCCCCAAGGACGCGGCGCGCAAATCGATGGACGAGATCACCGGCGCGCTCGTCGGCATCGCGCTCGTCCTGTCGGCCGTGTTCCTGCCGATGGCGTTCTTCGGCGGATCGACGGGGGTCATCTATCGCCAGTTCTCGATCACGATCGTGTCTGCGATGGTCCTGTCGGTGTCGGTCGCGCTGATCCTGACGCCGGCACTCTGCGCGACGATCCTGAAACCGCACGATCCGGACAAGGCCGAGAGCCATGGTCTGCTCGCCCGTTTCTTCCGCTGGTTCAACGAAAAGTTCGACCGCGGCCAGGTGAAATACGAGGGCGCGGTGAAAGGCACAGCGCGCAGCTGGAAGCGCTCGCTCGTCGTCTATGCGCTGATCGTCGTCGGCATGGCTATCCTCTTCGTTCGCCTGCCGACCGGCTTTCTGCCCGAGGAAGACCAGGGAATCATGATCGCGCTCGTCCAGGGGCCGTCCGGCTCGACCAGTGCGCGCACCGAGAAGGCGCTCGACGCGATCCAGGATCATTTCCTCAATACCGAGGGCAAGAACATCCAGGGCGTCTTCACCGTCAACGGGTTCAGCTTCGCCGGGACGGGCCAGAACAGCGGTATCGCGTTCATTCCGCTCCAGGGATGGGAAGACCGCGGCGGCAGCGCGAACAAGGCTCCCGCCATCGCGGCGCGCGCAATGGGGCCGTTCTCGCAGTTCAAGGACGCGATGATCTTCGCGGTGGTGCCGCCCGCGGTGCAGGAACTGGGCAACGCGACCGGCTTCGATCTGCAGCTGGTCGACGAGGCCGGGATCGGTCATGCCAAGCTGCTGGCGGCGCGCAACATGCTGCTCGGCATGGCGTCGCAGGACACGTCGATGGTGGGCGTCCGGCCCAATGCGCTCGACGACGCGCCGCAGCTGAAGGTCAACATCGACCACGACAAGGCCCGCGCGCTCGGGCTCGACCTGGCGACGATCAACGACACGATCTCGACCGCATGGGGCGGATCGTACATCAACGACTTCATCGATCGCGGCCGCGTCAAGCGCGTGTACCTCCAGGCGGACGAGCAATACCGGCAGGCTCCCGAGAGCATCGGCGATTTCTACGTTCGCGGCGCGACCGGCACGATGGCACCGTTCACCGCCTTTTCCGGCCAGTCCTGGGTACAGGCACCGGTGCAGCTGACGCGCTATAACGGGCTGCCGGCGATGGAGATCCTCGGCCAGCCCGCACCCGGCGTCTCGTCCGGCGCGGCGATGAAGGCGATCGAGGCGATGCACGCCAAGCTGCCGCCGGGTACCCGGCTGGAATGGACCGGTCTCAGCTATGAGGAACGGCTGTCCGGCGGGCAGGCCCCCGCGCTCTACGGGCTGTCGCTGCTGATCGTGTTCCTGTGCCTTGCCGCGCTGTACGAAAGCTGGTCGGTGCCGATCTCGGTCATGCTCGTCGTGCCGCTTGGTATCATCGGCGCGCTGCTGGCGGCGACGGTCACCGGGCTGAACGACGACATCTACCTCCAGGTGGGCCTCATCACGACGATCGGCGTGTCGGCGAAGAACGCGATCCTGATCGTCGAGTTCGCCGAGGAGCGGATGCGCGACGGCATGAACGCGTTCGACGCGGCGATCGCGGCGGCCAAGCTCCGGTTGCGGCCGATCCTGATGACGTCGTTCGCGTTCATCCTGGGCGTGTTCCCGCTCGCGATCTCGACCGGTGCCGGGGCCGGCGGCCAGAACGCGATCGGACGCGCGGTAGTCGGCGGCATGTTGTCCGCGACGATCCTGGCGATCTTCTTCGTGCCGATGTTCTTCGTCGTCGTGCTCCGCCTGTTCGGTCGCCACGGCGACGAGGAGCGGGTTCACCGCGACACCCCCGATACCGATGGCGCACGCCCCGCGCCGCAGGGAGCCTGATGGCCGTGCCAGACCCTTCGTCGTCAGCCCGTTTCCCGCTCATCGCCATGCTTGCGGCCAGTACCGCGCTCGCCGGCTGCAACCTCGCACCGCATTATGTCCGGCCGGAAAGCGCGGTGCCGCCTGCGCTGCCACAGGGCGGGGTCTACCCCGCCGCAGCGACCGACGCACGCGACGTCACGAAGGTCGGCTGGCGGGATTTCTTCGTCGACGACCGGTTACGCCAGGTGATCCAGCTCGGCCTTGACAACAACCGCGACTTGCAGATCGCCGCCGCCAATATCCTGCAGGCGCGCGCGCAATACCGTGTCCAGCGCGCCGATCTGGTGCCCACGACCGCCGTTTCGGGATCGGCCACCTATACCAACAACGCGCTGGGTGCCTCGGGCGCGACGACGGGCGGCTCGGCCAGTGCGGGAACGACGACAGGTGCGACCGGAACAGCCGCAACGGGAACGGGCGCAACGGGAACGGGCGCAACGGGAACGAGCGCGACCGGGACCAATGCGGTCGGGACGTCGGTCGGCGGTGGATCGACCAATGTGAAGTATTTCGCCGCGAATGTCGGCTTCTCGTCGTTCGAACTCGATCTATTCGGCCGGGTCCGCAACCTCGGCAAAGCCGCGCTGGAGCAGTATTTCGCAAGCGAGGAGGCGCAGCGAACCGCCCGCATCAGCCTGATCGCCGAGATCGCGACAGCATGGCTGACCGTCGCGTCGGACGAGGACCAGCTCGCGCTGTCGCAGCAGACGCTGGGGACCTTCAAGCAGACGTTCGACCTGACGAGCGCGCAGTTCCGCATCGGCACCGCGTCCGAACTCGAATCGCGCCAGGCGGAGACGAACTATCAGGCTGCGCGCAACGACATCGCGGTGCTTCGGACGCGGATCGCGCAGGACCGCAACGCGCTCGACCTGCTGGTCGGCGCGCCGGTGCCGACATCGATGCTGCCGGACGCGCTCGGCGATGCGCGCGCCGGGATCGAGGTGCTGCCGACCGATCTATCCTCGACCGTGCTATTGCGGCGACCCGACGTGTTGCAGGCCGAGCATCAATTGATCGCGCAGAACGCGAATATCGGCGCGGCCCGCGCTGCGTTCTTTCCGACCATCTCGCTGACCGCCACGCTCGGTACGCTCAGCACCGCGCTCGGCGGATTGTTCGCCGGTGGATCAGGCACCTATACCGGCGCGCCGACGATCACCCTGCCGTTGTTCGACGGCGGACGCAACAAGGGCAATCTGGACTATGCGCGCGCGTCGCAAAAGGTCGCCGTCGCAACCTATCAACGGACCGTGCAGACCGCATTCCGGGAGGTCGCCGACGCATTGGCGCAACGCGGTACGATCGACGAGCAGATCGCCGCGCAGTCCGCGCGGGTCAATGCCGCGAACATCGCCGCCAACCTGTCCGACGCCCGCTACCGCGCCGGGGTCGACTCGTTCCTGACCACGCTGGATGCGCAGCGGACCGCCTATGCCGCGCGGCAGCAGCTGGTCACCACACGGTTCAATCGCGGCGGCAATCTGGTCGAGCTTTATCGCGCGCTCGGCGGCGGGTTGAACTGAGCCTTGTCGGAACGGCTTGCCAGCGCCGCGAATCGGCGTAGCGTGTCGAAAACGACGAGGAGAGTCCGATGGCATCGATCGTGCCGCCGCAAAGCGGCCCCCGCGCTGGCAGTCAGCCCGAGAGCGATCCGGGCAGTGAAAGCCTCATCATCCTGCAAAGCCTGTTGTGCCTGTTGCGGGAGAAGAACCTCCTCAGCCGCGCCGACATGGAAGAACTCTGCCAGAAGGTCGAACGCCGCGCGACCGGCCAAAGTCAGATCCCCCTGCCCTGCTGTTCCGAGGCCGCGCACAGCGCCTCCGGCGTCATGCAGCGGCTGACGAGCTATATCGGGCAACGCTACGGCGGAAAGCATCTGCGCGCGTTGCGGTAATCCTTGGCGCGCTCACGGCCGTCTTTCCGCGGTTCGAGCCGAGATGCCGAGTATGCCGCACTGAAGGCGATCGCTATATTCCGTGGGATATACTGTAGCCCCGAATAAACGAATAAATATCGGTCCATGCGCGCCTTCGCATGAATATCCTTTTCCGTTCGCGAGTTATGTACGGTAATGAACGACCGTCCGAAACGGACGGTCCGTGCCGATATCGACGCCATCGATCGACCGGCGTCGTCGCACAGTGAAGGAAACCCGATGTCCATCCTTGGCGAGGTCGAACTTTCCCGCCGCAATATCCTGGCCGGCGGAGCGGCGACCGTCGCGCTGAGCGCGGTGCCGACGGTCGAGGCGCAGGCGGCGGCGAAGCACGCCCCGGCCACGATGCGGGTCGCGCTGGAGGTCAACGGCAAGCACCGGACGCTCGACCTCGACACGCGCACGACCCTGCTCGACGCGCTGCGCGAACATCTTCAGCTGACCGGCACCAAGAAGGGCTGCGACCATGGCCAGTGCGGGGCCTGCACGGTGATCGTCGATGGGCAGCGGATCAATGCCTGCCTCACCCTCGCGGTCATGCACGACGGCGACACGGTCACCACGATCGAGGGGCTCGGCACCCCCGACAGGCTGCATCCGATGCAGGCGGCGTTCGTGAAGCATGACGGCTATCAGTGCGGCTATTGCACGCCCGGCCAGATCTGTTCCGCGGTCGCCGTGCTCGCGGAGATCAAGGCCGGTATCCCGAGCCATGTCAGCGCCAGCCTGACCGATCGTCCCCGCGCCACCAACATCGAGATGCGCGAACGGATGAGCGGCAATATCTGCCGATGCGGTGCCTATTCGAACATCGCCGAAGCGATGGCCGAAGTGGCGGAGCACGACGCATGAAGCCGTTTACGTACAGCCGCGCGAAGACCCCCGCGGAGGCCGCGACCGCCGCCGCGCAACCGGGCACGAAGTTCATCGCGGGCGGGACCAATCTGCTCGATCTGATGAAGCTGCAGATCGAGACGCCGTCGCATCTGGTCGACGTGCAGGACCTGAAGCTCGACCGGATCGAACCGATCCCGGACGGTGGCCTGCGGATCGGCGCACTGGTCCGCAACACCGCGCTCGCATCGGACGACCGCGTCCGTCGCGATTACGGCGTCCTGACGCGGGCGATCGTCGCCGGCGCGTCCGGGCAATTGCGCAACAAGGCGACGACCGCGGGCAATCTGCTCCAGCGGACGCGCTGCCCGTATTTCTACGATACCAACCAACCGTGCAACAAGCGGACGCCCGGTTCCGGTTGCGCGGCGATCGGCGGGTATAGCCGGCAGTTGGCGGTGATCGGCACGAGCGATGCCTGCATCGCGACCTATCCCGGCGACATGGCGGTCGCGATGCGCGTGCTGGATGCGGTGGTCGAAACCGTCGATCCCGCCGGGGGTACGCGCGCGATCCCGATCGCGGATTTCCACCGGCTGCCGGGCGACACGCCGCATATCGAAACCGCTTTGGTGCCGGGCGAACTGATAACAGCGGTTACCCTACCCCGCCCGATCGGGGGCACCCATGTCTATCGCAAGGTCCGCGACCGTGCGTCCTACGCCTTCGCGCTCGTCTCGGTCGCGGCTATCGTCCGGAAGGACGGCACCGGGCGCGTCGCGGTCGGCGGGATCGCCCCCAGGCCCTGGCGGATGGAAGCTGCGGAGGCGCATCTGCCGCAGGGCGCGCGCGCCGTCGCCGCGCCGTTGCTGGCCGGCGCGCGACCGACCCACGACAATGCATTCAAGGTGCCGCTGGTCGAGCGTACGCTCGCCGCCGCCTTGGCCGACGCAAAGGCCTGATCCCATGAAGTTCGACACCCCCGCCGGCCGCAATCCGATCGATCAGCTGAAGGTCGTCGGCCAGCCGCACGACCGCATCGACGGCAAGTTCAAGACGACCGGCACCGCGCCCTACGCCTATGAACGCCACGACGTCGCACCCAACCAGGCGTACGGCTTCATCCTCGGTTCCGCTATCGCCAAGGGCAGTATCGCGAGCATGGACCTGGCGCACGCGAAGGCGATGCCCGGCGTACTGGCGATCGTATCGACGCTCGACATGCCCAAGCTGCCATTGGGGCGGGCCAACACCGCGCATTTGTTCGGCGGCTCGGAGATCGCGCATTACCATCAAGCGGTGGCGCTGGTCGTGGCCGATACGTTCGAGCAGGCGCGCGCCGCCGCCGCCGCGATCCGCGTGGATTATGTTCGCGCGAAGGGCCGGTATGATCTGGCCGCGCTGGCCCCGACCGCGCCGCTGCACGGTGCCGGTAGCGGCGAAGGCAGCGCTGCCCCCAAGATCGACCGGGTCGGGGATTTCGAGACGGCCTTCGCCGCGGCACCGGTGACGATCGACCGGACCTATACGACCCCCGACGAGACTCATGCGATGATGGAACCGTTCGCCAGTATCGCGTCCTGGAACGGCGACAGACTGACGGTGTGGACGTCCAACCAGATGATCGCTTGGGCGAAGGGCGATCTCGCCAAGACGCTTGGCCTATCGCCCGAAAACGTCCGGATCGATTCGCCCTATATCGGTGGTGGTTTCGGCGGGAAGCTCTTCGTCCGGGCCGACATCGCGCTCGCCGCGCTCGGGGCGAAGGCGGCGGGGCGTCCGGTCAAGGTCGCGATGACGCGGCCGATGATGGCGAACAACGCGACCCACCGGTCGGCGACCATCCAGCGCATCCGACTTGGCGCGACCCGCGACGGCACGCTGACCGCGATCGCGCATGAAGGCACGAGCGGCAACCTGCCCGGCGGCGGTCCAGAGACCGCGACGTCGCAGACCAAATTACTGTATGCGGGCGCTAACCGCATGATCGCCACCCGCCTCGCGGTCATGGACCTGCCCGAAGCGAATGCGATGCGCGCGCCCGGCGAAGCCCCGGGCCTCATGGCGCTTGAGATCGCGATGGACGAATTGGCCGAGAAGCTCGGGATGGACCCGGTTGCGCTGCGCATCGCGAACGACACGCAGGTCGATCCCGAAAAGCCGACCCGCAAATTCTCGCAGCGCCAGCTGGTCGAGTGCCTGAAGCTGGGTGCGGACCGGTTCGGATGGCGCAAGCGTAACCCGAAGCCAGCGCAGGTTCGCGAGGGCACGTGGCTGGTCGGGATGGGTGTCGCTGTGGGCTTTCGCAACAGCATCCTGACGAAGTCCGCCGCGCGGGTCCGCCTCGACTCGGGCGGGATCGTTACCGTCGAGACCGACATGACCGATATCGGCACCGGCACCTACACGATCATCGCGCAGACCGCCGCCGAGATGATGGGCGTGCCGATCGAGAGGGTCGTCGTGAAGCTCGGCGACTCCGACTTCCCGGCATCGTCGGGGTCGGGTGGCCAATGGGGCGCGAACAACTCGACGTCGGGGGTATACGCTGCCTGCGTCAAGCTGCGCGAGCAGGTGGCGCAGCGCCTCGGCTTCGACGCAGCCGACGTGGCTTTTGCCGACGGTCGGGTTCGGGCGGGCGGACGCAGCGCGCAATTGGCGGATGCCGCGAAGACCGGCCCGCTGGTCGCGGAGGACCGGATCGAATACGGCACGCTGGACAAGGACTATCAGCAATCGACCTTTGCCGGGCATTTCGTCGAGGTGGCGGTCAACGGCTATACCGGTGAAACGCGCGTCCGCCGGATGCTGGCGGTGTGCGCCGCGGGACGGATCCTCAACCCGAAATCCGCGCGCAGCCAGGTTATCGGCGCGATGACGATGGGAGTCGGCGCGGCGCTGATGGAAGAGCTCGCGGTCGACACGCGCTTCGGCTTCTTCGTCAATCACGATCTCGCGACCTACGAAGTGCCGGTGCATGCCGACATTCCGCACCAGGAGGTCGTGTTTCTCGACGAGGTCGATCCGCTGTCGTCGCCGATGAAGGCGAAGGGCGTCGGTGAACTCGGCCTGTGCGGGGTGGGTGCGGCGATCGCCAACGCGGTCTACAACGCCACCGGCGTGCGGGTGCGCGATTATCCGGTCACGCTGGAAAAGCACATGGCCGGGCTGCCGATGATGGCCTGACCGACGACGACCACCGCCGGAGATGCGAAGGCATCCCGGCGATGGATGCAGCGGGATTACTTGCCCTTGACCGTCGCATCCAGTGCGTCGGCCTTGTTCGCGGCAGCACCGCGTACGGCGTCTGCCCCGTTGTCCAGCGCGTTGGCGCGGTTGTCCATGGCGACTTCGGCATTGCCGCCGACGCTGTCCGCGGTGTCGCGGATCGCGGTGGCGTTCGCCTGCATCATATCGGCGGTATTGTCGGCCGACGAGATCACGTTATCCGCCCCGGCGGTCTTGTGGTCGCATGCGGTGAGCGACAGCAAGCAAACGCCCGCGACGAAAATGAACGATTTTTGCATATGCATCCCCTTAAGTGGCTGCTGATTCCCAGCATAGGCCGTTTCGACCAAAGCGTCGTGCGGAGCAAGCACGATCGCAGTCGATTTCGTGGCGCAAGGAGCGGAACAATGTCGGTCATTCATGGTTGACCGCTTACATATCTACCAAGCTTTTCATGTCTTTAACTTCAGTCGAAACCCGGTCTGCGCGTGGTGCGGGGACAGGCCACGACTATTCATAATTCATCGAAGGACAGTTTATGTCGAACGACATAGCAGACCATATCGACGACGCGCCCGTGACGACATGGAAAAAGGGCGACGCCATTGCGGCCGCCGATGGTCCCGCAGGAGAAGGCTCGGCGATGACCGCGGCGGCGGTAACGATCAATCGGCCGGTCGGCGAAGTGTTTGCATTCTTTCGCGATTTCGCCAATCTCGCGACCTTTATGAAGAATGTCGATCGTATCGATGTGCGCGATGCCACGCATTCGCACTGGGTCGTGAAGGCCCCGGCGGGGCGGACGGTCGAATGGGATGCGACGGTCACCGATGAGGCCGAAAACCGTTTCATCGACTGGACGTCGGACCCCGGGGCCGATGTCGCGAACGGCGGCCGGGTCGAATTCCGGGATGCCGGCGCGCGCGGCACCGTCGTCACGGCGACGATCCGCTACGATCCTCCCGGCGGCGTCGTCGGCAAGGTGATCGCCAAGATGTTCCAGCGCGAACCTGCGATCCAGGCCCGCCGCGACCTGCGCCGGTTCAAGCAGCTGATGGAAACCGGCGAGATCGCGACCGGGGCCTTCACCCGCAAGCAACGCGAAAAGGAAGCAGCCTGATGCGCGCTCTGGCATGGCATGGTCGCCACGACGTCCGCGTCGACACCGTCGACGACCCGGAAATCCTGAACCCGCGCGATTGCATCATCAAGGTGACGGCGACCGCGATCTGCGGATCCGACCTTCATCTGTACGACGGCTACATTCCGACGATGCAGGCGGGCGATGTGCTGGGTCACGAGTTCATGGGCGAAGTCGTCGAAACCGGTGCCAAATCGACGCTGAAGAAGGGCCAGCGCGTCGTCGTGCCGTTCACCATCGCGTGCGGCAGTTGCTACCATTGCGGCAAGCACCAATATTCGGCGTGCGACAACGGCCTGCCCGCCGACAATCAGGATATCGCGCAGGAACTGTACGGCCAGCCGATGTCGGGGCTGTTCGGCTACAGCCACATGACCGGCGGCTATGCCGGCGGCCAGGCGGAATATGTCCGCGTCCCGTTCAGCGACGTCGGACCGATCGTCATCCCGGACGGTATCGACGACGAGAAGGTGCTGTTCCTGTCGGACATACTTCCGACCGGCTGGCAGGCGGCGGAGAACGCCGATATCGAACCCGGCGACACCGTCGCGGTCTGGGGATGTGGCCCGGTCGGGTTGTTTGCCGTGCAGTCGGCCTTCCTGATGGGGGCCGAGCGCGTCATCGCGATCGACCATTTTCCGCACCGGCTGGAATTGGCGAAGACGTTCGGCGCGGAGACGATCAACTTCGAGGAAAGCGCGGTGTACGAGGCACTGATGCTGATGACCGGCGGGATCGGCCCCGATGCGGTCATCGATTCCGTCGGACTGGAAGCGCATGGCTTCTTCGTCGACAATGTGCTCGACCAGATCAAGAAATCGACGTTTCTCGGCACCGATCGGGCGCATGCCAATCGCCAGGCGATCCTCGCCTGCCGCAAAGGCGGGCGCGTCTCGATGCCGGCCGTCTATGGCGGCTTCGTCGACAAATGGCCGCTCGGCGCGTTTATGGAAAAGGGCCTGACGCTCAAGACCGGTCAGACGCATGTCCAGCATTACATGCCCGCGCTGCTGAACGCGATCCTGGAGGAGAAGATCGACACGACCTTCCTGATCTCGCACCGCATGGACCTAGAGGACGCGCCCAAGGGCTACAAGATGTTCCACGACGACCAGAATGTCGTGACGAAAGTCGTATTGAAGCCCGGCCTGAACGGCTGATCCACACCCTCTCGGACAGGACAAGAACCATGGCCAACAAATTCGCGATCGTCACGGGCGCATCGACCGGCATCGGCTTCGAACTGGCGACGATCGCCGCGAAGGACGGATACGATATCCTCGTCGTGGCCGACGAACCGCTGATCGAAGCGGCGGCGAAGGACTTCGAACAGTTCGGGACGCAAGTGCAGTCGGTCGAGGCCGACCTGTCGACGATCGAAGGGGTAGACGCGCTGCTGGCGGCGACGAACGGACGCCAGGTCGATCTGCTGGCAGCCAATGCCGGTCGCGGACTTGGCCACGCCTTCCTCGAACAGGATGTCGCGGATTGGCGAAAGGTCGTCGACACCAACATCACCGGCACGCTGTACCTGCTGCAGAAGGTGCTGACGCCGATGGTCGCGCGCAACGACGGCAAGGTTCTGGTGACCGGATCGATCGCGGGCTACATCCCGGGATCGTACCAGGCGGTCTACAATGCGACCAAATCGTTCGTCGATTTCTTTACCGATGCGCTGCGCAACGAGATCAAGGATTCGGACGGCGTCACGCTGACGACGCTGAAGCCCGGCCCGGTCGATACCGAATTCTTCGAACGTGGCGACATGCTGGATACCGAAGTCGGCCAGTCCGAGTCCAAGCGCGACCCCGCACTGGTCGCGCAGGACGGCTGGGACGCGCTGATGGCGGGCAAGGCAAGCATCTTCTCGGGCTGGTCGACCAAGGTGCAGGGCGTGCTGGCCAACGTCATGCCCGCTTCGGTACTGGCGGAACAGCATCGCAAGATGGCGGAACCCAAGGGCGACGACTGATCGACGGTCGACGCTACGCCGTTTGTTCGCCGATACGCTTTGCGGACCATTCCGGCAAAGTTGCCGCCGGTTAACGCAATCGCCATTCGTGCCGCCGGCTCCGGTGCGAAACCGTCTTCCATTCCCCATGTCCGGTGGATGACCGACCTGACCGTCTGGCACGATGGCGCGTGCCCCTTGTGCCGACGCGAGATCGCATTGATGCGCCGGTTCGACCGGCGCGGCGCGATTCGGTTCGTCGATGCGTCGACGGGCGACGGATCGGCCTGCCCGATCGACCGCACCGAGCTACTGGCACGGTTCCACGTGTGCGAGGACGGGGTGATGCTCGATGGCGCGGCGGCGTTCGCCGCGATGTGGCGTGCGATCCCGCTGCTCCGTCCGATCGGTCTTGCCGCGCGCAACGCGTCGGTCCTTGCCTCGCTGGAATGGCTCTATGCACGGTTTCTTACGATTCGGCCGTTCCTGCAGCGTATCGCCCGGCGAGTAGCGACATGAGACCGCGACCGGATCCGGTCGACCCCGGACGGGAAAGCGTCTGGTCCTATCCAAGGCCGCCGCGCGCCGAACCGACCGACGCGCGTGTCGCGATCGAGCATTGCGGCGTGTTTGTCGCCGATACGCGCGAGAGCATCCGGACGCTGGAGACCAGTCATCCGCCGACCTATTACATTCCGCCCTACGACATAATCCCGGGCGTCCTTCGCCCGGCAGGCGGGGGATCCTTCTGCGAATATAAGGGCCATGCGGTCTATTGGGACGTGGTCGTCGACGGCGTCACGCTGCCCCGGATCGGCTGGAGCTATCCCGACCCGACCCGCGCATTCGCCGCGCTGCGCGACCACGTCGCCTTCTACGCCGGCCCGTTCGACCGGTGTACGGTGGACGGCGAGACGGTCGTGCCGCAGCCGGGCGGGTTTTACGGGGGCTGGATCACCGCCGATCTCGCCGGGCCATTCAAGGGCGTGCCCGGCAGCATGGGATGGTAGCGCAATGACCGACGATCGGAACGACGAGGACGCTCGCAACGGCAAGGAGGGTCGCGCGGTGCCGAGCGGGCGGCTGTCGCGGCTCGGGCAGTTCGGACGGCTGGCGAGCGGCGTCGCCGGTGGAATGCTGGCGGAGGGCGCACGCCGCCTGGCCGATGGCGAACGGCCGCGGATGCGCGATCTGGTGCTGACGCCGGGCAATGTCGGACGGGTCGCCGATCGCCTGTCGCATCTTCGTGGTGCCGCGATGAAGCTCGGGCAGATGATCTCGATGGACGCCGGCGACGTGCTGCCGCCCGAACTGACGGAGATCATGGCACGGCTGCGCGACCGGGCCCACCACATGCCGCCCGCGCAGCTCCAGCAGGTCCTTGCCGAGCAATGGGGCAAGGACTGGCGGACGCGGTTCGCGCGGTTCGATGCCACGCCGATCGCGGCGGCATCGATCGGCCAGGTCCACCGGGCGACGACGCGGGACGGCCGCGTGCTGGCGATCAAGGTCCAATATCCGGGCGTGCGCGAAAGCATCGGTGCCGATGTCGACAATGTCGCGACGTTGCTCCGCGTTTCGGGCCTGCTGCCCCGCGCGCTCGACATCGCGCCTTTGCTTGCCGAGGCGAAGCGGCAGCTTGCGGAAGAGGCCGACTATGTCCGTGAAGGCGAACAGCTGGCCCTGTTCGGTCGGTTACTTGCCGCGGCACCGGATTATGTGGTGCCGACGCTCGATCCGGAGTTCACGACCGAGCGCGTACTGGCGATGAGCTTCGTCGAAGGTCGCCCGATCGAGTCGCTGGTCGAATCGTCGCAAGCGGTGCGGGACGAGGCGGTCCGCGCGCTGATCGCGCTCGTTTTGCGCGAATTGTTCGAATTCGGCGTCATGCAGACCGATCCCAATTTCGCGAATTACCGTTACCAGCCCGACACCGGACGCCTGGTGCTGCTCGATTTCGGTGCGGCGCGGCCGGTCGGCGCGGCGACGTCGGGCGGGTATGAACGCTTATTGCGTGCGGCACTGGCCGGCGATCCGGATGCGGTCCGCGCCGCGGCGGTCGCCGCCGGTTTCCTCGGCGAACAAGCGGTCGTGCGACACCGGGAGCGGGTCGACACGATGATCGGCATCGTGCTCGGCGAACTGAACCGCCCCGGCCCGTTCGACTTCGGCGACCGCGCCTTTGTCGGCGTCCTGCGCGATCAGGGTATGGAAATGGCGGGCGATCAGGCGACATGGCATGTGCCGCCGATCGACATCCTGTTCGTCCAACGCAAGATCAGCGGCACCGCGCTGCTCGCGGCCCGGCTCAAAGCGCGGGTGGATGTTCGGGCGCTGGTGGAGCGACAACTGCAAGGCGCCGATGTTCCGGACAGCGCGATCGGAACGGCGGGCGCGCCGGCGGCGCGTTAGCGCAGGTATTTGCCAACCGTCGCAAGCCCATCCTGATCCATTTTGTTGTCGGTCCATCCCACACGCTATTGGGGACGAGATTACGGAGCCTCTGGCCAAGATCGGGGTGCGTGATGCATCGACGATAACGACGATGGATACTAACTGTGTCGCCCGCCGACGCTTGCGTCGCAACGGCGTTTGGATGATCCTCGACCGTCCGCGAAGGGCACCGGGGGAACGAATGCTGCGCTTTCTGCTATGCGTCGGCGCGATTGCGCTTCCTGCGGTTGCGACGGCCGCGCCGTCCGTGGAAACCGGCGCACCGATCTACGCCAACAGCACCGCGCTCGAAGGGGTCGTGCCGGTCCATGTCGACCGAACGGGCGGTCGTATCCTCGTCACCCTGCCGCCCGCGGCCGCCGACGGGGTTTCGCTGCGGCTGCTCTACGCGACCGCACTTCGGACAGGCCTTGGTGCCGCGCCGACCTTTCTCGATCGGGGGCGGGTCGGCCCGACGCAGATCATCGCCTTTCGTCGGCTGGGCAAGCGAATCGCGATCCAGTTCGAGAACCCTCGCTTTCGCGCGATCGGCGGGGCAAGCAGCGACTTCGCGACGTCCGTCGCCTGGATGGGCGATGTGGCGGCCACGCTTCCCGACGGCAGCATGGTCGTCGACATCGCCGGGTTCCTGACCGCGGACACGCTCGGCATCGCCCGTTCGCTGAGCCAGGAAGGCGATGCGATGGGCACCGGCGACCGTGCACAGGGGGCCGGCAGCGGCTTCACGCTGGACGACAAACGCAGCGCCGCCGATCCGGGATCGGTCAGGCTCTTCCCCGACAATCTGGAGATCGACGCGGTCCAGACCTTCGCCTCGGCGAAGCCCGGCGCGGAGGTCGAGAATATCGCACCCGACCCGCGCGCGGTCAGCTTCACCGTCCACCACAGCTTCGTCCGCCTGCCCGCGCCCGGCTTCGTGCCACGCGCGTTCGATCAGCGGATCGGCGGCTTCGCGACCCAGAGGGTGGAATTCGGCGCGCCGCTCGGCGATGACGTCGTCCGCGACATCGCCAACCGCTTCCGGCTCGAACGGACCGATCCCACCGCGGCGCGCTCGACGGTCAGGAAGCCGATCATCTTCTATGTCGATCGCAACGCGCCGGAACCGGTCCGTACCGCGCTCATCGAAGGCATCGGCTGGTGGTCCAAGGCGTTCGACGCGGCGGGGCTGGTAGACGCTTTCCAGGTCAAGCCTTTGCCCGAAGGTGCCGATCCGCTGGATGTGCGGTACAATATCGTGAACTGGGTCGACCGTGCGACCCGCGGCTGGTCGTACGGACAGGAGATCGTGGATCCGCGTACCGGCGAGATCGTCAAGGGCATGGTCGTCCTCGGCTCGCTTCGCGCGCGCCAGGATATCCAGATCTTCGAAGGGCTGGTCGGCGCAAGCGCGATCGGCACGGGCGGCTCGAACGATCCCGTCCGGGTCGCGCTCGCCCGGCTGCGGCAACTCGGCGCGCACGAGGTCGGCCATGCGCTCGGCTTCGCGCATAACTTCGCGGCCAGTACGCAGGACCGCGCATCGGTGATGGACTACCCTGCCCCGCGGATCGGGCTGAAGGACGGCAAGCCCGATCTGTCGGATGCCTACGGCGTCGGCGTCGGTGTGTGGGACATGGCGACGGTCGACTGGCTGTACGGCGCGCCGAACGACGCCGCAGCCAGCGCGAAGGCCGCCGACGTGGTCGCAAAGGGTATGCGCTTTGTCGAGGACGACAATGCGCGGGCTCCGGACACCGCACAGCCATGGGGCGCGTTGTGGGATGACGGTGCGGACCCGATCGCCGAACTCGACCGGCTGATGCGCGTGCGGCGTGCCGCGATCGATCGGTTCGGCCCGGCGATGCTCGCCCCCGGCGAACCCGCGGCAGACCTGCGCCGGCGGTTCGTGCCGATCTGGCTGCTGCATCGTTACCAGCTCGCCGCCGCGGCCAAATCGATCGGTGGCGTCGACTTCGCTTACGCGGTCGCGGGTAGTCCGAACGCGGTATCGCCGCCCGTGTCGCCCGAGCGTCAGCGCGCCGCCTTGACCGCCGTGCTGGCGACGATCACACCGCAGGCACTTGCCGTGCCGAATGCCCTGCTGCCGCTATTGTCGTCGGCGCGCAACGGCAGCACAAACCGGCAATTCGATATCGAACTCTTCCGGTCTGCGGGCGGCCCGGTATTCGATCCGCTGGTCGCCGCCGACGTCGCGGTCGAACTCGCGATCAACACGCTGCTCGCGCCCAAGCGGCTGCAGCGGCTCGCGATCCAGCATGCCGCGGACGCCAGGGCGCTTGGCGCGCAGGAAATGCTCGACCGGCTGACCGCGGCGGCCGTCGCCACGACCGGAGACGCGCTGTCCCGGCGGATCGCCTACCGGACGATCGTGATCATGGCGCAGACGGCGCGGCGCGCCGATACCGATCCCGACACTGCCGCGTTGCTCGATGCCCAGGTCCGTTCGATCGCCGAAACGCTGGCAAAGCATGTGCAGGATCCGGACGGCCGTGCCTGGGCGTCGAGCCTCTCGCGCCAGTTGCTCGATCCGCTCGCGCGCGAGCGGTTGCTGGCGGACCGGCCGCGGACCGCGGAGATTCCCCCGGGCGACCCGATCGGCGGAGAGGCGGACTGGATGGGCGACCTGGAGTGAGCATTGGAGATGCTGCCCGATCGGGACCGCGCAAGCGGTTGCTGTCGCAGCGGCAGATCGTGGCGATCGCGTCGGGCAACGCGCTCGAGTTCTACGATTTCGTCGTCTACGCGATCTTCGCCGCGCAGATCGGGCGGACGTTCTTCCCGTCGGACGTGCCGGGGGTCAGCCTCCTCGCCTCGCTCGCGACCTTCGGCGTCGGTTTCGTCACTCGTCCGCTCGGTGCGCTCGTCATCGGGCGATGGGCGGACCGGATCGGGCGCAAGCCGGCGATGCTGGTATCGTTCGCGCTGATCGGAATATCGGTCGGCGGTCTCGCGCTGACGCCCGGCTATTCGACGATCGGTGCCGCGGCCCCGCTGCTGGCGATCGTCTTCCGCCTGTTGCAGGGCTTCGCGCTCGGCGGCGAGGTCGGACCGAGCACCGCGCTTCTGCTCGAAAGCGCACCCGCACATCGCCACGGCCTGTACGTGTCGTTCCAGGCGATGAGCGCGGACGGCGCGGTGCTGGCCGCCGGTGGCATCGGCATGGCATTGTCGAGCCGGCTGGATGCCGATGCGCTCGACCGCTGGGGCTGGCGCGTCGCGCTGCTGGTCGGCGTGGCGATCGTGCCGTTCGGGCTCGCCATCCGCCGGACGATAACCGAGACGCTGGAACTGAACGACGTCCCCACCGCCACGACCAGTCCGGCGACGCGGCGGATCGTGGCGCTCGGTCTCACGATGCTGGCCGCCGCCACCATCGCCAATTACGTGCTGATCTATCTAGGCACTTACGCCAGGACGACGCTCGGCATCGCGCAGACCTCGGCCTTCGCCTCCACGATGCTCGTCGGCCTGGGCGGCGTGCTGTGCGATCCGCTGAGCGGTTGGCTGTCCGATCGCTATGGCCGGCGACCGGTGATGATCGTGCCGGCGGTCCTGCTTCTGCTGGTCGTGCTGCCCGCATTCCGGGCGATCGTGCATTATCCGACGCCGGGGATGCTCTATGCGGTCAGTACGATCCTCGCCTGCATGCTCGACCTGTCGACCGGCACCATCCTGGTCGCGGTCGCGGAGGCATTGCCGCAGCGACAGCGGGCGGGTGGCTTCGCGCTGATCTACGCGTTCGCGATATCGGTGTTCGGCGGATCGACGCAGTTCGTCCTGGCATGGTCGATCCGCGCGACCGGCAACCCGCTGACGCCGGCATTCTACATGATCGCGGCGCTGGCAGCCGGTATCGGCGCGATGATCGCGATCCGCGAGACGGCACCGCGGCGGGCGGATGCCGCAAAAGCCTCAGGCGCGGCTTGACTGGATGTAGCGGGTGACATTGGCGGCGAGAACGTCGAGCGGTACGTTGCCCCCCTCGACCACCGCCTGGTTGAAATCCCGCAAGTCGAACCGCGCGGCCAGCGCCGCCTTCGCCCGGTCGCGCTGCGCGACGATCTCCGTCTGTCCGACCTTGTAGCCGCACGCCTGCCCCGGCCATGCGCAGTACCGGTCGACCTCGCTCGCGGCATTGGTGCGGGGAAGCCCGGTCGCGGCGACGAATTCGGTCAAGGCCCGCTCGCGCGACCAGCCCATCGCATGGATGCCGGTATCGACCACCAGCCGAACCGCACGCCACGACAGCCCCATCAGATAGCCGAGCTTCCCGGCGGGGTCGTCGGCATACATGCCCAGTTCGTCGGCCAGCTCCTCGGCATAGAGCGCCCAGCCTTCCGAATAGGCGTTGAATGCCAAGATCGAGCGGATCAGCGGCAGCTGCTGCGCATATTCGCCTTGCCAGACATGTCCCGGGATCCCTTCGTGGAAGACCAGGTCCGGAATCGTGACCTTGTTGTGGATCGACGGATCGCCGAGGTTCACCCAGATCTTGCCGGGCACCGACCCGTCGAGCGATCCGGGGCCGCCATAAGCGGCGGGGGCACCGGGCTCCTCGGCAAGCGGGAGGCGCCTGATTTCGAGATTGCCCTTCACCAATCGGCGAAAGGCATGCGGCAGGCGCGGGCGGATCGCGGCGATCTTGGCCTGCATATAGGCGACGATCTGCCGCCGCCCTTCGTCGTCGTTCGCGAACCCGATGTCGGGCCGGCGCTGCAGCGCGATCGCACGCTCCGCGACCGTGCCTTCAGTCAGCCCGAAGCCCTTGAGGACAACGTCCATCCGCGCTTGCAGATCGACGAGCTGGGCGATCCCCATCGCGTGCAGATCGGCCGGCGTCCGCCGCGTCGTCGTGCTGGCGCGCAAGCCCCATGCATACCATTCGGCACCATGGGGTCGCGATCCCAGACCGGCGACGTCGTTCGCCACCGCCCGCTGCGCGCGGATTTCCACCAGCTGGCGTTCCAGCGCCGGGATTACGACTTCGCGAACGATACGTTCGGCGCGCGCGACCCAGTCACCGGGGATCGCCCGGGTCTTGCGCGCCAGCGGACCGATCAGCGGTCCGTCGCTGCGCGCGGCCTCGGCCAGCGTCCGAGTCATCCCGGCGATGGTCTTGTCCAGCAGGAAAGCCGGCGGCACGAGCCCCAGCGCCCGCGCACGCCGGACCCGCGCCGTCTCGCCATCCAGCTGCGCGCCCATCGCCGACAGGCGTGCGAGATAGGCCTCGGCATCGGCCGCATCATGGACCGGCTGTTCGCCGTCGAGCAACTGTGCGACGTCGAGCCACGCCCCGACATTCTGCACGACGCCATAAGGTGTATTGCGCCAGTTCCCGATGGTGGCGACGCCATATGGCAACGCCATGCCGTCGAGCGCGGTACGAAACGCGGTCTCGGTGACGGCGAGCGAAGTCAGCGTGGACGGATCGAGCCCGCCGCGCGGCACCCGCGCCAGTTCCGTCAGGGCGGTCGACAGAAACCGTCGGCGCGCCGCCACGCCGGCATCCGAACGATCGGCAAGCCGGCTTCGCAGCGCGGCACGGGGTCCCGTATCCACGCCGAGCCGCGTCGCCTCGGTCGGTTCCAGTTCCAGCAATTGCCAGGCGAGCCGATCGAGCAGCGCCGCAGCCGGCGACGACGGTATCCCGGCGCGGAGGGGCGCGCCGACGAGCGCGGTCGCGGTAACGATCCCCTTCAAGGTATCGCGGCGGGTCAGCATCCAAAAATCCATCGACCATTGGTGGCGGATGACGCCGCACCGGTCAAATCGAACGATGGCGAGCGGTCAGGCGGGCGCTAGCTGCTGCCCGTCGACCCCCTCCCCCGTGCGCTCCGCTGGTTCGAGCATTCTGCACGCAGTGCGCCGTGCTCGCCAAGTGCGACCGCGGTTGTCCATCGCGGGTTCAACATCGTCCTCGACACCCTGTAGGCCGCAGTTGCGATGGTGGCGGGTACCGATCAGCGGTCTCGGGGTCGAAGCCGCTGCCACTTGCGGCTACCTTGCAGTAACGGCATCTCTTTTCGGACCGGAGGCCCTTCTTGAACCCCTTTCTTGAGCGAATCGAGCGGACCGTGTTTCAGCAGGTCGTCAACGGGGCCCTGCTCGCGACCGGGTTCGAAGACGTTATCGACCCGTCGACCGCGGCTGCCTTCCAGCGTAGCCCGGTGGCCACAGCGGACGAACTCGACAGCGCGGTGGCGGCGGCGCGAGCGGCGCAACCGGGTTGGGCGGCGCTGGACTGGAATTCGCGCGCGGAGCACCTGACGCAGCTGGCCGACGCGATCGACCGCGAGATCGGATGGATCGCCGCGCTGCAATCGATGGAGCAGGGGATGCCCTATTCGCAGTCGCTTGCCTTCACCCAATATATGGCGGCCCGCGTACGCTTGCTTGCGACGTTTCGCGTTCCGGATCGGGTGCTGGTCGATGACGACACGCGCCGCGTCGTCGAGTGCTGGCATCCGCTTGGCGTGGTCGCCGCGATCGCACCGTGGAACGGGCCTCTCATGCTGGGCATGGTCAAGGTCGCCTCCGCGCTGATCGGCGGCAATACGATCGTCCTCAAGCCGTCGGAACTGACGCCGCTGAGCACGCTCGAAATCGCGCGGCTGGGCATTGGAATCCTGCCCGACGGCGTGTTCAACGCCGTTGCTGGCGGCCGCCTGGTCGGGGCTGCAATGGTCGCGCACAGCGGCTTCGACAAGATATCCTTCACCGGATCAACCGCGACGGGAATTGCGATCGCCAAGCAGTCCGCGGCATTTCTACGTCCAATGACTCTCGAACTGGGCGGCAACGATGCTGCCATACTGCTCCCTGACGGATCGATCGACGATCTGGTGGCGGCGGCGGCGCAGACCGGCTTTAGCAACTGTGGACAATTTTGTGCGGCGATAAAGCGTATCTACGCGCCCGCCGCCCTGGTCGAAGAGGTCGGTGCGAAGCTCGCCGCGGTAGCCGACGGCTTCGTGATCGGCAGCGCGTTCGAGCCGGGCGTCACGCTGGGGCCGATCCAAAACAAGGCGCAGTACGACAAGGTCCGCGCGATCGTGGCAGACTCGCTGGTCGCGGGCGGCCGGGTGCTGAGTGGCGGCACGCCGCTCGATCGCCCGGGCTATTTCTTTCCGCCGACCGTCATCGCCGATCTCACCGACGGCGCGAGGCTGGTCGACGAGGAGCAGTTCGGCCCGGTCATCCCGGTCGTTGGCTACGACGCCGTTCAGGACGTGGTCGATCGCGTCAATGCCGGGCCCTATGGACTGACCGCCTCGATCTGGACCACCGACCTGGCGCGCGGCGAGGCGATCGCAGCCCAGCTCGCCGTGGGTTCGGCGGCGATCAACCGCCACGCCGCGTTCGATCCCCAAATTCCGTTCCCGCTGATCAAGCAGTCGGGCATGGGGGTGGATTACGCCGACCATGGCATCAAAGGCGCGATGCGGATGCAAGCCGTCACGACGATCAAGCCGCAGCGGGCCTGACGGCGTTGCAGCGGCCTGCCAGCGTTTCAAGGGAATCCGCGACGATGAAACTGTCACCCACGCTCCTACCGCTGATCGTCGCGCTCGGCATTTGCGGCGCGGGCGTCGCTCAAGCCCAGTCCTTTGCCGAGCAAACGCCGCCGCCGCCGCCCGATTATGCGCTCGCATCCTCCTGGGCGGCGGGTCCGTTCGGACCAGGCGCGAGCGCGGTCGTGCCGAAGGGTGCCACCCCCGCGTCGCGCGATCCTGCGGTGGACGTCTTCTATGTCTACCCGACGACGTTTCGCAGCACGACCGTGTGGAACCAGGACCTGGCGGACGCGACGACCGACGCCTGGACGGACGTGAGCGTCATCGCGCGGCAGGCGAGCATTTTCAATGCATGTTGCCGCGTGTTCGCACCACGCTATCGCCAAGCGTCGTTCCGTAATGTCGGCGGCGAGCGCGACAAGGCGCTCGACCTCGCATATCAGGACGTCGCACGGGCATTCGATCACTATCTGACGACGCAGAACCGCGGCCGCCCCTTCATCCTCGCCGGGCACAGCCAGGGCGCATGGATGATCGCGCGATTGCTCGAGGAGAAGATCGACGGCACACCGCTGCAGGACAAGTTGGTTGCCGCCTACATCGTCGGTATCAACCTCGCCGAGGGTGATTTCGGCCGACGCTTCAAGCACGTGCTACCATGCGCGACGCCCGACCAGACGGGGTGCGCAGTGCAGTGGAATTCGGTCCTCGCAAGCGCCGATCTCACGAAGATCGCCGCCCAGTATCAAGCACCTTACGTGGCGAAACGTGGCGACGATCCCGGTAAGGTGACATTGTGTGTCAACCCGCTGACGTTCGACCGGTCGAAGCCCGCGGCCACAACTGCGCAGGCGCAGGGCGCGGTGCCGGGTGATCCGGGCGAGGGCCCGCTGCGCCCGTTGCTGATCCATGCCGTCGCGGCACATTGTGCCCAGGGACTGCTGATCGTGGATCCGAGCCCGGCTCTCGCGCTCAAGCCGATCCCGGGCGGCGCAGTGATGCACTATCATGATCTCGGCTTATTCTACGCCGATGTCCGGGCGAACGCCGCCCGGCGCGTGAAGTCGTATCTCAGGACGCTTGGCACCCGGACAAAGCGCTAGACCTCCAGGCAGGTGAAGAACGGGCCCCCGTGACGGAATTTGCTCGAGAGCAGCCTATATCAGGCCCATATCGTCGGCTCGCTGCCGAGCGTCGGGTTCGCGACGAAACTGTTCGCAGGCCGGGGAATGCCGAGATTCTCGCGGAGCGTCGCACCCTCATAGTCCGTACGGAACAGCCCGCGTTTTTGCAGGATCGGCACGACCTGATCGACAAAGTCCTCCAGCGCGCCCGGCAGATAGTTGGGCGAAAGCGCGAAACCGTCGGCGCCGCCCGCACGAAACCAGGTCTCGCACATGTCGGCGATCTGCTCGGGCGTGCCCGTCTGCGAGTAGCTCGCGCGGCTCACCGACACGCGTTGCGCGAGTTTTTCGATCGTGAGGTCCTCGTCGCGCGCCATCTTGATGATTTGCTGCTGCACCCACTGCCCCCCATTGGTCAGCGGAATCTCGGGGAGCGCGTCGCCCGGTGCATATCCCGACAGGTCGAATCCGAGTTGGAACGAGAGCGTGCGCAGAGCGAGCGCCGATGGAATCAGGCCGAGCAGCTCTTCATCGAGCGCGCGGCACTCCGCCTCGGTGCTGCGGACCATGAGCTGCATCGACGGGATGACGAGCATATGGTCGGGATCGCGGCCGAACCCGACCGCGCGTTCCTTCAAATCGGCATAAAAGATCTTTGCCGCATCGAGCGAACTTGCCGCGGTAAAGATCAGGTCGGCGGTCCGTGCCGACAACGCCCGCCCCGGGCCCGACCCGCCGGCCTGGACGATGACCGGATGGCCCTGCGGTGGTCGACCGATGTTGAGCGGGCCCGCGACCGTGAAATGTTTCCCGCGATGGTTGAGCTGGTGGAGCTTTCGCCAGTCGATATATCGCGCATTCGCCCGATCGCGGATATGCGCGTCGTCCTCGAACGAATCCCACAGCGCTTTCACGATATCGACGAACTCTTCCGCCCGCTCGTACCGATCCTCATGGTCCATCAGCTCGTCGCGACCGAAGTTTTTGGCTTCGTTGCCGCCTGCCGACGTGACGACGTTCCAGCCGGCGCGTCCCCCCGAGATATGATCGATCGAGGCGAAGCGCCGCGCGATCGAATAAGGCTCGTTATAGGTGGTCGAGACGGTCGCGATCAGGCCGATGTCGCGGGTTACGGCGGCCAGCGCGGCGAGCAGGGTGGTGGGCTCGAGCTTGCCGGCATAGTCGGTCGCGGTGAAGGCGTCGCGTCCGGAGATGCTCGGAAACGCCTGCGAATCACCGGAGAAATAACAATGCAACTTGCCGCGCTCGGCGGTCTGCGCGAGCCTGGCATAGCTTTGGAAGTCGTGCTGATCGACCGGCGCAGCACCCGGATAGCGCCAGCCGCCGGGATGCGCGCCGCTGTTGTGAATGAAGGTGGCGAGGATCATCTTGCGATCAGACATGGTCGGGCTCCGGTGGCGGCGCGGCGAGGATACCCCGGTACGCGAAGAAGAAGCTCGCGGACGCCGCAATGAAGCACGGCGCGCCGACGATGAGGAAGGCGGTGCCGATCCTTTCGGGGTCGGCGAGAAGAACTTGGGTCACATAGGCGACCGCGAACGGACCGCCCGCGCCCGCAGGCAACGCGATCAGGACGCTGAGCAAACCGATCGAGAAGCCGCGCATGTCGTTTGGGATGAGGTCCTGTACCGACGCGTTCATCGCCACGTTGAGCATCGGCGTGGCGAGCGCGACGGTCGCGAGCGCGATCAGCGCGACCGTCGCGCTCGGAGCGAAACCCGCAAAGGCACATGGCAATGCAATAATCGGCAGCGCGATCATGATCGCAAGCTTGCCGCCACGCCGCCTTCCGATCGGGGAGTCGGCGAGTAGGCCGCCCGCGATATATCCGATCGCGCCGCCGATCAGCAGGATCAGTCCCATCATATTGGCGAATTGCGGCAGCGTCAGGTGGTAAGTCCGTATGACGAAGGGTGCCGTCCAGGCGCTAATGCCGATGAACCCCGTATAGAACAGGCCGAACCCGAGAAACATCGGCCCGATCACCGCGCTTTGCGACCAAAGATAGCGCAGTTTTTCTCCAAGGGTCGCGCTGCGCCCACGCGATAGCGACATCCCGAGACGGGCAGGCTCACGCACGGTCAGGAAGAGGATGCCGACGATCGGACCCATCATGCCGCAGATCAGGAAAGCGCTGCGCCAGGGGGCCACCGCCCCGAAACCGGGAATCATGAGGTGCAAATCGGAGGCTATGATCCAGCCCGGAATGACGGACGAGAGCGCCGTGCCGACCGTCGCGCCGATAAGATAGGTGCCGAGTGCGCGACCACGCTGGTGCGGTGGGAACATGTCGGCAATCAGCGAAAAGGACGCCGGGGTGATCGCGGCTTCGCCCAGACCGACCATCGCCCGAAATATGAAGAACCATTGAAAGCTGGGGGCAAGGCCGCCCGCGGCAGTGGACAGGCTCCACAGGATTATTGCGCCGGCTATCAGGGTGCGCCGGACCTTGCGGTCGACAAGATTACCGAACCACACGCCCAGGATTGCGCCGAACATCGTGTACGCGAGACCGAGCAGCAGGCTCATCTGCACGTCGCTGATCGCCAGATCGTGTTTGATCGGTTCTGCCAGCACGCCGACGATCGCCTTGTCGATGCTGTAGATGGCGGCTGCCAGAAACAGCAGCAGCATGGGCCACCAGCTCTTACGGAAGCCCGGGAAATGTGCATCCGCACGGGGAGACGGGGCGGAATCCGGTAGACTCATGGCGCGACCGGAAATGGTTGTGCGACCCGCGCCTTCTCACCGTTCCGCGCTTGCATCCCTGCAGCCGGCCTTCTGCCACCGGGCCGAACACCGGCGGCAGACAAGCCGTCCGGCATCATCGTCACGCCGGTGCGCCGGACATTGCGCACCACCCATCGCGCATTGGTGCCGCAGCTCGAACATGGACCGCGGCCCCTGACGATCAGCATCAATCTTTGCATGCAGCCATCGCGTATCGCCCCTACATGCGCGCCGCCGTACCCTTGGTCGGGTCCGGTTCGCTCCCGGCCGGCAATCGTCGGCCGCATCGAGGTGTAATAGGGGAAGGCGTATGTCGGGAATACGCAATGCGGTATGGTGCTTGAAATGTATCACGCCATACGCGACTGCGAGCACGCTGACGGTATCTGCGGGCAACTACGCGCCAGGCTGCGGCGGTGCGGCGCATCGCAGCTGGATGAAATATCGGGACATGCCTTTGCCGATCAGGCGACCGTCGTAAACAAGGTCGCCATCGTACCGCCATGATCGCGGACAGCTCGCAGCCGCCGCGCCGCGGCGAGGGCAAGCAGCGCCGACAGGCACAGCGTAGCGATCCCGACGATCGCCATCGACCAACCGACTGCATTCGCGTCGCGGAACACGCGCTCCGTCATCGTCGCTACGGCGATCGGTCCAATCGAGGCACCGATCATCGTCATGACGAACGCGTAGAGTGCGATCGACAGGCCGCGCATGCGGGGCGGGGTGATTTCAGCGACCACCGAAAGCATCGTGGTACCATAGATCGCGCTGGCGAACATGATCTCGCCCAGCAGGATCACTGCGCCGCTTCCATCTGGCGCAAGCACTGCCAGCGTCGAGGGAATCGCCAGCAGCGCAAGCAACGCCGCGAGCTTGACCTTGCCCGCCGATCCGCCGCGGCGTGCGACGCGATCGACCAGCACGCTGGCGACCAGGGCACCCGCCACCGCCCATAGTACCAAGCTGCTGCCGATACTTTTGCCCGCCGCGCCGATCGTGAAGCCGAAGCTACGGGACAGCAGCACTGCGCCCCAACCCGTGGCGATCGAATTCCCTGCGGCGAAGGCGGCGAGCGCCCCATAGAGCGGCAGGAAAATCCCTTTGTGATGCACGAGGAAATGCAGGTTTTCGCGGAAACGGATTTTGTCGGTCGCATTGCCGCCATCACCGCTGCGCGGCGGCTCGCGCAGCAACAAGAGCAGGCCCGCGATCGCGAACCCGAAACCGCCAACCAGCACGAACGCGATGCGCCACGGTGCCAGCGTGGCCAGAAGCGGAATATCGCTGAAGGCTCCCCGTGGCGCGACCTGCAGGATCAGGCCGCTGACCAGAGCGCCGATGCCATAGGCGATCATGCTCCCGAACACATAGATCGCCATTGGCCGTCCCCGCCCGGCCGGGGGAAAGAGATCGCTGATGATCGTCACCGCGCACGGCCCGAGCACAGCCTCACCCACGCCGACGAGCAAGCGGGAGACGAACATTTGCCCGAAATTCTGCGCCAGACCGCCGCCGATGGTCGCGAAACTCCACACGATAATTCCACACACCAACAGCCGCCGCCGATTGGTCATGTCGGCGGCCACGCCGAGCGGTAGCCCGACGGTCACGTAGAACACCGAAAAAGCAAACCCCTGCAGCAGCGCGATCTGCAAATCGCTGATGCCGAGATCGGCCCGCACGGGATCGACCACCAGCGCAAGAATCCCACGATCGATCGTCGATACGATCTGCGCAGCGCACAAGATCACGACGGCGAACCAGGCCATCGCCCCCGAGGAGCGCGGACCGGCGTCGCGCGTGTCGAGCGGATCGATCGGTAGCGTCATGCACATCTCCGCATGGGTTATAGGATGGCAGGTCTTGGCACCAACGGCGCACGCGCTAGGGATGCACTGCTACGGCAACCGGCCGTGCGCCATACCGGCACCGTCGGGTTCGACGGCAAACCCTCATCGCGCGGGATGCGGCCATGAAACTCCTCGCTTTTCTCCTTCAGACCGGTGGCCACATGGCGGGCTGGCGGCACCCGCGCGCCGCGACCGGGGCTTTGACCGACATCGACTATTTCACGGGCCTCGCGCAGGTGGCCGAACGCGGGCTGTTCGATGCGGTTTTCCTCGCCGACTATGTCGGTTACCACCCGGTCAAAAGCGCGGATCTCTTTGCGGGGATCGAGTCGCCGAAGCTCGATCCGGCGCTGCTGCTTGCGGTAATGGGATCCGCGACAACCCGGGTCGGGCTGATCGGGACCGCCTCGACCACCTATAACGAGCCGTACGATCTCGCGCGCCGCATGGCGACGCTCGACCATGTCAGCCGCGGTCGTGCCGGTTGGAACATCGTGACCTCGACGATGGAGAATGAGGCGCACAATTATGGGCGCGAGGCGCATTTGGCGCATGGTGACCGGTACGCCCGCGCCGCAGAATTCGTCGATGTCGTGCAGCGACTGTGGGACTGCTGGGAAGACGGCGCCGTAGTCGGCGACAAGGCGGCCGGTCGTTATACCGATCCGTCGCGGATACACGCGCTCGCTCACAAGGGAGCCTATTTCAGGGTCGCAGGCCCATCGACCGTGCCGCGCCCGCCGCAGGGGCATCCGGTGCTGGTGCAGGCTGGCGCTTCGGATACCGGCAAGCGCTTTGCCGCAAGCTTTGCCGAGGTCGTCTTCACCTCGCATCCCACGCGGCAATCGGCGATTGCCTTTCGCAGCGAGATGCATGCGCTGCTCGCCGAATGCGGTCGCACCCCGGAAAGCCTCAAGATCATGACCGCGATCACCCCGATCATCGGTGCGACGCACGCGGCCGCGGAAGCGCTGCAGCGCGAACTTGACGAGATGATCCCGCCTGCGATCGCGATCAGCAAGCTGCAAGAGTATCTCGCCGGGTTTGATCTTTCCGCTTTCGCTCCGGACGCGGCCTTCCCGACGCTGCCCGCAGAGATGATGCAGGGGCAAAATTCAACGCGCGACCGCGTCGTCGCCATGGCGAGGCGCGAAGATCTGACCATTACGCAGGTCGCGCAGCGCGTCGCGGCGGGCCGCACCAGCCGGACCGCCGTCGGCACCGCAGCCGACATCGCGGACGAACTCCAGGATTGGTACACGCACGGCGCGGCCGATGGCTTCGTCATCTCGCCGCCATTCCTGCCGGGCGGGCTCGACGATTTCGTCGACCAGGTCGTGCCGGTGCTGCAGGCGCGCGGCGTGTTTCGAACCCGTTATGAAGGCAGGACGTTGCGGGAAAACCTTGGGCTGGCGCGGCCAGCCAATCGGTTCGACACGGATCCGTCGCTGCGCGCAAAACCCGAGATCTGGTAGAGCGGCGCGCACCATCACCCGGCGCGATAGCTGTCGATGATCTGGTCGCCCCGCGCGAACCAGGTTCCGCCCCGCCCCGCCAGCGCGGCGAGCAACGCCTCGAACGCGTCCATCCGGTACGGCAGGCCGATGATGTATGGCGTGAGGTGCAGCGGCAGCAGCCGCCCGCCGCCTTGCGCCGCGGCTTCCCTGGTCAGCCAGTCATGCGCGTCAAGGATCTGCTCGGCGTAGCTGTCGACAGATTGCTGCTGCACGGTGAGGATCTGGCGGTCCGACAGTTCATGGTTGAGCGGGACGTTGACCACGCCGTTGGCGAACGCCCAGGGTGCCTCGTCATTGGCCCAGTCGACGCAATAGTCGACGCCCAATTCCTTGAGCAGCGGCACGGTGTTGAAGCTCTGCGAGCGCGCGATCGAATGCCAGCCGCGCGGGCGCGTGCCCGCAACCTTTTCCAGCGTGTCGAGCGATTGCGCGATCAGCGCGCGCTCCTCGTCGATCGGCAGCCCGCCGGCGATCGTGCCGTTCATATCGGTCGAGTGCGCGATGATCTCGTGCCCCGCCGAAACGATGTCGCGGATGATGGAGGGATAGCGCTCGGCGATCGCGCTGTTCGCCGCGACCGAGACGCTCACCCCCGCCTTCGCGAAGGCGTCGAGCAGCCGGTAGAAGCCGACCCGCGTGCCGTATTCGCGCGCGGTGTAGTGGCGGTAGTCGGGATACGCCGTCTGCATGTGTCCGGGCGCGCGAAACGGCTTGTCCGACGGCATGATCGGGAACCACTCGAGACTGACGACGATCCACGTCGCCACCGTCTTGCCGTTTGGCCAAGCGATCGGCGTGCGCTTCGGCAACGTCTCGTACGGATAGAGATCGTGATCATAACCCAAGCGGCGCTTGGCATATTGGAGATACGTCGGATCGAGGCTCATGCGATCTGCCCACGGTAGGCGTCGGCGATATCGCCGGCACGGGTGATCCAGGCGCGACCATCAGCCGCAATGTGGCGCAACACCTCCTCGAACGCGCCGATCCGGTGCGGCTGGCCGATGAGATAGGCGTGGAGCGGGATGCACATCACCGTGCCGCCCGCGCCCGTCACCGTCTCCGCCTCGTCGGCGAGCCGCTCGAATTGGCGGATGAGCGTTTTCGCATATTTGCGTGGGCTCATATTGTAGACGAAGAAGCCGTAATGGTCGTTGACCTCGAGGCTGTACGGCATCGAGATCAGGTCGCCGCGCTTGGTCTTGACCGGCATCGGCTGGTCGTCGTGATACAGGTCGCAGGTATACTCCAAGCCGTATTCGGCGATCAGGTCGAGCGTGCGCGGCGTGTGCGTCAGCGCCGGCGCGAGCCAGCCACGGATCGTCTGCCCGGTCGCGTCGCGCACGGTGCGGATCGAATCCTCGATGATCGCGCGCTCCTGCGCCTCGTCCATCCCGTAGGAATAGCGCGTGTTGTAGATGCCGTGGCTGAAGAACTCCCAGCCGCGCGCCGCGCCGTCGGCGACGACCTCGGGGTGATGCTGGCAGAGCGCCACCGACAGTGAGACCGAGCCGGGGAAGCCGTGCTTGCTCATCACCTCGGCCATCCGCCAATGGCCGACGCGATTGGCGTGGTCGCGGTGCGCATAGCCCACCACGTCGGGGTGCGGCTTCGCCCAGCTCTTGCGGTGCGGGTTGGCGGGCGGGTCGATCTCGTAATATTCGAGGTTGGGCGACACCCACACCGCGACCTTCTTGTCGCCGGGCCACACCAACGGCTTGCGACCGCGATAGGGGGCGAAGTCGTACAGCTCGGGGTCGGGGGCACCTTCGTGCATCAGCGTGCCTCCAGCCAGTCGATCACCGTCTGGACCGGCTCGACATCGGCATATTTCAGCTGGAGATCGGTCAGGTTGGCGAAGTGATAACTCTCGTGCTTGTCGGCGCAGGTCTCGATCGGGACGATCGTGCGATAGCCCCGGCTGAGCGAATCGACCGCCGCGGCGCGGACGCAGCCGGAGGTGGAACCGCCGGTGATCACGACCGTGTCGACCTTGTGCCAGACGAGCAGGCTCTGCAGCGGCGTCTCGAAGAAGGGCGATGGCATGCGCTTGGTGTAGACCGCGTCCCTGGGATGGATTTCGCAGCGGTCGTCGAAGGCGTGGCGGCGCGAATCGTATTTGATGTTCTGCAAGCTGTCGGGCGTGTCGGTGCGCGTGCCCCACACGCCAGCGTCGCTGGCGTCGTCCATATACGCGACGTGGGTCCAGATCACCGGCATGCCCCTGGCGCGGGCCAGCGCCGAGATGGTGTTGGCATATTCGATCTGGCGCGGGTCGGCCTCGTACGCGGTCTTGAACTCGTCGATCCGTGTGTAGGCGTTCTGGAAATCGATGTTCACGACCGCGAGCTTCTCGCCGAAGCCGAACTTGCTGCGCGCCGGGTTGGCCATCACTTCTTCGAACAGCTCGCGTGCGGTCTTGTCCGAACGCACCATCTTCGTACCAATCGTCATGCTGCGTCTTTCCATCCAAGCGGGAGGCCGGCGTCTGGCAGGAAGCCGTAGAGCGGTTCGCCCGGCAAAGCCTCGGCGAGGATCGACCGCACCGCGACCAGTGCGCCGAGATCGATGCCGGTCTCCAGCCCCATCGCGGCGAGCATGAAGCACAGATCCTCGGTGACGATATTGCCCGAGGCACCCGGTGCGAACGGACAACCGCCCAGACCGCCCAGCGACGCATCGAGCGTCGTCAGCCCGCATTCGAGCGCAGCCAGCGCATTGGCGAGCCCGAGCCCGCGCGTATTATGGAGATGAATGCCGCTCAGCGCGGCGTCGCCTGCCGCACCCTTGACCAGCTTGATCAACCGCTTGACCGCGGCCGGGTCGGCGAAGCCGGTGGTGTCGGACAGGCCGACCTCGTCGCAGCCCGCCGCCATCAGCGACTCGGCAAGGCGGGCGACTTGCGAGTCAGGGATCCTGCCTTCGAGCGTGCAGCCGAACACGGTCGAGAGCGAACCCTCGAAATGCGGTCGATCGCCCTGGGGCAGCCCCTTGATCATCTCCGCGATCGTTTTCGCCTCGGCCAGCACTTGCGGGTGGGTCCGACGCAGATTGGCGAGGCTATGCGTTTCACTCACCGACAGCGGCAAGGTGATCTTGTGCGCGCCGGCCTTTATCGCAGCCTCGCCGCCAATCGCGTTGGGCACCAGCACCGCAACAGTCAGCCCCGGTATGGTTCGCGCATGCGCGACGATCTCGGCGGTGTCCGCGAGCTGCGGCAGAAGCTTGACCGGGACGAAGCTGCCGACCTCGATCTCACGTACTCCGGCTGCGGCTTCGGCCGTGATCCACGCCTTCTTGGCGTCGGTCGGCATGATCCGCGTGACGCTTTGCAGCCCGTCGCGCGGACCGACCTCGCTCACCAGGATCTCGACTTCAGCCACCGGTGTTCCATTCTGCGAACATTTGTACTATCTCTATATCAAATGCTCCATGCTGTCATTAGGGAGATGGGGGCGTAGAGAGATTTGGTCGATGTCAGATTTGGACACACTGCCCCTCGCGGACCTCAAGGTCGTCGAGTTCACGCATATGGTAATGGGCCCGTCAACCGGACTGATCCTGGGTGACATGGGAGCGGAGGTGATCCGCATCGAGCCGATCGGGGGCGACCGGACGCGGAGGCTGCTGGGCTCGGGCGCTGGCTATTACCCGATGTACAACCGCAACAAGCAGAGCGCGTGTCTCGACCTCAAATCTTCGGATGGAGTGGCGGCGGCGCGGCTGCTGGCAAGCGATGCCGACATCGTCATCGAAAATTTCCGCCCCGGCACGCTTGACCGGCTTGGTCTAGGTTATGAGGCGCTGGCCGAGGACAATCCGCGGCTCATCTATTGCTCGGCCAAAGGTTTCCTCGCCGGCCCGTATGAGAATCGCGCCGCGCTCGACGAAGTCGCTCAGATGATGGGTGGACTCGCCTACATGACCGGACCGCCGGGGCGGCCGTTGCGCGCCGGTGCCTCGGTGATCGACGTGACGGGCGGAATGTTCGGCGTGATCGGCATCATGGGCCTGCTCGAACGCCGCCACCGCACCGGGAAGGGCGGGCGCGTCAAATGCTCGCTGTTCGAGACGACGGCGTTCCTTGTCGGCCAGCATATGGCGCAGAAAGCGGTGACGGGTCAGGCTGCGGCACCCATGCCCGCCCGCATCTCGGCCTGGGCCATCTATGACGTGTTTACCACCGCCGGGGATGGCCAGATTTTCATTGGCGTGGTCAGCGACCAGCAATGGGTCGCCTTCTGCGCGGCGTTCGGGCTCGACGCTTTCGCCGCCGACGAAAGCCTCGCGCTCAACAATGACCGCGTGCTGGCGCGTGAGCGCATCCTACCGACCTTGCGCGCGCTATTCGTTCATATGAACCTGGCCGAACTGCTCTCCAAATGCGAAGCGATCGGGCTACCGGTTGCGCCGATCGCGCGACCGCAGGACCTGTTCGAGGATCCGCACCTCAACGCAGCAGGCGGTCTGGTCGACATGACGCTGGCCGATGGCACGCCGACACGGCTGCCGGCTCTGCCGGTCGAAATCGACGGGCGGCGATTCGGCGTGCGGCGTCATCTCGGCGCACCAGGCGCGGATACGCGAGCGCTGCTGCTGGCGGCGGGAATGACGGGCGATGCAGTCGACGCACTCTTCGCCGGCGGTTCGGTCGCCTGATGCGACAGATGCGAAAGATCCAGTCGAACGTGGAAGCGGTCCGAACGGTAATGCGCGAACGTCAACAGCATCGGCGCACCGCTCTTGTCGTATACGGTGCGCTGGATCCGCAGCAGTGCCGAACGCGGCTCGATCTCCAGCGCATCGGCCATCGGGGCGTCGGCGATCATCGCACCGATGGTCTGTTCGGCGGTTTCGGCACCGTGCCCGGCGAGCGCGAGCAGCTCGAGCATCGGCCGCTCCTCCAGTGCCTCGCGCGTGACGATCGGCGCGAAGTGCGCCGGCATGTAGCTCAGCACATAGCCCAACGGGATGCCGTCGAGCGCGCGAACGCGCACCGCGCGCAGGACAGATGTTCCGGCCGGCAGTGCCAACGTATCGGTGACGGCGAGCGGGGCAGCCCCCAGTCCCACTTCGACGACGCGCACCTGGGTAGCGCGGCCGAGCTTGAGCAGCGAATCGAGCGCAGTGTCGATGTTCGCCTCGATCGATTTGATCGGCGAGTTGAAGGTTACGGTGGTGCCGACGCGACGCTTGCGTTCGACGAAGTTCTGCGCCGCGAGTTCATCGAGCACGCGCCGTGCCGTGATGCGCGATACGCCGAACAGCGCGGACAGTTCCTGCTCGGTCGGCAGCAGCGTGCCGTGCGCGCGTGCGCCACTGACGATCTCGTCGCGCAGTTGCAGGAAGATTTGGTGGTAGAGCGGCATCGCCGCATCGCGATCGACCAAGGCCGCCCCTCTCGCTGTTCCGACCTTCCCTATAGGGATCGGACCTGATGCTCAACGACCCCGCCCGAAGCACCACGCTCTTCGAGAAGCTTTGGGACGCGCATCAGGTCATGCCGATCGCCGGTGGCGGACTGATCCTGATCGATCGCGTGCTGCTGCACGAACGCACCGGCGGCATCGCGCTGCAGACGCTCGCCGAAGCGGGGCGCACGGTGGCGGCACCGGATCAGGTGTTCGCAACGATGGACCATGTCGTCGATACACTTCCCGGTCGCGCCGATGTCACGATGATGCCGACCGGCACCGACTTCATCCGCGCGACGCGGGTGCAAGCGCTCGCGGCCGGGATCACGCTGTTCGACATCGGAGATCCGGGACAAGGGATCGTCCATGTGATCAGCCCGGAACAGGCGATCGTATTGCCGGGCGTGACCTTGGTCTGCCCCGACAGCCATACCTGCACGCAAGGCGCGATCGGGGCGCTCGCCTGGGGCATTGGCTCGACCGAGGCGGAGCATGCGCTGGCGACGCGGACCCTCCGCGTGCTCAAACCCAAGACAATGCGCATCACGGTGTCGGGCAGGCTTGGTCGAGGCGTAACCGCCAAAGATCTCGCGCTCCATATCCTCGCATCATATGGCGCGTCGGGCGGGAAGGGCTGCATCGTCGAATATGCCGGGCAGGCGGTCGAGGCGCTTGATGTCGAGGCGCGCATAACCTTGTGCAATATGGCGACCGAGTTTTCCGCCTTCAGCGCGATCATAGCGCCCGACGAAAAGATATTCGCCTATCTGAAAGGGCGGCTCTACGCACCCAAGGGCGCAGCATGGCATGCAGCGATCGCATACTGGCGTACGCTGCGCAGCGATCCCGACGCGGCCTTCGACATCGAGCTGGCGGTCGACGCCGGCTCCGTCGCGCCTTCGATCAGCTGGGGAACGAGCCCGCAGGATGCGATCGCGATCGACGGCATCGTGCCCGCCGATGCGGCAGCGCGCCCGCTCGATTACATGGGCGTGGCAGCGGGCGCAAAGGTGCTCGGCCTGCCGATCGATGCCGCGTTCATCGGCTCGTGCACCAACGCCCGCCTGTCCGATCTGCGCCGCGCCGCCGCGATCCTCGACGGTCGCCATGTCGCGCCCGGTGTGCGCGCGATCTGTGTCCCGGGCTCGACCGCGGTCAAGCACGCCGCCGAGGCCGAGGGGCTCGACCAGATCTTTCTCGCCGCCGGTTTCGAGTGGCGCGAATCGGGCTGTTCGATGTGCTTCTTCGCGGGGGGCGAGAGCTTCGGCGCGCGCGAACGCGTCGTCACCTCGACCAATCGCAACTTCGAGAGCCGTCAGGGGCCCGGGACGCGCTCGCAC
This sequence comes from Sphingomonas bacterium, assembly GCF_903642285.1. Lineage (GTDB taxonomy): Bacteria > Pseudomonadota > Alphaproteobacteria > Sphingomonadales > Sphingomonadaceae > Sphingomonas. Next base: position 60,314 of record NZ_CAHJWJ010000005.1, read on the forward strand.
CTTGCCAGCCCGGAGACGGTTGCGGCGAGCGCGATCGCCGGCCGCATCGCCGACCCCCGCACGCCGGAACGCTGACCATGCGCCCGTTCACCGTGCTCACCGCGGTCGCCGCGCCGCTGTTGCGCGACAACATCGACACCGATGCGATCATCCCGTCGCGCGAGATGACGTCCGTGTCGAAGACCGGGCTCGCCGACGGCCTGTTCGCCGGCTGGCGCTATCTCGGCAGCGCGACCGGCGGCCGCGATCCCGATCCGGGCTTCGTGCTCAACCAGGCCGCCTATGCCGGCACGCAGATCCTGCTCGCCGGCACCAATTTCGGATGCGGGTCGAGCCGCGAGCACGCCGCCTGGGCGTTGGCGGAATACGGCATCCGCGCGATCGTCGCGCCGTCGTTCAATCCGATCTTCTACGGCAATTGCATTCGCAACGGCATCGTACCGGCGGTGCTCGCGGCGGACCGGATCGCCAGGCTCGCGTCCGCCGTCGCGCCCGATCCGCAACGGCTGCGAATCACGATCGACCTTTCGGCGCAGGCCATCGTCGGGCCGGACGGCGGGACCGACGCTTTCCCGATCGCCGAGGAAGCGAGAGAAATGTTGCTCGGAGGGCTCGATGCCATCGACCTCACGCTCAAACGCAGCGACGACATCGCCCGCTTCATCGCCCGTGATCGCACGGTCCGGAACTGGGTCTATCCCACGGCCTGATCGGCGGGCGGGTGATCCTGCCGACGCGGATGGAGACTGGGAGTCCGAACGCCCGCGGAAGGCTAATGCACCCTTTTACGACTGTCCGAACGCGCCGAACAGATTGTCGGGGCGGGCGTGCGCCGGAACGGCGGCGAGCGCGAGCGCAGGCGCGGCGGTGCGCAGCTTCACGCCGCGCTACCCGATACGACCAGCCATTGCGACAATCCGCTGCCGCGCCGCGGCCTGGCGTGGAAGGCCGATGAGCCGTCCGCCTGGGGAATGTCCTGATAGCCCATTTGCACCTCCGTCAGTCCGGCCGCCTCTGCCAGGCCAACCAGGTCACCGTCCACCACGCCCGCGATATTGGGCTCGGCGTTGTAATATTCTTCCCATAGCCACATGAATTGCTGATAATCATCGCCTTCGGCCGCCTGGAACGGAATTTCCAGATGCGCCGCCACGCCGCCGGGTCGCAGCAACCGCCGACTTTCGCGAATGATATTGGCAGTCGCCTCGGGCGAGGTCTCGTGTAGCACGATCTGCGACACGACGAGATCGAAGCTCGCGTCGGCGAAACCAGTCCGCTCGGCATCGGCTTGGACGAAGTGGACCGCGATGCCGAGGCCCTCCGCACGGAGGTGGGCGTAACGCAACAATGCCGCGCCGACGTCGATGCCGACGGTCTCGGCGTCCGGAAAGGCTGAAGCAAGCGGCAAGGTATTGTGGCCGACATTGCAGCCCATATCGAGAATGCGTGAAGGCGCGAAGCCCGGAAAGCGCGTCGCCAGATGCGCGATCAGCGTGCGCCCGCGCGTATCGTTGAGCAGGCCACCGGCGGCGTTGCTCATGCCGAGCTGATAGATCGCGCCTCCGACATCGTAGAGGGCGCCGGCATGGAGGTCGTCGCGATCGGTATCGGTCGCGTAGCCGCCGGGCATGCGGTGGACATCGGTGTCGACCAGATAGCGTGGCGCGGCAAGACCGGGATCGAGCGCCACCGTCCCCCTCGCCTGGTTCGACATCGACTTGTAACGCGTCGCGAGCCGTTCGCCGCTGCCCTGGACGGCCCGGCCGGTATAGTGCCACATCAAGTCCTGCGACGCGCGCATCAAACTGGACCAGCCCATAAAATAGGGATGTTGCTCCATCCGTTGCCGGAGCGCCGCCCGCCGATCGTCCGGGGCTTCGGGCGTCGGGAGGGCGGCGACATCGGCGCGATACGCCGCGGCGTTGCCTGTAGTGAGACCGTGCAATTCCTTCTTGAACGCAGCGACGAAGCGCAGCCGCGACATCGCTTCGCCATCGATATCGGGACTTTCAGGATGGAATCGCATCATCGTCGCCATGCGCTTGAGGAGTGGGTCAGCCGACACGGAAAGCCTCCGTGTCGGACGATGTCGGGTTCGACATGACAAATTTTAGGGACCCTGCGGCAGGGCGTACAGGCTCGATACAGGTGCAATGCGCCTTGCGTATGGGGCAATGCGCTGCGGCAGCCACGAAGCCGATCCATATCGATCTTCGCGTTCCTGGTTCCCAAAACCCCGCAGACGTGCGCGCGGATCGCAACGGGACTTGCGCCGAGCGCCTCATGCGCAAAGTGTATCGGGTTCCCTGATCCGTGAAGGCGGCCCATGGGCCCGCTAGACCGCTCCCATCTCGCTTCGTAAGCCTCCCCGTTCCAGACGATCCGGAGTCAATCGCATGAGCCTGCGCGTCCCCCATGTCGAACGCGCATATGCCGCCAGCCGCTACGGCCAATTGCATTATCGCATCGCCCGCCCGTCGACCGCCCCGACGCGGCCGACGCTGGTCTGCTTCCACCAGTCGCCTAAATCGGGTTGGGACTATGAGCCGATCATGGCGGGGCTCGCGCGCGACCGGGTGGTCCTCGCGCCCGACACGCCGGGCTACGGCGGCAGCGATGCGCCCGACGCGCCGACGACGATCGAGGATTATGCGCAGGTCATGATGGCCTTCGTCGACGGGATGCTGGCCGCGGGCGAATTGCCGGACGGACCGATCGACGTGCTGGGCTATCATACCGGCTCGGTGATCTGCACCGAACTAGGCCGGTCCCGGCCTGACCGCATTCGGCGGATCGGCCTACTGGGCCTCGCCGCCTACGATGCAGCGGAACGCGCCCGTCGGCTCGCGGCAATCGACCGTTTCCCTGTTCCGCAGGCCGATGGCTCGAACATCGTCGCGCTATGGACGCTCGTCGAGAGCCTGAACGATCCGCGTATCGACCCCGAATGGCGTCAGCTGTCGTTCGCCGAATGCCTGCGCGCGGGCAGTCGGCTGCCCTGGGGTTTCAGGGCGGTGTATCAATATGACTTCCTCGGTAATCTCGCAGCGCTGAACCAGCCCACGCTGATCTTGTGTCCAGAGGATGATCTGTGGGACAATACCCGCAAGGTCGTCTCGATCATCCCGAACGGACGATTGCTGGAGTTTCCCGGCGTGGCGCATGGCTTCTTCAAGCTCGACCGCGAGCAAGTGGTGGACGCGTTGCGCGCGTTTTTGGGCGAGGACCCGGCTTGAACCTCAAGCATCTTGCGCAGTTCATGGAAGTCGCCAGGCTTGGCAGTTACGGCCAAGCCGCCAAGGCGCTGTACCTCAGCCAGCCGACGCTGACTCGCAACATCCGCTCGCTCGAGGCGGATCTCGGTATCGTCCTGTTCGAGCGATCGCCGCGCGGATCCCTGCTGACCGCGGAAGGGAGCCGACTGCTCCCGCTCGCGGCCTCGGTGCTGAACGAAGCCGAGCGGCTGACCGCAGACATCGGCGTACGCCGCGCGCGCAGCGGGGGGCGGCTGCTAATCGGCGCGTCACCGAATTTCTATCTCGACCTGTTGCCCGAAGCGATCGCGCGCCTGACCGCCGACGAGCAGGGGCTGAACGTGCGCGTCTCCTCGGGCACGCGCGAGGCGTTGATCGACAATCTGCTGACCGGGGACAGCGACGTCGGTATCTGTCAGATCCCCGATTACATCTACACCGAGAAAGAACACGCCTCGCAACTGGTGTTCCATTCCATCGAGGAGGACCTCGTTTCGGCCTATGCAGCGGCCGGCCATCCGGCATTGCGCGAGGCACCGCGGCTCGAGACGATGGTCCAGCATTGCTGGGCGGTGCCGTTCGAAATGTCGGTGAGCTACCGATTCGAAAGCGCGTTTTTCCGCAACAATCTGCCGATCCCCATCCAGAGCCTCAACGCGTCGTCGATCTCGATGACCAAGATCGGGGCGTTGCGGCTGGGCCTGTTGGCAATGCTGCCGGCAAGCTCGGTGGTAAGCGAGGTGGGCGACGGGCGGCTGGTGCGGCTGGACGTTCCGGCGCTCGACTTCCGCTATGTTACCGGCCTGATGCATCGCACCGATTGTACCAATCTGCATTTGATCCAGCGTCTGCTCGGACATTTGCGAACGCTCGCTGACGGGGGCGGAGCCTGATATTCATGCAGAACTGTTCGACCGCGCGCGGGGGAACGCGTGCTGGCGAACGTACAGAGGATGACGCACGTGGCAGACAGAGAATTCGTGGTGAAGGGTGCTCCCAAATTCTTCTTTCCGGAACAGAATGTCGATCGGCTGTTTGCGATGGTGATGGCGCTGGGGGCCGAAATCTCGGCAGTGGACGAAAAGCTCGACACCGTGGTGCGCCTGCTGGAGGCGCAGGCCGCGGTGACGCCAGCGGCCGTCACCGGCTTCGAACCCGACGAGATCGTGCGGGTGCAGCGCGAGGCGGCGCTCAAGGGCCTGGTCGCGACGATGCTCGCACCCTTCCGCGAAGCGGCCGCCGAACTGGCTGAGCGGGTGGAAACGGCGACTTCAGCCTCTCCCCCCGAAGGAGAGGCTCGGCGGGAGACATAACCTCAATCCGGCACGTACGCGATCAGATCGAGCAACGCATTGGCCCCCGGAACGACCAGCGGGCCGCCGATCTTCATCGTCGTCGACGCCGGCTTCACGCCCGGGAAGTGCGCCGCCCATTCCTCGATCGAATCGGCGAACCAAGTGCCTTCGTCATGAAAGCAGGCGCGGCGCACGATATTTTCGAGCTGTGTCCCGCCCGCTTCGCAGATCGCCGCGACATTCCCCAACATGTAACGCATCTGATTCTTTCCCGGCAGGCCGTACCAGGGGAATTCGGGGTGCCGCACCATTCCGTCGGCGAGCGCCCCGCGACTGTCGCATGCCATCTGTTGACTGAGAAACAGGAAATTGCCGACTTTGACCGCCTGCGGCTCGTGGCTCCACGGCTCGGGCGCGTCGGAGGTTTCGATTCGCTCGATCGTCAACGCGGAGTCATTGGCGAGCAAGGTGAAGGCGATTTCGATGCGGCTGCCACGCGTGCCGAGACCCATGTACGGGATGACGCAGCGCGCCGGCGGGTTGTTCGGGAACCAGCGTTTCCACACCCGGTCCATGCCCGCGTAATCGCTCGGATGGCCGATATAGACATCGGCCTTGACCGCGCGTTCGAGCGAAGCGCCGGCGGCTTCCGCGATCTTGGCGAGTTTGGCTAGCGTGTAGTCGGTCTGCGCCTCGATCGACGAGCCGTACCAGACGTGCGGGTTGACGCGCGCCTCGCGCGCGAGCGCGCTCGGCATTCCCATGTTGCGCGCTTCGCCATAGTCGCCGACCCAGTCGGTCGGCACCTCCCCCGCCAGGAACACCCAATCGCCGCGACGCAGCGCGGGGGAATAGCCGGCAAGCGGCATCGGCACGCCCTCCGGCGCGGCGAAGCCGACCGAGGTGCCGCCATCCGCGATCGCGATCATGTCGACTTCGATCCGCGCCTTGCGCACGGGGAGCGCACGGATGCTGACCGCGGTCGAGGCGGGGCGGGGCTCGAAGATGTAATCGTTGCGCACGTCGAGATAAGGTGTGATCGACAGGCCGGGCCAGCTGTCGCCCTGCTCGAATTGCTCGTACGTCGGCGTGTCGTAGGGAAACCACTGCCAGATCCGGACGACGTCCCTCGCGATGTCGGCACCGGCGGCGGCGAGTGTGGGCTTCAGCGTCTCCATGACGAAGCGAGACTGCAGGCCGAGCTCGTCCTCGAGATTTGCGTTGGTCGCCTTGGCGGCGGGCGCGATGCCGGTCTTGAAGTCGCTCGCCAGTTGCCCGGAGACGAACACCCAGTCGGCTGCCTTGACCGCTGGGCTGTATGGCATGAGCGGCTGCGGAATATCGGGCCAGATCGATTGTGGGGCCTTGGCGTCGGTCACGTCAGTCTCCTGTAGGAATGGGCTAGATCAGGCCGCCGTCGGCGATCAGCGTGCGGCCGTTGATCCAGCGGCTGTCGGGCGAAGCGAGGAACAGGATGGCGTCGGCGATGTCGTCCGGCTGCGCGATGCGACCGAGCGGGGTATTGGCGGCGATCCCGTCCATCACCGAGCGGTCGAGCCAGTCGGTCATCGGCGTGAGCGTCGCGCCTGGCGCGACCGCGTTGACGGTAATGCCGCGCCCGCCGAGTTCGCGCGCCAGGCCGTGCGTGAGCGAAGCGACCGCTGCCTTTGCGGCGCTATACAGCGTGAGGCCGGGCAAGGGCCCGAAAGCGAGGTTCGAACTGACATTGACCACGCGGCCGCCGTTCGCGAGATGCGGGGCGGCGGCCTGCGTCATCAGAATGACGCTCCGGACATTGACGGCGAATTCGCGGTCGATCGTTTCCGCCGTCATCTCCCCGAACGCCAGCGGGGTCGAAATGCCTGCGCCGTTGATCAGGAGGGTGAGCTTGCCGAAGGCGCCGACCGTCGCGTCGACGACGCGAGCGGCATCGGCGGCGTCGCTGGCGTCCCCCTGCACGGTGATCGCAGTGCCGCCGGCAGCGGTGATCTTCTTCAGCGTTGCTTCGGCACCGGCGGGGTTCGAATTATATTGCAAGGCCACCTTCGCGCCTCGCGCGGCGAGACGGATCGCGGTCTCGCCGCCGATGCCGCCCGAGGCGCCGGTCACAAGCGCGATCTGGTCGTGAAATGTCGATGCCATGATGGCCGTTCCCCGTCGTCGCCTGGTGCGGTACGGCGAAAGCTATGGGAGGGCTCGGTAGCGGTCTAGCACGAAGGGGCTGCGCGTGCTGGTCCCTATTGGCTCATACGGAATCTGCAATGCTCTCGTATTGCGCTGTTCAGCGTGAAGCATGCTTTGCATACTGCCGCGTCACAAGACGCACAGGAGCCGCCATGTTTGACCCTATCAAACCCGCCACCACGCGTATGACCCGGCTGCGTCGCTGCCTCGTCGCGGCCGGCATGACCGCCTGCCTCGGCGGAGCCCTGCTCGGGCATACCGCGGCGCACGCGCAGGCGAGCAGCCTGCTCGAGAATTTCGGAAACATCATGACGATGAACCACCTCTATTCCGCCTCGGATGGCCAAAGCCATATCGAGGAAATGGCGGTGCCCGAAAAGCTCAACGGCAAGCTCACCACCTATTTCGACGAGCCGGTGCAGAAGTTCACGATCGGCTACTGGAAAGATGGCGATTTTCGCGACTTCCACTATGCGGGCCACAAGAACCTGTTGATCTATCTGCAGGGGAAACTGCTCGTTTCGACCGGCGACGGCGTGGAACATCAGTTGATGCCGGGCACAGCGACGCTCGCCGAAGACTGGACCGGGCGTGGTCACACGTTCCGCTGCGTGGCACCGACCGGGAAGCGCGTCTGCCTTTTCCTGCAGGTGACCATTGCCGATCTCGACCAGGCGATGCCGCTGCGCGCGCCGCCGACGAAGTAGCGCGTTTCACCCCTTCCGCGGAGGCTTTAATCCAGCGTCGCTACAGTGCCACCGTCGCCGGATCGTAGCGCATCCGCTCGGCATGGGTGGTGGCCAATCGGCGTTTGGTGTCGGGTCCTTCGGCGTAGATTTCGGCCTGCTCGCGCGAAGCGAGCAGCATTTCCGCAGCGCGCGGCGCACGCGCGCGCGCATAACGCGACAGCACATCTTCCGGAGTCCCGCCTTCTGCGAAGACACGACCGAGCACGACGGCATCCTCGATCGCCATCGCCGCGCCCAGCCCCAGGAACGGCAGCATCGGATGCGCCGCGTCGCCCAATAACGCGATACGCCGATCGATCCAAACGGGCAGCGGATCGCGATCGAACAGAGGCCATTTCGCGGTACCCTCGCGCGGCGCGGCGGCGGCAAGACCGCGCACGTCGGGATGCCAGCCATCGAAGATCGCCATCAGCTCATCGGCGTCGACGCGCTCGGTCCAGCTTTCTCGGGTCGGTTGATCGCTCCGCACGAAGGCGACGCAATTGATGAGCCGGCCATGCCGCACCGCATAGCGCAGCAGCGAGCGATCGGGCGCGACATACGAAACCGTGCCGGGGTTGGACAGGAACGGTCGTGCGGCCTCGATCGGCACGAGGAAGCGATAGACCAGTCGTCCGGCAAAGCGCGGTTCCTTCGCCCCGAACATCTGTTCCCGGACGCGCGACTTGATTCCGTCACACCCGATGAGCGCCGCGCCGCGCACGCACCCGCCCTCGGCGAAGTGCACCGTAACGCCCGACGCATCCTGGGTGGCGCTGGCGAAGCGGTGGTGAAGCCGGAGAGCGTCGGCATCATGCGCCTGTACCGCGGCGAGCAGCAGCGCGAACAGATCGGCGCGGTGGATCTGGTTGGTCAGGTGTCGCTCGGGCGCTTTGCCAGGGCGATCGGCGAACCCGTGTGCGAGCAGCGCCCCAGTCCGGAAATGCCGTGCTTCCGAAGCGAGCGGAGCATCCGACGCCGCACGCAGCGTATCCTCGAGGCCAAGCGAATAAAGTCCCCGGCTTGCCGTCGCGCCGAGACTGATCCCGGCACCGACGTCGCCGATCGCCCTGGCCTGTTCGAAAATCCTGACCGGCACGCCCTGGCGCAGCAGCGCCAGAGCGGCGGTCAACCCGCCGATCCCGGCACCCATGATGATGATCGGTTCGGTCACATCATGAGCTCCGTGCCGCGCGATGTCGGTCAAAAGGCGAACGATCCGCGCAAGCCGAACGTGCGCAACTGCGCCGGATAGATCGTCACGCCGACGAACCCGTCCCCCAGTGTGTTGCGGCGGCCGCCGACCGGCCCGCTATAGTCGAACAGGTTGGTGACATACGCTTCGACGCGATACGCCTTCATACTGACCCCGAGGCGCAGGTTGACGGTATCGTACGGCGCGATCCATGCCTGATTGCCTTCGTCGAGATATTGCCGGCCGGTCAGCGTGCTCTCGACCTGACCATAGGCGCTGACGTTCGCACTGATCGGAGCAGAATAGCGCGCCGAACCGAACAGCGTGGAGGTAGGATATTGGGGCAAGGTCGTCCCGACGCCCGACGCCTGTGCGTTCGGGCTGATGATCTGCGCCGCAACGCCGTAGATCGTGTAGCTGGTGAATTTCTGGCTGACCTTCTCGCCCTGGAGCGTCAGGGAAAGCCGCCGGACCGGCTGCAAGTCGAGCTGGAACTCGGCACCCCAGATGCGTGATTTGCCCGGCAGCGTCGCACCGACCGGATCGAGCACGCCATTGCCGTCGAGATCGGACGGCGCGGTGACCGCCGCGCTGGTCTTCATGTTGGTCCAGTCGATATGGTAGCCCGCCACCGTCAGCGCGCCGCGACCGTTCCAGAACGACTGTTTCCAGCCGAGTTCGACCTGCTTGATTTGCTCGGCCGGGACAATCGTCGGCACCGTGCCGCTATATCCCAACAGGCCCGCGAGATACTTGCTGATCACCGCGGGATCGGTCGAGCCGATCGGATTGGTGGGGTTGCGCGCGACCGCTGCGACTTCGTTGTTGAAGCTGACGTTCGATACGCCGGCAAGCTCGCCGATCGAATAGCTCGCATAGAGCGTCGTGTCGCGCGTCGGCTTCCACGTCAGGATCGCGCGCGGCAGGAACTTATTGAAGTCCGCGCCGACCGGCGTGAAGGCGATCGTGCCGGCGGCATAGCTGCCCGACTGCGTGAACTGGCGCAGCGCGTCCTTCTGATAGCGACCTTCGAGATCCAGCGTCAGCGTCTTGAGAATGTCGAAGCTGGCCGAGCCGAACACCGCCGCTGCATACGACCGATCGCGATCGTTGTTGACAAAGGGGGTGATGGAGCCGGTACCCGCCACCAGCGTCTTGCCCGCAGAGCTCAGATTGCCGTCGATCCACTGCTTGAAGTAGCTAACGCCGAACACAAGCCGCAAACGCCTGTCGCGCGGCGAACTGACGCGTGCTTCGGCGGTGAGGTCGGACTCGATGAAGGGGATGTACACGAAGTTGGTGTTGTTGAGGATGCACGTCTGAAACGCCGCCGCTGGCAGCGTCGACGCGCAGTTCGGACGGGCGGTGGCGTAGCCCAGCACGTTGTCGTCGTCGCGCAGGGCTGCGCCACGATCCTGGCCATAGCCGACCGACGTGGAGAAGGCGTATCCGCCACCGAGATCATAGTCAGCGCTGCCGTTGGCGCGCAGGATGCGGTCCGTCGATCCGAAATGATTGAGCGACGGCACCTTGTTGATGAAGGACACGTCGTTGAGCGCGCCATTGGTGTTGTGGATCAGGTCGTTCAGCGCATTGGGTCGGCCAGACACGACCAGCGCCGGCGCGAGCAGGCTGGTGTCCTGATAGGCCAGTCTACTATCGACCGTGACGGTCTGCCCAAGATAATTTCGATAGGTGCTCCCGCTATGCGGGATAGCGCCGCAGAAGAACGGCCGCGCGCCGACCACGCAATTGGCATCGACAAGGCTGTAATTCTCGATCAGGTCGCCGTAATCGTCGTCGCGCTGATACGATACGCGAGCGCGCACCTTGAGGCGGTCGGTCGGTGTGAACAGGAAGGAGGCGGAAATCGACTTGGTATCCTGTTCGCCGACCTTGTTGCCGTCCCCGGAATCATACTGGCCGCCGTTGCGGTAGGAATCGATCACCACGCGTCCGTTCAGCAACCCCGGAATGATCGCGTCTTCGATGCTGCCGCCGACGTCGTATCCGCCGTAAGTCTTGACTTCGCTCTTGCCGGTGACGCGCAGTTCGTCGCCCGGCTCGCGGGTGATGAAGTTGACCGCGCCGCCAAAGGTGTTCCGGCCGAAATAGACGCTTTGCGGGCCTTTGATGACTTCGACGCGTTCGACGTCGTCGGTGTTGAGCGAGCCGGCACCGACTGCCACGAAGGCGCCATCGACAAACACTGCACCAACCTGCGTGTTCGGGCGCGGGCTTGACGCGACCATGCCGCGGAAGCGCGTCTGCGACAGGAACCGGTAGCCGTTGTTGAACGCCTGCTGCTCGAACTTGAAGCCCGGGGTGATCTTGCCGATGTCGGCGATGCTGACGAGGTTGAGATCGGCGAGCTTGGCGTCGGTATAGGCGGTTATCGACACAGGGACCTGCAGCAGGCGCTCATCGCGCTTGCGCCCAGTGACGACGATGTCGCCCACCGATCCGGGCTCGGCAGCGGCGGGGCCGTTGCCGGTGCCGGTGCCGGTGCCAGCGGAGTCCGCCGCCGGTGTCGCGACCGGTGGTGCCGATTGGGCGTGGGCGACGTTCGCGACGCTCAGCGCCAGGCACGATGCCACGAACAAGTATTTTCTTTGCATGCCGTTAACCCCTTAGTCTGTTGAGATAGAACCGCCGTCCCGCGTTGTGCGTTAGACTGCGGCATGCCCTGCGAACGTATGGACCGCGCCGGCCCAAAGGTCGGCATGATCCAGCAAAGAGAATGTGTGCCCCGCGGGCAGTTCGTGAAACGTGAAATCGGGGCGCAGCGCGGCAACGCGCGCGTCATTGTCGTGCAACACGTCGCCCGGGCTCGATAGGATCAGTGCCGGTGCGCGGATGCGCAGCAGGTCCTGCGCCATATCGTAGGTGAAGACGGCGTGATAAACCGGGCTGTCGCTGTCCGCGAGAAACTGGCCGATCGCCGACCATGTGGCCGGAACCAGGCTGTCCGAGGTGCCGCCGAGCCGCGTGAAGACTTCACGGAATACGTCGGCGAGATGGCCGCCGTCGGGCTTGAGCTCCGGACAGAAGGGCGGCCGCGCGAGCCGCTCGGTCCGTTCCGGTTCCGAGTAGAACGGCGTGCCATGGCTGATCAGCGCGGCGGTGCGCCCGGGATGCCGCGCAGCGAACGCGATCGCGATCGAGGCCCCGGTATGGTGCCCGGCGATAACCGCTTTCTCGATGCCGAGGTGATCCAGCACGGCGACGAGATTGTCGGCGAGCTGGCCCATGTCGGCACCGGCGGGGGCCGGGTCGGACAGACCGTAGCTGGGGTTGTCGACCGCGATCGAATCCCGGCCGAGCCGCGCCAGCGCGGTCTGGATTTCGGCGAATTCGGCCATGCTGAGCGGCGTCTGGTGAAGCAGCAGGATCGGCACGCCGCCATGCCCCCCCATATGGCGGTAATGGACTTGACCGAGCGGACCTTCGGCATAGCCCTTGCCGCCGCGTAGCACGCTCGCCCCGCGCCACGTCGCCGCCGCGTTGCCGCTCGCCTCGGCGCATGACGGCACTCCAACCCCTCCCGCCAAAGGGGAGATCGCGAGCCCGCCAAGGAATGAGCGTCGGCGCATGTTGACTCCAGCGACGGTTGTCACGATTTGGGTGTCGATCCTTTCGGATGTCACTGCTCGCCGGAGTATTCCTGCAACATCTGCCATTGGTAAGCTCCCAACTGCGACTTACCGCATACGGGTTCGGTATGAGCGTCGATCGCGGCTCCTGCGCGCCTCGCGGGCCACTCATGCGCATGACGACGGACCTCATGCCGCATTTGGCACTGATCGGCGGCTCGCGATCGCGTCATCAGTTACGCTCGATCTTCGGGCACACTCGGCCCGAAACTCGACGACGGGAGCGCATGATGACGAGCGAGTTGCGGGACGGCATGCGTATCGCGTGGAACGTGGCCATCCTGATGGACGATGGCCTGACGTTACGCGCCGACGTGTTCCGCCCGGTCGAGGATGGCGAGTATCCCGTGCTCCTGACGCATGGCCCCTATGCCAAGGGCCTTTCGTTCCAAGAAGGCTATCCCACCGCATGGCGAACGATGGCGGAGAAGCATCCCGACGTTACCGCGGGATCGAGCAATCGTTACCAGAATTGGGAGGTGGTCGATCCGGAAAAATGGGTTCCCGAGGGCTATGCCGTCGTCCGCGTCGACAGCCGCGGCTGTGGAGCGTCGCCCGGCTACATCGACCATTTCTCGCCGCGCGAAACGCGCGACTTCTACGATTGCATCGAATGGGCCGGCGTGCAGCCCTGGTCGAACGGCAAGGTCGGGCTGAATGGCGTGTCCTATTTCGGAATCAACCAGTGGCAGGTGGCCTCGCTACAGCCACCGCATCTCGCAGCGATATGCGTCTGGGAGGGTGCCACCGATTTCTATCGCGACATGACGCATCATGGCGGGATCCTCAGCACCTTCTGGGCGAACTGGTCCGACATGCAGGTGAAGACGGTGCAGCATGGTATCGGCGAGGCCGGCCGGCGCAGCGCCGTGACCGGCCAGCTGGTTTGCGGCAACGCCTTGCTCGACGCGGCGACACTGGCGGCCGGTCGCTGCGATTTCGGCAGCGAAATCCGCGCGCACCCGCTCGACGATGCCTATCACCGCGCGCGGTCGCCCGATTGGGCACGCGTGACGGTGCCGCTGCTGACCGCAGCGAACTGGAGCGGACAGGGGCTGCATACGCGCGGCAATTTCGAAGGATTCGTGCGGGCGGCCTCGTCGCACAAGTGGCTGGAAGCGCACGGCCTGGAGCATTGGACCCATTTCTACACGGATTATGGACGCGAGCTGCAGAAGCGCTTTTTCGATCATTTCCTGAAAGGCGACCCCGACTCATGGCGCGACGAGCCGGCAGTGCGGCTGCAGGTGCGGCACCTGAAACATTTCGTCGAGCGGACCGAAACGGCCTGGCCCATCCCGGACACCGAATGGACACGGCTACACCTCGACCTGACGCATGGTCGGCTGGCGGAAACGCCCGGCGACGTCGCAGTCGCGCAGGGCTTTGCCTCGACCGGCGCGGGGCTAACGCTGCTGACCGCACCCCTGGCCGTGGATACCGAGTTCACCGGTCCGCTCGCGCTCAAGCTGCGCGTGTCGTCCTCGACGCAGGACGCCGATCTGTTCGCGATACTGCGGGTCTTCTCTCCCGACCTGACCGAGGTCACCTTTCAAGGCGCCATCGATCCGCACACGCCGGTCGCTCAAGGCTGGCTGCGCGCGTCGCATCGCAAGCTCGACCCGACGCTTTCCACCGAGTACCGCCCGTATCACAGCCATGACGAGATCCAAGCGCTCAGCCCCGGGATACCGGTCGACGTGGATGTCGAGTTATGGCCAACCAGCATCGTCGTCCCCGCCGGCTACAGGCTTGCCCTGACGATCCGTGGCAGCGATTATGAGCATCCCGTCAGCGGCGGGCACCAGTCGAACTTCAAGAACGAACTGCGGGGCTGCGGCCCGTTTCTCCATAACGATCCGCTCGACCGGCCGGACGATCTCTTTGCCGGCACGACGACACTTCATACCGGCCCGGGGATCGACGCGTTCCTGCTGCTGCCGGTCGTGCCCACCCGGTGAGCGTCCGGCCCCCGGACGGACTTCAGCCACATCCCTGGCATGGTCTCACGCGCGTCCTACATCACTGTCAATCAAGCAACCGGAAAACCTCATGAGTCTGCCGACCCCCCTCATCAATCGCACTCGCGCCGAGGCGGTCATGGCTGAATTCGGTGTGTCGGCGCTGGTGCTGGCCGACAGTACCAACATCTATCAGGCGACCGGCTTCTGGCCACAGACGCTGGTAATGGGTCATCTCGGGTCTTCGGTCGCGGTGGTGCCGGCCGATCGTTCGAAACCGGTGACTCTAATTACCGCGCAATTCCTGCATTACTTCTTCGATCTCGACGACGTCCCGCCGGGCAGCCCGTTGCAGATCCTGCTCTACACCGCTCCCGACCAGGACGGCGAGAATGCGATGCCGCCGACCTTCTTTCGGTCGGCGCAGGACGGTGCGGTCGACTCGTACGAGCGCGCGACGCGCGCTACCACCGAGGCGCAACTCGCGGCTCATCCGGCTTTCCCCAGCGCGACGCTGGCCCTGGGTGCGGTTCTTGCCGATCTGGACGGCGCGATCGCGACCGACGGCGAAGTCGCGACGGCTTTGCTCGGCACGGGCGAAATCTATCGCTCGGCCAGTCCGCTGCTGCGCCGTATCCGCATGATCAAATCGACGCACGAAATTGCATTGATGCGAATCGCGGCACAGCAGAATTGCGAAGCGGCGACCGTGGCGATCCGGTCGGTCGGCCCGGGAGACCGCTATGTCGATCTCCAGAACGCCTTCTTCGCCGAAACCGGACGTCGCGGCGGCCGGCCGGTGTTCATGTCGACCGATTACTCCTCCTATCGTCAGCGCAAGGGCGTCATCACCGAAGGCCGCGCGTTCTCGATCGACGCGGTCGCCAGCTATGCGGGCTATCATGGGGACTATGGCCGCACGATCATCGTCGGTCAGCCCGACCCGGCCCTGCTGCGCGCGGTCGATGCGGCGGTGCTGTGCAACGAGACGGTATCCGCGGCGCTCGCCCCGGGCCTCCGCTTTTCCGACATCATGCGAATCGGCCGGGAAGCGATCGCGAAGGCGGGGCACGACATCGCCACACCGTCGTCCCCGCATAGCGTAGGGCTGTTCCACACCGACGAGGGGTTCAAGAATGACGGGGCGTACTTCGTGAAGGACGATCCGTTGATCGAGGAAAACATGGTGCTGAGCATCGATTGCCCGATGCTGCAGACCGACATGGGCGGTAGCGTACATCTCGAGGATCTATGGCTGGTGACGGCGACCGGATGCGAACCGCTCAACGACACGTCCAACCCCTATTATCGACTTTGAGCGGCGATCACTCCGTCGCTCCTTAACATGGCGACGAGATGCGGCTGATGAGCCGGCCCGGCAACTGCTACGATCACGCCCGATGAAGAGGCGTCCTCCACACGTTGCCGGTCGAACTGGTACATGAAATCGCTGGGCAACGCGCGCCGAGGCGTGCCGAGCATCGTTCGCTGCATCGAAGGATATTACAATCCGCGTCGCATGCGCTCCCCACTCGGGTATCTCCCCCGAACGGGCGTGCAGAATCGGCCGGGCATCGGTGCGCACATGAACGACGATATTGCCGTCGACGGAGCGCCGCGATGCCGCAGGCGCGCTGATGCCGTGCTTCTACGTCCTCGCCGCCGCGTTCGGCTGGGCGAAGCGGACACCCGAGCCCGGCGCGATGCGCGACTGGCTGATCGGCTGGGGCTGTGCTCCTCGACGTACCCGACGCAGATGGGCGCGGCGTCGGCGCGTGTGACGCTGTCGCCGCAGGGGCGCGTTATCGTGCAGACCGCCGCGCACGAGATCGGTCAGGGCGTGGACATCCTGGATCCAACCAAGGACAAGAGCAACATCGGTGTGATCACGACGGCTCAGCCGGCGCTGCCCGCAAACCTCTATCTTCAGCCGACGATACGGTGATCGCTCAACATCAAGCAGCAACCAATGTCGGGCTCTACGGTCGGGCGTTTTTGGTTCGACGCCTGCTCCAGCCGAATTACGGCACCCGGTGGTATATGTCGAATGGGGTGGCCACGAATTCTGGCCAACATCCGATTGGAACTTGTTTGCAGCAGCAAGCACAAAGGTCCTGGCAATATGCCTTCTTCGGCCACGCGATCGATCTCGAGCGCGACGGATATCAGGTCAACCTGTCGGCAAGCGATGACGTCAATCTCGTGCGCTATTGCGCAGGCTATCGGGGACGGTCCGCCTATAATGGCCCACCGCAGGGACCTCCTCTTCATATCCAGTGGTATTGGACCGCTACTGACTGCGCTGGCTCGCACCCGTTCGAGCCTGGCTTCCTCGCGCCTGCAGGCTGACCGGGGTCGATCAGCAACTCTACAGTGCTGACTGGAAAGTCGCGAGCGATGCTACCAATTCAGCTTGGCTGTGCGTATTGGTCTTGCCGAAGATCGCTTTGAGATGGGTTCGTACGGTGCTGATCGATACCCCCAGTTTCTCCGCAGCAACTCGAAGACCGCCCCCATTGACCAAGAGATTGGCGAGTTTGGTTTCCGCTGACGTCAGGTCGAATGCTTGCGCCACAAGGCTTGCGACGGGTTTCGGCCGGGTCGCCGGATCATTAACCGTCACCAGGATGCTCGATGGGCCAAAGACGGCTGGGCTTAGGATTGTTGCTTGTACGATAAGCAGCCCCCCATTCCGGTGCCTTAATATTATCCCGTCGTGATGCTTCGCGCAGTCAGGAGAGACGATGCTGAGAAGAAGGTCGCGCAACGCGCGGTCCGCGGGGGGGGTTATGCCACGCAGCCGCCCGTGAATCATAAGAATGTCATTGCCGACCAGGATTTGGGCTGTGCGATTAAAACGCGGTGAGCCACCGAGATGGTTGGTGATAATTGCGGCTTGGCGGATGAGATCGAAAGCGTTCATCATCCCGTATTGCGCCGCCATTATCGCGGCGTCGGTCTCGCTCGGCGTCGTATCCTTACCAGGTCCGATAAATGCGGCGGGCAACGCCCGATCTTGGACCAAGGTTAGCGATGCCGTAAAGTTTCGTTGATGAGATCGGGCGGCGGGTATGCTCGACCTGTTCGTTGCGTCGGTACCAAGACCAGTTGGGTCGTCATCGTACCGAACGGCGATTAGCGGTGCGGCGGTTTCAGCGATCATTGTGCCCCCGGGGTATTGCTTTCGACTATTATGATAGAGTGGTTGTCGGCTATGCAGCCTCGGTCATCTCTGCCGCTATGAAGCTCGGTCGTAAGCCTGCAACGCGCCTATTATCCTCGACGATCTTCGGCTTGCCGGATGTTTGACCGGCGAATCTAGCCAATGCGCGAAAACTATCCGGGATTGCACAGACAGGCGTCATCCGTTCGGATGATAAACGGCGCATTATGCAACCGGCCACAAGATGCTTCGCACCTCGTCCCGGGTATCGCGCTTGCCGGGCGCGCCAGGCGGCGGATCGAGCTGAGTAACGCGTCCTATCGCAGCTGGGGGTTTATCACTTATCACCAGACTGATAGAGGGCTGTCCTGGGTCGGCTATTATGCGTTTGAGTGACTTGCGCCGACGGTAAATTGAGTGACGAAGTCGTATTCGACAAAGGCGTCTTTCGCGCAGGAATGTCTCGATGCCCGGGTTTTCCGATGAGGGTTTTCTCGAAACGCTCGACATGATCTATGCTGCGGCGCTCGATCCGGCTGGCTGGGCCACCGTACTAAAAAGCCTCGCCGTCACGACCGGGTGTATTGCGGGCGGGTTGACCATCGAAGACCCCAGCACGGGCTTGGGCAGGCCGCTGACATTTTTTGGGTTCGATCAAGATCATGTCGCCAGGAACTTCGCGCATTACCTGCCGATGAATCCGCTGTTTTCCATCGAGTCTCGGATGAAGCCCGGCTTCGTTGTTACCAACCAGATGGTCGTGGAAACCTCTCAGTTCAGAAGAAGCGAGTTTTATGATGGCTGGGCAAAGCCGCAGGGCTTATGCAGTCCCATCTCACTTGTCCTGCATAGGGAAGGAACGCGGTATGTGCCCTTGACGCTGGTGAGGCCGGACGGCGCGGGTGAAGCGGACGAAGGTAACATTCGTCTGTTGAAGATGCTTTCGCCGCACCTTATCCGCGCGATGGCATTCAACTTACGCTTCGTGGACCTCGAGTGTCGGGCAGCGGCGTTCAAGAACGGGTTCGATCATCTCGACGTCGGCATTATCTTGCTCGATGCGAGCGATCGGCCGGTGTATGCCAATCGCGTCGCCGAGATCCTGCTGCGAGACGGGACGACGCTGGAGGTTCGGAAGGGAACACTATGTGCGACGGATCCGAGCGCCGATACCGATTTGCAGCGCTTGCTCGTTGGCCGTCGAAGCAACCCGACCGCTCGAGCCGGGAACCTGGCGCTTCATTCCAAGGACGGTGCGCGTATAGACATCGACGTCAACCCGATTGGACCCGATGCCGATATTTTCGGTCAAGGGTTTGCCGCTACATTGCTTACCATCCGCGTGACGCAACCAATCTCGTGTCGCGGGCTTGAAGGTTTTGCAAAGAAGCATCGGTTGACTGCGCGGGAGACGGAGATGTTGCATGCGTTGGTAGCCGATGGCTCAGGTCTACCGGTCGCGGCCGGCCGCCTCGGCATCAAATTGTCTACCGCGAAAACGCATCTGCAACGAATCTTCGAAAAGACGGGAAGCAATCGGCAAGCCGAACTGGTCGCCAAGGTCACGCGATGCTCCCTGGACCAGCGCGCCGATATTACGGTATTACCTGACAGATGACCCCTTCTCGTGTCGTTCTTCGTCCTTGCAAAGAGACACGGCAGAAACGTACGTTCTAACGATTCAACCTGAGTAAAACGATCGCCAGCGCGATAAGGAGCCGACCACGCCCAGCTAGCGAGCGGCTCGATGTTTTCGCGTTCAGCGCGAGCCGTGCAGTGTCGCGCCCGATTACCTTATCTACGAAAGACGTCGCAACCAAGATCGGGGAAAAGCGACGGTCATCATATGTTTGGGGGAGGCGAGGGAAGAAATCATTGGTCAGGACAGGTGACGGCCGCATGGTCGCGGCGACGAATGGCGGGCGACTTCATGCGATGTTTTTCCGGAAAACAATGCTCGGTTCTGCTTCGCTCCTCCGTTGCCCTCGCCGCGTTGATGACGGGGGCCGAAGCGCTGGCTCGGCCCGGAACGCCGAACGGCGAGGGTTCCGTTTCGACCGGACCCGGTCAAATCACGGTAAGCTGGCGCAACACCGCCAACGAGGGGGGAATCGTCTTCGATATCGAGGGCAAGAGCGATCCCGGCGTCGCGAACTGGGCGCCACCGGGCGGCGTCAGGATGGACGCCACGTAATCGTACACGTTCCGCAACCTGGGTCCAGGCGAACATTGTTTCAGCATTTGGTCGCGGGTTGGCGCTCAAGGAGAAAGGTCCGGTCAGCCATCCCAGTTCACCTGTACTGCGATTTCGACCCCTACCGGGCCCTACGCTAACGGGCCGCTCAAGAGGGTGACTCTCAATCCGGATCACCGGGTCTGGATGCAGAAAGCTCGACAGATCGGCGGAGATAATGCTGTCTTCGACAGTGGTGGAAACTCGTCAGATAAATCATCTGATGGCGGTGAATACGTCGAGGTCGGGTATGGTTACAATAACAACGTGAAGTTCGGTATATATTCGGGGCCCGTGACCATTAATCAGATAAACAGGTTAGGCCTGCATTTCAACTTAGCTGCCATTACGGGTAAAAGCGTGTTCTCCGCCATGCTGGTTCTCATACCAGCCGGTGGAAAAGGACCTGTGAACGTGCCACTGTGCGCTCGATACCTGGGCGTCGCGAAGGAGAAATTT
Source organism: Sphingomonas bacterium (assembly GCF_903642285.1). Classification (GTDB taxonomy): domain Bacteria; phylum Pseudomonadota; class Alphaproteobacteria; order Sphingomonadales; family Sphingomonadaceae; genus Sphingomonas. The sequence continues at coordinate 80,439 of NZ_CAHJWJ010000005.1, forward strand.
TGGGAGGGCAACCATTGGCATGACCCGAACAATTTTCCGCCGGCAAACCAGGACGGTCGAGTAAGCGCGAAGAAAAGTGTCGACGTAACGAGTCAGGTTCGCGGCTGGTTGGCCGCAGGACAGGCTATGACGAATTACGGCTTTATTCTGTCGGGTGCCAGCGAGGACGAGAACGCTAACACCCAGGCATCCTGTCTAATGCGGTATGCCGATCGGAACGGTACGCAGCTGATCATTACCTACACAGAGTAAGATCTCGCTTGTCCGAGCGGTGAAGGTATTCGTTGCGCGATTCCGGCCGATGCCGGTGCAAATATCGGGAGAAAACGATGCGTCCTTCCAAGTGGGTATTTGCCGCATTGGCGCTGTCGACCCCGGCATCGGCGTGGGCAACGACGATTTCGTGCATGGTCGAAGAGGCCAGTACCGGGCGGGGAGGTTCGAGCTGGACACAGATCGTGTTCGCAACCCGTGATCTTACCAAGCAACCGCTCGATGGCTGGGATTGGACGGTCGATTACTCCAATGGCCATCAGGACCACGGGTACGTCCTGCAGTACGTGTTGGAGGGCTATGGCAGCGAAAAGTCGGTCCGGTTCGGGCCGTCGTTTCGCTATTGGAAACCGCGATGTACGGCCGTGTTGCATCCTTATGTCTCCTACCATCCGGGTCCGGGCAGCGAGGGCCCCAAACCGCCAACGGGACGTGGAGGGCCATTACCGCAATGATCGACGATGCGAGGGTCCACGCGCATAGAAGCGTATCAGCGTTTGCCGGGCTTCGCGGGCGGGCTGTCGTCAAGGAAGATGGCATCCAGCGCCAGCCGGTGCCGCTTGTAGAAATCGATCTGATCCGCCGAGACCGGCTGGATGTACGCGAGCGTCGGGTCGTTCAGAGCGATCATCGCGCTCATGATAACGAGCGGAAACAATACGACATCGTGGTCGGTGAGACCTTGACGATGAAAAAATGCCCTGAGCCTGGAAGCACGGGTCAGGTTTGACATTAGTTCAGCGACCGTATTGCCCGCCGCGGCCGCCGTATCCTCGGCCCTGAGCGAGGGATCCGCCGATTTGAGGGCAGCGGCGGCGCGGGCGATCCGCTCCATCGTCGGCACCGTCAGGCGATAGGCGCGGATCGCGCTACGATCGGCGGAGGGCGCGGGGACGGGCGGAAGCGGGCTCGACTGGGCCAACGCGCCGTTGGCCGATGCGGCGAACGCCAGAGCCGACAACAGGCGGAACATGGCTTTAAGCATCGTTACCCTTTCGGTTGCCATTTTCTTCGACTGGAGGGCCTCCCAAGCCCCCCCGGTTTTTAACGGGGCGACCTCGTCCTGCCCGATCCCCGTCCCTCCTCAACGTCGCAGCGGCGGCTGGCTGGATGTCGGGGGCGTAACGGAGGTGCCTGGCGGCAGGAGCGCCGACCAGCAAAGCCAATACGGGTCCGCCGCCTTCCGGGCACCGGCACCGCCAAGTCCGGAAAAGCCGCCATTCTGATGAACGACGTTTCGCCATTGTGCCGGGCAGAGACGCCCTGGGGTGATCGCCAATACGAAGCCATCGGTTTCCATTGCCCGTATCCCCGCACCGTCCGGCGCAAGCCATACGATCTGGCCGCGCATCGGCCGGATCGTGCCGAAACCGAGCGGCGGTCCGGCATAGGTCGCCCGATCCAGGGGGATGTCGGCGCAAGCGGCGGCGGTCGGCAGTTCGGAGCGCATGTCGTTGTCCGGATCACGCGACCAGATCACGAAACAATGGTGCCCAGGCCCAAGGTTCGTGGCGTCCCAATGGACACGGTCGGTGTTGCCGTCGAACACGTCGAAGTGAAGATAGCCGCTGCTCCTGTCCGGTGCCTGGGCCTGGACCTCGAAGTTCAGGTTGGGCCCTCCGGAATGAAAGCTGCCTTCGCTGGAGGTCGTGGCGTCACGCCAGCTGATCCGGATGGCATGCGGGCCGATCACCTGCGCCTGTTCGCGATTCGGTGTAGCGGGTCGTGCGAGCGCGGGCATGGCGGATGCAGCCGACAGGAGCGCGAGAAATGCGAAAACTGGCTTCATCAAAGGCTTCCTTTGGCAATCATCGTGCCGACGATCGTGTCTGGGTCATCGCGGCGAGGTCGACCGAATATCGTCTTAGCGAAGATAAACAGGCTGCGGCATGATGCGCGCCAGTACCGCGTCGGTGGCCTCGCGACCCAGCGGCTCGTGGTCGTAGGTCGAGGAACCGATCAAGACGATCGCGCTGGTCTGATAGGCAATGGCGAGACCGCCCATCGGCTGACTGGTCCGCGAGGATGCGACCACCACCTGCGCACCCCGTCCCGTCAAGACAACCTCCCCGCCGGGCGTCGGGTTACCGATCGACATGCCGAGCTGATTTGCGGTGGCGCGGGCGGCTGCCATGTCCGCCGCCGGCCCCCGGCCCGAAAGCATGCGCAATGTGATCCCAGCGCCGTTGCCGGTCATGATAGGCACGGCACCACTGCCCGTCATCGGCTGGCCCTGCGCGTACTGCAAAATTCGCGCCCGCAAGTCGGCTTGGTAGAAGGTCGTCGTCGCGGGATCGGTTGAGAAGGTCGCGACGACCACGCGCTGCACCTTGGGATCCGCGGTCGGAAGGCACACCGTCGCAGTGTTGACATGGAATGTTCCAGCCACGCGAACCGAATCGGTACTCTGGGTGAAGCCAAGGGCATCGCTGCGCCCACTCTGCTCGATCGAGCTGAGACACTTACTGGGGGTGCCGGGCACCTTGAAGCCGGTAACGGCGACGGCCGGCGGGGGCGGATAATCGGGTTGCTTGGGACCGGCGCCGGGACGGGCCTCTTGCGCTTGCGTCATGGTGGCAAGCGTGAGGCCGATTGCCAACCATCCCGTTTTCGATGCCCAGCCGGACGAACCGCGGCGTTCCGTTCGTTGCTTCATGGTGGAGATAGACAATACCGATCCCGCGCCTGCTTCCCCCATTCGGGGGAAGGCATCTCATAAAGCGATGCCTAGCGTGCGTGACACTCCGATCGCTTTCGACCAACACGGAATCCGCGCCATCCTCGACCCACGAATCTTCGCCGGGGCCTTTTGAACCGTATTATCGCGATCTGCCTTTTCGGCTTGTTGCTGATGGCGGGCAGCGCGGCCGGTGCGGCATCCGACCGGCAGGCCGACTGGATACGGTGCATGACTGACGGCGGGGCACCCCGCGTCATTGTCCGCGCCTGCGCGAGCGCATTGCGCACGAGGCCGTTACGGCGCTTTCACCGGTCGTTGCTGCGTACCCGTCACGGCGAAGCGCTCGCGATGCTGGGACGCAGGACGCAGGCGATCAGGGATTTCGACCGGGCCCTCGCCGACACGCCGGGCGACGAGACGATCCTGGCCGATCGTGCGGGCGTCTATGAAGACCGCGGCCTGCTGGTTGCCGCCGATCGGGATTTCACCGCGGCGATCGCGAGCCATGTCGCCATCCCGGCGAACCGGACCAACGGCTCCTCCGATATCCTGGCCGATTACTATGCACAACGCGGACGCATTCGTCTCCGGCGCGGCTACGTCGCGTCCGCTGCGCGCGACTTTGCCCGGGCGCTGGCGATCGATCCCGCCGGTGCCACCCCGCAGCTACGCGTGTTGTACGCGCGCACCTTGGCCAAAATCGCAAGTCGAAGCCATACTGCGCGCTGACCCGCAACTTGTCGTCGATAAGCGCTCGCCACGTCGGGGATATCCGGCTGACGATTTGCAGTTGCCGACCGGCTGCGCACGCGAAGCGACCCCTGTCTGCGAGAGACGCAGGGCAGTTCGATCACGGGTGGATAAGGTTGAGCGCGTAAATGCGTGTGGTCGGATCACCGACGATCCACACGGTATCGCCTTCAGCGAGTGAGCCGAGATGAAGCGCAGGTAGACCGTAGAAGACCTGGCTGAGCCCATCGGGCCATGTTCCGGTCGCGCTGACCGACCAGTTATCTCTGTCGCGCACGTTGCCCGCCCCGGTATAACGTTCGTGAACGATCCTGGAGACCGTTGCCGGAAACATAACCCCTTTCGCTGCAAGTTGCTCAGCCTGTTTTTGCGAGAGGCGGACGAGCGCCAAAATTAGACCGAAAAATACGAATATGATGATGCCGAACATCCGAAACTCGCCGCCGAAGATCGCGACGAGCGCGCCGATCCCGACCACCGGGCCGAACAGCGCATAGGCTTTTCGCGGCACGATCACGGTCTGCTGCTCGAGCGGGCCGACGTCGCCTTGAGCAGCGTCGGCGCGGGGAACCTGCGTGCGCTCGACACCCGATACGCTTTTCAAGTCCATCCGGTAGATACCCGACCGCAGGTCCGCGCGGATATTGACCATCTGCCCCGGCCGGTATCGGCCGCTGACGTCGGTTCCCAGGTTATCGGAATCGAAGTCGTGAATCGTACCGTCGCCTGGCCACGTGGCTTGCGCGACCACGACCCAACGGGCCCGCCGTCCATGTGGCCCCTCGATGTAATTAATACGAACCTCGACGATGGTGGCCGCAAACATCGTCGATCCACGGCCGATCTCGAATAACCGCGTGATCGTGTCCATGGCCGACCCCGTCAGCCATAGTCCGAACAGTAGCCACGGAGCGGCAAACGCGTAGATGAAAATAGCGCCTGTCTGCCCATCGGCGCTCGCCATCCACCCGTACCTGACGATCATCATTCCCACCGCCAGCAGGACAATGCCGACGAGCGCCAGCGGGATCCATTCGGTCGGGCGCGGTGCCGGGCGCAATAATTTCTTTTTCGTCATGCGGCGAGCTCGTGTTCATGTCGAAGAAAGCAGACCGGCACCCGGTATAGGGACGCCGGTCGACGCTCGGTTACGACGCTCAGTTTCGGCGCGAAGTCAGGCCGCCGCTGCCGCCACAGACCAGACCCTTGCAGGGCTTGACCGGCGTCGGTGCCGGCGTCGGCGTGGTAGTCGGTGCCGAGGTCGGGCCATGGTTGACGGCATAGCTGGCCGGCGTGCCTACATTGGCGCAGGTAAAGGCCGATGGCTGATCCGATCGAAGTCCCTGCGCGCCGACCCGCGACCAAATTCGGAAGCAATGGCGGCCGGGCTGCAGTCCCGTGAAGGTATAAGTCACGATCGAACCCATCCCGACATTACCCGGTGTCCAGTTGGCGACGCTCGCATCGGTCTGACCCTCGATGTCGAAAACGATATGGCCTTCGTTCGCGGTATTCTGCCACCGCACGGCTACCGTGCCGGGAGCGGGCGACCAGGAGGCTTCGCCGTTGGGCGTGCCGGGCCGCGCCCATACCGGCGCGGCCGTCAAACCAAGCACGGCGAGGGCGGTCGACAGCGCAAGCGAACGAACGACGATCAGGTTTTTGCGTGTCATGTATTTTCCTTCCAATGATGGGCGATGCTAATCACGCGGTCGGTCGCCGGCCTCCTCCATCTAGGGCAGAGAAGCGGCCTACCGGACTTGCGCTATCGGCTCGACGTCAAGCCGTCGGCTTCGGGCTTGGACGCCGATGGTCCAGCGGCATCGCCACGACGTCGTCATCCGGTGCAGTCGATCGAGAAGGCCGCCCGGTTGCCGCTGATCGTCCTCGACGCTTTGCCGTGAGGAACTTTCTGTCGGATTTCTTTGACGACGAGTTGTTCCCACCCCTCATAATGCTTGAGAGTCGATCCACCGAGTGTCCAGGTCGTTGATGTGGGCATACCGGGGGGCGGGCTCTCGATCGATTGCATGGGCCCGGTCGCACCGTCACTGCGGATGAACCGGTATTCGATCGCCGGTGCGCCAACGACCGAGACATGGGCGTCGAACGTGATGACTGCCGGGCATTTGCCGACATAGTGGATTGGGTTGGCTCTGGCGGTCACGGACCATTCGATCGGAAGGGGGTCGGCGATGGCGCTCGATGCCGATATCACGAAGCTCAGGATCGATATCGTAAGCAATGTAGTGCGCATGAGAATGCTCCCCGAGACGATACGATCGGAATAGAGCATGGCATCGAGAGCGCCTCCCCCGAGCGGGGGAGAATAGATCGATCCGCGAGAAGCGGCGGGGCCGGATCCGTGCGCAGGAGCGCTGCTCCTACCTGCGCTGCGGGCGATGGCTGACGGCACCATAGGGAGCGGCATGGTTACCCCCTCGCCCATCAATGCTGGAAGAACTGTGTGAGCGGCGTCGTGTGATGCGTGTTGGTCTCGCTCACGGAGTCGCGTAGATAGCCCAGCATCGAGCTGCCGTCGGAGAAGGTGAAGGTCAGATACGCCGTGTAGTTCCACGTGTCGTGTCCGACGGGTTCGATCTGAATGTTGAAAAAGCCCGATTGAAGTTGCGCGCGGGTAAGGGGCGTGTTGATGGCGAGTGTGTAGCTTGGGCTATCGCCATTGGCCGGGAAGAGATTGGCGATGCCGGGCGATCGACCGATATGGGCATAGGCGATCTGGTTGCGCCGGCCGTCGGACACGCCGAGATCGACTTCGGTGTCCCGGTCCTTCCCATCGCCATTACCATGAAAGCGAACGGTTACCGAGGACAGGCGCGGCGCACCCCCCCTCAGGACCCCCAATAAACCGACGCCCTGGCCATTGCCGGTCACCGGCGGCGGGGCGACCTTCGATGGCCCGGCCGCCGCGGCCGCCGTCACGACGGTGCAGGTGAAATCCGACGGCACGCTCGACCGTTCCCCCTGCACGCCCACCCGCGACCAGAGGCGAAAACAGTGGCGACCAGCGGGAAGCTTGGTGAAATAATAGGTCACCATCGACCCCATGCCTACGCCGTTCTCGGGGCGCCAGTTGGCGACGCTCGCGTCTTGCTGGCCTTCGATGTCGAACACGATATCGCCTTCGTTCGCCGTATTCTGCCATTTGATCGCGATCACGCCGGGCGCGGGCGACCAGGAAGAAACCGCGTTGGGCGTACCGGGCCGCGCCATGGCCGGGCATGCTACCGCGAGCAGCAACGACGTAAGAAGGTACAAGCCGATATCATAGGGCCGGAAGCGACTGGTCATGCCGGACATGGGCGTTACCTCTTTCCCTGAATATCGATGACCGCGCGCCGCGACGTCGGTGATACGATCGTCATTATGATGAGGACGCCGCCAGCCGCCCTCACCCATCTGGGGGAGACGCTGGGTAACCGTCACCATCGCCCGGGACGACCCGTATCGTGGCGCGCACGACGCGGCCGGGATTAACGGCGTTCCTCCCCCATGCGGGCGACGACGGCATCCCGTCCGCCCGGCACGGGAGGGTCTTGCCATCGGGAGGCGAAAGACATGCGACATCGCCACATCGGCCGGTTTATGGCGTTCCTTGGCGCCCTCGGCGCGGTGGTGCCGGTCGCGGCGCCACTGGCGGCGAACGACACCACCGCGGAACTGGCGACCGGTGGCCTGCAGATCGCCACGAGTCCCGATATCGAGATGGCATCGGAGGATCTTGCGATCTCGCCTGACCGGATTCGGGTTGCCTATGTCTTCATCAATCATGCCGGGCGTCCGATCGACGTGCCGGTCGCCTTTCCACTGCCCGATTTACGGCAGGACGGCGACGCGGATGCTACGGTGCCGACCGACGATGCGCGCAACCCTTTCGCCTTCCGGCTGAAGGTGGACGGCATGCCGGTTGCGGTGCAACTGGAACAACATGCCATCGTAGGCGGCGTGGACCGTACGGCGGTGCTCACGGGTTTGGGCATCCCGCTCGTACCCACATCCAGTCATACCTCGGCCGCGCTCGACCGACTGCCGGCGGCGACACGGGCCAAGCTCGTCACGATGCGGCTGGTCAACATGGTCATGGCCGAAACCGAGGAGCCGGCCCGTCAGCATCTGCAACCGAACTGGACGCTGCACTCGACATATTACTGGACGCAGCATTTCCCGTCCGATCGTCCCGTGCACATCGAGCACGACTATCAGCCGAGTATCGGCAGCGCGTCGCAAACCGGCATCGGCCTGCCCAACTGGCGCCAGAAACGCGGCAATGCGCATTATGCGCCGGATTATTGCCCCGATGCCGATCTGCTGGATACGATCGCAAGCGCCATGCGGAGCCGCAATCTCGATTACCCGCCGTTCGGCGAGCAACGCATCGATTATATCCTGCACACCGGTGCCAACTGGCGCGGGCCGATCGGCCGCTTCCACCTGACCATCGACAAGGGCGACCCCCAGACGCTCGTCAGCCTGTGCATGGACGGGTTGACCAAGACGGGTCCGACGACCTTCGAACTGACGCGGGCCGATTTCCGGCCGGCCGGCGACCTGAAAGTCCTGCTGCTCGTGCCGACGGCGCGGCCCGACTGAGCGCGACTCGGACACCCTGCTCCATCTGTGCGACCGCATCGGTGGACCCGGCGAGCGCGAAAGGCATGAGCCAGGCAAACGAAAGTCGCCCGGCAGCGCATGACACGGATGCCCGTTGGCGAAATCGCTTGCCGCGAGCCGACGCGCCGGTTCTTCAGCGTCGCAAGACACCGTCCAGCTCATCATGATGCGCGCGGTAGAACGCAATCTGCGGTGGCGTCGAAAAGGATGCCTCGCCGTCCAGGTCCGTCCCGGTCAGCGCCGCAACGGCCGCATTCGCGATCACGACCGGAAAGAGAACGGCATCGCGATCCGATAATCCCGCGCGGCGAAAGAAATGGGTAAACCGCGGATGGCGGCGCATGGCCGCGAGCAACTGCGCCAGGTCGCCGTTTGAACGCCTCAAATCTTCCTCGTCCGCCCGCAATTCAGGGTCGGCGCTTTGTGCGGCCTTGAGCGCGCTTTCGGCGGATATCCACCGTACCATTTTCGACGTGGTAAGAACATACGAGCCCATTGCCATGCGGTCCTCGGGCGAGTAGCCGCCCGCGCCCCGAAGCGGCGACCCGATCATCGTTACGGCGATGACGGCCGACACGCTTGCGGTGAGGCTGATCCTAGCGATCATGGAGGGCTGCTCGTGCATCCGCGTCTGCGCATGGCCGGCGAACGCCGTTCACCATGAGCGAAGGCGAAGCGCGCTGCACCTCGTCAGGGCTGCATGCGAGGAGAGCCTCGCTGGCTGCGCGTAAAGAGCGTCGCGCTACAGGACTGTCCGCCGGTGACCTCGCCGACCCTTACCCACTGTCCGGCCCAAAGCTTTGGTGGCGTCGAAAGGTTGACGGTGACGACCTGTCCGTTGCGCATATGGACGAAGGCACGGACAAGCATACCTTCGCGCGTTATATCGGGGCTGCGCGCGACGATCTGCTGAATCGATCCGGGCGCTGCACCCGTCGGTGCGGATGTCGCGGCACCGGCGAGCAGCTGACAGGCGAGCGGCGTCTCAACCGTCTCTATGGGCCCGGACCCCGGTCGCATTTGCGCGCCGATGGACGCCGGTTTCAGAGGCAGGCCGGCGCCGATGAACGCAATGCCGTACAGGATCCGGCGAAACATCTTCATGTCCTTCCGCTGATTACGGTATGTACGAGCACCCCGGCGGCACCGCGCCCTACATTGGCGGAGCGTATGCAGCTGGCGATAGAAACCGCGTTCGTCCTGCGATGTCGCCGCTGAATAAACGGCGGCGGCGGCGTGCGCGTCCCTCATTTGCGGGAGACATCGCTCGCGGGACGGCGTGATGTCGCGAAAGCGAAGGCGTCGTGATCGTTCGTGGACGCGAAAATCCCCCCCGCCCATGCATTGCAGCGCTTCCGCGCCGTCGGAGCATCCAGGATCGGCGATTTGCAATCTCCGGAACGATGTCGCGCCCGGGCCGGACGGCGGTGACGGAGCACATCGGACGCGCCATCGCCTTTCGTAGATGGAGGAGGCACGTGTTGCCATGGTCGAGCCGGTAAATCGCCCCGCATGGTCCCCTATACGGAGGACGCGGGCTTGCTCGGAGAAGCCCAGTTACGCGGGATGAGAACAAGTGCCGTGCATTCGCCAGCCCGGCAAAGCTGTCTTTCGCGTGAAGGAGGATGGCGTGTCGCCACTTTGGCCGCTTGATCGAACCGCAGAACCAGCGAGGGGAACGTAATGAAGAAAGTCTTAGCCTGGCCGTTGCTGGCCACTGTTTTCGGTATTGCCGGCTCTGCATTGGGGCAGCGCCTGCTGACCGAGAAGCATTCTAACCCCCGATCCCGCTGCCGTCGCAGGTCATGATCATGGGCGCGGCTTTCAACAGCGGCTCCGCACCCAGCTGCGCCGACTTCGTCAAAGCCCAGATTGCCAAGAACGGCTATAAGGCTTCTGCCGCTAATGACGTCGCCGCCGTCCTTCATTTTGAGCATTATTCCGCGCTCATCGCTTGTATTCCGGGGATGCCGTCAACAACGAACGATATTATAGCCGCGGTGGCATCCAGTGATAGTTCGAACCTTGAAGGGGCAAGGTCAGCTCTTGCAAACGGTTTCCACCAAGAGTTTTTGTAAGCGGATCGCGACTATCGAATTCCGGCAATCCTCTGCATATTCAGTTCGCCGGGTTCGCTGCGCACGGCAACGTGCATGCAGCGTCCCTGAAAGAAGAGAAGCTGGTGCAGGATGGGGGATATCAGGTCGAGCCGGCCCTGACGGGAGAAGCTAATAACGCCGCATCCTTTGTGGCATCGAACGGCAGGGCCTCCGTTCTGGTCGCCACCAGATCGACCACCGCGACGGGTAATTATACGGCGGTAGTGGTTGCTTCCTCCGATCGCGCGTATGCGATGACCATGCGCGACGGGCTGATCGCGCTGCTGCGGCGACGGTGAGTTGCCGGACGGGCGCTGCGTCCGAGGGTGCAAGCCATATCCAGGCGCTTTCCGTTTTTGAACAGCATGACGGCTCGTGGCATAAATTATTAGCCGCGGCTTCAAAAAATTGAATCAAGCCAGTGAATAATCAGTTGAGCAAAGGCTCGTGACCGGTAATGCACTTATACCACATGACGATTACTAGAGCGACCATGCGTCTTATGCTGCGATAATTGCTTAGCAGCCTTCGTCAGTCGGTAGGGCCTCCCGTTCTCGTCAATGCCCGGATGTTTGCCTGAGTGACGAAAGGCAGCAGGATTGGGCTATTTGTCGATGCTACCGTCGCCGGGTTCATGAAGCCAAAGCCGAGGGCATGCGTGTGCCTGGAATATGTGGCTTGGAAGCTCGTCAATTCCCGGCGCACGGCCGTCGTCGCCCCAATATTGTTGTTCAGTTGCAACTGCAGATTGGCAACCTGATTGTTAAGAGCTTGATTGCTGGATTCAAGCGCGCTCAATCGCCTCTTCATGTCATCATATGCCCCCGGTATCTGAACGGGGCGCTCCTGTGCCATCCCCTTTGCATTCGCCAGGCTTGCCAGTATCGAGGCTGTAGCAATGATGGCGAAAGCACTCTTGAACAGGCTCTGGCGAGTAGCCTGACGTTCGGGTATCAGCGTCATGATCGAATATCTCCCGTGAAAGCACCACTGGTGTGTCTTGAGGCAGACGGGCGTTCGCCGCTTCCACCATTTGGGGGAGGGACGCTATCGGACGTAATGCTTCGGGTGGTAACCGGGGCAGCACCGAGGGTTAAAGTCCCGCCCTTGCAGACCGCATAGCCCTTTCCGCCGCATCTGATCGGCGGGAAAGATCGCCTGGAGGCGCGCGGCGATGATGGACCCGGTACCAGGCTCCAGCCGGTCTGCCAGAACATGCTGACCGCCATGAGCAGCGCGTGGCCGATCCGGGTAATGATCTGATCCATCGACCCAATTCCTCATAGGTTGGGCTGATGCCGTCGCGCGCGATGCATTCTATTATGATTGCCGTCACGACGACGTGGCGGCTTGATCTTGCTGTGTTCCACCTCGGCGCTCCGCTCCCCGCCAGGAACATAGGGAGAATCAACGCCTTGCGCTATCGCGCTCCGTGAAGCAGCCTCGCTCGCGCGGTCGCGCCTCAGGCCGTCTCGGCCACGCGTACCCTCGCCTCAAGCTGAAGGCCGAGCGCGTCGAGCACCTTCATCACCATGTCGAGCGTCGGGTTGCCGTCCGCGCTCAGCGCCTTGTGCAGCGACTGGCGGCTGAGGAGAAAATGGTGGGCGTGGCAAGGATTGAACTTGCGACCCCTGCGATGTCAAAGCCGTTTTCATTGGCCATATTTCGCCTATCTTTCAGCATCTTAACTACCTATCAAATATGCTATGCCCAGCGTGTGCCCAGCAGCACCGCAAGTCGACTGTTCGGAGAAAACAGTTTACGGTATTCGTCACTGCCACTCAAATGATCTTTTCGCAGAATTTATCCGCTGAGACTCTTGGATATCATTCGGCCAAAGCGGCATGTTGTCTCGAACATACTTGGCGATATTATGCAGACGGATGCCCTGATGGTTGGCGCTGACGCTATTTCAAATTCTGGACAGCCTCATGCATGTGAGTTGTATCGACGGCGGCGTAACGCTGGACGATGCGCAGCGACTTCCAGCCAATAGGGATCGAGCCGCCCCGGTATGCGGTGCAGGAGGTGACCAGGCCATTTGTCGACGATCCGCCGATCGGCGAAGCAGAATTTGAGGAGAGCGATCGCCTGAGCGACGCCCAGTGTTCGACCGAAGGCGCGTCGATCGAGATGCCCGCCCCGGATCAGTCGGCGCTGCTCTGGAAGCTAGGAAGCCTCTTCGTCCCCGACGCATGGGACGGTGATGACTTTTCGCCTGCATGGTGCGCCAAATGGATCAACGCAGTAATGGAAGACGCGCGTTGGCCCCGCCGCGCTTGCTCCAGTGCTTCGACGCGGTACTGCGCCGCCATCATAGTCTGGATCTGGAACTGCTGCTTGGCCGTCAGCGCGAGCAATTGGTTGGTCGCCTGACCGACACCGAGCGCGCCGTCCGCTCCCTGGCTGCGCGCGACGATACCATGCACAGTCTGCGTGTCGGCAGTCACATTCTCGACAATCTGCGACTGTACCGACATGGTTTGGCGAAAAGCGGCGATCGACACGTCCATCCGCGCCCGCGCCGCGGCGACCTGTGCGTTGAGCGTGAGCGCTGGATTGGACGCCGATGGAAACAGCTGCTGGAATTGCTGATCGGTCGAGGCGACACGGAACTGGATGCCCTGTGCCTGCCCCCTCAACTGGTCGATCTGGCGAAGCGTGCTCGTGATCGCCTGTAGTTCGGGAAAGCTGACAGCTGTCAGGTTCTTCGCCTGATTGATCAGCATCGCCGCTTCGTTCTGGAGCGAGCGGATCTGATTGTTGATCTGCTGTAGCGTGCGCGCCGCAGTCAGTACGTTCTGCGAGAAATTGGTCGGATCAAAGACGGTGAAGGCTGGTCTCGAAGAAATCAAGTCGCCCGAGCGCCGGAAACTCGTCGAGCATCATCAGCAGCTGGTGCCGGCGAGGACCATCCGCGGGCTGGTCTAGCCGCTCGGTAAGACGACGCCCGATCTGGTTGAGCACGAGCCGGACGAGCGGCTTGGTGCGGCTGATGTCCGACGGCGGGATGACGAGATAGAGCGACATCGGTCGCTCGCCCTCGATCAGGTCGGCAATCCGCCAATCGCAACGCGAGGTGACCTCGGCGACCGTCGGATCGCGGTAGAGGCCCAGGAACGACATCGCGGTCGACAGCACGCCGGAGCGCTCGTTCTCGCTCTTGTTGAGCAGTTCGCGCGGGCAGACGCGACGACCGGATGGACCCGCGGATGATCGGTGTCACCCAGATGGTTGGTCGACATCATCCGCTTCAGGGTCGCGACGAAGCTGCGCTGCGGATCGGACAGGAAGGTCGCGACGCGAGCGAGCGTCTTCTCCTCCTCGGCATAGAGGACGTGGAGGATCGCGCCGACCAGCAGCGAGTGGCTGGTCTTCTCCCAATGATTGCGCCGCTCCAGCGCGCCCTCGGGGTCGACCAGGATGTCGGCGATGTTCTGGACGTCACGGACCTCGGACGCGCCGCGGCGCACCTCCAGCAGCGGGTTGTACCGCGCCGAGCGAGAGTCGGTCGGGTTGAACAGCAGGCAGTGCGAGAAGCGCGCCCGCCATCCGGCGGTCAGGGTCCAGTTCTCGCCCTTGATGTCGTGGATGACGGCAGACCCCGTCAGGACAGCAGCGTCGGCACGACCAACCCGACACCCTTGCCCGAGCGGGTTGGCGCAAACGCCATGACATGCTCGGGACCGTCGTGGCGCAGATACCTGCCGCCAAGGCTGCCGAGCAGCACGCCGACATCCTTGTGTAATCCCGCCGCATCGACTTCGCGACCGCTTGCCCACCGCGCCGATCCATAGGTCGTGACATTGTTCGACTGGCGCGCGCGCCACAGCGATCCGGCGATCGCAGCGCTGCAGCCGATGAACCCACTCGCCCCGGCCAGCATACCGGCGCGGTCGAACACGGGTTCGGCATAGGCACCGTAGTGATACCACCATGCGAATAGCGCCCATGGCCGATAGACCGGCAGACCGCCGACGATCGCCCAGGGTGACCCGAGTTCGGGCTGATAGGCGAGCATCGCTGCGGCCCACTGCGTCGCCGCCCACACGCCCGCGATGACGATCGCGAAGACGATGAGGATCTGGCCGATCAACAGTCTCGTGGGCGTCATGGTGGTTGCGTTCCCCGCCGGATCGTCGATCGATCGGGCCGGGCAAGGATCGCCGGACGGTGCCGAAAACAGAATTGTGCTGTTGCGTGAAAATACGCTGGTTTGCGCCAGCTTCAATCATGCGACCGTCCAAGCTCCCAGACTTGCCGCCGTCACGTTCCGTTCCTATAAACACTTATTAACTATTTCATTCCAAGGAACGATCATGGCAACCGCGCGACCGCTGGCGAAGAACGACGAGAATCGAGTGCTGACCGCCTCCGTGTCGCGCGTCGCGGCGTGCTGGAAGCTCACCAACGAGCAGTTGGGCGCGGTGCTAGGCCTTTCGCCCGCGACCGCCTCGCGCCTGCGGACCGGGGGGTTCGAACTCGACCGGTCGAGCAAGGCGTTCGAGCTCGGCCAGTATCTCGTCCGCCTGTTCCGCGGTCTCGACGCGCTGATGGGCAGCGACGACGAGGCATCGATGTCGTGGCTGCGCAGCCCCAATCTCGATCTCGATGGTCGGCCGATCGACCTAATCCGCTCGATCCGGGGCCTGGGTACGGTAGCGAATTATGTCGATGACTTCCGCGCCCAGGTCTGAGGTCGTCCCGACCTCGGCGGACTTCCGGGCGTATACGGGCAAAATCTGGCGGCTGGTCGAGGCGCAGCACCGTATCTCGACCAACCGGCTGGCGGCAGGCGTCGAGGATCAGGCGCTGCTCGAGCGGCTGGTCGAGGAGGCCAAGCCGGTCATGCCGCAGGCGGCGCGTGGGCTGCACTATCTGCTCGGCACCCCGTTCCGCTACGGGTACGCCAAGGCATCGCGGTTCCGGCGAGCGAACGAGCGGCCGGGTATCTTTTACGGCTCCGAGCACGTTGCCACTGCGGTGGCCGAGACCGCCTATTGGCGCCTGCTGTTCTTCTCCCGCTCGCCCGGGTTAGTACCGCCGACGACCGTGGTCGAGCATTCGGCGTTCACGGTGCCGATCGCAGTCGACCGCGCTCTCGACCTGACTATCCCGCCGTTCGATACACATGCCGCGCGGTGGATGAAGCCGGACGACTATCGTGCCTGCCAGACGTTCGCGGCGGCCGCGCGCGGTATCGGCGGGCAGGTCGTTCGATATGCGTCGGTACGCGATCCGGACCACCGGTTCAACATAGCCCTGTTCGATCCGGCCGGATTTGCCGCTCCTGCGCCCTCGATCGAGCAGACGTGGCACCTGCGCTACGAGGCCGGACAGATGACGGCGTTCGCGGCGTTTCCGTCGAGCGAGCGTTATGCGTTTACGTTTGAGGAGTTCGGGCTGACGGTGCCGTGATCAGGTGTCGAACCCCGCGATTTCGCGCAGTTCGACGAGACGTTCGCGGGATATCTGTTCGACGACATCACGCAATTGGCGGACGGATGTCAGGATCGAAACGAGATCCTCGGCGGTCACTGCATATGCGTTCGAGTAGCGAGCCTCCACATAAGCGCGCTTGAGCAGTTCGAAGCGCCGACGGTCGCTGCGCATGTCCCGAGGCCAAGGGCCGATCAGCCTGGGTTCGTGATCCTCGGCCAGCGAACGCAGGAATTTTATGTTGTGCGAGCGCGGGAAGTAAAGCGTCCGGACCAGCAGAAAGCATATGTAGGCGCGCTCGGTTGCTTGATGGAGCGTGAAGGCAGCGTCCTTTAATTTCAATTTTTCTAGACAGAATTCTGCGATCTCGATCGCGTCGTCCACCTTTCCAAGCCAGTCCTCGAAATATCCGCGCGACATCTCATAAGCGTCGACGGACGTCAGTGGCATTGGCGTCGCGAGCGGATGGCAGGGCAACTCGTACAGCGCGATTCCGTCCCGCGCGATATCGACCCAGAAATATTCGCCGCGCCCCAGCGCCTGATTTACCTCGTCGAGCGAGTGGACGATGATGTTGACGGGACGATCGATCGACGCGTCGCGCAGGATCTTGTCCTCGGCGACATACCAATAATGCTCGATGTCCGTCAGGTCGCGGTGGCTGACGACGACGAGCAGATCGAAATCGGACTGGTATCCGTTATCTGGTTCATCGACCCAATCATCACGCGCATAGCTGCCAAACAGGATGATCTTGTAGATTTTGCCGTATTTCCGCGATGCGGAGGTGGAGCGCGAGATCGCCTCGCCGAACTCCTCCATCAGCACATCCGCACGCGCCGAAGCTCGCCTTGCTGGACGGGCGGGAGATGATCGACATCGGTGCGCATCGCCTTGATTCTCTGCACCTCCGTGACGCTTGGTAAGGGGCAACAGGCCGCTTCGATCCATTCCGAATCGCTTTGGCGGTTGCGACGCGCAGTGCGCCCATCGTATCGAGGTGCCGTCCGGCGGGCCGGGTTGCCGGCGCGCATATCCGCTTTCGAGCACAAGGCGCTGGCGCGTGTTCTCAAGCACGTTCTCACATCCCGGTTGCGCCGGATACAGCTACCGAGAATGCCCAGTGTTGTGCTTAATGCGCTTCGCCCTAGAGCGGTTTCTCACCTCGCTGGATCGAGGGGGATTCCCCGGGCCTGATTTTCTGATTCACGATCCTTGCTGGTGCTGGAGGCCAGGATGGATGGTACGAGCATTGTCGGCAGATCTTCGGGACAGAGTGGTGGCGGCGATCGCAAGCGGTCTGTCTCGCAGGCAGGCGGCGGATCGGTTCGGCGTGAGCGCGGCAAGCGCGATCCGGTGGCAGCAACTTGTGACGCAGCAGGGAACGCCGAAGCCTCAGCAGCAGGGCGGCGATCGGCGTTCGGGTAAGATCGAGGCGCGTGCGGACCTGATCCTGGACGCCTATGCGGCGACGCCCGACATCACCTTGGCGGAGTTGCAGGTGCTGCTGGCGGACCACGGCACGCAAGTCGCGCTCGGCACGATATGGCGGTTCTTCGATCGCCGCGGGATCACGCGTAAAAAAAGACGGCGCATGCGAGCGAGCAGGACCGTCCCGACATCCTGAAACGGCGCGAGGACTGGTTCGAGGGACAGCTCGATCTCGATCCGGATCGCCTCGTCTTTATCGACGAAACCTGGGCGTCGACCAACATGGCGCGCCGCTATGGCAGGGCACCACGCGGCGAGCGGCTGCGCGCCGGCGTACCGCACGGGCATTGGAAGACCACAACCTTCGTCGCCGGTCTGCGCCGCTCCGGCATGGTTGCACCTTGGGTGCTCGATGGCCCGATAAATGGTGATGCCTTCCTCACCTACGTGACCCGCGTCCTCGTGCCCGAGCTCTCGCCCGGTGACGTCGTCATTATGGACAACCTGTCGAGCCACAAGACGCCGGCCGTGCGCGCCACCATCGAAAAGGCGGGTGCCTCGCTCCTGTTCCTCCCGCCCTACAGTCCCGACTTCAACCCCATCGAAATGGCGTTCTCGAAGCTGAAGGCGCATCTGCGGAAGGCCGCTGAGCGCACCATCCACGGTCTCTGGAACGCCATTGGCCGCATCGTCGACCTCTACTCGCCACAGGAATGCTCGAACTACTTCGCTGCCGCAGGATACGATGCAGAATGATCAGAAACCGCTCTAAATCTCCTTTTATATGGCTGCGTCCGGTGCTCCCGTATCTGCAATTCAGGCGCGCTCCCGGAACGGTTAAGGCCGATCTAAACGGTACTGCTGGTGAAAGCGGACCGGCAGAATTCGGGAATGATGGTGGATTACGGCCCGGCCGCGTTCGGGCATTCAGATGGCGTAAGCGGCCGTTCGTTTAGTCTAGGTCATCGACTCATAAACCGCATCCAGATTTTGACGGCGGCGAGTTTGACGAGAGCGAGATAGTTGGCGGCGTGCTTTTCGTAGCGGGTGGCGATGGCACGGACGTGTTTGAGCTTGCCGAAGAAGCGTTTGACGAGGTTGCGCTGGCGGTAGAGGGCGCGATCGAATGGCGGGATGTTGGTTCGCTGCGGCATCGGCTTGACGTTGGCCCGCGCCCCGCGCGGCGAGGGTCCGGTGCAGGGCGTCGCTGTCGTAGGCGCGGTCGGCGAGCAGCACGTCGTCCGCGCCGACCGTGCCGAGCATGTCGGCGGCGCTGCGGCCGTCGTGCGCCTGGCCGGGTGTCAGCTTGAGCGTGATGCGCAGGCCGTTGGCGTCGACCAGCGCGTGGATCTTGGTCGTCAGCCCGCCACGCGAGCGCCCCATGCAGCGGCCTCCAGTGTCGTCCCCAAGGGCAGTGCCGGTGTCGTGCGGACCCCCTTTTTAGCATTGCCGCCATGCTGGTGAACGCGGATCGACGAGGAGTCGACCATCTGCACCTTACCAGCGTAGGCCTTTGATACCGCATCGAACAGCCGGTCCCACACACCCAGCTTCCCCCAGCGCACGAAGCGGTTGTAGCACGTCGTATAAGGACCATAGCGCTCGGGAATGTCGGCCCATGGCGACCCCGTCCGCAACCGCCAGTAAATCCCGTTCAGCACCCGCCGGTCATGAACCCGCGCCACCCCGCGCGGCTTGTTCGGTAACAACGGCGCGATCACCGACCACTCGAAATCCGACAGTTCGTACCGCCGCTGGCTCATCATCGGCTCCCTCACGGAGCTTGAATCACCAACTCAACGCCAGCGCTAGCCATTTACGAGTGCATGTCCTCAATACAATCTCGGTTTAGTGGTTATTCCAGCAACGCCGCTGACCCGACGATCTGCGCCGCGCGCCGGTTCGCCTGCTCGCCTGCCGGAAAGACGGCCATCGCTCGGGACTAACGATCGAGGTCGGCCGCGATCGGCTCGAAGGACCGCAGCCGCCTACCCGATGAACGCGATTGGAAGAGCCTTGTGTTGCGCTACCGCTCGTGAGCGAATTGCCGCGTGTCCAATCTTTATAACATCAATGTCAGCCGCGCCGAGTTCAATGACTAGATCCAGTCGAGGGACGAAGGGCGGAGCGAGCTGACCGTCGACAAGGATTACGTTTCGCCGTCGAAGCCGGGATATGTCGCCTGCGAGATCGACAGCACCCGCCAGCTCGACGTGATACAATGGGGGTTCCTGATAGGTCGCCAATATGCAAGTTTGAACGGCCACGCAAGAGGGCGGTGTACCCTCGTTGCTATTCACGTTGACTTTCGGCTCTGCATAGAGCTAGTCTTACTAGAAATTGCAAAAAGGGCTCTCTAGTTATCATTAGACGAGGCTCTCTTAAACAAAGTATATTACCGCCCCACTATAACTTCGTCCTAAGTGTTTCGAAGGAGGTGTTAAATGAACAGCCATGCCATAGATTTTTTATCCGAACCTCGCGTCACGCATGAGTCGCTTCCAAGTAAACTAACGTTCGCTTGGCTCGAGATTACGCAACACTGTAATCTTCGTTGTCGCCATTGTTATACTTCGTCTTCTCCGACTCGGCCGCATAATACTATTAACTGGGCGTCTGTGATTCGTCAAGTGTACGACGAAGGGTGTCGTCAAATTCAGTTCATAGGGGGCGAGCCCCTGACCCACCCACAAATACGCGAATTCGTAAGCTTGGCGTACAGCCTTGGGTTTGACTTTTTAGAAGTGTTTACAAACGCGGCATTGCTTGACGACGAAACTGCCACATTTCTCGCAGCACATCGCGTGAATGTTGCGACGTCATTCTATTCGACGAGGGCGGATTTACATGAATACGTGACGCTTACGAAAGGCAGCTTCGATGACACAATCGAAGGCATCCGTAATGCCGTTGCAAGCGGCCTAAGACTAAGAGTGGGCGTTATCGATGCATCACCGGATTGTGAGACGCACGACGAAAAAGTGGCCTTTTTGGAGAGTGAGGGTGTAGATCGAAGAATGATCGGTCAGGACTCTGTGAGACCAGTCGGCCGTGGGTTAAAGATGAGCCCGTTCGTCTCACAGTTTGAGACGCTATGCGGCGCTTGCTGGAACGGGAAGCTTGCAATTTCATACGATGGTAAATGCTACCCCTGCATCATGTCTCGCGATGTCGTAGTAGGAAACGTAAGAGAGCAGTCCATTTCAGAAATCGTCATCTCGCGCCCGTTGAGTAATTTCCGCCGCGACTATGGTGCCCACGTTTTAGGGTCGCGAGATAAGGATCAGGTGCCAGGGTCCTCCATGTGTACGCCTGATTGTGGACCAGCGGCCCCATGCCAGCCTATGGGCTGCACGCCATCCGGAGATTGCACTCCGTATCACTGCTCGCCGGTGCAGCCAAACTGCGGTCCGAATGACTCCGGTTGTGGTCCCGGTGATTGCTATCCTAACCTCTGCAATCCCTACAATGTATGCACGCCGTATAAATAGGCGTCGGAGTGACTTAATTTGGAAGGATGGCACCTTATGCTATCTAGCATTGATGGAAGGCAGAGCGGGTTTAATCACGAGTCCGACACGGCATCCGTTTTGTCGCAAATGAATGTGTTCGAAATTGACGGCTTGATAAAGACGGACATCTTTAAGCAATCCGTGTTGAGCAATGCGAACGCCCTACGGGACGAGGTATTCGGTGTTAAACCACGGAGCGTTCACGTTGGAGACTTTGGTGAGTCTTGGCTAGAATATGATATCCAAGACTCGGGTTTGATCGCCGACACTTTAGCTTCGGAGGTTATTCACACCTGGGCGCAATCTGTCTCAAATCAGGGACTCCAGCTCCGACCTTCGATTTGGGCAAATACTTACACGCCAGGACAGCACATTTCCTGGCATCGTGATAAATATGGTGCTGTGCAGATTTTACTTAGCATTTGTCAGCCGCCGCCGGAGTGCGGGGGGGTTTTTCAGATCAGAAGGTACGGGATAGAGTCCGACGTAGCGTTGTATCCGGGCGACGCTTTATTGTTTCGGGCGGTAGATATCGAACATAAAATTACCCCTCTCAATGCAACGCGGAGTAACTCAGATCCGATGCGCATTTCCATCGTTGCGCGCTACTTTTCGAGCTAATCTGTGTTCCATATCGCAGAACCAGCTTCTATATTCGGCTTTTGGACAGAAGGTCCTGGTCCATTGGGAAAGGGCTTTCCGATTCCATGCCGCGATGCATGGCGGACGTTTGATCCTGGCTTTGAGGTATTCGATGACACGGCAGTCCTGAATGCACTATCATCATGGCCCGCGGTAGTTCTCGATCTTTATCTTGATATTCGCATACCTGCCTGTCGTTCCGATATAGCGCGATTGGCATTGCTTAAAGCGCGAGGGGGTACTTATATTGATGGCCATACTGTACCGGGAGACTTTGATATCTTGCGTAATTATATGCATTCTTCAACTATGTTTGATTTGACAATTCCAGAAATAGACTCACAAGAATCCTCGATACCGTTCAATAGAATATTTAATAGCCCAATTTCTGCTAGGCCGTACGCGGATATTCTGGGCGATCTGTTGACGCGGGCCTTTGCTAATCTCCGATTCCAGCGGGATATCGAGAGGAGTAACCGTGGCGCTTTAACGGCATACTCGATCTTCGACCTTACTGGGCCTAATATGATTCGAGATAAGCTAATCGACTTCTCTTATTCACCGCCCCGGCCTTTTAATACATATCGCGATTTATTTCAGGTCTATAGTTTAAACAGGGGGGGAATTGGTCCCTTTCGACTCTATTGGTATGATAAATATCGCCTTGGCGCAAACCATTGGACCAGTCGTGAAAAGCAAGAGCCTCTATTTTTCAGCTCCGGACTGTGTTAGTCAGTCTATCTTAACTTAAAAGCTTTTCGGGTATTGTAATGTAATATTGTCGAGTTGAAGAACTTTCGTGCCGGCTCACGTTTTAGGGCCAAAACTCGGCGTTCAGGGCGAAGGTGGCCTTGGCTTCCATCAAGGGCGAGAAGACGCGGGCCGGAATTGGCACAGCAGTATTAGGTGCATCCGAACCTCATCAATCATTGGCGGTCGCGGCTGCTGGAGGGTGCGGCGGACGTGTTCGGCGCGGAGCCGGCCTCAGCAGAGCCGGCGATCGACGTGACGGTGCTGCACGCGAAGATCGGCGAGTTGACGCTGGCGAACGATTTTTTGGCCGGTGCGCTCGGGAAGGCCGGTCTGTTGCCGAGTGCAAAACTATGATCGACCGTGGTCACGCGCTGCCGCTGGTCGCCCAGGCGCAGCGGCCCGGGATTAGCCGCGGCAGCATCTACTATCTGCCGCGAGTTGTATCGCCAGCCGATCTGGCGATCATGCGGCGGATCGACGAGTTTCATCTGCTCTATCCGTTCGCGGGCAGCCGGATGCTGCGCGACCTGCTCCGGCAGGAAGGCGTGAGCGTTGGCCGGCTCATGTCGCGATGCTGATAAAGCGGATGCGGATCGAGATGCTCTACCGCCGGCCGCTGGGGTCGCGATCACGCGCACCGCTCGAACGAATTGCCCATAGCTTGTGAATAGGCGTCGAAGCGGAACCCCATCTGATTGCGACGGAACCGATTAAAGGCCGCAGCGCTTGCCGTCGAAGCGCGAGAACACGTGATCCGTGCCCACGGCGCGCTTAACGTCGACCTGAAAAGGCTCGGCATGAGCGAAATGTTCAGTAAACCCGACGACCCGCCCCCTGGCGACTCCTTCGCCGGCCGCTGGATGATTGGCAAAACCGAGGCTTCGGCCGAAACCTGATTTGCAGGAAATCAGCGGAAATGGCATTTTCCAACCATGTCGCTCCCGCTGATCTACACGCTGGCGCTATTTGCCACCGCTGCTCTCGCACTATGGTGCGACGGATGGGCAGCGAAGCGAGTCAGCCTCTTCTACTTTGCGGCACAGCTGGCGGCACTCGTCGCGCTGAGGTGGTCCCGCCTTCTTGGACAGTTTGGCGGCTGAGCTAAGCTATACCCGGGTTGGTTTACGCCGCCATTCTGGTGAGCGCCATATCCGGGGCATGCCCCGGATATGGCGTTGCGCCGCCTCGCCCAAACACCTCGTCCGGCGTTCGGCCGGCGAGGCGGGAGTGAGGCCGCTGCCCGTTGTAATAGGTGAACCACCTGCCGAGCCCCGTCCGCAGCTCAGAGCCGGTCTCGAAGGCGTTCAATTAGACGCACTCGTACTTCAGCGACCGCCAGAGGCTCTCGATGAAGACGTTGTCCATCCAGCGGCCGCGGCCATCCATGCTGACGCGCACCTCCGCGTCGCGCAGCACGCCCGTGAAGTCGCTGCTCGTGAACTGGCTGCCCTGGTCCGTGTTGAAAATCTCCGGCCTGCCGAAGCGCGCCAGCGCTTCCTTCAAAGCCTCAACGCAGAACTCCGCATCCATCGTGTTCGACAACCGCCAGGCGAGCACCTTCCGGCTCGCCCAGTCCATGATGGCGACCAGGTAGAGGAAGCCCCGCCGCATTGTCAGGTAGGTAATGTCGGCACACCAGACGTGACCCGGCCGCGTGATCTCCAGATCGCGCAGCAGGTACGGGTAAATACGGTGCTCCGGGTGCGGATCGCTCGTCCGCGGGCGCTGGTAGATGGGCGCCAGCCCCATCCTCGCCATCAGGCGTCGCACCCGCCGACGCCCGACCGTATGGCCGAGGCGGCAAAGGTGCCGTGCCATCTGGCGGCTGCCATACCAGGGATGATCCAGGAACGAGGCGTCGATCACCGCCATCAGCACCAGCGTCTCGGCCGTCTCCGGCACCGGCGCATAGTAGAAGGACGACCGGCTGATCGATACCAGCCGGCACTGCGCCGTGATCGACAGGCTGGCATGCTCCCGCTCAATCATCTGCCGCCGTCGCGCGATGCTCATCGCGCGAACCCCTTCGACAAAAAATCCCGCTCCACCACCAGCTGCCCGATCTTGGCGTGCAGCTTCTCGATCTCGGTGTCGCCCGCGACCTTCGCCGCCTCGGTCGCGCCCGAGAAGGTCGCTGCCATGCCATCGATTGCCTGTCGCTTCCACGTCGCGATCATCGTCGGGTGGATGCCGTGCTTGGTTGCCAGCTCGGCCAGCGTCAGGTCCCCCCGGATCGCCTCCAGCGCCACCTTGGCCTTGAACTCCCCCGTATAGCGCTTCCGCGTCGTCTTCATTGCCGTCCATCCCTCACGTCCGGGATAGCTTAGCCTCCTGTCCAGAAAACCGGCACCACCTCAAATGTCAGCTACGTCAGCGATCCGGCCTTCTGCTTCCGCTAGGTAAATTTGGACGAGAATAGTCCACGCGTAGTCGGAAAACAATGAATCGCCCAACTCCTTACGACGACGCTCCATATTTAACAAAGCGTTTAGGGCGGACTGCCGCAAGTCTTCCGGACTACAATTTAGTCTCTGAAGATTAAACAGTTCAATGGTGCCGACTAGTACGATACGGCCACTCTCAGACAGTCGGGAAGCCCGAACGTTTGCCCAGACGACTGTACTATCTGGTCTGACGTACCGTTTTCTGATCGTAACCGGTCCATCACCAATCGCGAGCCGCACGATCAACATTACGTTTCTGGATCGATCATCAGCGTGTGTTAGTGTGTCATACGTTACTCCGACCAGCTCCCGTTTTTCGCGCTGCATGATCTCGCAAATCTGAGGATCGACAGACAAAAGCCGACCATTCTCGTCTGCCACTGAGTGTCATATCAACATGGAGTATCTCTCGTGCGTTCAGAACAGGAGTCGGGGACCGGACTCCGTCACATCTTTACGAACATTTGGGAATTGGAAAAATAGCGTTTCCTTGCGACAATCGAAAATCCCGAAGGGGAGCGGCGGCCCGGTCTAAAGAGCGCAAAAATCAAGCTCGTCATTGCGGTGCCCGCCGGCCGCATATCATCGGTCATGCTGGACCCAGACCATCTTTTGCCGGACCGCGACCGAAGCAACAACGGTGTGGTGCCTTAAGGCAGACGGGGAAAGTCCGCCCAACTGCATCGAAAACCAAGAAGACGACATTCAGCCTGATTCCCGTAGTTGCCAAGTTCGGTCACTCGTTCAGCTTCCGGCTTTGCATTGGGATTACGAATTGTCGATTGCCAAACGACGGTACGCCCCTTGTCTGGGGCAATTTGTGCAGCCGATGCGTTTTAAGGCAAGCTGGCCAATCGGAAGAGGATCTTGGACATGAGCGTGAATGCTTTGGGTGAGGACACCGGGTCCGCGCGCACGGAGATCCACTTTCTTGCGGCACTGGTGGACCAGCTGATTCGTAAAATGATGGCCTCTAGCCTCGTATCGCAGGCCGACCTGAACGAGGTCGAAGAAAACGTAGCACGACGCATCGGAAGCGAGCCTCGAGCGTGGTAGGCGGCTCACCACAGCGGTCATCACCAGGATCGAACAGTCCTCGCGGTCGGCCCGCCCGATGCGCTGACAAAACGTAGCGGTGATCTGCCGGCACGTCGGCAGTGCCCGATAGGTTTGAGGGGTGGAGTTGTAGCCGATTTGGTCGGTCGTCGGTTAATACGGCATGCCCACTAGAAAGAACGCCACACGCCTTGAACGGGCGGATCGTGATGCAAGCCGCAAAGTCAACCGGAAGCAAGATAGCTGGCCGATGCGCGTTGTAGGCTTCGTCAGCGATATTGGGGACCAGCCGCAGATGCGGTTGCTATGCGCCAGCACCATCGCGATAGGCCTCAGCCGACGCGACTTTCACTTGGCAAAGACCGGGGTGAAAATGCTCGCAGCGCACACCGTGGCTACTTGGGGAAAAAGCAGCATCAAAGCGGTAATTAATCGCACCCGACCTGACGCTGGCGACGATCCCGCAGTACGCCGCGGCAATAGTCATGCTCACGAGGACAACTCGTTCCCGTCGGGGCATAGCGCGGGCGCGGTTGCCGTCGCTCGTGCATTTGCGCGCAGCTACCCGGACCATGCAATCGCCGCACACGTAGCGGCATTGGCGGTATCAGCCGTTCAGATACCGCGTGGAACACACTATGTCGGCGACGTTGCTGCAGGAGTGGTGATCGGCTTGGTCGGCGAGCAATCGAGCGATGCAGTTTTAGGGCTAAGCTCGCGAGTCATCGCCAGCGACAGCAGTATGCCCGAACTTGGCGCATGAATAAAGTGATGTGCTGCGCGTGCTCCTTGCGGTCCCGTAGACCCATGAGCCGCCACTCACAGCACCCTCAGCCAACATTGAAAGCGGACGCTCGTTCAGGCTGCAAGCGATTACATCAAGTGCATCCGCACGGCGGCCGACTCTCGCGGTGCCAAGTAAACTTAGGCGCACTGAGTTTTAAGGAGTAAGCCGAGGCCGGCCAGGGATATTCGGATGGCGGACGTAAAGGCAAAGTCAGACGTTCAGAAACAGGGCGAAGCGTCGGTCGACGCGTTTCGCCGGGATCTCGGCCCGTTCGTGGTGGCCGCCGAAAAGACCCGCATGCCGATGGTGTTCACAGGCGAGGAGCCCGGTCACCCTGTCATCTTCGCGAACGACGCCTTTTTGGCGCTGACGGGCTACGCGCGCGAGGAGGTGCTCGCCAAAAGCTTTCAGTCGCTCCTGGCGGTTGGCGTCGACGCGGAAACGATGCCGATCGTCGAAGCGGCCTTTCGCGGAGAGTGCGAGAGCGAGCCGGAGATCCATTACAAGCGCAAGGACGGTAGCGAGTTCTGGGCATCGATGTTCGTCAGCCCAGTGTGCGACGCGAGCGGAGCGATCGTACAGCAATTCGTATCGCTCGTTGACCTTACCGATCATCGGCAGGACAATGCCCGGTGCAAGATGCTGATCGACGAGCTCAATCACCGCGTGAAGAACACGCTATCAACCGTGCAGTCGATCGTCACCCAAGCGCTGCGCAGGCCAGCCGAGCCCGCTGCAATTGGTGAGGCGATCGAGTCACGCATTCTCGCACTTTCTCGGTCACACGACCTGCTCACGAGCGGCAATTGGGATGGAACGGGCCTTCACGATCTGGTCGACACCGCCTTGCAGCCGTTCGAGGTCATCTTCGGCCGACCCGAGCGTTTCACGGTCGTCGGGGATAACGTGCGATTAACACCCAAGACCACGCTTTCGCTCGCGATCGCGATCCACGAGCTCGCGACCAACGCGGTCAAGTATGGGGCCTTCTCGAACGACGCGGGAACGATCGCGATCGATTGGACGGTGGTCCCGGACGCAGCGGGCGATCGCCTGGTGCTGCGGTGGCGGGAGCGCGACGGCCCAACGGTGACGCCGCCGTCGCGCAAAGGCTTCGAGTCATGGGTCATCGAGCGCGGTCTCCCGCACGAGCTGGGCGGCCGGGTCACGCTCGACTATCACAGCCACGGGGTGGCCTGCACGATCGACATTCCCGCTCCAGACCCGGTGAAGAAATGACCGGCCTCCTCGCCGGCCGCCGGATGCTCGTCGTCGAGGACGAGATGCTCGTCCTAATGAACATCGAGATGGCGTTGGAGGAGCTCGGCTGCTCCGCGAGGCGAGCCTACGACGCCTACTATCTCGGCCTTGATGGAAAAGTGGCAAAATACCTGGCGAGAACTCGGCAAGGCTATGCCGCCGCCGGAGCGACCGCGACGGAGATCGACCTTGCGATGGGTATGGATGGTCAGACGCAACTCACACGTAGAGCCAATGTGGATGCTCTCGGTGCCGCCGTTCGATCGGCGGGCTCTCGCGCGTCACCTCCGCTTCGGCGAACCGCAATCAGCGAGGCGCTACCCGCGCCCGAGACAAACCGACGTGATCGTTGCGGAAGGGATCAGGTCTTCATCCGCGGAAGCATGCAGCCGCTGCCATCACAGCCGATCTGCTCCGGCGTAATTAAGCGAGAGGGCAAACCGCCCAAACGTTGGGACGCCGACCTCGCCTGGACTGGCTGAGGCCTCTTTACGGCCGCAGATGTCGGGCTTCGCGACGTCAACGCCGGCATCGTCGCTCCCAAATGGAACGTCGATTTCGATCGCGAGCCGATCGCTGGCGGGACGAGATCCACGGGTAGATCTGATTGATCAAAGCGATGTCGCCGAGGGCAAAAGGCTTCGTGAGCTGTTTCGATTAATCCTTAACGTCGTCGGGAGAACGTACTGCGCGGCGGTGCCGACCCAGTTGCGGACAGTCACGCCCGCTCTTCGGCATTTCAGATTCGGTCGCTCGTTCAGCTTCAATCTTTTGGCTGACCAACTGGTGACCACGCGGCGACCACAGCGGCCCGGCGGTAACTCGCAATCCGTTCTGACCGGTCGCTATTTTCCGATGCCGTGTCGGATATCACGGAAACGAGCTCGATCAGCCGCGTTGATGACGCATGTATACCGAGACCCCGCCATGCGCATCGGGCGTTCACCGACGCGACCTGTTGAAAGCAACCGTGGTCGGAACCGCGCTGACGTCGGCCGCAGGCCATCTTGAAGCTGCGACGCCGCCGGCGACGGAAAAAGGGCGACCGCAGATGCTGCCGGTCACGCTGGTCGTGAACGGGCGCGCCAACCGGCTGACGCTCGACAGCCGCACGACGCTGCTCGATGCCATGCGTAACGATCTGGGCCTGACGGGATCGAAGAAGGGCTGCGACCATGGCCAGTGCGGTGCCTGCACGGTGCTCGTCGGCGGCAAGCGGACGCTGTCGTGCCTGACGCTGGCGGCGATGGTGCGCGAACCCGTGACCACCATCGAGGGGCTGGCCGGGGCCGATGGCACGCTTCACCCGATGCAACAGGCGTTCATCGATCAAGACGCGTTCCAGTGCGGTTATTGTACGCCGGGCCAGATCCTGTCGGCGGTGGCCTGCGTCGACGAGGGCCACGTCCGCGACGCCGACGAGATCCGCGAATATATGAGCGGCAATCTGTGCCGCTGCGCCGCCTACCCGCACATCGTCGCGGCGATCGAGCAGGCCGCTCGCCAGATGCAAAAGGCCTGAGCCGATGCGACCCTTCGACTATGTCCGCGCTGCCAACGTGCCGGACGCGGTGCGCGCCGCCAGTGGCGAGCAAGGTGCGCCCACCGCCGCCCGAGCGCAGTTCATCGCCGGCGGTACGATGATGCTCGATCTGATGAAGCTCGGCTCGATGCAGCCGGGCGTTCTCGTCGACGTCAACGCGCTCGAGACGCGGCACGGCGGGATCGAGGCGACGCCACAAAGGCTGCGGCTCGGCGCGCTGGTGCGGATGGCGCAGGCCGCCGACGATGCGACGGTCAGGCGCGACTATCCGGTGATCGCCGACACGCTCAACCTCGCCGCCTCCGCGCAATTGCGCAACATGGCGAGCCTCGGCGGCAACGTCCTCCAGCGCACCCGCTGCCAGTATTTCCGCGAGCCGGGCTGGTCGGCGTGCAACAAGCGCGTGCCGGGCAGCGGCTGCGCGGCGCTCGACGGCGTCAACCGGCAGCATGCGGTGTTGGGTGTGAGCGAGCGCTGCATCGCCGAATATCCCGGCGACTTCGCGCAAGCGCTGGTCGCGCTGCGTGCCAGCGTCGAGCTCTTCGGCCCGAACGGTGCGCGCACCCTACCGTTCGAGCAGCTGCATCGATCGGCCGACACGCCCGAGGTGGAGACGGTGCTGGCACCGGGCGAGCTGATCACGGGCTTCGTCGTGCCCGCGGGCCCTTGGACGCGTCGCTCGGCGTACGTGAAGGTCCGCGACCGGGAGAGTTACGCCTATGCGCTCGCCAGCGCGGCGGTGGCGCTGGACATGGACCGCGATACCGTGCGCGAGGCGCGGATCGGGTTGGGGGGCGTCGCGTATCGGCCGTGGCGGGCGCGCGAGGCGGAGGCAATGCTCGCGGGCAAGCCGCTGACCGAGGCGAATGCCGAGATGGCAGCCCGCGCCGCCTATGCCGGCGCGCAGCCTCGCGAACACAATCGCTACAAGATCGAACTTGGACGGCGCACGCTGGTGCGCGCGCTGATGCAGGTCGGGAGCATGCAGGTCTGATGTCCGTCACCGGTCCCTCCGAGCCGATGCTGCTCGCCCCCAAGGATGCCGCCAAGCCCGCGATCGGCGCGGCCACCTCGCGTGTCGATGCCCGGCTGAAGGTCACCGGCGGTGCCCGCTACGGCTCCGACATCGATGGCGGCCGGCAGCCCGCGCATGGCTATCTGCGCACCAGCGCGATCGCGCGCGGGCGGGTCACCCGCATCGACGAGACTGAGGCGCGGCGCGTTCCCGGCGTTCTGGAGATTCTGACCTTCCGCAACGTCGGTGACCGGATCAAGCCCGGGAAGACCTTGTCCGACCAGGGCTATATGGGCAGCTCGATCGCGCCGCTAGCATCGGATCGCATCCAACACGCTGGCCAGATCGTCGCACTGGTGGTCGCCGACAGCTTCGAAGCGGCGCGCGACGCGGCCCAGCGGCTCGACATCGCCTATGCTGAGGAACGCCCCTCGGCGACGTTCGACAGTCCCGGCCTCAAGGAAGGGCTGACCAATCCCAAGCCGAAGTCCAAGGAAGGCGAGGAGAGCGGCGACGAGAATCCGAAGGTCGGCGACGCCAGAAGCGCCTTCGCCACCGCACCTGTGAAAGTCGACCAGCGCTACGAAACGCCGACCCAGCATCACAACCCGATCGAGCTGTTCACCACCACCTGCGCATGGAGCGGCGACGAGCTGACCGTCTGGGAGTCGTCGCAGAACATGTACGGCTTCAAGAACGGGCTCGCCGAACAGCTCGGCATCCCCGCCGACAAGGTCCGCACGGTGTCGCCCTTCGTCGGTGGCGCGTTCGGATCGCGCGGATCGCTGACGCAGCGCACCGCGATCGTGGCGCTGGCCGCAAAGATGGTCGGCCGCCCGGTGCGGCTCGAGGCGACGCGGTCGGACGGATTCACCATCGCTACCTATCGCGCCGAGACGCGCCACCGCGTCCGCCTCGCCGCCGGGCACGACGGCAAGTTGTTGGCGCTGATCCACGAGGGCTGGGAGATCAGCTCGCGCCCCGACGACTATAAAGTCGCGGGCACCGACGCATCGACTCGGCTCTACGCCTGCCCGAATGTCGATTCGAACGTCACGATCGTCCATGCCGATCGCAACACGCCGGGGTTCATGCGCTCCCCGCCCGAGACGCCATACCTGTTCGCGCTGGAGTCCGCGATGGACGAACTGGCGGTGGCGCTGAAGATGGACCCGGTGGAGTTGCGCCGCGTCAACGATACGCAGGTCGAGCCGATCAAGGGCCTGCCCTATACCAGCCGCGCGCTGATGCCCTGTTTCGACGCCGCCGCCGCCGCGTTCGGCTGGTCGAAGCGGACGCCGGAGCCCGGCTCGATGCGCGACGGCGACTGGCTGATCGGCTGGGGCTGCGCCTCATCGATGTACCCGACGCAGATGGGCGCTGCGTCGGCGCGCGTGACGCTGTCGCCGCAGGGCCGCGTCATCGTGCAGACTGCCACGCACGAGATCGGCCAGGGGGTGACGACGGTGATCGCGCTGACCGCCGCCGACCGGCTCGGCGTGCCGCTCGACCAGGTGACGGTCGAAGTCGGCGACAGCCGCCTGCCCCCCTCCCCCGTCGCCAGCGGATCGAACAGCACGGCCAGCGTCTGCAACGTCGTCGCCAAGGCCTGCGCCGACATCCGCGAGCGCATCGTCAGCGCCGCGGTCGTGCCCGGTGCGCCGTTCGCGGGCGTCACGCCAGCCTCGCTGGTGCTGGCGGACGGCAAGCTGACGACCCCCGATGGCCGCGCCGAGCCGCTCGCCCAGGCGATGGCCCGCGCCACTGGCGGCGCGATCGAGGCCTATGCCGAGAACATCCCCCATGGCGTGAAGCCCGACGCCTTGCAGGGCCTCTACAAGGGCCAGGGCAAGCTCGCCGGCGGTGCCAAGATGAAGGACCGCATCCAGTTCGCGTTCGGCGCGCAGTTCGCCGAGGTCTGTGTCCACCGCCTTACCCGCGAGGTGCGCGCCTCACGAGTCGTCGGTGCCTATGCCGCGGGCCGGATCGTGAACCCCAAAACCGCCAAGAGCCAGCTGATGGGCGGGCAGATCTGGGGCATCAGCGCCGCGCTGCACGAGGCGACCGAGATCGATCGGCGGACCGCCCGCTACTACAACGACGATCTCGCCGAGTATTTGATCCCGGTGAACGCCGACATCACCCGGGTCGAGACGATCTTCCTTCCGGAACAGGACGAGAAGGTGAACGATTTGGGCATCAAGGGGTTGGGCGAACTCGGCAATGTCGGGCTGAACGCGGCGGTCGCCAATGCCGTCTGGCACGCCACCGGCGTACGCGTTCGCGAACTACCGGTCCGGATCGAGAAGTTGCTCGTCGCCTAAGCTACTTTTGACCCAGATTCGGACGCTCAAAATCGCCCGAGCGCTTCCCACAAGCGGTCATCTGTTCATCTCACTGGCAGTCGTCGCTCCAGCCTGCGAACGACGGTCAAGCCATTCGCCGCCCGACGTGATCCAAATATTCGCCGATACCTGATCTTTCACGCGTTGACCTTGCGTAGGGGCGATACCGACGCGCAGGTTTTAACACTCGAGATGATGCAAGCTGTCATTCGACGCGGCGCCCCGCGTTCCAGGCTGTCTCGTCCGGGATCGCCAGCGTTCGACGCGGGTTCTCCTGATGACGCGTTGGACGTCGATGGAGAAAGACATGAGTGCAGTAGCGCACGACAGAGACCAATCGCATGGAGAGCAGGTAGCCCGGCTCGCCAAACTGATGTCCGGCATCCGCGTTTCCATGTTTACGACAACGGATGCCGACGGCCAGATGATGAGCCGCCCGATGGCGGTCCAGGAGGTCGAGTTCGATGGCGACCTCTGGTTCTTCACCAAGGTCGGCGGACGCAAGGCGGAGCAGATCGCCCGCGAGCCGCGCGTAAACATTACGCTGTCGTCCAACAGCGCCTGGATATCCGTAGGCGGCAATGCGGAGTTGGTGCGCGACACCGAGAAGGCGAAGCAGCTTTGGAATGCCGGGATCGAAGCCTGGTTTCCGAACGGGCCGGAGGATCCCGAGATCATGCTTGTGAAAGTTCATGCCGACGGCGCGGAGTATTGGGATACCCCCGGTGCGGGCGTCGTGTCAGTGTTGTCATTCATCAAGGCGCACATCACCGGCAAGCCATACCACATCGAGGATGTGAAGGTCGGTCTTTGAAGAATTTCGGGCGCGGCAATGACCCAGAAGCCGCTACTCAGCGGCCATATGCCGCTCCCGGAAAGCGGTCGTCCGTTCATGTAATCGTCGTCGTCGGCGAGTGGGTAGCTCAGGCGCGCCTGAGACAGGCTGCATGGGGTTGACCCATGCTGCGAAGCTCGCCGCTTCCGTCCTGTCAATTGTTGTGGTCTGTTCAATCGGTTACTTGCATCCGGAGGCGGTTTGGGGCTCGTCAATGGTCTTGGGCAGGACAAAGTTGATGTGGTGGTGCCTGCGCAAGCGGGAGGAGATCAAGACCGTCTCAATCGTGACAGTAGTGGTGTTCGTACGAGCCGAGGCGCTGCGCTACGTCCGCCACGCGACGTTTACGGGTTGGGAGCTGCCGGAACTGCCGGAATACTACCTGCGTGTGATTGAGCTCATCGAGGGGCTGAGCCTTGTCGCGGCCACCGTCGGTGGCACCGTGCTCGTCTGGATTGCCTCGACTCGCCCCCGACAGGGATACGTCGGACTGGCGCATCTGATGTCTGTTCCCGAACGGCCGAGCAAATACGCCTACCATGTCTCGATGCCCGATGGCCCGCCGGGTTTGGCGCCGTTCGTCGAGATATCGGACGCCGAGATCGCCATCGCGCTCCGGCACGTCGAGCTACACGGTGGTGCCCGAAATCGGCTTTACGAGCGATGGTGGCGGTGGCGCCCGGACATTTTCCTCGCATTGTTCAAAACCGACGGTCGGCTGGGGGCATGGCGTCCGATCGCGGTGTCAATCGTCCTGCCACTGACTGCTGACGGTGCCGAGTTCTCGCATGCCGGCACTGGCGGTGCGGTCGATCTCGACTTCAGCCATATCACCCCGCCCGGGTTCGCCCCCGCCGCGCTTGTGGTCGATACCTGGATCGTGGAGGCCAAGGGTTCAAAACTAGACGCGCGCGGCAGGAAGCGCCGCGTACCGACCAACCGGTTCGCGAATGCGCTGGTCCTCCTTCACATCGGCGTGTTGCTGCCCGTGGGGGCACTCGCGGAGATCATCGTCGAGGCCGATAACAAGCAACTTAAGATGTTGCTGCAGTTGATAGGGTTCAAGGCTCGCGGTGGCGGCGACAAGAACGATCATCGCTCGGTCCGGCCAGAGGACGTCGAAGGCAACGCCAATCTCCAGAGAATCTTAGCCAATGTCGATCTGCTTAGGGGCTGGCCCATCGGCAACCTACGCAGCTCGGTCAATGGCGAGAGGCGCGTTTCCGTATCCGTTGTCGCCAGGTAATTCCGCTCCCAACATCCGCACTCGCGATCCCTCGCCTCATCGAATGATCAACCTGCATCGATCGAAATAGCGGTGCCCGTGACGAACGTACCAAGGTCGTTACTCAGCCGGGGCGCTTTGGGGAGGGCTCGTGGTTGACACAAGGGCAATTGCGGACGCTTATCTCGAAGCCGCCGGAGGAGGATAGGCCCAGCCGGCTATGCGCATCGATGAGCAGATCGTGCCGCGGCCCGATCGCCGCGCGCACCGCCTCGGCACAGGCGACGCCGCGATCGATGAGACGCGACAGCTCGGCGCGCTCGATCGGCCCCGTCGGGATTTCGTCGAACGGAGCGAGCTTGACTGCGGTGAACCCGCAGCGACAGCGCGTTCGGCCATTTGCGCGAAGCCCTCGGGCGTGCGCGGATCCGTCGATCGGTTGATGTTGGCATAGACGCGCACCTCGTCGCGCAGCTTGCCGCCGAACAGCTGATAGGTCGGTACGCCGAGCGTCTTGCCGCGACGATCGCCTTAGCGTCGGGTGACTGCGCGATCAGCGCAGCGCTCGCCTCGCGGAACCAGGCGATGTCGAACACGCTGCGTCCGCGCAGGAGATCGAGCAAACGCTTCAGCCACGCGATTGTCTCCACATCGTGCCCGCTCTGCGACGCGTCACCGATGCCGGTCAGGCCATTGCTCGCCTTCAATCGCACGATGATCCAGTCGCCCCGCTTGTTCACCGGCAGACGAAAAACCTCCAGGCTGTCTATCATCGTCGCCTGCCGCGGCGCCGCGACCCCGGCGCTCGCCGCCAGAGCGGCCGGGCCGATCGCCATCCCCATCAACAGCGCGCGTCGCTCCACCGCTCAGGCCCGCCGCTCGATGCGGAACGTGGCGAACGGCTGCAACGCGGCGATCGCGGCGATCGGCGCGGGCGGGCGCCAGCGGAACTGACGGACGTCGATATGATCGCGATGGACGTCGAACAGCGTGAAGCCGTTGCGCTCCTCGGTAACCGCGACGTCGCTGCCGACCAATTGCTCAGGCAGCTTGGGAACATGCCGCGGCCGAGGCTCGGCCAGCCATTGCCAGTGCCGATCGGTCCCGACAGCACGGCCTCGAGCGGGTTCCGCGACAGATCGATGTCGCCGCTCGCCGTCACGCGCTTGGCACCGCTGGCATGCATGTCGCCGGAGATCGTGATCGCCGGGCGAGACGGCTGCTCGGTCAGCGCCCCGACGAGCCGCTGGTGCTGGTCCCACCAGCTAGGCGGCCAATAGCCCTCGTCGCTGCCGGTCACGTTGGCCGGGGGCTTGTCCTCGTACCACTCGCCGATCTTGCCGGCGGTCCAGGCCATCGGGTTCGAGGGTACGTGATATATTGCGCCGCATCGGAGGTTTTCAGCCGGTCGATCAGGAACGCCTCGACATCGGGGAACAGTACGCCACCGGACGGGCTCTCATTCCCACCCCGGCGGCAGTCGAACAGCGCCAGCTCGGCCAGCTTGCCGATCCGAACCGCCTCCACGGTATCCGACGTCAACGCGCCACCTGGCAGCTTGGGACGATGCAGCGCAGCATCGGCAGCACCGATGCCCTGCGGATCGACGTCGGTCCAGTGATATCAGCCGAAGCCAAGGATAACATCGAGCGTCACATTCAAGCAATGTGCAGCGCGGGCGCAGCAATAGAGCAACTCGCGCTTCCCGAAGAAGCGGACAAAGGCACGTTCATCCCGCCGACCATCGTCGAGATCGACAAGATATCGGAGTTGAAGCAGGAAGTGTTCGGGCCGGTGCTACACATCGTGCGATATCGACGTGAGCAACTCGACGACCTGATCGAAGCAATTAATGCGACGGGTTATGGCCTCACGTTCGGCCTGCATACCCGACTTGAAGAGACTGTCGCCCATGTCACCGACCGGGTGCAGGCGGGCAACCTCTACGTAAACCGGAACGTCATCGGCACGGTCGTCGGGGTGCAGCCATTCGGAGGCCGCGGTCTGTCCGGAACCGGCCCGAAGCGGGTGGACCGCTCTACCTCGGACGCCTCGTCGAGCAGGCACCGCCTGCGAACATCGCCGCCGCCTTCACGACCAGGGTGGCCGAGCCCTGCGCCGCTGTCCTCGTGGAGGGCGACGCGGCCGCCGTCGGCCGGGCCGTCAGGGAGGCGGCAGAGCACAGCGGCCCGATCGTTTCCGTCCACGTGGCCCGAACCGATCAGGCACTCGCCTACGAAACGCGATGGCTTCTGGAAGAGGTCGCCGCATCCATCAACACGACTGCGGCGGGCGGAAACGCCAGCCTGATGATGCTCGGCTAGGCCCGGACACACCGGGCGAACGAAGGAGAAGAATGGCATGACCAAGAAGCAGCATCGGTTGGCGGACGGGCCCGCGCAGGCGGGGCCGTTCCACCGACCGCCCTCGGTCCCGACCCCCGCAGTCATGCCAAACAAGGCAAAAGGATCCGCCGCGATCATCGCCGCCCTCCTCTTCTCCAAGTCGCGGTGATCGGCTGAGCACATCTATTGGCTTCGGCCACGAGCAGATGCGTGAAGTCATACATTGGCGACAAAGTGGGCATCCGCTCTGACCAGCGGTGCAAACCCCTAGAAATTCTTGGAGCGGCGTGTTGACGAGCATTTACTCCGGCGAAACCTTCAACATGGCTCGCCAGCAATTCGAGAACGTGGCGGACTTCCTCGATCTGCGCACCGACAAGCGCGAGCGAATCTTCATGCCCAAACGCGCCATCGCGGTGACGTGCCCAATCCACCGCGACGACGGCACGGTGGCCGTCTATGAGGGCTATCGCGTCCAGCACCATCTCGCCCTCGGGCCGACGAAGGGCGGCACGCGCTTTGCTCCCGGCGTCGATATGGGTGCCATCCGGGTCATCCCGTTCCTCTTCGTCTGCTACCTATTCAACTATCTTGATCGGGTGAACGTCGGCTTTGCCAAATTGCAGATGCTCGACGAGCTACGGATGACCGAAACTGTCTACGGCTTGGGCGCCGGGATTTTCTTCATCGGCTATCTGGCTTGCGGCGTTCCGAGCAATCTCGCTTTGCAGCACTTCGGCGCCCGGCGCTGGATTTCAGTCATGATGGTGGCTTGGGGCCTGTTCTCCACCACTCTGATGTTCGTGAAGACACCGACCGAATTCTATGCCGTTCGATTCCTGACGGGAGCCTCTGAGGCGGGCTTTTTCCCCGGCATCGTCCTCTATCTGACACGCTGGTTCCCGCGTGCTCAGCAAGGACGTGTCATGACGTTCTTTATGGCTGCCATTCCGATCTCGGGCGTGTTGGGCGGACCGGTGTCGGGCTGGATCCTTGCCCATTTTTCGAGGAGCTCGAGCACCCTTGCAGCATGGCAATGGCTCTATCTCCTGCAAGGGCTGCCTACGGTGCTACTAGGCTTTTCAGTCTGGTTTATACTCAGCGATGGTATCGAGGCCGCCACCTGGCTCGACAGCGGTGAACGAGCCGCTCTTCAGCAAAACATCGCGTTCGACGAGAGCAGCGCATCGCCAGCAGCGGCCGACAGCCTGGGAGATGTCATTAGGAACCTCTCCATCTGGTCTTTGGGCATCGTCTATTTCTGCATCCAGAGCGGCGTCTACGCGATCAATTTCTGGTTGCCGACAATTATTAAGAGCAATGGCGAAGCCAATCCGTTTACGATCGGGCTGATGAGTGCCGTGCCCTATCTCGCCGCTGTCCTCTTCATGTTGGCGATGGGCCGCTCGGCAGATCTGCGCAGTGAAAGGCGGTGGCATCTCGCCGTGCCGCTGATCGTCGGCGCCGCGGGTTTGCTGATTGCAGCAACTACACAGAGCAGCCCAATAGTGTCTCTTGCTGGCATGACGCTCGCCGCCATGGGTGCCCTTACGGGATTGCCGATGTTCTGGCCGCTGACCAATCGCTACCTCACTGCGTCAGCGGCAGCCGGGGGGCTCGCTCTTATCAATTCGATCGGCCAGATTGCCGGGTTCGCAAGCCCTTATCTGGTGGGTCGGATCAAGGATGCGACCGGCGGGACATCCTATGCGCTGATGGTGCTCGCGGTGGCGATGCTTGTCGGCGCGACACTCGCGCTGCGCGTTCCTGCGCAGCGCGCAAGCGCGTGATCGCTCGGACTATGCGCGTCGTTATTGCTCCCGACTCGTTCAAAGAAAGCCTCTCCGCGTTCGACGTCGCACGCGAGATCGAAACCGGCTTCCGGGAAGTCTACCCAGATTGGACCTACCTGAAGGTTCCGGTTGCGGATGGCGGCGAAGGAACGGTCGATGCGCTGATCGCCGCGACTGCGGGGCGGCTCGTGACGCTCAAGGTCGCCGACCCCCTGGCCGATCCGATCGATGGCTTCTTCGGGGTGACAGGCGACGGAAAGACGGCTGTGATCGAGATGGCGGCCGCAAGCGGCCTCATGCTCCTTGCGCCGAGCAAGCGCGATCCGCTCCGCGCGACGACGTTCGGGGTCGGACAGCTCGTCCGCGCTGCCCTCGACATCGGTGCCCGCCACCTCATCATCGGCATCGGCGGCAGCGCTACTAACGACGGCGGTGCCGGGATGGCGCAGGCGCTCGGCGTGCGGCTGCTGGATCAGGGCGGTGCTGACCTTGCGTTTGGCGGCGGTGCCCTGTCCAGCCTCGCCCGCATCGACGTAACCGGCATCGACCCTCGGATCGCGGAATGCGACATCGAGGTCGCATGCGACGTCGACAATCTGTTAGTCGGTCCCCTAGGCGCCTCTGCCATTTTTGGCCCGCAGAAAGGCGCGACGCCCCATATGGTCCGATTGCTCGATGAGGGGCTTCGCCACTATGCCAGACGGATCCAGAAGGACTTGGGAATCGATGTCGCCAACCGGAACGGCGCAGGCGCAGCCGGCGGCTTGGGAGCGGCCCTCATGGCCTTCTTGAATGCTAGATTGAGGCCGGGCATTGATATCGTGACCGACTTCGTGAGGCTCGACGCGATCATTTCGACGGCAGACTTGGTCCTCACCGGCGAAGGCTGCATCGATGGCCAGACTGTGCATGGCAAGACACCGGTTGGAGTGGCGCGGATCGCAAAGCGGCATGGGAAGCCTGTGATCACCTTAGCGGGGATGATCGGCGGGGGCGCGGATCTGGTAGTTCCTCACGGCATCGACGCCATGTTCAGCGTGGTCCAGGGCGCGTGCTCGATCGATGACGCACTTCTTGCGGCCGCTGAGAACGTGCGAACGTCGGCACGCAACATCGCCGCTTCATTGAAAATCGGGAGCGAGCTGGTGAAGGCGTTCTAGGCGGGCTACATCGCAAACAGTCATCTGCGCAGTTCACAATGTCCGCTATAGCCATATAGTCAGCCCACTCGGCACATGCCGCCATAGGAGACCCAATGAGTTCGGACGTCGTCACTGCCAGCGAGAAATCCATACATTGCCTACTGCCCTGGCATGACGGTCAAATTCAGGTGCTCCGCGCTCTGCATTTCGCGCAGCGCGCCAGCAGGCGCGAGCTGTCGAACCTCACAGGGCTTTCTCCACAATCGCTGAGCCGGATCGCCCAAGAGCTCGTGACGACGGGCTATATCGAGGAGCTTGAGCGGCGCCGCACGGGTGGCATGGGCCAACCCGCGATCGAACTGCGGATCACGCCTGGACGCATTCTGACGATCGGCGTCGTAATCGAACATGACCAGATCATCTGTGTGCTCAGCGATCTCGCGGAAGGCGTCGTTCAGCGATCGGTGGTAAGCGGCAATTTTCAGTCGGCGGAGAAGTCGGCGCAGGCGGCCGAAAGCCTCATTGCCAACATGATCGAGGATTTGCCGAAAGACAGCACGCTGCTCGGCATAGGCGTCTCCCAGTCGGGCTTCTTTTTCGAACCTGCCAAGCAGAGAATCATCGGCGTCGGAGACATCGAGGGGTGGCTGAAGCTCGACCTAGGCGCGCGCCTCACGGAACGGTTCGGCCTCGAAGTTTTCATCGAGAATGACGGGCGCGCTGCTGCGACGGGCCACCTCGTTCACGGGATTGGCACACAGTTCGAGAATTATTTCGTCGTGCTGATGACCCGCGGCGTCGGCGGCGGCGGTGTCGTCAATGGACGCCTAGTTCGCGGCCGATCGGGCAATGCGGGCGAAATGCCCATGCTGGTCCCTAGGCGGAACGGGATCCGTCCGTCGGTCGAAAGTCTCGCCGACCATATGGGGCTGAACTACGACGATCCGGATTTCGCGCGCACGGTCGAGCAGGCGCTTGCGCATGACGATCCATTGCTCACCGAGTGGCTGACAGTCTGCGCTGCCAAGCTCGAGAACGTGCTGGCCAGCATCTGCGCGGTGCTCGATCCCGAGGCCTTCATCTTTTCAGGGCGCATGCCATTCGCTATCCGCACGGCGCTTGGCGATCGGATCAGGCTGTCGGGACCTTCGATCGCGGGCATTTCCGGTCCTTCGCCCTCGGTCGTGATCGATCCGGCGGCGGATTGCCTCGAGATAGGCGCGGCCGCGCTACCGATCGCCCGCGTTTTCTCCGGTGTGAGCCGCAACCGGCCGCAAAGCTGAGGCAGATGTTCCGCTCAAGCCGCCTCGTCTCGCGAGCCTGGCGAACCCAACCA
This sequence comes from Sphingomonas bacterium, assembly GCF_903642285.1. Lineage (GTDB taxonomy): Bacteria > Pseudomonadota > Alphaproteobacteria > Sphingomonadales > Sphingomonadaceae > Sphingomonas. Next base: position 121,776 of record NZ_CAHJWJ010000005.1, read on the forward strand.
CGCATCCGGCGCTCAGGGCCGCAGACATGCTTGCCTGCGGGACGTTTTCGGCAAGCAGCCGGACACCGGCCAGGATCGCGGAGAACAGGGCCAAATTGGCGAGCAGCCATTGCAGCGTCAGGATGGGCAGCTCCCGGCTCGGCGTCGAACCGAAGTCTCGCCAGCCTGGGCCACTAGGCGCGACCTTTTCGAAAAGGCGCGCAGCAGGGGTTCGGGCGTGGGTCGTCCGGCATAAGCGGCGATGATCGTCACGGTGACACCCGTGGTGAAGTTGATGGCGACCGCTACGGCGAAGTCGGCCGGCTGCGAGATGTCCGCAACGAGCAGGGTCAGGCACGCCACAACCGCCGAGCTGACCAGCGACGCGATCTCGCACAGGATCGAGGTCCGCCACCAATACCATCGTGTGATCGCGACGAAGCCAGTTCCAGCCAACATCATCGTGAGAAACTGATAGAGGGCGCGGATGCTCGATGTGACGCCCGACATGGCCAAGGCCATGCCGATGATGGTGAGCAGTAGGATCGCTGCGATTTCGATCCGCCGGGTGGTTGCAGCGGGCATCGTCGGACGGAGAGCAAGCGCCACGTCATTTACCAGATACGACGCTCCGTAATTCAGGCGGCTGTTCACACACCCGATAAAGGACAGCGCCGTGACGGCAAGGATGATCCCGAACAGACCGTGGGGAAGCAGCGCGCCCGCCAACGACGGCATGGCGATCCGGATTGGAATGTGCCGGTAGATAGAAGAGCGCTGCCGCTCCGATCAGATACCAACCCCACGGTCGAACCAGAAAGTGGAAGACGACGAACGTCGCGACCGTGAGGGTCGCTGCCTTTTCGTCACGTGACGCGACGACACGTTGAACCAGCATGTTGCGGCCGGGTGCAGAGTGCCACCAACCCAGCGTCAGGAGGAGCAACGGTGCGAGCGGATCGTTGCCCGGCCACATAGCAAAGACTGGTCCGCCAATACGGCCTGCCTGAAGGTTGTGGAGACTGGCGAGGCCCGCTGGTAGGCCGGTGAGCGCGATCACCGCGAGGATGGCACCGGCCACGATCGAGATGAAGAATTCCGCTGCGTCGGACTTCACCAGTCCGCGGAACCCGACCAACAAAGCATAGCCGGCGGCGCCGAGGAAGCACGCGACAGTGAAGTAGTTGGTCAGGTTCGGATAGGTATCGAGATGCCAGCGCTTGAGCACGGCGCCGAGAATGAGCCCGAATGCATAGCCGTTTGATGCGAGCACGAGGACGTTGAGGATCACGCCCTCAAGAAAGGCCTGGAAGACGCGATATCGGCGCGCTGCCGTGCCCGTGCCGTAGCGGAGGCGGAATATCTCTATTTCGGTGATAACACCGCTGCGCCGCCAAAGCCGGGCGAAAAAGAACAAGGTCGCGAGAAAGCCCGGCGCACCCGCCCACCAAAACCAATTTCCCGAGAAGCCGTCCAGATACACCGCACCGGCGATCAGCAGCGGAGTGTCGGCCGACATCGCGCTCGCAGCAAGCGATGCGCCAAGAGCCAGCCAGGAGAGCTGCCTACCGGCGGCGAAGCGCTCCACCGGGCCGGAAGAGATCTTTTGCTTTCGCAGTCCTACAAGGACGACCAGCGTCAGGACGATTCCAGCGAAAAGCAGATCCAGTATCATAGCGCGGTGCGAACTATCTTGACCGCCGGGTGAGAGAACGGACGTGTAACATTATCGCAGATACCGACCGATGACACCTATTCGGGTAAGATCCTTGCCGCGCGTGTCCTCGTTAGGGATCGAGCGGATCGGCCGGGTCGACGCGAACAGATCGGGGATCGTAGAAAAATGGGAAATCGAGCGGTGACAGAGCGGGCGCAATCCGTCCCGGCGCATAGCCAAGCTCCGCGACGTTCCGCTTCACGAAGGTCTCGGATGAAATGCTCACACCATGCTTGCGGTTGGTGACAATAAGCGCGGGTCGGTCCTCGGGCGCCTTCAGCTTGATCAGCAGCCGCGCCGCGTTGCGAAGATTGGTGGTGGTGTGACGTGCATACGGCTCGATCACGATCGCATCTGCCGGAATCGAATAGCGTTCGACGAGTGCTTTTCGCATCTCGATCGCCTCGACATAGTTGGTTCGTCTTGGATGGACGCCCGCGCCGCTGACGATTATGAACGGTGAGACCCCGGCCCGGTAGCGCGCGGCAGCCAGATGGACGTTGAGTTTGCTCATCGGGCTAAGTGGCACGCCCATTACCTCGGGGCCGACGCCTAGCAGGATGATGGCGGTATAGGGGTAGCGCGACCAATCGAGCCTCGCGGCCCGGGCAGCAGGCAACGCGTTCTCGCGATCGAGCGGTTCGAAGGCGATTGCATCGAGGCGGTTGGCACCGTCGAGCAGGGTCAGGGCCAAGGCCACGCTCTGATCGAGACGCGCAACGGGCTCGCTCTTGATCGCGTCGGCTGACGCGAATGCCGCGGCGACGTCGGCCTTGAATAGAGGCGTTCCGACGCTGTCGGGTCCGTCGATATCAGGGTAGCGTGGCGGTTCGCCCGCTCCGTAAACCCGCAGGATCGAATTGAGCCCGGATAGTTCACGGCGAACGGCTGCTCGGGTTTCGTCAGTAGGGCCGCTCACCTGCTTTGCCGCAGCCGCCTCGACCGCCGCGATCTCGGGATCGCTCCATTGAAGCGCCTGGATGCGGCAGTCGTTGGCCTCGCCGCACGCGTCGATCCGACGTAGGCGTTGAGTCAACAGCGACCGGAGTGATGGGGGTGCGCCCTGCACGCTCATCTGAGCGATGGTCGGGAAAAGGCGCTGTCCGAGTTCCGCCAGAACGGCATCCTGCGCGGCCGTTGCTTCACATGGTGCTGTCGCCATCGCTACGATTGCAATGCTTCCTCTCAATGCCTGTCCAATCCGCATTCCCGAAACTTCCTGATAAGCGGCCATGGCACCGATGCTCGGCCGATCGCCGACGTCCCCAAGCTTGATCAAAGACCCCCACGTCGCGGCGCCACGCCTATAGGCGCTTATTAAGACAGCGATAAGTACTGCTGCGGGAGTTAGTCAAGGTGTTGGTGAGCTTATGATGCCTTTCCCGTCGTCCAATTCGATCGGACATTATTCTGCATTCCGGAAAGCTGTGACCTCGTCGCGAGTCGGCATGCTTGATTGCGCACCCAGGCGCGTCACCGACAAAGCTGCCGCAGTGGAGGCGAACCGGCACGCATCAGGAAGTCTCGCGCCCTCGGCGAGGAACACGGCCAACGCCCCGTTGAAGCAGTCGCCGGCGGCGGTGCTGTCGATCGGCTCGACCTTCGGCGCCTTGATCCAGGTTTCGCCGGTTGCAACGGCGATCAGGCACCCGCGGCTGCCGAGCTTGAGGATGACGGTACCGACGCCCGTGGCAAGGAGGGTCTTGGCGATCAGGACCGCCTCGGCTCATCCAGCGAGCCGAGCTCGTGCCCAGCCAATTGAGCCGCTTCGACCTCGTTGGGCGTCACGATGTCGACGTTGGCGAGCAACTCATCCGGTAATGGATCGATCGGCACCGGGGCAGGATCGAGTATGACTGTTGCCCCTCGTGACTTGGCAAATTTCGCGGCGGCGATCACCGACGGCATCGGCGTTTCGAGCTGGAGGAGAACGATGTCCGCACCGGCCAGGATGTCGGAAGCGGCCTCGACATCCCCCACATCGAGATCGCCATTGGCGCCCGGAACGACGACGATGCAGTTCTTGCCCGCATCCGACACGATAATGACCGCGACCCCGGTATGTGCCTTCGAGACGAACAGCCGATCGGTATTGCATCCGGCTGCTCTGAGAGTCCGGCGAAGCTGGAGCCCGAATTCGTCGACCCCGACCTTGCCGACCATCGCGACATCGCCGCCTAGTCGTGCTGCGGCATAGGCTTGGTTCGCTCCCTTGCCGCCGGGGGTTTTGAGATACTGACTGCCGGTCAAGGTTTCACCGACGCCAGGGATGCGGGGCGCGATCGCCACCAAATCCATGTTGAGGCTTCCGACCACTGCAATACGACGCATGAACTTATCCATGATAAGCGAGCGCGATCAGGCCGATCGCGGCAAGGTAACAGGCGGCCATGAGCCCAAGCATGGTCCAGGCCTGTCGTGGAGCGCCGCTGAACTCGCGCCAGACGAACACTCCCCAGGCGGCCGCAATCAGCGGCGCCGACTGCCCGATCGCGTAAGAGATGGGTACGCCGACATAGCCGGCCGCAATGAAGTTAAAGCACCCGCCGAAACCCCACGCGATACCGCCGATGATCCCGAGCAAATGGTTGCGAGATCCGGCCTGTGCATATTCTCGGAAGCTGACCACTGGCCCTTCGATCGGACGCCTCATCAGGTAGGTGTTGAAGATGATGCAGCACAGCAGCGCGCCGACCGCGAAGAGCACGGAAACGCTATAGGGAGTCATTGCGTGTCCATAGGTCAGCGCCCGCGTCACGAGCGGCGCGAACACACCCATCAGCAGACCCGAGACGATGCTGATGCCGACGCCCGAACGCTTGGGTTTATTGCCACACGCCGCCGCTCCGCCGATGGACGCATATGCCCTCGCATTGAGGATCACGGCACACAGGGCCAGCACGAGACCGCCGGCAAGAAACGGGAGGCTACCCTTCGGCTGCAATGCATAGCTGACTACGACGCCCTCGACGACGGCGATGCCGATCGCGATCGGGAAGGCTATCGACAGGCCCGCAATATCGAGGGCCGCCACGAGCAGAACGTTCGCGATATTGAAGACGACGCCCGCCATCAAAGCGAAGACCAGATTCGAACCCTCGGCGGTTGCGAGGTTCGCGAGGAACGGTTCGCCAGCAATGCCATGGCTTCCGAGCGTGAGCGCAATCGCCACCGCGCATAGCAGGAAGCCAAAAATATAGTCCCAGTAAAAGAGCGCGAACGGATAGCTTTTCGTACCCTTGTAGCTGTTCGCCCAGGAGCCCCAGAAAACGGCGCTCAAGATGGTCAGGATCAACGCCTGACCGAACGTCTGAGGTAAAAACATCCTGCCCCTCCTAATAGGTCAGCCTGTCATTGTTTGCTGTTGGCTTTCCTGGAAATCGTTGGTGGTGGCTCGCTGGCAAGCAACGTCATCGCCTCGAGCACACGCGATCGCTGCGCGTCGTCCAGGATCAAATGGCGTGTGTTGCCGCCGGTCGACTCATCGAGCGTTGCCAGTCCTGTCGGACCTACGATCAGGCGCCCGGCAGGTGACAACGAGAAATAGCCGTCATTCGGCCGGATCGCATAAAGCACCGCCGTCAGGTCGAACGTCTTGTGATCGTGGAGCGCCGCATTGGCGGTAGCGCCAGTCCGATAGGTCTGGTCCATGTAGCGATACGTCACGACGACCGGATGATTCTGAACGTAATTAAACTTGCTCTCGATATCGCTGCCCTTGATTCGCATAGTGAAGCCGATCTCGGAGCCGCTGACGACGATCGGGGTCGGCCAGCGCTCAAACAGGCGCTTTGCCGACGGGATGTCCTTGCGAATATTATATTCCGGCCGATCCTTGTGGAGGGTCTCGCCCCCATAAGTCTCGTCCGCGAACCGGCCCGCCATAACGCTCAGCAGCTTGACCTTGCGTTTGACCAGCTCCGTTCCGTCGAGAGAGCTGTAGCGATCCGGCTTGCTATCAAGGAGGCGCGCGAAATTCGTGCTGAAGCCGATCCCGATCATCACGACCGACCCGTCAGCCTGAGCTGCTAGAGTCCGCCGAAGCAGCTGCACGGGATTTTCCGCCTTCGACCCGTCAACGAGCCGGTGCGGAAACACGAACGAACCGTCCGGCTTGCGCAGGTTGGACACATATTGCGTATACATCTGGGCGCCAGCCGCCATCGGCACGCCGTCGCCCGACCATTGCGCGGGCGGAACTACGCCATCACGCACTAGGCCGACGGGGATGTTCGCGTGCCCGTAAAATGTATCGAGTGCGTCGATATAGGAGGCGGTCCATTTGTCCGCCATCGAGCTCGTGATCGCGAGGATCTTGGCCTCTCCGCGCTCCTGCAAAGCGTGGAGACCCGCTAAAGCGAGCATATCGTCGATGTCGCCCCACATGTCAGTGTCGAGGATTACGGACGTTGGCGCGCCTTTGCGGGCTGAGCTTGTGCCGCTCCGATCGGCGCAAGTCCCATCCCCCACGCGAGACCGATCGCACGCACGCATTGGCGTGAGAGGCGATCCACGAAGCTGCTGGGCGCTGCGATCAAGATGTTACCCTTGCAACCTTTCTGAGAAGCTGCGCCAGCAGGCGCTTTTAAAGAGTCGCGCCGGAAAGACCCGTCGCTCAGCAAAGAGCTTGTGGACGCGCGAAGGCAGGAGGCCTGCGCTCGCCAATGCGGCTCCCAGACCGGCGGCGCTGCCAATGAGCCGGCACCTTGTCATCATTGGCGAGGCAACCCTCACGTCGTCATTTCGATAGTGCCTCGAATCCTTGGGGCTTTGGGGGAGGTCAAGCCGGACGCATTGATGCCCGGCCTGTCCGAGACGGGCGCTTAGAACTTGAACCGAACCTGCGCCGCGACTTCGCGACCATCCATCGAGCGCGCGAGGATGGTGGTTTCGGCCGGAACGCCGGTCGCATTGTCTTCAGTAAGGCCGACCTGATTGGTCACGTTGGTGCCGTACAGGTTGAGTTCCCAATGCTCTCCGATGCGCGCGTTGATGCCGAGCGCGAGGCTGTAATAGGACGGAAGCGGCTGCAACTGCTGGAAGTCAGCCCAGTGTTTGCCGACGAACTCGATCGTCGCATAGGCCTTCAGGCTGCCCCAGCTTGTGTCCAAAGTATAGGCGGGCGTCACGCGCGTCTGAAACAGCGGCTGACGGGTCAGAAGGTAGCCATTGTATTGGAACGAGGCGTTGCAGGCGACGGTGTTGACCAGACCCTCGAAGACGATGCAGCCGGTGCTGTGGTTGTAGGTGCCACGGGCATAGTCACCCGTCGCCGACAGCGTAAAGTTCTCGAACGGATTGAGCGTAACCTGATACTGAACGCCATAGGTGTTGGCGCCATAGGCGAAAGTGCCGCGCTCGGTTATGTTCGTTCCCGGAACGAGATACTGCGCGGGCGGATTGGAGACGTTGCGGAACTGGCGGTAGAAGCCGCTGACGTCGAGGTAGATCCATTTGTTCTGGAATTTCACGCCGCCCTGATAGTTGCGCGCTGTCTGCAGCGGGATGTCTGGAAGGGTCAGCGTCAGATCTGAGAAGGCTGGGAAATGGACGCCTTTGTTCACGCGGACATACGCGCTCGAATTGTCGCTGAAGCGGTAATTAAGCCCGACCGTCCAGGAGATGCCCGATTTGTTGTAGTGGATCAATTGCGAGCCGGGCGTCAGATAGTTGGCGCTGCTATTGTAGAGCTGCGTCGGATCACCGCTCAGGCTCCCCGAAGCGGTATTTCCAACATGCTCATCAAAAGTCTGCGTCTCGCGACGGATACCCGCGTCGAACAGGAAGCGACCGACCTTCCAGGTGTCGGAGAGGAAGAACGCGTTGTTCAGAGTCTCGCCTGTATTGTGGATAGATCCGGTCGGTCCGTTCACGAAGCCAGCCCCGCTGGCGAGGTGGTAGACGGTGCCGCCGCTCGTTAAGTCGACCCCGATCGGCGTGGGATTGGACTTCGCCTGGAGAAGCATCTTCGCGCCGGAATATTGCAGGAGGTCGATGCCGTACCGGGCCACATAGTCGCCGACCGTTACCGTGTTACCGGGGAAGACTTCGTAACTCAGCCGCAGCTCGTTGCTGAAGTTGTGATACTTTTCGTCGACGTAGCGGAGTTCCTGCGTGGAAATCTGCTGGTTGAGATCCGCAGCAGAGCCGTCGGTCGTGTAGAATGCCCGGACGGTCGCCGTCGCCGGTATCTTGAACGTCTTTTCCTGATTGCCAATGTAAGTCGACAGCGCGGTGGGGTTGATGCCCGAGCTGTAAAAGGCGTTCATGTGTTGGGTGCCCCGGACATAGTTCATGCTATCCTGGAGCTGGAGTCCGTTGCCGAAATCCCAGTTGAAGGTGCCTCCCACGACATACTGCGTGGGACCGCGACCGTTGGCCATGTTGATCGCCTGCGTACCGGGCGAGCACCCCGCACCAGTGCAGGGAGAGACCTGCAGCAGCTCATGCTGATCGGCTTTGCTGCCTTGCGAGCCGGTCAGCGGGCTAAAGCCCGGAAAGCGCTGAAAATTGCCCGGACCGTTCAGAATGAACGGAGTGTCGGTAACGTACTGGTCCTGATCCTTCTGGTAGCGGCCGTAGACCATCAGCGATCCATTGGTCCAACGCTTCGCCAGCGTTGCCGTGATCTGATGCTCCCGCTCTGCCGTATACTGCGGATCCTTCACGCCATCCGAGCGATACCAATAGCCGCCGATCGTACCGTAGAGGCCCGCACTCTTGCTGATCGCGCCGCCGACGAACCCGTCGACGCGTTCGCCGCCTCCGGAGCCATAGGTGAACCCGAGGCTGCCCGCCGTCTGATCGGTGCCCTGCTTCAGGATGTAGTTGGCGGTCAGGCCGGGCTGCCCCTGTCCGTAAAGCACGCCCGGGCCCCCCTGTATGAGTTCGACACGCTGGACCGTTTCGTCGAGGCGGATCAGATCGGTGCTGGGGAGATTCGACTGCTGCGCCATCGGGAAGAGCGCAGCACCATTGAGCTGCAGCGTCGCGTACGGCGTGCCGCCGTTGCTGGGAAAGCCGACGACCTCGACGTTCGCGCCGACTTGGCCGCCCGTCGATTCCACGAACACGCCCGGCGATACCTTGAGAAGGTCGGCCGAAGTGATCGGATGCAACTCGCGAATCTGCTGGTTCGACATAGTCGTCGCGGTGAAGCCCGTGTCTAGCTTCCGCAGACCGCCGACAGTAGGCGCGCCGGTCACGATGATATCATTAAGTCCGCTCTGGCCGCCGGCCGTTGAACTCGGCGCGGCGGTGGAACCACGTTCGGGGGTCTGGGCCTCCGGCGGCGCCGGCGTGGATGAAGGGTTTGCGGCTGAGTCCTGCGACGTGGCGGGCGCTGTCTGAGCGAGCGCGGGAACGGCCATCGGGGTACTCAGAGCTAGGGCGGCGCAGCTACGGAGCAGCATGTTCTTGATCATCAGCAAACCCCCAATGTTTGTTCCACGCGCCTATGGACGTCGTGTGTTACACTAATAAGTCCCGGCGCGGTATTTAGTCAAGAGCGTCCGTTGCGGCCGGCGATCTGCATCGCTAAGCACCGCGACCCTATGGCCTCATTCTCGATGCTACCCGTAAACATGCGTGCACCGGGCGAGCCAGTTATCTAGAGGTGACGCGGCGTGTACGGCGGTGAGCAGCCTTCAAGGGTCGGAAGAGGGTCGCAGATGCATGTTCCCCTATGAGTTCTTCTCGCCTCAGAAATTAGTTCCGAATCGGGGCCTGGGTGGCGTGAGGAGCGCACTGGTTCGGCGCATGCTCGGTCGCACGATCATGCCAAGGTACGATCCATCCAAGGAGCGAGACGTCAGCCTTGTCCAACCGATAATCTGGGCACCTCTAATAACCCTGGCGTGATACGGCCGAAGATGATTCACTGTGCCTGACGAGGGAGGCGGCAGATTCGTCAGGCGGGCTTGTTCGCGCTATCGGATCAGCTGAAGCGATTGTCGAACTGTGGCGACCCGCTGGAGACGATGGCCCGGGTGGTGGACTCTGAGGTGTTCCGCCCCGCGCTGGAGAACGCACTAGCCTATGGCGACGGCGCCCGGGGTGGTCGACCGAGCGACCTCGCCCAACATAGCGTTCCCGGACAACACGGCTTTAAGTGGCGGTAAAACGACGAATTCTACCTCGGTCCGTAAACGTCTATGCTTTTCCAGGCACTGTGTTGGTGCTATTGATGGAGCCGGTGAATTCCTGTTGCCGATTTGCGCGGAGAATTAGCTGCTTAAGGTCGGTAGGAGTCCTCTTCTGGGCTTCCTCGTTGTTTGCCGCGGGTGGACGACGGAGCGCCGCGATTAGCGCGCAGAAAATTGCCAAGGGCTTACTGATATAGCAGTTAGCGTTGGTCCGCCACACCCTTCTGGTCGGTCCGAATTGGATCATCTAGGTGAGCCCCGGCATCAAGGTCAAAAGAAGTCGACTTGCTGGGCTGACCGAGATGCGGCGTGTTATTCGGCGTGAGTGGAACACAGCTGGCCGCAGAAGTTCGTCGACGTTCGCGCTAGACCCGGCTGCAAGCACGGCTACACCACCTAGAACGCGAAATTAGCGTGCAATTACAATACGAATTGGCGAAGATGGAGGGATCCGAACCCACAATACAGGGAAGCAACGTTCTCGAACTACCGGATCAGCCCTGAGAAGAAGGTCGCGGTGAAAGCCAGGGAGCACCTATGTTCCGGTAGACCGATCAGGATTGCGATGAGGAGAAGCCTGTACACCATCCGACCATGACAGGCTAAGACAGTTCCCAGCAATAATGCCATCCGCTGCTTATTTAAGTTTTGCCACGGCTTCGTGCATATGTGCGGTATCTACGGCGGCGTAGCGCTGGACCATCCGTAGCGACTTCCAGCCGCCCATACGCATGATGGTGATAAGGTCGACGCCGGCCATGACGCAGTGGCTCGCCCAGTGGTGACGCCAGTCGTGGACGGTGAAGTCGGCAATGCCTGCGCGCTCGCACGCGCTGGTGTGAGCTCGCTTCAACGGATTGCCGCCCTGGACCGCGAGGTCGCGCGTGTCGGTGTAGGGCTGACCCAACCGGTTGAGGAATACGTGGCCTGCGTCCGGTCGGCCTCGCTTCTTCCACAGCGGTCGCAGCAGCGCCTCGACCCGCGGGTGGATCGCGACGCTTCTTGGATTGCCGGTTTTGGTCCGCGCGAAGAAGATCGTGCCGCGTGTGAGGTCGACGCCCCCCGTTCCCCAGTGCAGCTGTAGCGCCTCCTGGGTGCGCGGCCCCTGGAACGCGAACATCGTCGCGATCGGCTGCACGTGCGCGGCGTAGAGCCTAATCAGCCGGTCGCGATCGGCGTGGCTTAGGAACCGGATCCGCTGATTGTCGAACGGGATCGCCTTGATCCTGACCGGCGGCAAGTCATGCCGCTCCTGCCAGACGTTGATGCAGGCCTGCAGGAGCGAGCGATAGCGATCCTGTCCGGCCGGTGCGTGTCCAACAAGGAAGTTGTCCTGCAACGCCCGCCACGCGACCTTCGGGTCGCTCAGCGGCATGGCGCCGATCCGCTCGTTCATCACCCCAACCCGCAAGATATCGCTCGAGTTGGGCCGCTTGGGCTTAGCCAGATAGGCCTCGAACGCATCCGCGATCACCGCCCGGCTCGCCACGACCCGGGGACCGAACATCAGCTCCTCCCGAAGTTCCCGCTCGCGCTCCGCCATCAAGTGCCGCGCCGCATCCTTGTCGGTGGTTCCGGTACTGAACTCGGCTACGTCGATGGATCGATCGCCGAGGGTAACCGCTCCTCGGACATACCACTTGCCCGCGCCGCCGCGCCTTCTGAGCGTGAGCATGTCACTCCGCCCCGGGTCGGGCGACGGCGTCCTTGGCATCATCAACGGAAGGTGGGACGGAGGAGCTGCGCGGCCTGTCACAGGACTTCCCGTCGCGAGTCCGTGCCCACTCAGTGCCCACCGGACCTGGCAGAAGCAAGCAATATCTGCCCACTCGGTGCCCAAATTGGTAGGGCCGAGATGCCCGGTTGTCAATAAAAAAGCCTTGATAACTCATTGAGTTTTCAAGGCTTTTTATGGTGGGCGTGGCAAGGATTGAACTTGCGACCCCTGCGATGTCAACACAGTGCTCTACCACTGAGCTACACGCCCACGAGGAGCGTGCCTCTAGCTGCGCGTTCCGCGATGCGCAAGCGGTTCAGTTGAGGCCCGATGCGGTTCCGGGCTGGAACAGCCGATCCACCTCCAGCACCAGGTCGCGCAAATGGAACGGCTTCGACAGGATGCGCGCGTTGGGCACCGCGCGCCCGGCCTTCAGCGTGACGGCGGCGAAGCCGGTGATGAACATGACCCGCAAATCGCCCGCGATCTGGCCGGCCCGCTGGGCCAGTTCGATGCCATCCATTTCGGGCATGACGATATCGGTCAGCAGCAGGTCGAACCGTTCGGTTTCCAATAGCGGCAAAGCGGCGGTACCGCGATCGACCGCAGTGACGGCATAGCCTGATCGTTCGAGCGCACGCGTCAGATAGCCGCGCATCACGTCGTCATCCTCGGCCAGCAGGATCCGGTACATCGTCGGTCGCACCCCTTATCGTCGGACGCTGCCGACCCAAGCCGCGATTATGCGCGAACCGGTTAAGAATTCACAGGGACTTCGCACAAACCTACTGTCCCGTTCCGGTGGTTCGCGGGATTGCATGCCCCGGCGGACGATCCTAGCGTCGCGCGATGGCGGAAGAACCCTTTCTACGCCGCGGGGATATGCCGCCGGCCAGCCCGGTGGTCCTGTCGGTCCCGCATGCGGGTCGCGCCTATCCGCTGGCGCTGCGCGCCGCGCTACGCGTACCGCTCAGCGCCATCGCATTGCTGGAGGACCGGTTCATCGACGTCGTGGCCGACGGCGCGCGGGGGGCGTGCAGCATGCTGGTCCAGACGTGCCCGCGCGCCTGGATCGACCTCAACCGTGGCGAGGACGAACGCGATCCGCGCGTGGACGAGGGCGCGGCGGTCCGCGCGCCAGCGCAGCAATCGGTCAAGCTACGCAGCGGGCTCGGGCTCGTGCCACGGCGCGCTGCCGGCGCGACCGAAGTCTGGCGGCACCGGTTCAGCGGCGCGGAGATCGACCACCGGATCGACACCGTCCATCGTCCCTATCACGCGGCATTGGCGACCATGCTGGCGGCGGCGCGGGCGCGGTTCGGGGTGGCAGTGCTGCTGGACGTGCATTCGATGCCACCGCTGTCCGCGCGCTGCGGCGCGGCCCGGATCGTCATCGGCGACCGGTTCGGCCAATCGGCGGGCGAACGATTCGTCGCCTGTATCGAAAGCGCGACGCACGGCGTCAGGACGGTGCGCAACAGCCCCTATGCCGGCGGACACATACTGGATCGCCACGGCGCGCCTGCCGCGGACATCCATGCGGTGCAGCTGGAATTCGATCGATCGCTGTATCTCGATGTGACGCTGACGCAGCCGGGCCCGGGAATGACATCGACCGCCGCGCTGCTGCGCCGGATGATCGATGCGGCGGAGGACGAGGCACTGTCCGCGGTCGACCCGATCGCGTACGCCGCCGAATAGCCGGCGCATAAAAAACCACCTCGCGCTACGGGAGCACGAGGTGGCCAAGGTTCAGGGAGGAGACGCGCTGAAAGCGCGTCATACGAGCCGCGAAAGGGGGGGACACGGCGTCGTACATTACCGATATAGGCCGTGGATTGGCGGTCGCAACACCCGCGACCAACCTTTTTTCAGAAAAAATTCAGGAGACCAGCTGCGGCTGCGGCGTCTTGCCCTGCTGCGCTGCGCGTCCGAAGATTTCGCGCATCAATGCGAGCGAGAACAGGTGAGCGTAGACGAGCGGCAGCAGCCCCGATTTCACGACCTTGCGCAACTGGTCGCCGCGCAGGTCCATCAGTTTTTCCTCGTTCACCATCTGGAAGCCCCGATAGATGAAGGGCTGGTCCGCGCCATCGAGCTGGATCGAAACCTCGCCCTCCATCAGCAGGTCCAATTCGCGCAGTTCCTTCATGAAGTTCTGCGTACGCGTGCCAGCCTGCTCGAACATCTCGTTGAACGCCAGCAGATCCTTGGTCACCTGCGTCGGTTGACCATTCGCGAACAGCGGCTCGCCGTCCTCGAACGGACCGATCGAATCGGTCGTCGGATCGAAGCAAAGCGACAATTCCTCCGCATCGGGGCGCAATTTGGCAAGCATATAGGGATAGCGACGGATATAGGCGGGCAGGTAGAAATTGGGTTCGCTGATCTTGCCGTCGTCGCCGACGAACACGTTCACCCCCTCGTTCAGTCCCATCAGCGCCAGCGGAATCGCGTCGTCGCCAATCGAGAAGACGATCGGCATGTGGCGCTGCACCAGCTGGAATTCATCGGTCGTGATGGGGATCGCGTGCTGACCGATCAGGAAGGGCGCGGTTTCGATCGGGCGGACCTTCCAGTCGGCATGCGTCTCGCTCGAAAGCGGTTCGAGCCCGTTGTAGAAGAGGGGAAGCTGCGGGACGGTCGCCATGGTCGTTCGCTTTCGTCGTTGTTGGTGGCCGGGCGTCGCGACGCCGGATGCAGGCGCGGCTCTATTGCGCGGGCTGCGCAGGCGCAAGCGACACGAGCTTGCCCGGATTGAAGATGCCACGGGGATCGAGCGCCGTCTTGATCGCACGCAGTGCCGCCATCCGCGCAGGCGACGACAGCCGCGCGAGTTCGGTCAGCTTCATTTGCCCGATGCCGTGTTCGGCGGAGATCGATCCCCCCGCCGCGACCACCAGGTCGTGGACGTGGCGCGTGATCCCCGGGGCATCCTGCGCATACCAGCGCGTCGCATCCGTCCCGGCGGGCGCACGGACATGGAAGTGCACGTTGCCGTCGCCGAGATGGCCGAAGCCGCTGGCATGCGTGCCGGGGAACCGGGCATCGCAATCGGCGGCGGCGTCGATCATGAAGCGGGGCATCCCTTCGACCGGCACGGATATGTCGTGCTGGACCGCCGGACCCATCGCGCGTTCGGCGTCCGAGATCGAATCGCGGATCCGCCAGAACGCTTCCGCCTGTCCCTCGCTCGCCGCGACCACGGCGTCCGCCGCGAGCCCGTCCGACAGCGCCGCGCCCAGCAACGTCTCGATCATGGCGGCCGGATCGCCCGCCGGGTCCGCGGATGTCGCCTCGATCAGGACGTGCCAGGCGTTGTGCCCGGTAAGCGGCGCGCGCGCACCGGGCACATGCGCCAATACCGCCGCGAGCGATTCGTCGGGCAACAATTCGAAACTCTCGATCGCGTCGGTCCGCGCCTGCAACCGGCGAAGCAGCGCCAGCGCGGTGACCGGGTCCGCGACGCCGACCCACGCCACCGCGCGCACCGCGACCGCCGGCACCAGCCGGAGCGTCGCTGCGGTGACGATACCCAAAGTCCCCTCCGCCCCGACAAGCAACTGCGTCAGGTCGTATCCGCGATTGTCCTTCCTGAGCGCCGTCAGTCCGTCATATACGCTGCCGTCCGCCATTACCGCCTCGATGCCAGCGACCAGTCCGCGCATCGTGCCGAACTTCAGCACCTGCGTACCCCCGGCATTGGTGGATACCAGCCCGCCGATCGTCGCCGATCCCCGCGCACCCAGCGTCAGGGGAAAGCGTAACCCTTCCGCAAGCCCTGCGTCGTTGAGATCCGACAGGATCACCCCCGCCTCCGCGACGACAAGCCCGGCTTCGGCATCCAGCGAACGAATGCGGTTCATCCGCCGGAGCGACAGGATCGCCGCCGACCCGTCCGGCGGCGGCGTCGCCCCGCCGACCATCGAGCTATTCCCGCCCTGCGGCACCAGCGGCACGCCGCTCGCGGCGGCGGCGGCGACGATCGCCGATACGTCCGCGGTCGTCATGGGCTCCAGCAGCAGCGACGCCGCGCCCTGGAAACGCTTCCGCCAATCCACGAGCCAGGGCGCGATCAGCTGCGGCTCGGTAACGACGATACGCGGATCGATCGTCGTTGCCAGCCGCTCGATCATTCGGGTCTGTGCGGGGATCATGCGATGCGAATTAGGCCGAGTTCATCGACCGTTCAACGATTTCGCCTATGCCCGCCCGATCCATGATGCTCCGTCCGGCGATCCCCTCCATCCTGCTGCTTGCCGCGCCCGCATTGGGGATGGTGGAGCCGCAACGCGCGGCCGTCCCGCAACCGGTCGCGACCATAACGCAAATGACGATCCACGAACGGATCGTCATCCATATGCCGATCGCACGCGGCAAGCCGGTAGATCAGATGTCGCCGATCGCCTGGAAGGAAAAGCATGGGCCCAAATGCATCGCCGTCGGCGATCTGGGCGGCGCGCTGATATCGGAACCCGCGTCGGTCGATCTCGTCCTGACGGGCGGAAAACGCATTCGGGCAAAGCTGGACGGCAATTGCCGACCGCTCGATTTCTATGGCGGTTTCTATATCAAGCCCGGCGTCGACGGCCGGGTTTGCGCCGACCGCGATACGATCCGCGTTCGATCGGGTGCCAGCTGCCAGATCGACGATTTCAAACGGCTGGTGGCGAAGCGGTAGAACGCTCTGTTCCTTGACATTCGCGCGCGAATCCGCAAGCGCACGAGGCGTCCGCCCGTTGGGCACGGCCGATACGCGCCGACGACATCATCCCTTGGACTTTCGCCGTATGAGCTTCGCCGATCTCGGCCTTTCCGACGAACTGCTGAGCGCGGTCATCGCGTCGGGCTACACCGAGCCGACGCCGATCCAGGCGGCCGCGATCCCGCCCGTCCTGATGATGCGCGACATCATCGGCATCGCGCAGACCGGCACCGGCAAGACCGCAAGTTTCGTGCTGCCGATGATCGACATCCTGGCGCAGGGCCGAAGCCGGGCGCGGATGCCGCGTTCGCTGATCCTCGAACCGACGCGCGAACTGGCCGCACAAGTGGCGGAGAATTTCGAGAAATACGGCGTCAACCACAAGCTGTCGATGGCGCTGCTGATCGGCGGCGTGTCGATGGGCGACCAGCTTGCCGCGCTGGAAAAGGGCGTCGACGTGCTGATCGCGACACCGGGTCGCCTGATGGATCTGTTCGGCCGCGGCAAGATATTGCTGACCGGTTGTTCGATGCTGGTCATCGACGAGGCCGACCGGATGCTCGACATGGGGTTCATTCCTGATATCGAGGAAATCTGCACCAAATTGCCGAAGCAGCGTCAGACGTTGCTGTTTTCGGCGACCATGCCGCCCCCGATCAAGAAACTGGCGGACAAGTTCCTCGACAATCCCAAGCAGATCGAGGTTTCGCGCCCGGCGTCGACCAACCTGAACATCACGCAGTATCTGGTTCCCGTCGCATCGCAATCGGCGAAGCGCGAACGACTGCGGCAGTTGCTCGATCAGGCCGAGGTCACCAACGCGATCATCTTCTGCAACCGCAAGACGACGGTGCGCGATCTGAACAAGGTGCTGCGCCAGGCTGGAATGAAATCGGGCGAGATCCACGGCGACATGGAACAGCCGCAGCGCCTCGCCGAACTCGAGCTGTTCAAGACCGGTGCGGTCAACGTCCTGGTCGCGTCCGACGTCGCCGCGCGCGGGCTGGACATCAAGGGCGTGTCCACCGTCATCAACTATGATGCGCCGTGGCATCCCGACGATTACGTCCACCGGATCGGTCGCACCGGCCGTGCGGGAGCGACAGGCACCGCCTACACGTTCGTCACGCCCGATGATGCCGAGAATATCCAGAATATCGAAAAGCTGACGGGGCAGACGATCGAACGATTGGGTGCTGCGCCTGCTGCCACGGCGTCGGTCGCTGCCGAGCAAGCTCCATCGGAACGTGCGCCACGCGCACGTCGCGGTCGCGGGGGCAGCGACCGTCCGCCGGTCGCGTCGGCGGAACCCGCGTCGCCGGCCAAGCGCGCACCGCGGCAGGACCCGACGCCCGCGCCGCCGAAGCCTGCCGCAGCACCGCGAAGCGAGCGTCCCGATCCGACCCCGCCGCGCGAACGTGGGCGAGGGTATCGCGATCGTGACGATACCCTTGGCGGTCGCCAGCCATCGTCCGACGATGGTCCGGATGATGGCTGGAACGGTCCGGTTCCGAGTTTCCTGTCCGCCAGGATCGGCGAATAACCGCATCTTTGCCCGGACGAAGCTTTTGTTCGCGGCGTCCGACTCGACATTCGGGCGTTTACGGGGTCCTGTCGACGCCGCGTCCGCTCAAGCGCCGTTTAGCCGGAGACCGAAGTTGATCCGTACCACGCTGTTCGCGCTTGCCGCGCTTTCGCTCTCCACCGCCTCGCTCGCGGCGATCCCCGCGCCGCGGATCGGCGTCGCAAGCTTCGATCAGCTCGCAAAGCCCTTGCCGCTGCCCTACGATACGCAGGCCGATGCCGACGCCGCGATCGCCGCCGCGCGCGCGCGCGCGATCAGGACGCACAAGCGGCTGTTGATCGATCTGGGCGGCAACTGGTGCCTCGACTGCCGGATCCTTGCCGGCACCGTCGCGCTGCCCGAACTGAAGACGTTCGTCGATCGTCATTTCGAGATCGTGACGGTCGACATCGGTCGGTTCGACAAGAACGCGCAGGTCGCCGCGCGCTACGGCGTCAAGGGGCGGCTTGCCGGGGTGCCGGCGGTCCTGATCGTCGATCCCAGAAGCGATCGGCTGATCAATACGGGTCACGAAACCGCGTTGTCCGACGCGCGGCACATGAACCCGCAAGCATTGGCCGACTGGCTGGCGCAATGGGCGATCTGACGCTTGCCGGTTCGATCGACGATCGACCGGCATCACCCTGCACGGGCATCTGTACGCTGGACGATGACGATCGCTGCGTCGGCTGTGGACGGACATTGGACGATATCGCCGCCTGGGGATCGATGACCGGAGCCGAGCAACGCGCCGTCATCGCGGGGCTGTACCCGCCGTAGACGTCACTCCCCTGCCGCCGCCGCCGCGATCAGTCCATCGTCGATCGCGGCCGCCCGGGCATACGCGTCGCGCGCGACCAACCGCGCCGCATAGTCGGCGAACGCGTCGCGCTTCGGCAGCGTGCCGAACTGCATGCCCCATATCACCTGGGACCCGACGAAGACGTCCGCGGCAGTGAACCGGTCTCCTGCAATATAAGGATGCGCCGATACCGCCCGCTCCAGCACGTCGACCATCAGGTCGTAGCTGCCATAGCCCGCCATGCGCTGCTGCTGGTCGGTCGGCACCACGCCCAGCGACCGGTTGGTGATCGCCGCCTCGACAGGTCCGGCGGCGAAGAACAGCCAGCGATGATAGTCCGCGCGCTCGGTGGCGGTCGGGGCTAGCCCGGCCTCGGGAAACGCCTCCGCCAGATAGGCGCAGATCGCGGCACCTTCGGTCACGACATTGCCGTCGTGGACGATCGCAGGAACCTTCCCCATCGGATTGATGGCGAGATAATCGGCTGCCTTCATCGTGTCGGCATAGCCGAGCACCACCGTTTCATACGATGTACCGATCTCCTCCAGCATCCAGCGCGAAATCCGGCCGCGCGACATCGGATTGGTGTAGAGCGTCAGTGTCATGCGAGAGCCTTTCCGAACAACGCGAGCATCCGCTCCCATGCCTTTTCCGCCTGGACGGAATCGTAGACGCGGCTGTCCGGCGGGCACCAGCCATGCATCGTGGCGGCATAGACCTGGATCTCCGCGGGCAGTTTCGCCGCGGCGAAATCGGCCTTCAGCACGTCCTTGTCGGTCGGCGCACGCGCATCGTCATTGGCAGCGATGGCGATCAGATATTGCGCCTTCATCTGCGGGATCAGCAGCGCCGGGCTGTCGGGCTTGTCGGTCACGAGCCCCCCGCCATGGAACGTCGCACCGGCCCGAATGCGATCGGATACCGCCGCTGCAGTGCGAAACACCATCGGACCGCCCATGCAATAGCCGGTGGTCCCCATCCCGCGCGTACGATCGACCTGCGGCTGCGCATCGAGGAAATGGGTGAAGGCGATAGCATCGCGGGTGGTCCCCTCGCTGCTCAGCGCATGGACGAACGGCATGATTTTCGCCCGCACCTCGGGCTGATCGTAGGACTCGCCTGCCGCCAGGAACGGTGCTTTGGTCGATCGGTAGAACTGGTTGACGGCCAGCACCGCATAACCCGACTGCGCCAGCCGATCGGCCATCTGCCGGAACGCAGGCCGAAGCCCCATGATATCCGGCCATATCAGCACACCGGGATGCTTGCCGCCCCCGGGTGCGACGAAATACGCGTCCGCCTTCCCGTCCGGCGTATCGATAACGACGTCCCGGCCGGCGACGGTCAGCGCGTCGGCTGGCGTCGGCAGCATCATCGCGATCCCCGCCGCCCCGGTCATCGCCCCGAACTGCCGGCGCGACACGCCCTCCAGCACCCGGTCGTTATCCTGGCTGGTGTGTTCGTCGCACATCGCATGCACTCCCGCTCGAATCGTCTTTCGGTATCGGACGATATGCTATTTCAGGCGGCGCGCCACCACCAGACGCCGTCGCGGTCCTCGCGCGTCGCCCGCCCCTCGATCGCCAGTCGACGCAGGTGCGCCAGCGCTTCCCCCGTCGCCATGCCGAGCATGTCGGGACCGACGGTGCGCCGAAACAGCAGCGGAAAGGCATCGATCGCACGCATCGGTTCGACCAGCGCCGCGCCAAGCGTATCGAGCCGCGCATGATGCTCCGCCGCCATGGCATCCAGCCGTGCGTGGAGCCCGGTAAACGGATCGCCATGCCCCGGCAGCACCAACACATCGCCCGGCAATTGCTTCAACCGGTCGATCGAGGCGAGCCATTCGCCCAGCGGATCGGCTTCGGGCTCGGTCACGCCGAGCGAGACATTGGGACTGATCCGCGGCAACACCTGATCGCCCGCGATGAGCACGCCGCCATAGTCGTCGAGCAGGCAGGCATGTTCCGGACTGTGACCCGACCCGATTACGACGCGCCAATCGACCTGGCCGACGCGTAGCGTATCGCCATCCGCGATCCGGATGTAGCTCAGCGGCAACGGCGTGATGATCCGGCGAAACCCGCTCCAACCTCGCGTCACCGCATGCGCCAGTTGCACCTCGTCCCAACCCGCGCCGCGCCGGAATGCGATCATCGCCTCGGGTACCGCGTCGCGCACATCCGCGGCCAGCATCCGCGCCGTCAGCCATTCGCCACGCGTCATGATCAACGGACAGCGATGATGGTCGCACATCCAGCCGGCCAGGCCAATATGGTCCGGGTGGAAATGCGTACCGATGACGCGCGTGAACCGCTCCCCCGCCAACGCGCCCTTCGCCAGCGCCTTCCACGACGCGCGCGCATCGTCGGTGTTCATGCCGGTATCGACGAGCGCGCTGCCGCCGGCATCGTCGAGCAGCCAGCAATTCACATGGCGAAGCGGCCCCGGCATCGACAGCCGGACCCAGCGAACGCCGGGCGCGACCGTCATCGCGCCCGCCTCGCCCGGCTCGGCACCACCGAAGGGATAGGCGAGCGGCTGATCGACCGCCGGGAACGTCACCGTTTGAAGGGGTCGTCGAACAGCGGCTTGGGCTGCATCGTGCCGTCGGCGATCATCTCCGCCTCGCGCGCCTGCTGGATCCGTTCGGCGCGGAGCTGTTCGATCAGCGCCTCGCGGTCGCCTTCCAGCCTGGTGTCCGGCTGCGCCTCGATCCCGGCCGCCTTCGCCGCCTTGGCGACCGCGGCGTCGAGTTCGCGCTGCGTCGTCAGTCCGAGCGTCACCGGGTCCTTGGGCGTGATGTTGGCGATGTTCCAGTGGCTGCGGTCGCGGATCGCCGCGATCGTCGTACGCGTGGTGCCGATCAGCAGGCCGATCGCACCGTCGGTGATCTCGGGATGGTTGCGGATGATCCAGGAAATACCGTCGGGCTTGTCCTGCCGCTTGCTAACGGGCGTGTAGCGCGGCCCCTTGGTTCGACGGACCTGCTCGGGTCCCTTGATCATCTTCATTCGGTAGTTCGGATCGGCGGACCCCTTGTCGATTTCCTCCTGCGTCACTTCGTGCGCGCGGATCGGATCGCGCCCGGTCAGCTTGGTTGCGGCGGTATCGTCGGCGATCGCCTGGATCTCCAGGATATGCAGCCCGCAGAAATCGGCGATCTGTTCGAAACTGAGCGCGGTGTTGTCGACCAGCCAGGAGGCGGTCGCGTGGGGCATGAGCGGCTGGGCCACGGGGAAACTCCGTAAAAATAGAAAGGGCCGCCCCTTTCGAGGCGGCCTGGCATGACCCAACGACTTAGAGCGCGCGGACGCCGAGGGCAAGCGGTCAGGCGGCCCGCGCCACAAGCTGTAGCGGGGCCAGTGCGCCGAGGAACTGGCGCGCGCTGGCCGCCCAGGTGAAGCGACCCGCATAGGCCGCGCACGTCACGGGATCGCGACCGAGCGCGTCGGCGATCGCGACGTCCAGATCGTCATCCATCGCGCCTACCCGCTGGTCGAGGACATCGATCGGCCCGGTCACCGGATAAGCCGCGACCGGCGTCCCGCAGGCCAGCGCCTCGATCATCACCAGCCCGAACGTGTCCGTCCGGCTTGGGAACACCAGCACGTCGGCGGCGCGGTACGACGCCGCCAGCTCCGCACCGAACCGCGCGCCGGTGAAGATCGCGGCGGGGAACTGCTTTTCGAGCGCGCCGCGCGCCGGGCCGTCGCCGACCACGACCTTGCTGCCCGGATGCCGCGATTCGAGGAAGGCGACGATATTCTTCTCCACCGCGACGCGTCCGACATAGAGCTGCACCGGCCCCGGCAGCCCGGCGATCATCGGATCACGCGCGCCGTCCAGCCCGAAGACCGACAGGTCGACGCCGCGTCCCCACGGACTGACCTGCGCGATGCCGTGCGCGGTCAGCGTCGCCGCGACCGAGGGGGTCGACACCAGCACCGCATGTGCCGGCTCATGGAACCAGCGGATATAGCGCCACACCCATTCGGGGTTGATCCGTGCCCGCGCCGCGACATAATCGGGGAATTGCGTGTGATAGGCGGTCGTGAACGGCAGCGCGCGCGCCATGCACCAGCGCCGCGCGACGAGGCACAACGGCCCCTCGGTCGCCAGATGGATCGCATCCGCGCCGAAATCGGACAGCAGCCGACCGACCGTCGCGCCGCGCGCGAAGGCCAGGCGGATTTCCGGGTAGGTCGGGCACGGCACCGACACGAACCGGTCGGGCGCGACGATCAGCACCTCGTGCCCCATCTTCTCCAGCTCGGCGCGGACGGAACCCAGCGTACGGACGACGCCGTTGATCTGCGGCGTCCAGGCGTCGGTGACGATCGCGATGCGCATGTCGGTTCTCCCGGTCGAAAAAGTCAGGCGGCGATGGCGACGGGCGCATCGCGGCGCGCCATGACGTCGGCCCAGTGCAGCAGCTCCATCCGCCCGTCGAAATGTTCGACCAGCGCGGTGCAGCCCTCGACCCAGTCGCCGTCGTTATAATAGTGAATGCCCGCGATCTCGCGGATCTCCGCGGTGTGGATATGCCCGCACACGACGCCGTCGACGCCGCGCGACCCTGCGGCATGCGCGACGACGTCCTCGAAATGCGAGATGAACGCGACCGCGTTCTTGACCTTCGCCTTGGCGTGCTTGGACAGCGACCAATACGGCATCTTCAACCGCCGCCGCCATACGTTCAGCCAGCGGTTGAGCGCCATCAGCGCGGTATAGGCGGCGTCGCCGACATGCGCGATCCAGCGATGTGCCATCGTCACCGCGTCGAATTCGTCGCCATGCAGGATCAGCAGCCGACGCCCGTCCGCGGTTTCGTGGATCGCCTTGCGCCGGATCGACACACCGCCGAAATCGAGGCCCGAAAACTGCCGGAACACCTCGTCGTGATTCCCCGGAATATAGACCATCCGCGTGCCGCGCTTGGCGCGCTTCAGCAACCGAAGGACGACGTCGTTGTGCGTGTCCGGCCAGTAGAACCGCTTCTTGAGCTGCCAGCCGTCGATCATGTCGCCGACCAGATACATCGTCTCGCTGTCGACATGATCGAGGAAGTCGATCAGCATTTCCGCGTTGCAGCCGCGCGTGCCGAGATGGACGTCGGAAATCCAGATCGTCCGATATCGCTGGCGCTCGACGATACGCTCGGGGGTGGCCGGGCGCGCGTTCGCGAAGTCGGCTGGCAGGAAATCGGCGATGTCGGTGATCGTGGCAGCGGCGTCCATCGGCGTCGTTCCCCTGGCGGTATGGGGAACCTATGGCGCAGGTTTGTTACGCGGCTGTGCGGTTATGGTGACGGGACGGTGACGGATATCCGCCGTCCGTCCTCGCACCATCCGTCACCCCCGCGAAAGCCATCCGTCATCCCCGCGAAAGCGGGGATCCCGCTCCTTCCTCCGCGCCGCCATTGATAACCTCGAATAGATCGCTCCAATCGGGATTGACGCGCTCGATCAACTCGATTTTCCAGGCGCGTCGCCACTTCTTCATCGCTCTTTCTCGGGCAATGGCATCGACGATGCTTTCCGTCCAATCGGCATAGACCAGCCGGTCTATGCCGTACCGACGGCAGAACGCGGACCCCTCTCTCGATCGATGCTGGAACCCGCGTTGCGCGATATACGCGGTGACGCCGATATAGATTGCGCCGCGGTATCGATCGGACATCATATAAACCCATCCGCCCCGCATTCTTCACGATCTCGAAAGAAGCGGGATCCTCGCCTTCGCGAGGATGACGTATGGGAAATATACTGACCTCGTCATCCCCACGAAAGCGGGGATCCCCGTTCTTGCTCGCGCCGCACTACCCCACCACCAACACGATCTTCCCCACATGATCCCCCGCCTCCATCCGCCGATGCGCATCCGCCGCATCGGCGAGCGGATATGTCCGGTCGATCACCGGCTTCAGCTTGCCCGCCTCCACATGCGGCCAGACGGTGCGGGCCAGTTCGTCGGCGACCAGCGTCTTGAACGACACGTCTCGCGCGCGCAGCGTCGATCCGGTCAGCGTCAGGCGGCGGCGCATCACCTCGAAGATCGGGATCGTGGCCGTCAACCCGCGCTGGACCGCGATCGAGACATGGCGGCCGTCGTCGGCCAGGCATTGCAGGTTGCGGGGCACGTAATCCCCGCCGACCATGTCGAGCACCGCGGCGACGCCCTTGCCGCCGGTGATGGCCTTCACCCGATCGACGAAATCCTCCGTGCTGTAATCGATCGCGTGGTTCGCACCGATCGCCCGCGCGGCCGCGCATTTGGCGGCCGATCCTGCGGTCACGATGATCTCGACCCCGAACAACCGGCACAGCGCGATCGCCATCGTGCCGATCCCCGACGTGCCGCCATGGACCAGCACGGTATCGCCCTCGGTCGCGTACGCCCGCTCGAACAAATTGGTCCACACGGTGAACAACGTCTCGGGCATCGCCGCCGCCTCGACCATCGACAGCGCATGTGGAACGGGCAGGCACTGGCCGAACGGCGCGACGGCATATTCGGCATAGGCCCCGCCGGTCACCAGCGCGCAGACCGGCTGGCCGATCTGTTCGGGCTCGACGCTCTCGCCCACCGCGACGATGGTGCCGGAAAACTCCATGCCGAGGATCGACGAGGCACCGGGCGGCGGTGGATATCTGCCCTGGCGCTGCATCACCTCGGGCCGGTTGACGCCGACCGCGGCGATTTGCACGAGCACCTCGCCGCCACCGGGCTTCGGCACCGGCCGTTCCGAGGGCACGAGCACTTCGGGCCCGCCCGGCCGTGCCGGGTCGATGGCGATCATCACGTCGGGTATGTCGTCCATCGGCGTGCCCGCTCCCAAGATATGCCGCGTTATTGACATCGTCCGCCGCGCGGTCAACGCTGTGCCTGCAATGATCGACCCTGACGACGCCCCTCTTCGTCGTGACGACCTGCTGGCGCAGCTGATGCGGCAGGATCTCGACCCGTTGTCGGTCGCGGAGCTGGAGGCGCGGATCGCTGCGCTGGAGGCCGAGATCGTCCGGGCCCGCTCCAAAATTGAACGCGCCGTTAACCATCGCGCAAGCGCCGACCAGCTATTTAGGCGATGAGCGCATGGGTGCCCCTTCGGTTCGATGATCCACATCGCCGATCGGGCTGCCGGACGCTTGATGCGGGCCCGATGCGTTCCGACATAGGAACAAACGGGCACGCGTTTCTTCGTGGCCCGACCGGAGTATCCTGACATGCCATCCTTCGCCCCCGCGCTCGAGACCACGCTTCACAAGGCGCTCGAGGCCGCGTCGTCCAGGCGTCACGAATATGCGACGCTCGAACATCTGCTGCTCGCGCTGATCGACGACGAACATGCGTCCAAGGTCATGCTCGCCTGCAAGGCCGATCTCGGCGAACTGAAGACCACGGTCGCCCATTATCTCGACACCGAACTCGACGCGCTGAAGGTCGATGCCGCAACCGACCCCTCGCCCACCAGCGGATTCCAGCGCGTGGTGCAGCGCGCGATCCTGCACGTCCAGTCGTCGGGCCGCGACGAGGTGACAGGTGCCAACGTGCTGGTCGCGCTGTTCAGCGAGCGCGAGAGCTATGCCGTCTATTTCCTGCAGCAGCAGGACATGAGCCGCCTCGATGCGGTCAGCTTCATCAGCCATGGCGTCGGCAAGGGCGGCGCGGCGGTCGAGGCATCGTCGCCCAAGGGTGCCGAGGAAGAGAAACCCGCCAAGGGACAGGAGAAGGGCAAGACGGAAAGCGCGCTCAAGCAATTCACCGTCGATCTCAACGAGAAGGCCAAGAACGGCAAGGTCGATCCGCTGATCGGGCGCGGCCCCGAGGTCGATCGCACGATCCAGATCCTGTGCCGCCGGTCGAAGAACAACCCGCTATACGTGGGCGATCCCGGCGTCGGGAAGACGGCGATCGCGGAAGGCCTGGCACGCAAGATCGTCGAAGGCGACGTGCCCGACGTGCTGCTTGAAGCGGTCATCTATTCGCTCGACATGGGGGCGCTGCTGGCGGGCACGCGGTATCGCGGCGATTTCGAGGAGCGGCTGAAGGCGGTCGTCAACGAACTGGAAAAGATGCCGCATGCGGTGCTCTTCATCGACGAGATTCACACCGTCATCGGTGCCGGCGCGACATCGGGCGGCGCAATGGATGCGTCGAACCTGCTGAAGCCGGCGCTGTCGAGCGGCGGCATCCGCTGCATCGGCTCGACGACCTACAAGGAGTTCCGCAACCATTTCGAGAAGGACCGCGCGCTGCTGCGGCGCTTCCAGAAGATCGACGTCAACGAACCGACGATCGAGGACACGATCAAGATTCTCGCCGGCCTGCGTTCGGCGTTCGAAGAACATCACTCGGTCAAATATACCCCCGATGCGATCAAGTCCGCTGTCGAGCTGTCGGCGCGCTACATCAACGACCGCAAGCTGCCCGACAAGGCCATCGACGTGATCGACGAGGTCGGCGCGATGCAGATGCTGGTGCCCGCCAACAAACGCAAGAAGACGATCACCACCAAGGAGATCGAACAGGTCATCGCGACGATGGCGCGAATCCCGCCGAAATCGGTGTCGACCGACGACAAGGCGGCGCTCTCGACGCTGGAGACCGATCTGAAGCGCGTGGTGTTCGGGCAGAATGCGGCGATCGAGAAGCTGGCCTCGGCGATCAAGCTGGCGCGGGCGGGTCTGCGCGAACCGGAGAAGCCGATCGGCAATTACCTGTTCACCGGCCCGACCGGCGTCGGCAAGACCGAAGTGGCGAAGCAACTCGCGTCGATCTTGGGCATCCCGCTTCAGCGGTTCGACATGTCCGAATATATGGAGCGGCATTCGGTCAGCCGACTGATCGGTGCGCCGCCGGGTTATGTCGGGTTCGACCAGGGCGGCCTGTTGACCGATGCGGTCGACCAGAACCCGCATTGCGTGCTGCTGCTCGACGAGATCGAGAAGGCGCATCCGGACCTGTTCAA
>NZ_CAHJWJ010000006.1 GCF_903642285.1 Sphingomonas bacterium
GAGGCACAGGCGCAGACCGTGACGTCGATCACCGCCGCGGTCGACGAAACCGCATTGGCCGCCGACTCGATGTCCTCTACCGTCGCCGCCATCCGCAAGGATACCGAAACCGTCGCAGGAGAAATCGACGAGGTCAGCCGCGGCTTCGTCACGCTCGACGGGCGACTCGGCACGTTGAAGCTCAGTGCGGGCGATTTCGCCACGCACGTCGCCGCCTGACCTGGCTCCGACCGGAACATCGTACGCACCGACGGATTGAGGCTTTCCCGAGCCGGAGCCCGCCATGTCCACGACCGTCGCCGAACTGCTCGTCAAGACGCTGGCCGATATCGGCGTCCGCCAGGTTTTCGGGATCGTGGGCGATGCGCTCAATCCTTTCACCGACGCGATCCGCCAGCAATCGACGATCGAATGGATCGGCGTCCGTCATGAAGAGGGCGCGGCGCTCGCCGCCGCCGGACAGGCGAAGCTGACCGGACGGCTCGGCGTCTGTTGCGGTACGACGGGACCGGGCGGCAATCATCTGGTGCCGGGTCTGTACGAGGCGCGCAAGGATCATGCTCCGGTGCTTGCGATATAGGGCGGGGTTCCGTCGGCGCTGCGCGGTACGGATTATCTGCAGGAGGATTCGCCGGATCTGCTGTTCCGCGACGTCGCGGTCTATACGCAGGTGATCGGAGCGGCGGCGCAGGCACCCGGTGTCTTTCATCAGGCGATCGCGGCGGCCTATGGGCTGCGCGGGGTTGCGCACATCAATATCCCGCCCGACGTGTTTGCTGCAAAGGTCGGCACGGCGACGCCGAGCATTCCGACGTTGCGCCCCCGTCCGGAGGTCGCGCCTGCATCCGAGGATATTGCCGCCGCCGCCGCGCTGATCGCGGGGGCGGGCACGATCGCGCTGTTCTGCGGTGCCGGTGCACGCGGTGCGGAGGCGGAACTGGTCGCGCTGTCGGAACGGCTCAAGGCACCGCTGATGCATACGTACCGCGCGCAGGATCTATTGGCCTACACGCATCCCAGCTGGATCGGCGGCGTCGGGCTGATCGGCGGGCGGGCCGGGGTCGACGCCGTCAGGGATGCGGATCTGCTCCTGATGCTCGGCACCGATTACCCCTATGTCGATTTTCTGCCCAAGCACGGCAACGTCATCCAGGTCGACGAGCGCGCGCTCGCGATCGGGCGGCGGACACGGGTCGGGCTCGGTATCGTCGGGTCCGTGAAGCCGACACTCCGCATGCTGCTCGACCGGCTGGCGCAAAAGGACGACGGCGCGTTCCTGGCGGAGACGCAGGACAAGCGCACCACCTGGGATACGATGCTCGATGCCAAGGCGGATCCTTCGCGCAGCACCGGCATCATCCACCCGCAGGCCGTCGCGCGGGCGATCAGCGATGCGGCGGCGGATGACGCGATCGTCGTGACCGATACGGGCGAGGTGACCTTGTGGGCGGCCAATTGGCTGCGCCAGACCGGTCGGCAGCGGATCACGGGATCGTTCAACAATGCCGCAGTCGGCACCGGGCTCGGTCTCGCGATCGGGGCACAGTCGCTCGACCGCGATCGACAGGTCGTGGCGCATATCGGCGACGGCGGTTTCACGATGCTGGCCGGGGAATTCATGACGGCGGTCGAGCACAAGCTGCCGGTCAAGATCGTCGTCTACGACAACAGCCGCTGGGGCCTCGTCCATCTGGAGATGGAGGGGGCGGGGCTGCCCGCGACCGGCGGCAGCAGCTTTCCCAACATGGACTTCGCGGCGTTTGCCCGCGCGTGCGGCGCGGCCGGTTTCACCGCGCGCGATCCCGCGACGCTGTCGGCGACCGTCCGCGAATTCCTGGCATCTCCGGGGCCGGCGATCCTGCACGCCATCGTCGATCCCGACGAGTTGCCGGCAATGGCGCATATCGAACCGGGACAGGCGATCGGTTTCGGGATTGCCAAGGTGAAGGAAGCCTTCGCCGTGTTGCGCGGATGATGGCGTGGCGCCGGAAGGGCGATGCTCACGGGGCCATGGATCGCGCCGGGTCGATCGGCGTTCAGGTCGGCAGCATCATTTGATTACCGGGGATCGTCGGATCGTGACATCGCCTATCCTGGCCGACACCGTCTATCGATCGCTGTTTCAGGCGATCGACGCGGGCTTTTGCATCGTCGAAGTATTGTTCGATGAAACATGGCCGGTCGATTACCGGTTCATCGACACCAATGCGGCGTTCGAACGGCAGGCCGGTCTAGCGGACCCGAGGGGTCGACTGGCATCCGAGACGATGCCGGAACGCCATATCCACTGGCTCGACCTGTATGGCCGCGTCGCTATCACGGGAGAACCCTTGCATGTCGAGAGCCATTCCGACGACACGGGACGATGGTTCGACGTCCATGCGTTTCGGGTCGGCGAGCCCGAAGCGCGCCGGATCGCCGTCATCTTCGCGGACATCACCGCGCGCCGGCAGACCGACCTGGCGCTGGCCGACAGCGAAGAACATTTGCAGCAGGCGCTGTCGGCGGGGGGCGGCGTCGGGACATGGGACTGGCATATCCCGACCGACCGGGTCACCGCCGACGGGCGCTTCGCCCGGCTATACGGCGTCGATCCCGACATGGCGCGGGCAGGGGTGTCGATCGACACGTTCTTCGGCGGCATCCACCCCGATGATCGCCCCTATGTCGAAACCGCGATAGCGGAGGCGATGCGATCGGGCGGCACGTTCGCCGCCGAATACCGGCTCGTTCAGCCCGACGGCGATCACCGCTGGGTCCATGCACAGGGCCGCTGCATCCTCGATGCCGATGGCACGCCCGAACGTTTTCCAGGCGTCAGTTTCGACGTCAGCAATCGCAAGCGGGCGGAACGCGGGCAGGCGGCATTGCTCGAGCTTGCCGACCGGGTCCGCGACCTGATCGATCCGGCGACGATCCCCTATGTCGGATCGCAGGTGCTCGGCCACGCGCTGGGCGTTTCGCGCGTCGGTTACGGCGTTATCGACAAGGACGCCGAGACGATCACCGTCGAACGCGACTGGAACGCGCCCGGCGTCCGGTCGATCGCCGGCGTCCTGCAATTTCGCGATCACGGATCTTACATCGACGATCTGAAGGCCGGCACGACGGTGGCGATCGACGACGTCAGGCTGGACGCGCGGACCAGCGGCAACGCGTCGGTGCTGGAGGCGATCAGCGCACGGTCGTTCGTCAACATGCCGCTCGTCGAACAGGGCGGCCTGGTGGCGCTGCTGTTTGCCAATCACGATGGGCCGCGGCGTTGGCATCCGGACGAACTGGCCCTGATGCGTGAAGTGGCGGAACGGGTTCGCGGCGCGACCGAGCGCGTGCGGGCGGAACAGGCACGCCGCGAAAGCGAGGAGCAGTTCCGCGTCTTCGCGCAGGCGATGCCCAATCAGGTCTGGGCGGCGTATCCCGACGGCAACCTCTATTGGTTCAACGAACAGGTCTTCGCCTATGGGGACGAGACGTTGGAAGGATTGCGGGGCGTATCGGGCTGGATGCGGGTCATCCACCCCGACGATCAGGCGGTCGCCATACCTGCGTGGGCCCATTCGCTGGCGACGGGCGACGTTTACCAGGTGGAATTCCGCATCCGGCGCGCGGACGGTGTCTATCGCTGGTTTCTGGTTCGCGCCGAGCCGGTGCGGGGCGAAGACGGCACCATTCTCCGCTGGGTCGGCACCAATACCGACATCGACGAGAATCGTCGCCAGGCCGCCGAACTGGCCGCGCTGAACGAAACGCTCGAGACGCAGGTCGCCAGGCGGACGCAGGAATTGATGACCGCGGAGGAGGCGCTCCGCCAAAGCCAGAAGATGGAGGCGGTGGGACAGCTGACCGGTGGTCTGGCGCATGATTTCAACAATCTGCTGACCGGCATCAGCGGCAGCCTCGAGATGATCGGTATCCGCGTGCAGCAAGGGCGATACGCCGATCTCGAACGCTATGCGCTGGCGGCGCAAGGGGCAGCGAAGCGTGCGGCGTCGCTGACGCATCGGCTGCTGGCGTTCTCCCGGCGGCAGACGCTCGATCCCAAACCGACCGACGTGAATCGGCTGGTGGGCGGCATGGAGGACCTCGTCCGCCGGACGGTCGGGCCGGCGATCGAGGTCGAGGTCGTGACGGCGGGCGGGTTATGGCCGACGCTCGTCGATCCCAACCAGTTGGAGAACGCGCTGCTGAACCTCGCGATCAACGGTCGCGACGCGATGCCGGGCGGTGGGCGGTTGACGATCGAAACGGGCAATCGCTGGCTCGACGCGCGCACCGCGCGCGAACGCGACCTGGAGCCGGGGCAATATGTCTCGCTCTGCGTCTCGGACACCGGGACCGGCATGACGCCGGACATCATCGCGAAGGCTTTCGACCCGTTCTTCACTACGAAGCCGCTCGGCGAAGGGACCGGGCTCGGGCTTTCGATGATCTACGGCTTCGCGCGGCAATCGGGCGGGCAGGTGCGGATCTATTCCGAGGTCGGCGAAGGCGCGACCTTGTGCCTGTACCTGCCGCGCTTCTTCGGCGAGGCGATCGACGCGCAGGAGGGGGCAAACGCCGAACCGCCGAGAGCCGAGGCGGGCGAGACCGTGCTGGTCGTCGACGACGAGCCGACCGTTCGCATGCTGGTCGCAGAGATATTGGGCGAACTGGGCTATATGGCGATCGAGGCGGCGGACGGGGCGTCGGGTCTCGCGATCCTGCAATCCGGTCAGCGGATCGACCTGCTGGTGACCGATGTCGGACTACCGGGGGGAATGAACGGCCGACAGATGGCCGACGCCGCGCGATTGTCGCGGCCCGACCTCAAGATCCTCTTCATCACCGGCTATGCCGAGAACGCGGTCGTCGGGAACGGGCATCTTGACCCGGGCATGCACGTCATGACCAAGCCGTTCGCGATGGATGCGCTGGCGACGCGGATCCGCGCGCTCATCGCAGGTGCGTCAGGCTGATCGATGTTCGCGGCGGGCACCACGGGCGAAGACCGTCGGAGAAGGACTATCCGGGCATGACGACGACGACCGCACCGCTGGTTGCAGGTATCGAGCTTGGCGGCACCAAATGCATCTGCATTCTGGCGCGCGGACCCGACGAGATCGAGGCGGAGCAGCGCATTCCGACCACTCGCCCGGCGGAGACCCTGGCGGCGATCGAGGCCGTGCTCGACGGATGGCGGGGCTTTGCCGCGCTCGGCATCGCGAGCTTCGGGCCGATCGTGATCGATCACGCCTCGCCGCAATACGGGAAGATCAGCATAACCACGAAACCGGGCTGGTCCGGAACCGACATCGCGCGCCGGTTGGCCGCGCATAGCGGCGTGCCGACCGGGTTTCACACCGATGTCGTAGGCGCGGCGTTGGCGGAGGCGCGCTGGGGGGCGGGCAAAGGTCTGGCCGACCTGGCTTATGTGACGGTGGGTACGGGGATCGGCGTCGGGATGATCGCCGGCGGCATCCCCGTCGACGGGCTGACGCACGGCGAGCTGGGTCATATCCGCCCTGTGCAATTGCCCGGCGACGACTGGATCGGCAACTGCACCTTCCACGGGGCCTGTGTGGAAGGGCTGGCTTCGGGGCCGGCGATCGCGGCACGCACGGGGGTGGCCGCGCAGAACCTGCCCGCGGACCACCAGGCCTGGGACGGCGTCGCGCACGCGCTTGGTCAACTATGCCACACGCTCGTCATGACGGGCGTACCGCGGCGGATCGTGATGGGGGGCGGGGTGATGGTCGGTACGCCGCATCTGTTCCCCCGCGTTCGCGCCGCCATGACGAAAAGCCTGGGCGGCTATATCCCGCTGCCCGAGATCGCGCTGACCGAGAGCTATATCGTCCCGCCGGTGCTCGGTGGGCGGGCGGGGCCGCTCGGTGCGATCGTGCTTGGTACCCAAGCGCTTGGCCGGACGCTGGAGACGTCGTTCACCGCGTCCTGAGCGGACGCCGACCCCGAAGAGACACCCGACCGGCAATAGCCGGTAACCGCGCCTTAACCGTACCCGGCTACCTCATGGCGACCGAGTGGCAAGCTGGTTGCCGCGGAACGGACGGTGGCGCGATGCGGATTTTGATCGTCGATGACGAGCCGGCGATGCACGACAGCTACGCCCGCAGCTTCGCGTCGCAGCGCGGCGAAGGCGCGGATGCGCTCGATGCGATGGCCGCCGATCTGTTCGGCGACGACGATGCCGCGGACGATGCCGCGGATGTCCTTCCCGATTTCGCGCTGACGCATTGCAACCAGGGCCTGGACGCGGTCGCCGCGGTCGAGGCCGCGCTAGCGGCGGGCGATCCCTATTCGGTCGCGTTTATCGACATCCGCATGCCCCCCGGCATCGACGGCCGCGAGACCGCGAAGCGAATCCGCGCGCTCGACGGCCAGGTCAATCTGGTCATCGTCACCGGCTATTCGGATTTCTCGCCGATCGAGATCAGCAAGGTCGCCGGCCCGGCGGACAAGATCTTCTACATCGCCAAACCCTTCGAGGTCGCCGAGATACAGCAAACCGCCACCGCGCTCGCCAAGCGCTGGGAAGTCGACCGCGAACTCTCGAGCGCGCGCGCGCTGATGGCGCAGCAGATCGTCCAGCTGGAAGAGCAGGGCCTCGAACTCGCCGCGAACGAAAGCCGCGCGATCCATATCGCGATGCACGATTCGCTGACCGACGCGCCCAACCGGTTGTTCTTCCTGCGCGCGCTGACCGAACGGACCAAGCGCGATGGACTGTTCGCCACCGCGATGATCGATCTCGACCGGTTCAAGCTGGTCAACGATACGCTCGGGCATCTGGCGGGCGACGCGCTGATCCGGCAGATCGCTGAAATCCTGCAGCATTCGGCACCCGAGGGCGCGCTCGTCGCGCGGCTCGGCGGCGACGAATTCGGCGTGCTGTTCGACGCGCCCGGCGAACCGGCCGCGGAAATGGCATGCGACCGGATGGTCGCGGCCTGCTCGGTCAACCTAACAGTGTTCGGCAATGCGGTCCAGGCGGGCGCATCCGCCGGCATGGTCGTGGTCGACGGTGCGCAGGGCACAGATCCGATCGACGTGATGCGCCGCGCCGACCTCGCGCTCAACGACGCCAAGCGGCAGGGGCGGGGCATGACCCGGCTGTTCGACGAGAGCATGGACGAAGGCATCCGCTTCCGCCGCCGGATCGAAAGCGGGCTGGCGGGTTCGATCGAGAAGGGTGAACTCAGCCTCGTCTACCAGCCGATCGTCAAGCGCGACACGATCGAGATCGTGGGCTTCGAGGCGCTCGTGCGCTGGAACACGACGGAATATGGCCCGATCAGCCCCGCCGTCTTCATCCCCATCGCGGAGGAGACGAACATCATCCACGAACTGGGCGATTGGGTGCTGACCGAATCGCTGAAGGTGCTGGCGCGCTGGCCGGGGCAATATGTCTCGGTCAATTTCAGCCCGCGCCAGTTCCGCCGGACGAACTTCGTCGGCCATGTGATGGAAAGCGTGCAGCGTGCGGGCGTTTCGCCGTCGCGCGTGCAGATCGAGATCACCGAGACCGCAATCTTCGACGATGCCGAACGCGCCGCGGAGACGCTGTACAAGCTTCGCCAGATGGGCTTCCGTATCGCGCTCGACGATTTCGGGACGGGCTATTCCAGTCTCTACAACATTCGCAAATTCGCGCTCGACTCGCTCAAGATCGACCGCAGCTTCATCGACGGGATGGGCCGCGAGCGCGAGAGTGCGGCGATCGTTCATGCCATCATCCATCTCGGCCATGCGCTGGGGCTGGAGGTGATCGCGGAAGGCGTCGAGACCGCGGCGCAAGTCCAGTTGCTCCGGATCGCCGGTGCCAGCCATTTACAGGGGTATTTCTTCTCGCGCCCGGTGGCCGAGGACATCGCGTGTGGCCTCGCCGAACGGCGGTTCATCGGCGAGGATGCCAACGACGGTGCCGGCACGATCGAACTGGGCGACGGGACCAACGGCTGATGCCGATCGCAAAGGGCCGGTTGCAGCCGCTCGTCCGGCCGACCTCGCTTGGGGCCAAGCTGGTCGTCATCCTGACATTCGTCGGGCTGGCGGGCGCGCTCGGTATCACCCTGCTGCTCGCCATCGTCATCACACCAAGCTTCGCGAAGCTGGAGGACAAGGTGATCGCGGACAATGTGGACCGCACGCGCGCGGCATTGTCCGATTACGGTGCCAAGGTCGAGGGTGCGGTGCGCGACTATGGGGACTGGAACGACAGTTACGACTATATGGCGGCACCGGGCGCGAAGTTCGAACGCGACAGCTTTTCCAAGCTCGCGATGGCCAATCTGGGCGTGCAGGGCATGGCCTATGTGACACCCGAAGGACGCATCGTGATCGCCCGGTGGCTCGATGCCGCAACGGGCACGGAGAACCCCGCGTTACGCGCGGCGTTCCTGCGATCGATCGCGCTTACCGACCTGGCGCATGTCGTCGGTCGCGGCAGTTCGGCACGTTATTATGCCAAGCTGGGTTCGACGGTCGCCGCCATCGGTGTGGCGAAAATCCGCAAGTCGGATGGCAGCGGAACCGCACGCGGGCACGTCCTGATGGCGCGTATCCTGACGCCGCACCAGCTGTCCGCGCTGCTCCAGGTCAATGCACGGATCGCCCCGCCGATCGGCAGGAGCGACGCGGCGGCCCGCGGCGCATCGACGCTGGCGATCGCGGTGCCGATCCTGGGCGCGGATCGCCGGGCTGTCGCGAGCGCGCGGTTCAGCGTTCCGCGCGACGTTTCGCTCCTCGGCCGACGGATGCTGTTGCTTGCGATCGCCGGATCGACGCTGCTGCTGTTGATCGTGCTGATCGTGCTTCGCCGGATGATCGCAAGCCAGGTGCTGCAACCGCTGCACCGCGTCGAACGGCATATGCAGCGAGTCCGCGCGCTCGGTACGCTCGGCCCGCTCGACGAGGATGGCCGGCGCGACGAGATCGGGTCGCTCGGCCGCAGCTTCAACGCGATGCTGCTCCAATTGAACGATCTGCGCGGCCAGGTCGAGGTCCAGTCCTTCGCGCTTGGCCGAAGCGAAAGCGCGGTCGCAGTCATGCACAATGTCCGCAACGCGCTGAATCCGATTTCGACGATCCTTAGCCAGGGCGTCGCGCAAGGGCCGCCGGTCGATCGCACGATGCTGGACCGTGCCCTCGGCGAACTTGCGAAGGATGACGTCCCGGCGGCGCGTCGCGTGAAGCTCACCGCCTTCGTCGCCGCGGCGATCGAGGCGGAAGTCGCGACTCGCGCCGCGACCCGCGCCGAATTGCAGGTCGGACGCGAGGCGATGGCGCATGTGCTCGAGATCATCGGCCAGCAGCAAGCGCACGCGCATGAACGTCCGCCGCTGGAGGATTGCGACGTTGCCGAGATCGTCGCACGCAACGCCACCATTGCGCGCTATTCGGACAAGGCGTCGATCGCGTTCAGCTTCCCCGCACATCCGTGCCGCGCGTTGGCGAGCCGCGTGATCCTCAGTCAGGTGATCGGCAATCTGTTCGGTAACGCCGCGGAGGCGATCGCCGCCACGGGGACAGGCAGTGGGACGATATCGGTCACGATCGAATCCGATGCGAACGGCCATGTGATTATCGCGATCCGCGATGACGGCGAGGGTTTTTCATCGGATATCGGCAAGACATTGTTCCAACGCGGTTTCTCTACGCGCGCGCATAAATCGGGCGGATTGGGACTGCACTGGTGCGCAAATTCGATGACGGCGATGGATGGGGCACTGCGGCTGGAAAGCGAGGGCGAGGGCAAGGGCGCGGTCGCGATCCTGACGTTGAAAGCGGTCGAGCCGGTGGTGCTGGCGGACGCGGCGTAAGCCTTCGCCCGGCGTGCTTACGCCGCCCGCTCCCGCACCATCTCTTCGCGCAGATACGGCGCGACCATGTCCCGTTCACGAAACCACGCCTGGCGCTCGGCCGGCAGCGTTGCGAAGTCGCCGACCGTACCGCGGCATCCCGGCTGCCGGCACTGGCACGCCATCTGCCAGCCCGAGTCCTTCAACGTCGTCGAGTAATCCCACGCGATCTCCTCGCCCGGCGTTATGGCGCGCAACGCGATCAGCACCACGCCATGATCGGTAAAACGCAACCCCGCATTGGGCGCGCAGCTATGGTTGATCAGATCGTCGATCCGCCCCGACGGCCCCATATATTGATCGGTGGTGACTTGCAGGAACCGGTCCGCCGCGCCGCGCAAGGACCGCGGCAGCCGCGCGGCACGAACCCGCCGACCGGTGAAACGGACGATCTGCTCGCCCTCCGCGAACCGCTTTGCGGCGTAGACCGCCTTGCCCAGGTGCGTCTCGCGCACCGCGAACGGATTGCCCGGTAGATAGGCATCCAGGACCCGCAGCCCGCCGCGCCCGAACGCCAGCGACCGGACCGGGTTGATCGTCGCGAGCCCGACCATCAGCCATACGCTCGCATGACAGAGCAGTTCGACGAGAATATACGTATATTCCGCAATGCCCGATCCCTGCACCCGGGTAGCGACAAGCAACGTCGAGAGATCCGCGAGCGTCCATAACCCCCAGGCCGGCGATCGCTCGCGGGCCCGGTCCTGCCACACGCTCTGCCAGGTCGGCCAGAAGCTGACCGGCACCGCGACGACGACCAGCATATGCGCCCAGAACGCCTCGCGGAACACCAGCCACAACGCGATCGACCCGAGCGCGGCGGTCATGCACACGCCCTCCACCGGGGTCGGCGTGCGCCAGCGCGACC
Source organism: Sphingomonas bacterium (assembly GCF_903642285.1). Lineage (GTDB taxonomy): Bacteria > Pseudomonadota > Alphaproteobacteria > Sphingomonadales > Sphingomonadaceae > Sphingomonas. The sequence continues at coordinate 10,726 of NZ_CAHJWJ010000006.1, forward strand.
GGCGCCACATCGCCGCGGTAACGAGGACGCAGCACAAGGCCGAGAGGATGAAGACCCAGGCTTGCGGCGCGCCGGGGTTGACCGCGGCATAGGTCGCCGCCTCGACGCCCGTCGCCGCGCTCCAGATCAGCCAGGATGCGCGGTTGGGCTCGACCAGGTGGCGCGACAGACCGACGATATACACGCCGTAACCCAGCAGGCTCAATGCCACCGCGCCGATGAACCACGGTTCGATCGTCATGTCCCCCGCCCGAAAAGATGCCCTCGGATATGGTAAACGAATGTGGCGACTCCGTCCACGGGGTGTCGATGGCGTGTCAGAGCGGCAATCGCGGCTGCCGCTCGACAGGCTCCGCTGCACTGCCGAAACCCGACAGCGTCATGCCGAGCAGCCGCACCCCGCCCGGCACCGGCAGTTGCGCGCTCAGCAGCACATGTCCCGCATCGCCGAATACCGCACGCTCGCCCGTTGGAACGGCAAGCGAGCGCGCGCGCGTGATCGTGCGGAAATCCGCGTGGCGCAGTTTCAGCGTGATGGTCCGCCCCATGACACCCGCGCGCGCGATCCGCTCCCACGCCGCCTCGATCACCCGGTCGAGCCCGGCATGCAGGTCCTCTGGCGCGACCAGGTTGGTTTCGAACGTCCGCTCCGCACCCACGGACTTGGCGACGCGGTTGCTTCGCACGGGCCGGTCGTCCACGCCGCGCGCCGCCCGGAACAGATATCCGGCATAGGACCCGAAATGCGTCTCCAGCCATGGCAGCGACCGATCGCGCAAATCCGCCCCGGTCTCGATCCCCAGCGACGCCATCTTCGCCGCGGTGACCGGGCCCACACCGTGAAAGCGTTTGACCGGCAGGCTCGCGACGAACGCCGCGCCGCGGTCGGGCGGGATCACGCACATGCCGTCGGGCTTGTTCTGGTCCGAAGCCAGCTTGGCGATGAACTTGTTGTAGCTGACGCCGGCCGACGCGGTCAGTCCGGTATCGGCCGCGATCCGGGCGCGTATCTCCGCCGCGATCGCGCTGGCGGAGCCGAGCCCCCGGATATCGTCGGTGACATCCAGATACGCCTCGTCGAGCGACAGGGGTTCGACCAGCGACGCATAATCGGCAAAGATCGACCGGATTTGCCGCGACACGCTGCTGTACACGGCGAACCGCGGCCGGACGAACACCAGATCGGGGCACCGCCGGATCGCGGTCGACGACGGCATTGCGGATCGCACCCCGAACGCCCGCGCCTCGTAAGACGCCGCCGCCACGACCCCGCGCGCCCGCGACCCCCCGACCGCGACGGGCTTGCCCAGAAGCGCCGGATCGTCCCGCTGCTCCACCGATGCAAAGAATGCGTCCATATCGATATGGATGATCTTGCGCTGACGGGAAGGCGGGTCGTCCACGTCGCGCGGATAGCGCGATCGGCGGTCTTTTTCGAGCGATGGATGGTCGATGCAGCAGGAAGCCCGCCAGGCGATCCAAATCCGTCGGGTGTTGGGTTGGTGTTCCCAATAACTGCATACCGCTGCAATCGATTATTCCGCGGGTCGAACTGCCGATCAGAAGCTCAGGTTGACGCCGAAACCGCCATGCTCGCTGATGCCGATCGACTGGTTGGACATGGTCGCGTTGATGAACGTGTCGATCTTCAGCCGCCGCGAGACGCGGTAGCTCAGCCGCCCGCCCGGCTCGAAATAGGTGATCTCGTGCGCCGGAAGGGCATTCTGTCCGAACCCGTCGATCGTCGTCACGATGCTGTTGCGCGAGCCGAACGACCGGGAGACGCTGCCGTCGACGCCCAGTTCCAGCCGGTGGCCGAACAGATGCGAATATTGCGCGGACACGCCCGCCATGTTCACCTCGTTGATGCCGCGGCTATATTGCGCGTCGAACGGATTGCCCGGCCCCGGTGCCTCCGCATAGCTGTGCTGGATCTGCCAGCTATGGCCGTAGCTGATGGCGCCGGCCAGCTCGTCGCGTCTGGTCAGGCGCGATACCCAGCCCGCCCGGGCATAGACCGACATGTTCGTCGTCTTCGTCTGGCCGATGCCGGTCGCGGGGCCGGTCCCGGTCATGTACGGGCGCTGGTAGGTGGCGTGCTGATCGGGCGCGACCGCGCCGCCGAGCTCGAAATACGGGCGCGAGGCACCCATGGTCGACGGATCGTACCGCAGCCCGCCGGCGAAGGTGTAGGAGTTGGTGATGAAGGCACCCTTCTCCTCGTACCGGCCGACCGCGATGCCGAACAGGGCCGTGAGTTCGTTCGTGATCGCCTTGCGGCCATGCGCCGATACGCTGAGGCTGCCGAAGGTCGCGCCGGCACCGCCGCAATCGCCGCAGCTCACCTGCTCGTTCTTGCCGAGCAGCACCTGGCTGAACAGGTTCGCGGTGATGAGCTGTGCCTTCTGGCTCGCGGCGAGATTGTTCAGCGACTGGTTGAGCGCGTCGGTGGTGGTCACGAACATCGGCCCCGATGCCATGCCGAGCACCTGCGATCCGGTTCGCGCCTCGAACTGGGCGGCGCTGTCAAAGGCGCTGTTCGGCACCACGCTGGCACCCTGCGCGCACGCGCCGGCCGCGCTGGAATTGCACCAGTAATGGGTGCCGGAATACAGTCCCTGCTGAAACAGCAGATAATTCGTGCCTGCGGTGCTGTAGTTGAAGGACAGGTTCTGCGCGGTCGCCGACGTGGCACCGCCCTGGACGACCACCGAGCTGTTCGTGTTGGTGATATTGTACGTCGCGCCGACGCCGTTGAGCGCCAGGTTCCACGCGGTGATGTTGGTGGCCGCCAACGTCCCGGCGGTGCCGTCGGTCGTGATCTGGCCCGCCACCGATCCTTGGCCGATCTGCTGCTTGACGACGTAGGTGATCGACTGGGCGGAGGCGCTGCGGTCGAAGAGGGTCATCGCCGCCAGCGCCAGGCAACCGAGCGATATTATGCGCATGGATCGAATCCGTTCGAGCTTGTGTGTGGACGGGGTGCGGGAGCCCGGCGTCATCGGCCGCACAGCGCGGGCTGGAGATCGGGGCTGGTCATCACGCTGCTGGGCGTCTGCACCTGGGTCGACGGGACGTTTGTCTGCAGGCTGGGCACGTTTACCTGCGTGCTGGGTGTGTTCACCTGCGTCGAGGGGACGTTGACCTGCGTGCTGGGCACGTTGATCTGGGTGCTCGTAACGGCAACCTGCGTCGACGGTGCGGTGATCACCGAAGAAGGCCTTTGTACTTGGGTTGACGGAACGGCGACGACCGAAGAGCCATTAGCTCCGGGCACTACAGTGTATCCTTGATAGATCGGTGCCAAGGATGTGCCGGTGACATTGCTGTTATTGCTCGGTTCGGCCGAAGAACCCTGAACGGCGGAGGCCGTTCCGCTTCCGGCTTGCACAGAGCCTGCGCCGCTGTCGATGCCATCCACAATGGTGGCGACGCCTGAGTTCGTGTCTGTGACACCAACCCGCCCTGGGTGCGTGAGCGTTGGAGGTAGCACAATGGGTGGTAATTGGTCGCCGCTCGGACCGGCCGTACCGGAACCATTGCCTCCCGACACGCCTGCCGCCGCGGCTGCGGCGGCCGCGGCATCCGCGACTGCTGTTCCGGTGTTCGAGGTTCCAGTGCCGGGGCCGCCGTCGGCCGACCCGGTACTTTGCTGACCATTGGGAAGTCCGAGGTCCGGACTAGTATTCTGAGGCGTGAAAACTGGGTCGCTACTCGAAGGAGACAATCCTTGTGAAGGACCGTTCACGGGAGGAACTCCCGGGGCTGGGGGAGGGACAACGACAGGCGCTACGGGAAAGTGGACCGGGGCGTTTAACGCACCCTCGATCTGTTGCTGACCCGTTAACGGCTGCCCCGACGTGGCCGGAATAGGAGTTTTGGGCACGGTTGTCGCTGGATCGTTCTGCTGCTGCTGCGGCGGCGCAGTTGGGACAGTTCGCGGACCGTCGACTTGCAGAGCCGGATCAGGAGTGTTGTTGGGCACCGTTCCTCGCCGTACTGGCACGGGCGGAAGCGGAGCGGGTGGCGGCGTATCCGGAGTCGCAGGCGGATCAATTTGCGGAATAGGGGCAGAATTACGTGAAGCCGGCATGTTCGGCGCGGGCGTGGGTAAAGTCGGCGCGTTGCCATTGTCGGGCGTTGGCGGCGGCGCGGTCGGCACGACATTTTCTGTCCCGTTCGGGTTAGTCGGTGCGAACAGCAGATGCCAAGCCTGCTGCCGAGCTAAAAGGTTGGCACGAACGCGCTCTAAGGCGACGTTGTTCGCATTCGCTTGACTCTCTCGCAGGTCGATCAGGGCGTTAATTCGTGTAATGTTGGCATCTATCACGGCAAGTAATTCTGGATGTTGCGTTGGATTGGAAGTGGCAATTAAATTATCTAGATATGACGCTGAGTCTGGACCCGTAATCCCAGCGATCTGCGCTTCGCTGAAAAGGTGCGATTGCTCTAGTTGTGATATTAAGGCAGCATTGCCTGATTGTATCAAATCATTAATCGCGGTCTGATCCGCCTCGGAAGCTCCGCTTAGTAAGGCTGTTTCTAGTTTCTGAAAACTATCGGCACGGGTATTCACCAAGTTAGTCAAACTGACTGTTGAGCTTTGCGCTGACTGGGCCAGCGCTTGCACATTTAAAGCTGGTCCGCAGATCGTTGCGGCCAGCAGGATTCCTCGTGTTCGATTTATGCCGATCGCCGACACGGTCGCCCATCCAAGCCATTTCGATGACACGTGCTCTGCCTCCTGCTTGGATATGTCCGCGACCGGAACATCACCGTCCCAGGAGCAATCGCCCGTTCGCGCGCCGCGCGCATGACCCGTTTGCGCTATGCGGTGGCGATAAAGTCATTTAACGAACCGGGGCGGAACCTTCCGTACGGACGTTGGGGGCGACACCGTTATGCGAGCGAGCCGGACCGGGGCGATGACGGACGAGAAGCTCGTCGATCTCATCTACGACGCGCCCTATGACGACCGGCTGTGGAGTCCGTTGCTCGGCGAGCTGGCGGACCGCAGCGGCGCGCATCCTGCGAACTTCCTCGAAATGAACGTTCTCGATGGTCATGGCGACGGCATCTGCGCGCGGACGCCCACCGATATCCTGCAGCTGTACAGGGCGGAGTGGGCGCAGGCCAATTGCCTGTTGCTGGTCGACGACCTCGCCGATTATGCGTCGGCATGGGCACCTCGCATTACGCGCGACAGCGACTGGATCGACCGCGAGGATTTCGAACGCAGCGCCTATCTCAACGAGTTCCTCGATCCGATCGGCGCGGCACATAATCTTAGCATCCTCCTGTCGCTCGAAGGGCCTTGGCTAACGACGATCGGGCTGGGACGATCGCGACGCCAGGGACCGTTCGCGGACCGGGACATTGCGGCGATCGCGCCGTTCCAGCCGCATCTGATCCGCGCTTCCCGGCTGCGGCGCGAACTGGCGGTGCGGCAGGAGCAGCTCGATCATCTCGACGTCCTGCTGGCAACCTCGCCGCAGGCGATGTTCTTCGTCGACGAGTCCCTGCGGGTCGTTCGGCACAGCGCGGCTGGCGAGGTGCTGATGCAAGGCGGGACGACGCTCCGCCTGGTCGACGGCCGGCTGCGCGCCGTCTCCGCCGTCGCCGACCGGGCGCTCGAAGCGGCGCTGACGAGCGCGTTCCGGACCGGTATCCCCGGCGCGCCGATCATCCTGCCGGGCCGCGACCGGCGGTCCGGTCACGCCCTGACGGTGTCGCGGATGGGCGCGAGGGCGATCGCCGGCTTCGCCTCGGCGCGCTGCGTGCTGGTCACCGTCGCCGATGTCGCGCCGCCGCGATCGACCCCGCAGGACAAGCTTCGTCAGGCATTCGGCCTGACCGGGGCGGAATCGCGGCTGGCGCTGCGTTTATGGGCGGGGGAAAGCCTGAGCGCCGTTTCGGAGTCCGGCTCGGTCTCGATCCATACGGTGCGCAACCAGCTGAAGGCGGTTTTCCACAAGACCGGGTGCGGCCGGCAGCAGGATTTGATCCGCCTGCTGGCCGGGCTCGATCTGCCCTCGGCCTCGAACCACTAGCGGCGACGCGCATGGCAACCGAGCCCCGCGCCGGCGACGACCGGCTGCGACGATCGCTTCGCCCGGCCGGCGTGCTCGCACTGACGCTCGCCGCCCTGTCGCCCGCCGGATCGGTCTACGTCACGGGCGCGGCGGTGCTGCACCTTGCCGGCACCGGTGCGGCGATCGCGATGCTGGGTGGCGGCGGGGTGGTGATGGTCTCGGCGCTGCTGTACGCGGAATTGGGCTCGGCATTCCCGCACGCGGGCGGCGTCTATCACGGGATCGGCGAAGTGCTGGGGCCGCGGTGTCGCGCCGCGGCGCTCGTGCTGGGGATCGTCACCGCGCCCGCGCTGATCGCCTTCGTGGCGCTGGGCTTTGCCGTCTATGCGCGCGAGGTGGTGCCGTCGCTGCCGATCCTGCCGCTCGCGATCGCCGCGATCGGCGTCGCCACCGTGATCGGCGTGTTGCGGCTGCGGACCGGAATGTGGGTGACCGGCACCCTCGTCACCGCGGAGGTGGCGGCGCTGCTGGCACTGATCGTGCTCGAGTGGCGCGGCCCGGCGCGCACCCTCGGAACCGTCCTGTTGCACCCGGTCGTCGCCGGCCCGCACGGGGGCCTCGCGCCGACCGGCACGATTCCGCTGATCCTCGGGACCATCGCCGCCGCCTATGCCTGCTCCGGCTCCAACCTCGCGCTGAACTTCGCGGAGGAGATCGAGGGCGATCGCCGGGTGGTGGGCCGTGTCGTCGTGTGGGGCAGCGTCCTGGCGATCGCGCTCGTCGCGCTGCCGATCGTCGGCGTGGCGGTGGGCACGCCCGACCTTGCCGCGATGCTGTCGTCCCCGGCACCGATCGCCGCGTCGGTGCGAACGATCGCAGGGCCGGTCGCGGTCCAGGCGTTCGCAGCGATCGTGGCGATCGCCATCCTCGACCACGTCGCCGGCGCGACGATCGCCTATAGCCGCTTCGTGTTCGCCGCGGCGCGCTCGCTCGGCGGTGCCGACGGACCGTCGGCACTTAGCCGGCTCGGCCAACGCTCAGGCGCGCCCGTTACCGCGGCGCTCTTGCTGGGCGGCGCGGCGATACTGCTGACTATGGTCGGCGAGCGGGGGCTCCTCCTGCTCATCTCGGGCGAACTCATTACCCCGGCGCTGATGGTCGTCGCGGTGCTGGTCGGCCGCCGGCGCGGACAGACCGGCAAGCGGAGCTTCCGCTCGCCCTTCTATCCCGCTCTGCCCTGGGTAGGGCTGGCGATCCTCGCCATGTTCGTGGCGACGGACTTGCTGGACGCTACCGCGAGATGCAGCATCGCCCTTCTGGTCATATGCGCCGGTATCGCCGCCGCTGCTGCCCGCCCGGCAACCCGGCGATAGAAAGCGGCGGTCAGGATCAACGCGTTCCCGGCCATGCAGATACTCTATCGGGATCGTCGGCGAACGAACGGCGCTTGTGGCAGAGCTGCGGCTGCGCCGAACGTCCGGAACGGGGTCGACACTGCGCAACTATCGTCAATTCCTGGTCGCGGCCGCGTGGCGGATCGCGACTACCCGGACACTGCGCTCGGTCGGGTCGATCGGATCGAGCATGAACGCACCGAGATCGCGGTTTGCCGTCAGCCAGGCGACGTGCTCGGGCGTTATGCGCTGACCGGGCACCAGCCGTGGTACGCCCGGCGGGGCGGGGGCAATGGTCTCCGCGGCGATACGGCCCGCAGCGTCGGCGAGCGGGACCTGCTCGACGGCCCCGAAGAATGCATCTGCAGGATCGAGAGACATATCCGTCGTCAGCGAAGCGATGCCCGGCGGGTCGCCGATAGCCGGCAGCGACAGCTCCCCCGACTGCAGCCGCCGCGCGCAATCCGCAAGGCCCCGTGCCAAGGCTCTCACGTTACCGGCGGTCGTGCCGACCGAGACAATGGCCAAAAGATGACGCGCGTCCGACAAGCCGACGCTGACGCGGTGGTGCTCGTTCAGCCAGTCGTCGATCGCATAGCCGGACACGCCCAGCCCGGAGATATCGATCAGAACCTTCGAGCCGTCGAGTTCGGTACCCGGAGGCAGATCGGCTTCCGTAAAGATCCGCACGCCTTCGATTGGCTCCAGGCGCTTGCGCAGATCGGCAGCCCTCGCGAGCGTCTTGCGCCACAGCGCCTCGCCGTTGAGAACATGATCGCGGCGGGCGGCGTCAAGGCTCGCCAAGATCGGCACCGATGGGCTGGTCGTCTCATACAACTCGTAGGCCATCCACAGTCGCTGACGGTCGACCAGCTCCCCGCGCGCAAGCAGGGCGGAACCCTGGGTGAGAGCGCCCATCGTCTTGTGGAGGCTGTACACCGCAATATCGGCACCCTTCGTCAGGGCGTCGTGCGGAAGGTCCTCGCAGAACGCGAACGCCCCGCCCCAGGCCGCGTCGCAAATCAGCGGGATGCCGCGCGCGTGGCAGGTCTCGGCAAGCGCGGCGATGTCGCTGGTGACCCCGTAATAGGTCGGCGACACGACGACGAACGCTTTTGCCTCCGGGTTCGCGTCGAGAGCCGCGGCCAGGGTGGCCTGCCCGACACCGTGTTCCAGGTCCCATGCCGCGTCGACGATGACGGGCACGATCACCGCGTTGAGCCCCGCCGCCAGCGCGTGCGCGCGCTCCGCCTTGTGCACGTTGGCGGCCAACAAAATGGTGTCGCCGGCCCGCGTCACCGCCGCGAGCGCCGTGTGGAGGCTTTGTGTCGACCCGCCGGTCACGAACCGGCAGAAGTCCGCATGCCACGCCTCGGCGGCGAGTTCATGCGCGCGTTGAAGGACGTGCGCGCTCTCGGTGCGATCGTCGAGCCCCTTGGGCGTAATCACGTCGGCAGCGAATACCTGGCGGCCGAGCAGCCGGCGCAAATCGCGCGGGACGGTCGCGCCCTGGTGATGGCCGGGCGCTCCGAAGCCGTGCACAGTTCGACGCTCGATTGCGGCAAGAGCTTCGAGAACGGGCGCATTATGCTGGTCCATGATGCGACAACGCATAGCTCGGCTCCCGGCCCAACCGGCGGAAATAAACGCTGCGGCAAGCGGATCGACGCCGCCCCTCGACGATGCCGATGAACAAGCGTCCGGTTTCGAGCGCCCATAAGCCTGACGGAACGCCCGCCTCTGGATCTGCGGTGGGTGCAAACGCAGCGGCCGTACTCGACCAATCTCAAACTTCGGTTCTTTCCGCCGGCTCCAGAGCATCTTCCACGTCGACCCCGCGGTAGCGCACCGCGTCGACCGCGCGCGGATCGACAACGGTTGACGTTCTGCGGCCTACGGAACATGTTGCACCGCAACAAGGGGCGGCCCTGTGCGGATCGTGATCGTCGATGACAGCGGGATGCGGGCGACCGTTCTGGAGGACGGGCTTCGCGAGGCTGGTTATGACGACATCGAGGTGATGGTCCCGCGTGGCGGCTTTGTAGCGAGGCTCGAGCGGATCTCGCCTGACGTGGTGTTGATGAACCTCGGGAGTCCCAGCCGCGACACCCTCGAAGACATGTTCGCGGTCAGCCGCGCGCTGGCGCGCCCGATCGCGATGTTCGTCGACAGCTCGGACGAGGCGATGATCGGCGCGGCGATCGACGCGGGCGTGTCGGCCTATGTCGTCGACGGTTTGCGCAAGGAGCGGGTCAAGCCGGTGCTGGAACTCGCGATCCGCCGCTTCCACGCCTTCGCGCGAATGCAGGCCGAACGCGACGAGGCGGTGACCGCGCTCGCCGAGCGCAAGACGATCGACCGCGCCAAGCAGATCCTGATGCGGACCCGGCAGCTCGCCGAGCCCGACGCCTATGCGCTGCTACGCAAGACGGCGATGAACCAGGGCCGCCGGATCATCGACGTGGCCGACGCATTGATTACCGCAAGCGGCCTGTTGGGAGACACGTGAATGACGCCGATCGCGGCCGCCTTCCTGCCGCTCACCGACGCCGCACCGTTGATCGCCGCGCGCGAACTCGGCTTTGCACGCGACGAGGGCGTCGACCTGTCGCTGGTCCGCGAGAGCTCATGGGCATCGGTGCGCGACCGGCTGATCTACAAGCAGGTGCAGGCGGCGCACATGCTCGCGCCGCTCGCGGTGGCGGTGTCGCTGGGGTTGAGCCAGCATCGCGCCGCGCTGGTCGCGCCGTTCGTGCTGAGCGTCAACGGCAACGCGCTGACGCTCGCGCCGGACCTCGCCGCCGCGCTCGACCCCAATCCGGCGGCGCGCGTCGCCGACCCGGTCGCGTGCGCGCACGACCTCGCCGCCGCGATCGGGCTACACCGCCGCAAGCCGGTGATCGGCGTCGTGCATCGCTTTTCCAGCCATGCGCTGATCCTGCGCTACTGGCTGGGCTTCGCGGGCGTCGACGCGGACCGTGACGTCAACCTGCGCGTGCTGTCGCCGTCGCTGATGGTCGAAGCGCTGCGCGGCGGCGAGATCGACGGGTTTATCGCGGGCGAACCGTGGAACAGCGTCGCGGTCGCGCAAGGGGTAGGCGAGATCGTCGCGCTCGGGGCGGGCATCTGGGCACGGGGCGTCGAAAAGGTGCTGGCGTGCCGCGCCGACTGGGCGGAGGCGCACCCCGATCCGCTCGATCGGCTGTTGCGCGCGCTCGACCGCGCGGCGGCATGGTGCGATGATGCGGTCAACCGCGACGCGCTGGCGACCCTGCTGTCCCGCCCCGATTACATCGACCAGCCGGTCGAGCATCTCCTGCCAGCGCTGTCCGAGCGAATGACGCTGGTGGACGGCGGGACATCGACGAGCGCGCCCGACTTCCTCCTGTTCCACCGCCAGGCAGCGAATTTTCCCTGGCGCAGCCAGGCCCTGTGGATTTATTCCCAGATGGTCCGGTGGCATATGATCCCGCCGAGCGCGCAAGCCGAGCGCGCTGCGGCGGACGTGTTTCGCTCCGACCTCTATCGCCGCGCGCTGGGCGCGGGCGGGGCGGTGATGCCGGGCGCGAGTATGAAGCTGGAAGGCTCGCTCGCGGCACCGCACGGCGTCGGCTCGCGCGACGGCAGGCTGATGCTGGGGCCGGACCTGTTCTTCGACGGGCGCGTGTTCGATCCGTCGGCGATCAGCGAGTATCTGGCCGGGTTCGCGCCCTGACACCATTCGCAAACTTTGCGCTTGCGAAATGACCGGAACTGCTGCCTACTGAGGAAGGCGCGCGATGACGCGCGCCCAGCGGACGTCGCGCCCCACTGCCGGGGACGAAGTCCATCGACGAACAGCAAAGCCGCTGTCCGGCCGCCTCGTGCGGGCCGGAGGGCGGCTTTTTTCGTGTCTTGAGCATTTGGGGAGAGCATTCATGGCGACGGCATATTGGGACCAACCGGTCTCGCGGACGGACAGCGGCTTCTGGGCGTCGGGGCATCGGCCGACGCTGATCGCCGCGTTCCTGTATTTCGACCTCGCCTTCATGGTGTGGGTGCTGCTCGGCCCGCTCGCGCCCGACATCGCCAGGACGCTGGCGCTGACTCCGGCGCAAAAGGGGTTGATGGTCGCCGTGCCGACGCTGGCGGGCGCGGTGCTGCGGCTGGTCAACGGCCTACTGGTCGACCGGATCGGCCCGAAGCGGTCGGGCGCGATCAGCCAGCTGATCGTGATCGGCGGGCTGCTGTCCGCCTGGTTGCTCGGCGTCAACAGCTTCGGTGCCACGCTCGTGCTCGGCGTCATCCTCGGCTTTGCGGGTGCGAGTTTCGCGATCGCGCTGCCGCTCGCCAGCCGCTGGTATCCCGCCGAGCATCAGGGCAAGGCGATGGGGATCGCAGGCATGGGCAATTCGGGCACGGTGCTCGCCGCGCTGTTCGCGCCGACGCTCGCCAAGCTGTTCGGGTGGAACGCCGTGCTCGGGCTCGCCTGCATCCCGCTCGCGATCGTGTTTGTGGTGTTCCTCCTGCTCGCGCGCGACGCGCCGAACGCGCCGCCCGCCAAGCCGCTCACCGCCTATCTCACGCCGCTGGCGCAGGCGGATGCGTGGTGGTTCATGGCGTTCTATGCGGTCAGCTTCGGCGGTTTCCTCGGGTTGGCGGCGAGCCTGTCGATCTATTTCACCGTCCAGTTCGGGCTGACGACGGTGACCGCGGGCTATTGCACGGCTGCCTGTGTATTCGCGGGATCGCTGGTGCGGCCGCTGGGCGGCGCGTTTGCCGACCGCGTCGGCGGCGTGAAGACGCTGACGGCGGTGTACCTGCTCGCCGCCGCCGCGCTGATCGGGGTCAGCTCGGCCTCCACCGTGGCGGGCGCGCTCAGCTTCTTCGTCCTCGCGATGATCGCGCTGGGCGCGGGGAACGGGGCGGTGTTCCAGCTCGTGCCGCAGCGGTTCGGGAAGGAGATCGGCATCATGACCGGACTCGTCGGCATGGCGGGCGGCATCGGCGGCTTTTATCTCGCCTCCTCGCTCGGCATCGCCAAGCAGGTCACGGGCGAGTTCCGCTGGGGATTCCTGATCTTCGCCGGGCTGGCGCTGATCGCGTGCGCGGGGCTGACATTCGTCAAGCGGCGCTGGCGCGCGACCTGGGGAGCGGCGCTGTCGGGCGTGCGGATCTGAACAAAGCGGCTCTCCCCGTCCGGGCGACGGGGAGAGCCGATCAAGGGCGCGCGGCGCGCGGCGCGGTGGCCGGGACCGCGCTCACCTCGTTCCAGACGCCGGACGCGACCCGGTTGAAGTTCCCGACTATTGGGCCGACAGTTTCGCCACGCACACCCGCAAGGGATGGATGCAGCTCGACTGGATCCTTTGACGCGAGGTCGGTGACATTCGCAGCTTGATAAGCGCGCCGATTTGAGCGATGTTCAAGGCGACCGGGCAAGGATGGCCGGTCGACTATAACCCGCCTGCTCCGACGCAGGAGAAGGCGGGGCATCGCGCGGCGCGGGCTTACCCGCTCTGCGACGGTGAATGGCAAGGCCGCCATGCAGGCGCTGGATTATTCCAGCGTCCGCATGGCGGCCTTTTTCGTTTTGAGGGACCGCGCATGAACATGCATGTCAAGGTAAACAGCGACGAACCCGGAGACCCCGGCGCTCGAGAGCGTCTGGTCGTCGTCGGCAACGGCATGGCCGGATGTCGAGCGATCGAGGAGCTGCTGGCGCGCGAGCCCGGACGCTACCACGTTACGATCATCGGTGCCGAATCGCTGGTCAACTACAACCGCATCATGTTGTCACCGGTGCTCGCGGGCGAAAAGACGTTCGACGAGATCGTCATCAACGACCACGCCTGGTATGAAGGCAACGGCATCCGCCTGATCACCGGCGACCCCGTGACCGCGATCGACCGTGCAGCCAGAAAGGTGGTGACGCGGAGCGGAACGCATGTCGGCTACGACAAGCTGATCCTCGCCACCGGGTCCGACCCGTTCATCATCCCGGTGCCCGGCCGCGATCTGCCCGGCGTGGTCAGCTTCCGCGACATGCGCGATGTCGAGCATATGCTGGGCGCGGCGGCCCGGGGCGGAGACGCGGTGGTGATCGGTGGCGGGCTGCTCGGGCTGGAGGCGGCGCACGGGCTCACCCTGCGCGGCATGAAGGTGACGGTGATCCATCTGATGCCGACGCTGATGGAGCGCCAGCTCGACGAGGCGGCCGCCTGGCTGCTCCGGTCGGCGCTGGAGGCGCGTGGGCAGACGATCCTGACGGGCGCGAACACCGCCGAGATCGTCGGCGACGTGCAGGTAGAGGGCGTGCGGCTCAAGGACGGCACGCTGATCCCCGCCGCTCTCGTCGTCATGGCGGTCGGCATCCGCCCCAGCGTCGCGCTCGCCCGCGAGGCCGGGCTGGCGGTCGGGCGCGGCATCCAGGTCGACGACCATATGGTCACCTCCGACGCGGACGTGCTCGCGGTCGGCGAATGCGTCGAGCATGACGGCCAGGTCTATGGCCTCGTCGCGCCGCTGTGGGAGATGTGCCGTGCGCTCGCCGACGGACTGGTCGACCGGCACACGGGCTATCGCGGCTCGGTCACTTCGACCAAGCTCAAGGTGTCGGGCATCGACGTGTTCTCGGCCGGCGATTTTGCGGGCGGCGACGGCGCGGAGGACATCGTGCTGCGCGACGCCTCGCGCGGCGTCTACAAGCGGGTGGTGGTGCGGGGCGACCGGGTGGTGGGCGCGGTGCTGTACGGCGACACCGCCGACGGCGGCTGGTATTTCGACCTGCTGAGGCGCGGCGAGGACATCGCCCCGATCCGCGACATGCTGATCTTCGGCCAGGCCTATGCCTCTGGAGGGGGGCAGGCGGACCCTAAGGCGGCCGTTGCGGCGCTCTCGGACAGTGCCGAGATCTGCGGCTGCAACGGCGTTTCCAAGGCGCGCGTGTGCGAGGCGATCGTCGGCGGCGCCGTCAGCCTCGACGCGGTGCGCTCGACCTGCAAGGCGTCCGCGTCCTGCGGGTCGTGCACCGGGCTGGTCGAGCAGCTGCTCAGCCTGACGCTGGGCAGCGACTATGGCGGCGAGCGGACGGTCAAAACCTTATGCAAATGCACCAGCTTCGGGCATGACGACGTCCGCCGCGAAATCGTCGCGCAGGGGATGCGCGCGATCCCGGAAGTGATGCACAAGCTGCACTGGTCGACGCCCGACGGCTGCTCCGCCTGTCGGCCCGCGCTCAATTACTATCTGCTCTGCGCGTTGCCGGGCGACTATGTCGACGACCAGCAGAGCCGCTTCGTCAACGAGCGGATGCACGCTAACATCCAGAAGGACGGCACCTATTCGGTCGTGCCGCGGATGTGGGGCGGGCTGACCAACCCGCGCGAGCTTCGCGCGATCGCCGATGTGGTGGAGAAGTTCAACGCGCCGCTGGTCAAGGTGACGGGCGGGCAGCGGCTCGACATCTTCGGCATCAAGAAGGACGATCTGCCCGCCGTGTGGGCCGACCTCAACGCCGCCGGGATGGTGTCGGGGCACGCGTACGGCAAGTCGCTCAGGACCGTGAAGACCTGCGTCGGCTCCGACTGGTGCCGGTTCGGGACGCAGGACTCGACCGGGCTGGGCGTCAAGATCGAGCAGATGACATGGGGTTCGTGGATGCCGCACAAGTTCAAGATCGCGGTGTCGGGCTGCCCGCGCAATTGCGCCGAGGCGACGATCAAGGATTTCGGGATCGTCTGCGTCGACTCAGGGTATGAACTCCACATCGGCGGCAATGGCGGCATGAAGGTCCGCGCCACCGACCTGCTCTGCAAGGTGACGACCGAGGCGGAGGCGATGCATTACTGCGCCGCGTTCATCCAGCTCTACCGCGAGGAAGCGCGCTACCTCGACCGCACCGCGCCGTGGCTGGAGCGGGTAGGGCTCGATTACATCAAGCAACGCGTCGTCGAGGATGCGGACGGCCGCGATGCGCTCGCCGAACGCTTCCTGTTCTCGCAACGCTTCTGCCAGGACGATCCCTGGGCGGCGCGTGCGGCGGGCGCGGATCGCGAGCAGCACGCGCATCTGGGCGATCGCCCGCTGGTGCTGGAGGCGGCGGAATGACCGGCGACTGGATCGACATCGGCGCGCTGGCGGACATCCCGCTGCGGGGCGCGCGCACGGTCCAGGTCGTGGGCGGCGAGGAGATCGCGGTGTTCCGCACCGGCGACGACCGCGTGTTCGCGCTGGTTAACCGCTGCCCGCACAAGGCGGGGCAGCTGAGCCAGGGGATCGTCCACGGCCATGCGGTCGCCTGCCCGCTGCACAATTGGCGCATCTCGCTCGAGACCGGCGAAGCGCTGGGCGAGGATCGCGGCTGCACCCCGACGATCGCGGTCCGGGCGGATGCGGGCCGGGTCCTTATCTCGCGCGACGCCGTGCGCGCGACCGCGATGGCGGCGTGAGGTGACGGCCATCCGCACCACCTGCGCCTATTGCGGCGTCGGCTGCGGCATTCTGGCGACTCGCACCGGCGAGCGGTCGGTCGAAATCATGGGCGACCCCGATCACCCCGCCAACCACGGCCGCCTGTGCTCCAAGGGCACCCATCTGGGCGAGACGGTCGGGCTGGAAGGGCGGCTGCTCGCGCCCATGATCGGCGACCGACGGGCGAGCTGGGACAAGGCGCTCGATCTCGTCGCGGACCGTTTCGCGGACACGATCGCGCGGCACGGGCCGGACAGCGTCGCCTTCTACGTCTCGGGCCAGTTGCTGACGGAGGATTATTACGTCGCCAACAAGCTGATGAAGGGGTTCATCGGCTCGGGCAACATCGACACCAATTCGCGGCTGTGCATGTCGAGCGCGGTCGCGGGCCATTGCCGCGCGTTCGGCGAGGACGTGGTGCCCGCGACCTATGACGATCTCGACGCGGCCGACCTCGTCGTCCTCGTCGGGTCGAATACCGCCTGGTGCCACCCGGTCGTCCACCAGCGCATCCAGGCGGCGCGCGCCACCCGGGGCACGAAGCTGGTGGTGATCGACCCGCGCCGCACGGAGACGGCGGACGACGCCGACCTTCACTTGGCGCTCCGCCCCGGTAGCGACGTCGCGCTGATGAACGGGCTGCTCGCGTGGTGCAGGCGAGAGGGGCATGTCGATGAGCGGTATATCGTCGCGAGCGTCGCGGTGCCGGACGGGTTCTGGGCCGCGCTCGACGAAGGATGCGACCTGTGGTCGACCGCGCGCGCGTGCGACGTCGCGCCCGCCGACCTGCTGCGGCTGTTCGAGCTGTTCGCCGCGCACCCTCGCACCGTCACGCTGTTCAGCCAGGGCGTGAACCAGTCGGTGACCGGCACCGACCAGGTCAACGCGATCATCAACCTGCATCTCGCGACGGGGCGGATCGGCAAGCCCGGCGCGGCCCCCTTCTCGATCACCGGCCAGCCCAACGCGATGGGCGGGCGCGAGGTCGGCGGGCTCGCCTCCACGCTCGCCGCGCATATGGATTTCTCGCCCGAGAATGTCGCACGGGTCGGTCGTTTCTGGGCGGCACCGACGATGGCGACCAAGCCGGGCCTGAAAGCGGTGGACCTATTCCGCAGCGTCGGCGAGGGACGGATCAAGGCGCTGTGGATCATGGCGACCAATCCCGCCGTGTCGATGCCCGACGCCGGCCGGGTGCGCGAGGCGATCGCGGGCTGCCCGTTCGTGGTCCTGTCCGACGTGATGGCGGACACCGACACCGCGCGGCTGGCGCATGTCCGCCTGCCCGCCGCCGCCTGGGGCGAGAAGGACGGCACCGTCACCAACTCGGAACGCTGCGTGACGCGCCAACGGGCGGTTCTGCCGCCGCCGGGCGAGGCCAGGCCGGATTGGTGGATCGTCGCCGAGATCGCGCGGCGGATGGGCTGGGCCGACGCGTTCGCCTATCGCTCGCCCGCCGACATCTGGCGCGAGCACGCCCGCCTGTCCGCCTATGAGAACGCGGGCGAGCGGCTGTTCGACCTCCGCGACCAGGTCGCGATCGGCAATCACGCCTATGAAGCGATGGCGCCGTTCCGCTGGGGCGGCGTGCCATTTGCTGATGGGCGCTTTCCCACGCCGGACGCGTGCGCGCGGCTGGTGACGGTCCGCCAGGCACCGCTCGCCAAGCCACTGAAGAACTGGCCGATGACGCTCAACACCGGGCGCTACCGCGACCAATGGCACACGATGACGCGCACCGGCCTGTCGCCCAGGCTCGCCCGGCATCGGGAAGAGCCGCTGGTGGAGGTCCACCCGCGCGATGCGGCTGCGCTGGACCTGGTCGATGGCGGACTCGCGCGGGTGTCGACGCCGAGCGGCGAAAGCCTGTTCTGCGTCTGTGTCACCGACGCCCAGCGCCCCGGCGAGCTGTTCACGCCCATCCACTGGACCGACGTGCAGGCGAGCGGCGGGCGCACCGGACTGCTCCCGCGCCCGCACGCGGACCCGCATTCGGGGCAGCCCGGCTTCAAGCTGACCCCCGCCGCGATCGTGGCGGTGGCGACCGACTGGCGCGGGTTCCTGCTGGTGCATGGCACGGCGACGGCGCGGCCCGATTGCCTCTGGTCGACGCGCATCGTGGTGCCGGGCGGGGCCTTGTTCGAGCTGGCGGGCGACGGTGACCCGGCGGCCCTAGACGCGCTGCTGCCGCGCGGCGAGCGGATGGAGGCGACCGACCCCGCCCGCGGCTCGCGGCGGGTGGCGGTGTTGCGCGACGGTCGCCTCGCCGCCGCACTGTTCGTCACCCGCGCGGGTGAGCTGCCGGCGCGCGACTGGCTGATCGAGCAACTCTCGGAGGCGCAGGCCAGCCCGGCGTTGCTCGCGGGCCGCGCGCCGGGGGCCGCGGTCGATCGCGGGCCGGTCGTGTGCGCGTGTTTCGACGTCGGATTGCGCTCGATCATCGCCGCGATCGCCGACCAGCGCCTCGCCAGCGTCGCCGCGATCGGCGCGGCGCTGGGCGCGGGCACCAACTGCGGCTCGTGCCGGCCCGCGCTCGCCAGGCTGTTGTCGCAATCGAGGGAGGCCGACCATGTCGCGAACTGACGAACCGATCGAGCCCGGCACCGTGTGGCTGGTCGGCGCGGGTCCGGGTGATCCCGACCTCCTGACCTGCAAGGCGGAACGGCTGATCGCGGCCGCCGACATCGTCTTCCACGACGCGCTGGTCGGGCCGGGCGTGCTCGACCTGATCCCGCCGGGCATCGAGCGCGTCGGTGTCGGCAAGCGATCGGGGCGGCACTCGAAGGATCAGCGGACGATCAACGATCTCCTCCTCGACGCGGCGCTTGCCGGCCGGCGCGTGGTGCGGCTGAAAGGCGGCGACCCGTCGGTGTTCGGGCGCTCTGCGGAGGAGATCGCGCATCTGCTTGGCGCGGGCGTGGCCGTGCATGTCTGCCCGGGCGTGACCGTGGCGAGCGCGGCCGCGGCGAGCGACGGCGTGTCGCTGACGCTGCGGGGGCTCGCGCGGACGCTGACGTTCGTCACCGCGCATGCCCGCGCGGGCGACCGGCTCGATCTCGACTGGGCCGCGCTCGCCGCACCCGATGCGACGCTAGCGGTGTACATGGGCCGTGCCGCCGCCGGCGAGATCTCGCGCGAGCTGATCGCCGCCGGCCGCGCGCCCGAAACGCCGGTGCTGATCGCGGTGAACGTGTCGCTGCCGAGCGAGCGACTGTTGCGGGGCAAGCTGTCGGCGCTGTCGTTCCTGGTCGAGACGATCAGCGACGCCGATCCCACGTTGCTGCTGATCGGCGAAGCGGTCACGACGCCCAGGGCTGCCCCGCCCACCTCGGCCGGGGTCGGCCACGAGACCTCGAAAGCGGCACTGCTCGGGTGCTCCGGCAACCCGCCTCGAGTCGACGGCTGACCCGGTCCCGGCATTTTCGTCACGATCAGCTATTCAGATTTCGACCTGGCTGCCGAGCTCGACCACGCGATTGATCGGCAGGCAGAAGAACGTCATCGGCTGCTCGGCGTTGCGGACCATGGCCGAGAACAGATGCTCGCGCCATCGCGCCATTCCCGGCTTGCGCGTAGGCACCAGCGTCTGGCGGCTCAGGAAATAGGTGGCCTGCTCGGCACCTTCGATATGCGTCAACGCCGCGGGGATGTCAGGACTTTCGAAGAAGCCGTAGCGGATCACGATGCGCGAGACGCCATCGCCGAGCGATACCTCGCTCAAGCGTTCACCAGCCGCGACATAGGGGGTGAGCATGGTCTCGACCGTGACGAACAGGATGCGCGCATGCCGCACCTGGTTCGCTTTGAGATTATGGAGCAAGGCGGGAGGTACACCCTCCTGGACGGTCGTCAGGTAGATTGCGGTCGCGGGCACGCGGTGAACGTTGGCGGTCGATTGCAGGAACAGCTCGATCGGCATGGAGTCGGCACCGATCTTCGCCTGGATCAGCCGGCGGCCGCGCCGCCATGTCGAAAATATGACCATCAGCACGGTCGCGACCGCCACCGGCAGCCAGCCGCCGTCGACGAACTTGGTCGACGAGGCGGCGAACAAGCCGACGTCGAGCGCCAGCAGCACGGCATAGAGCGGCACCGCCCAGAGCGGGTTCCAGCGCCAGATGCGAAACACGACATAGCCGATCATCAGCGTCGTCAGCACCATCGTCGCCGTGACAGCGAGCCCAAACGCGGCAGCGAGCGCGGCCGACGAGCGGAAGCCGAGCACGATGGCGATGACCGCGACGAACAGCATCGCGTTGATGGTCGGCGCGTAGACCTGGCCGCGCTCTTGCGCCGAGGTGTGGCGGACGGCGAGCCGCGGCAGGTAGCCGAGCTGGACCGCCTGCTGCGTCACGGAGAAGGCTCCCGAGATGATCGACTGGCTGGCGATGACCGTGGCGGCCGCCGCGAGCAGCAGCAGCGGCACCAGTAGCGCGGGCGGCGCCATCAGGTAGAAGGGAGAACCGATCGCCTTGGGATCGGCGAGCACCAGCGCCGACTGGCCGGCGTAGCAGAGCAGCAGCGCCGGCAGCGCCAGTCCCAGCCACGCCCGGCTGATCGCCCGCCGGCCGAAATGCCCCATGTCGGCGTAGAGCGCCTCGGCACCGGTAATCGCCAGCACGACGGTGCCGAGCGTAAGGAAGGCGCGTGCCGGATCGGCCAGGAAGAAGCGCGCGGCGTAAACCGGGCTGGCGGCGGCCAGCACCGCCGGGTGAGCGATCACCTGCAGGCCGCCGAGCACGCCAGCCACCACGAACCAGAGTACCATGACCGGCCCGAACATCCCGCCGATCCGGTCGGTGCCGTAGCGCTGGAAGGCGAACAGCAGTACGACGAGGATGAGCGTCGATGGCAGGATCCAGTGGCCGAAGCGCGGATCGAGCAGGGTCATGCCCTCGACCGCCGAAAGGATCGAGATCGCCGGCGTGATCACCGCATCGCCGTACAGCAAGGCGGTGGCGGCCAGCGCCGCCACGCCGATCCAGCGTAGCGCCCGTGCGTGCGGCACCACCCGCTGGACGAAGGCGAGAAGCGCGAAGCTGCCGCCCTCGCCGCGATTGTCGGCGCGCATCGTGACGAAGACGTACTTGACGGTGACGACCAGGATCAGCGCCCAGACCAGCATCGACAGGACGCCGAGCACGTGGAACCCATCGAGCGGCAGGCGGTGCTGGCCGATAAAGCTTTCGCGGAAGGCGTAAAGCGGGCTGGTGCCGATATCGCCGAAAACGATGCCGGTCGCGCCGAGCGCCAGCTTCCAGACCCCCGACTGTGGCTCGTCACTATCGCGGGTCAAGGACGCCTCGCCTTCCGGAACTTGGGACACTGGTGGGCATACGGATCATGGCGATGATCTACCAGGATGAACGCATTTCTATCGCCTTGCCTTGGAAGAGGCTTCCTCGACGATGGCGACGGGACCAATATTACACGTGCAGGCACAGGACGGAATATCCGCCGGTCACCTGTCCGTCCCCCGCCGTTTTTCCCGAAGCGTCTGAAACCTTCAGCGGAACCGGGATGAACAAGCGGCCGCTTCCGGAAACGTTCCGACCATGCTGAATGGCTCCGAATGGATCATCTCCCACCCTAGTCGTCAGTTCGCGCGGTTCAGCCCCATTGCATCGCGGATGACGGCATATAGTCCGTTGCCGGTAAGCGGCTTCGAGAGGATGCGAGCGCCGGCGACCCGTTCGGATATGCGGCTTCTGGCGTTCTCGTCGATGTAGGCGCTGACGAATACAACGGCGGGGCTGCACGTTTCGCAGATCGCGCCGACTGCCTCGATGCCGTCCGCGCCGGTGCCGAGATTGATATCGGAGATGACCAGCTCGGGCGACCTGCGCGCCGCCGCCACGGTCGCCTCCCTGGCATCCGAAGCAAGCATGATCGTCTCGAAGCCCATGTCCTCGAGTAAGCTCTCCAGCATCCAGGCGATCATCGCCTCGTCCTCGATGACGAGCACCGGCACGCGCGCCAACGCCGGGGAGGACCCCTGGCCGGCTACCGGAGGCGGCGACCGACCGGGCGGTGTCGATGCGGCGAACCGTTGCTGAATGGTCGTCATGATCATCGGGGCGTATCCTGGTTCGGCAGCGGGAAGGCCAGTCGGAAGGTGAGCCCATGGGAATGCCATTCGCTCTCGCTGGTTCCCTTGAGTTCGTGTGCGACGCTCATCGCGATCATCTTGGAACCGAAGCCTCGGCGCTCGGGCGGCGTCAAGCCGACCAGGCCAGTCTCGGTCCAGTCCAGCGTCACACCATCTTCGCCAGCGCTCCAGACGATGACGATACGCCCGCCCGGGGCGGCGAGTGCGCCGTATTTGAGCGCATTGGTCAACAACTCGTGCAGCACCATGCTGACCGAGAGGAGATGCCGCGGCGGCAACAGCACCTCGTCGCCGGCGACGCCGATAGGAGGGTCGTCGCCACGCGAATAGTCGCCGACGAGGCTTTCGACGAGCGCCCCCAGCGAGGATCTGTCCCATGCGCCCGCCGTCAGTACCTCGTGCGCCCGCGCGAGCGATGACAGGCGGCCGTTGAACGCGGGGCCGAAGTCGGCCAGCGTCTCGGACGACCGCACCGTCTGGTGCGCGATGCCCGAGACGACGCCGAGCAGGTTCTTCACGCGGTGATTGAGCTCGCCGATCATCAGCTCCTGCCGCCGCGCTGCTTCGCGTCGCTCGGTTATGTCGCGCAGGAAGCCGAGGAAGACGGGCTCGCCGAACTGCTCCGTCTTGGTGATCGACAGCTCGACCGGCAGCTCGTGGCCGTCGCGGTGCAGCGCCTCGAGCTCGATATGCCGGTCCATCACGGGGCCCTCGCCGGTTGCGAGATAGTGCGCGAGCCCGCGCTCGTGCGCGTCGCGGAAGCGGGGCGGAATGATGAGCTCGCTCATCTTCCGCCCGAACGCATCGGCAAAGCTCCAGCCGAAGGTACGCTCGGCGACGTCGTTCCAACCGGCGACCGTGCCGTCGAGGCGCATCACCACCACGCCGTCGAGCGCCGTCCTGAGCACCGCGCCAAGCGAGGCGCTTTCGAGGTCATGCATGGGGGTCATCCTGCCATGGCGTACTCGCCCCATGCTCACCGGTCTACGACGTCGAGCACCAGGCTGCTAATGGAGGGATCGGCTAACGTGATCGAGCGACCGGAACCTGGGTGCCGAATATAGGCCCTCAACGCCGGCATCCGGGTCGTTCCCCTGCAAAGCTGCCGGGTGGCAAGAGCCTCAATTCATACCATCGCTGTAAGAAAGCGCGGGATACTCGCGATCCTCGCTTGACGATGGTGACCCCTACGGGAATCGAACCCGTGCTTCAGCCGTGAAAGGGCCGCGTCCTAACCGCTAGACGAAGGGGCCGTCAGCAGAGGCGCGTCCATATGGGGGGCGGGGGAAAGCGTCAAGGCTCGCCCCCGCCCCGCGTCAACTCAGGCGGCTTTTCGGCGCTCCGCCATTTCCGCATTGAGCATTTCCGCCAGCAGGAACGCCATTTCGAGGCTCTGGCTTGCGTTGAGGCGCGGGTCGCAATGCGTATGATAGCGGTCTGCGAGCGACTGTTCGGTCACATCGACCGCGCCGCCGGTGCATTCGGTGACGTTCTGCCCGGTCATCTCCGCATGGATGCCGCCGGCGTGCGTGCCCTCGGCACGGTGGACCGCGAAGAAGCCACGGACTTCGGCAAGGATGCGGTCGAACGGCCGCGTCTTGTAGCCGGTCACCGCCTTCACGGTGTTGCCGTGCATCGGGTCGCAGCTCCACACCACCGGATGCCCCTCGCGCGTCACCGCGCGCACGAGGCGGGGCAGCGCGGCCTCGATCTTGTCGTAGCCGTAGCGGGTGATGAGCGTCATCCGGCCGGGCGCGCGGTTCGGGTTGAGCGTGTCGAGCATCCGCAGCAGCGCGTCGGGATCGAGGCTCGGCCCGCATTTCACGCCGATCGGGTTGCCGATGCCGCGCAGGAACTCGACATGCGCGCTGCCTTCGAACCGGGTGCGATCGCCGATCCACAGGAAATGTGCCGACGTGTCATACCAGTCGCCGGTCAGCGAATCGCGTCGGGTCAGCGCCTGTTCGAACGGCAGCAGCAGCGCCTCGTGACTGGTGTAGAAACTGGTCTGCGCCAGTTGCGGCACCGTCTCGGGATCGATCCCGCAGGCGGCCATGAACTCCAGCGCCTCGCCGATCCGGTCCGCGGTCTCGCGGTAGCGCTTCGCCCAGGGGCTGGAGCCGAGGAAATCGTGCGTCCAGCGGTGGACCTGGTGAAGGTTCGCATAGCCGCCCTGCGCGAAGGCGCGCAGCAGGTTCAGCGTCGCGGCGGATTGCGAATAGGCGCGGATCATCCGCTGCGGATCGGGGCGACGCGATGCCCCGGTGAACGCGATGTCGTTGACGTTGTCGCCGCGGTAACTGGGCAGTTCGACGCCGTCGATCACCTCGGTCGGGGCGGAGCGCGGCTTGGCGAACTGGCCCGCCATCCGGCCGAGCTTCACGACGGGCAGCTTCGACGCATAGGTCAGGACGACCGCCATCTGCAGGATCACGCGGAACGTGTCGCGGATGTTGTTCGCGTTGTGCTCGGCGAAACTCTCCGCGCAGTCGCCGCCCTGGAGAAGGAACGCCTTCCCCGCCGCGACGTCCGCCAGATCACGCGTCAGGCTGCGCGCCTCGCCCGCGAAGACGAGCGGGGGGAAGGTGGACAGCGTGTCCGTCGCCGCGGTCAGCGCGGCGGCGTCGGGATAGTCGGGCTGCTGGCGCGCGTCGGCGTTCGTCCAGCTATCGGGGGCCCAGGTCGTGGCCATATCGGTCGTCCGGTCGTGAGAAGGAAGGCGGTTTCCTTGGGCGAAAACGGCTTCGCACGCAACGAAGCGCTGCTTGCTGTAGTATCTCAGCTTGAATTTAGGGCCTGAGCCGGTGGCATCCGGCCGCCGCCACCTATATGCTTGGCGGGAGCATGGAGCGCGGGCCTTATAAGGAAGCGAGCAACGTGAAGGAAAAGGCATGAAGCATCAACTCACGGCAACGCTGGCATGTATCATGTAGCGCGCGAGCTATCTCGCCGTGGATGGCACGTCATGCCTACCGTGCGAAACGCAAGGGGTGCGGACCTATACGCGGTTGGCGAAGACGAACAGAATGTCCGTGCTATTCAGTCAAAGGCCCTGTCTAAGAAAACGTCAGTCCCGCTAGGCGGCTCGTTAGATAATCTTCGTTCCCCCTGGTGGATTATCACTTTGTATGCGAACGAGCCGTCGCCCACTTGTTACGTCATGACGTTGGAAGAGGTTAAAGCTGCCGCATATGAAGGCAAAACCGGGGCGGCATCATACTGGCTTGAGGCCAAATCCTACATGCGAGAAGAATACGAAGAAAAATGGGAGCGATTAGGTAGGCCGGAAGCTGTCATCACTTCCTAATTTCAAACCGAACTATCCTTCTGGTCAGTATCCCTCGTCAAGATCTACCACGTTTATCATGGGCTTATCCGCGCGGTATGCGGCCAGGTTCTTGAGGAACAGGTCGGCGGCGCGGTGGAACATCTTGGTCTGGCTGCGGCCCGACAGGTGCATCGTGATGATGGCGTTCGGCGCATCCCATAACGGATGATCGGCGGGGAGCGGTTCGGGTTCGGTCGGGTCGAGGACCGCGCCCGCGATCGTCTTCGCGGTCAGCGCGGCGATCAGCGCGTCGTCGTCGATCATATCGCCACGCGCGATGTTGACGAGCCAGGCGGTGGATTTCATCGCCGTCAGTTCGGGTTCGCCGATCAGCGTCTTGGTCGCGTCGGTCGACGGCGCAGCGAGGATCACCCAGTCGTAATCGCCGAGCTTCGCCCGCCATTCGTCGGGCTTGAGCGTGCCGTCGCGGCCCGAACGCGTGACGCCGGTCACCGCGACGCCGAACCCCGCCAGCCTCTCACCGATCAACCGGCCGATCGAGCCGTAACCGATGACGAGCGCCTTCGTCTCGAACAACTCGATCCGGCCCGGTGCATATTCCAGCCAGTCGCGGCGATCCTGCGCCCGTACGACCTGATCGAACCGCTTCGCCGCGACCAGCACGCCCATCACCGCATATTCGGCGACCGCGATCGCGTTGATCCCAGCGCCGTTCGTGACGATCGTGCCACGCCGTGCCAGTGCGCCGAGATCGAGCGACTCCAACCCGGCGATCGCGGTGAACAGCCATTTGAGCTTGGCACCTGCGGCGACGGCTTCCCGGGTCAGCCCGTGCGGCGGCAGGTCGACCCAGGCGATGTCCGCATCGGCGATGGCGGCGACCGCCTCCTCCCGGCTTGCGACCCAGTGGACGTCGATGTCTTCGGGGAGGTGGGCATCGAGGAGCGAACGCGCGATAACGGGGAGGACGATCTTCATGGCGCCTTGTGGACCCGGTCGGGGAGGGGCGTCTAGGCTCCATTGCCTTCCGTAATGCCGGGCTCGTCCCGGCATCCAGTGCCGCGAGCGAAGCGCTTGTGGCATGGACCCCCGGACAAGCCCGGAGTGACGGACCGGAAACGACATATAAAGACATCTTTATATTTGATCTGTCGAACCCCGACGCCTATGTGGCAGGCTTCCGGCACGGGCACGCGGCCTGCCGATCATGCCTTCAGGAGACTTCCTCGTGGCCACCACGCTCGAGCGCGCGAAGACCGATTACGTCGTCGCCGACATCACCCTCGCCGATTTCGGTCGCGCGGAAATCAATATCGCAGAGACCGAGATGCCGGGCCTAATGGCGCTGCGCGAGGAGTTCGGCGCGTCGCAGCCGCTTAAAGGTGCGCGAATCACCGGGTCGCTCCACATGACGATCCAGACCGCGGTGCTGATCGAGACGCTGACCGCGCTGGGTGCGGACGTCCGCTGGGCGACGTGCAACATCTTCTCGACGCAGGACCATGCCGCCGCCGCGATCGCGGCGACGGGCGTGCCGGTGTTCGCGATCAAGGGCGAAACGCTGGCCGAGTATTGGGATTATGTCGGCGACATCTTCAACTGGGGCGCGGACGCCGACGGCGAGACCGCGAACATCATCCTCGACGACGGCGGGGACGCAACGATGTTCGCGCTGTGGGGCGCGAAGTTGGAAGCCGGCGCGACGCTGGGCGAGCCGGAGAACGACGAGGAAGTCGAGTTCCAGCGCGCGCTGAAGGCGTATATCGCCAAATATCCGGGCTATCTGACGCGCACCGTCAAGAACCTGAAGGGCGTGTCGGAAGAGACCACGACCGGCGTCCACCGCCTGTACGAGATCGCCAAGAAGGGCGAGCTGCCGTTCCCCGCGATCAACGTCAACGACTCTGTGACGAAGTCGAAGTTCGACAATCTCTACGGCTGCAAGGAATCACTGGTCGACGCGATCCGTCGCGCCACCGACGTGATGCTGGCCGGCAAGGTGGCCTGCGTCGCAGGCTTCGGTGACGTCGGCAAGGGCTCCGCGCAGTCGCTGCGCAACGGCGGCGCGCGCGTGATGGTGACCGAGGTCGATCCGATCTGCGCGTTGCAGGCGGCGATGGAAGGCTTCGAGGTCGTGACGATGGAAGAGGCGGTGCAGCGCGCCGATATCTTCGTGACGGCGACCGGCAATGCCGACGTCATCACCGCGGATCACATGAAGGCGATGAAGCCGATGAGCATCGTGTGCAACATCGGACACTTCGATTCGGAGATCCAGATCGCGGCGCTGTCCAACTACGCCTGGACCGAAGTGAAGCCGGGGACCGACCTGGTCAAGTTTCCCGACGGCAAGCAGATCATCATCCTGGCGAAAGGCCGCCTCGTAAACCTCGGCTGCGCGACGGGGCATCCCTCGTTCGTGATGTCGGCGAGCTTCACCAACCAGACGCTCGCGCAGATCGAGCTTTGGACCGCCGGCGAGAAATACAAGAACGAGGTGTACGTCCTGCCCAAGCATCTCGACGAGAAGGTCGCCGCGCTGCATCTGGAAAAACTTGGCGTGAAGCTGTCGCAGCTCACCCCGAAGCAGGCGGGCTATATCGGCGTGCCGGTCGAGGGGCCGTTCAAGCCGGATCATTATCGCTATTGATCGCATACCTCGTCATGCCGGGCTCGTCCCGGCATCCAGGGCAGCGGGCATATGGCTCGTGGCGCTGGATCCCGGGACGAGCCCGGGATGACGAAATGGAAAATTAAGGGCTCGGCCGGAAGGCCGGGTCCTTTCTCGTTCGTTACCCCACGAGGCAACATTTTTCCCTCCCCGGCGAAGGCCGGGGCCCAACGGCGAGGGGTCCAGTTGGCGAGTTCCTGCCCTTCCCAGGAGTCGGTCTGGAAGTGGGCCCCGGCCTTCGCCGGGGAGGGGATGGAATGGGGTGGTAGTGGACCATCAGCCCAATCCCAATTCCCACCCGCACCATATCGCTCTAGACCTACCGCGATGAACCGCCCGGACCTGCCGATATGATCCTGCTGGGAACCGCCGCCGCCATCGGGGCGGGGGTGGTGCTGTTCGTTGCGGTGGTCGGCGCGGGGGTCATGCTGTTCGTCGGTCTGCGCGCGCGCGCGGAAGCGGCCGCCGTCGCGGCGGACAATTCCCGGCTCGATGCGATGCTTCGCGCCGCGCCCGCGCTCGCCACCATCGTCCGCGCGGACGGGCGGGTCGAGATGCCGCAGCGGATGGCGGACTGGCTCGGGCTGGCCGCCGCGCCGGTGGCACTCCGCGAACTGGCGCAGGGCAATGCCGGGCTTACGCCGGAAGACGCCGCCACGGTCGCCGGCGAGGTCGCGGCGGCGCAGCGAACCGGCAAGAGCTTCGTCCGCGCGGTTCGCCCGATCGGATCGGCGCGCGCGATCACCTTGCGCGGGCAGCGTGCGCCGAGCGCGATGGCCAGCGCGGGGGGCGTCGTCATCTGGGCGTTCGACGCGACCGACAGCGAAACCGAGATCGCGCGATTGTCCGCGGACAATGTCCGGCTGGAGACCGCGTTCGATGCGCTGACCGGGCTGATCGAGGCGGCACCGATGCCGATGTGGTACCGCGAACCCGACCTGAAACTGTCGATGGTGAACTCTGCCTATGTCGAGGCGGTCGAGGGGCGCGGTTCGGCGGATGTCGTCGCGCGGCAGCTGGAACTGGTCGAGGGATCGGGGCGCGGCGGGCCGCTGGCGGGGGCGTCGGCGGCGCGCGAGGAAGGACGGCCGCACGACCAGATCGTGCCGGTCACCATCGCCGGTGCCAGGCGATCGCTGCATGTGTTCGACGTGCCGCTGCCGACCGGCGGGATCGCGGGCTTCGCGGTCGACATCCAGGAACTGGAACAGGCGCGGTCGGGTGCGAAGCGGTTCGCAGAGGCGCAACGGGCGATGCTCGACCGCCTGTCCGCAGGCGTCGCGCAATTCGGCGAGGACCGCGCGCTCGTCTTCTGCAACCAGCCGTTCCGCCGCATGTTCGCGATGCGAAGCGAATGGCTGTCCGACCGCCCGGCGTTCGAACGCATTCTGGAACGGATGCGCGAGGCGAACCGTCTGCCCGAAGTGCGCGATTTCCCCGGCTGGAAGGCGGAGCGGCGCGACTGGTTCCTGCCTGCCGATGAGGCGACCGAGGAGCAATGGCATCTGCCCGGCGGCACGCATCTCCGGGTCGTCGCGCAGCCGCTGCCCGATGGCGGGTTGCTGCTGATCTTCGAGGATCGGACCGAGCAGGTGCAGCTCGCCAGCGCGCGCGACACGCTGCTCCGGGTTCGTACCGCGACGTTCGACAATCTGTTCGAGGCGTTGGGGGTCTTTGCGGCGGACGGGCGGCTGCAGCTGTGGAACAACCGGCTGCGCGCGATCTGGGGGTTCGAGGAGGAGTTCCTGGCCAGCCATCCGCGCGTCGATGCCTTTGCGGAGGCCGCGGCGGCCAAGCTCGCGACGCCCAACCGTTCGCAGCTGATCCCCGAGCTCGTACGGTCCGCGACCACCGAGCGGCAGCAGCGCGGCGGTCGCGTGGCGTTCGCGGACGGGCGCCATTTCGAATTTGCCGCGGTGCCGCTGCCCGACGGCAACGCGCTGTTCACGATGCTCGACATCACCGACAGCCGGCGTGCGGAGCAGGCGCTGCGCGATCGCAACGCGGCGCTTGAGGCGACCGACCGGGTCAAGACGCAGTTCGTCGCCAACATGTCCTACGAACTGCGCACGCCGCTGACGTCGATCGGCGGGTTCGCGGACATGCTGCATGGCGGCTATGCGGGCAAATTGACGAAACAGGCGGACGACTATGTCGAGGCGATCCTTGAGTCGGTGGAGCGGCTCGGGCTGCTGGTCGACGACGTGCTCGACCTGACCGAAGGCGTGGAGGGCGATGGCGGGATTGCGCGGGTCGATGTCGACATGGCCATGGTCGCGCAGGGTGCCGCGGACCGGGTTCGGCCGGCGGCGGAGCGGCGGCGGCTGGACTTCGCGATCGAGGTCGCGCGCTCGGCCGGGCGCGTGCAGGGCGACGCGCGGCGGTTGCGCGAGGTTGTGGAGCATCTGCTTCGCCACGCGATCGAGGCGACGCCCGAGGGCGGCCGGATCCTGCTCCATGTCGACGGCAATGCGACGCGGGCGCGGGTCGTCGTGTCGGATGACGGGCCGGGAATGGATGCCGCGAGCGCCGCCACCGCGTTCGACCGTTTCGCCGAGCCGGGGATCAAGCCGACGGGGGGTCGAGCGTTGGGGCTTGGCCTGCCGCTGGCGAAGCAATTCGTCGAAGCGCATGGCGGGACGATCGGACTGGTCTCCGAACCGGGGGAGGGAACGCTGGTGACGGTCGACCTGCCGCGGCGATGATGGCGGGTCGGGTTCCTGTCCTCACCCTTCCGGCGCTTCGCGCCTCCCTCCCTCTCCGAGCGGGAGAGGGAAAAGACGCCGAAGGCGGCGAAGGGTGAGGACAGTGCACCTAGCCGACGCCACCGCCACCGAAGCCTTCGGCACCTCGCTCGCCCCGATCGTCCGCGCAGGCGACGTCATCACCCTCGAAGGCCCGCTCGGTGCCGGCAAGACCAGCATCGCGCGCGGGCTTCTTGCCGCGCTCGGCCTGACGGGCGAAGCACCGAGTCCGAGCTTCGCGATCGTCCAGCCCTATGCCCCGCCCGAGGTACGTCTGCCGGTGCTTCACGTCGATCTCTACCGCGTCGAGGATCCCGGTGAGCTCGAGGAACTGGGGCTCGACGAGGCGCTGGACGACTCGTTGCTCCTCGTCGAATGGCCCGACCGCGCTGGTCCGGACGCATGGCCGGGTGCCTTGGCGCTGCGTCTCGATTTCGCCCCCGACGGCGCTCGCATCTTGACTATCACGGCACCCCCGGCATGGCAGCGGAGATGGCCGACATGACCCCGCCGGCGGATGCGCCCGCCTTTCTGGCCGTGCACGGCTGGGCAGGGGCGAGCATCGCGCCGCTCGCGGGCGATGCCTCGTTCCGGCGGTATTTCCGCGTGACCGACGGCACGCGCCGGGCGGTCCTGATGGACGCGCCGCCGCCGCACGAGGATCCGCGGCCGTTCCTTTCGGTCGGAACCTGGCTGTCGGAACGCGGTTTCCGATCGCCCGCGATCCTGGCCGCGGATGTCGAGCGCGGGCTGGTCCTGATCGAGGATTTCGGCGACGACCGGATGCGCGAAGCCGCGGATGCGTCGGTCGATGCGCAGATGCCGCTCTATACCGCGGCGGTCGACATACTGGTCGCGCTCCGATCGCATTCCGCTGGGCCGTTCGCCCCCTATGACCGCGCGGTGCTCGCGCGAGAGGCGGCGTTGTTCGTCGAATGGTATTGCCCCGCTGTCGGAATAGAGGCGGATGCGGACGCGTATCTCGCCGCCTGGGATCAGGTCTTCGCTCACGCGCTGGCACCCGACCCCGTGACCGTATTGCGCGACTATCATGCCGAGAACCTGATGCTCGTGGGGGCGGAGCGAGCGATCGGCCTGCTCGATTTCCAGGACGCGCTGGCGGGGCATCCGGCCTATGATCTCGTGTCGTTGCTGCAGGATGCGCGACGCGACGTCGATCCGTCGATCGAAGCGGCGATGATCGCGCGCTACCGCATGGCGACGGCCGCGGGGGAGGACTTCATGGGCGCGTATCACGTGCTCGGCGCGCAGCGGAACGCGAAGATCCTCGGCATCTTCACGCGACTGTGGAAGCGCGACGGCAAGCCGCGCTACGCGGCGCTCTGCCCGCGTGTCTGGGCCTATCTGGAGCGCGATCTGTCGCAGCCCGTGCTCGCCCCCGTCGCCGCCTGGTTCGATGCGCATATCCCGCCAGAATGGCGCGGCGATCCGGCGATGCTGGCGGCATGACTCGCCTGCGGAGCATCCGGCCGGCACCGGGCGGCACCGTGCCCAGAACCGCGATGGTGATGGCGGCCGGGATCGGCAAGCGGATGCGCCCGTTGACCGCGACCCGGCCCAAGCCGCTGGTGGAGGTCGCGGGCAAGGCGCTGATCGATCACGTCCTCGATCGGTTGCGCACGGCGGGGGTCGAGCGCGTGATCGTCAACGTGCATTATCTGGCGGACGCGCTCGAGGCGCATCTCGGGCGGCACGCCGACGGGCTGGAGATCGTGATATCGGACGAACGCGGCGCGTTGCTGGAAACGGGCGGGGGATTGGTGAAGGCGCGCGACCTGTTCGCCGACGAACCGCTGCTGGTCGTCAACAGCGACAATCTCTGGCTCGACGGGCCGGTCGACGCGATCCGGCTGCTCGCGTCGCGCTGGGACGATATGACGATGGATGCGCTGCTGCTCGTCGTACCGCTGGCGCGGGCGCACAATCACACCGGTTCGGGCGATTTCCACCTCGCGCCCGACGGCCGGATCACCGCGCGTCGCGAGCCCGGGCGGGTCGCGCCGTTCACCTATACCGGCGTGCAGATCGTCCATCCGCGGCTGATCGTCGACTGGCCCGAGGGTGCGTTTTCGACCAACCTGTTCTGGGACCGCGCGGTCGCGGCGGGACTCGCTTATGGGCAGGTCCATCAGGGGCTGTGGTTCGACGTCGGGACGCCGGCTGCGATCGCGAAGACCGAGGCGCTGCTCGCCGATGGCTGAGCCGCGCTCGCCGCGTATCTATACGATCCCTGCGCACCGGTCGTTCGCGGATGCGCTCGTCGCCGGGTTGATGCGCGGGATCGATCGCGCCGATCCGACCGCGCTTGCCCGCGGCCTGATCCTGCTGCCCAACAATCGCGGCGTTCGTGCAGTGACCGATGCGTTCGTGCGCGCAAGCGGTGGGGCGCTGCTGTTGCCGCGGCTGGTGGCGCTTGGCGATCCGGATCTCGGCGAGGCGGTCGGGGTCGCGCTCGACCCCGTCGATGCACCGTCGCCCCCATTGCCCGCCGTCGCGCCGTTTAGGCGCCGGATGATCCTGGCGCGGCTGATCGCGGAGGAGCGTGCGCGCACGGGCCGTTCCGTCGATGCGGGCGAGGCGGTGCGGCTGGCGGGCGAATTGGCGCGGACGCTGGACCAGTTGCTGGTCGAGGATGTCCCGCCGGCCCGGCTGCGCGATATCGAACTCGGCCCCGAACTGGCGGTGCACTGGGAGCGTTCGCTCGATCTGTTCCGCGTGGTCCTCGATCGCTGGCCGGCCGAGCTGGCAGCGCTCGGACGGATAGACGCGGCCGCGCGGCGGGGTGCCTTGCTCGACCGGCTGGCGGAGCGTTGGCGTGCCGATCCGCCGCAGACGTTCGTGTGTGCCGCTGCGATCACCGACACCGCGCCCGCGGTCGCGCGGCTGCTGCGTTGCGTCGCGCGACTGCCGCGGGGGCAGGTGGTATTCGCCGGGCTGGATACGGCGATGCCCGACACGGAGTGGGATGCACTCGGTCCGCATACGCCCGACCCGGTCACCGGCCGGCGGCGGCGGTCGATCGAGACGCATCCGCAATATCAGGGCAAGCTGCTGCTCGACCGGATCGGCGTCGCGCGCACCGAAGTGCGGGGCTGGCGCGGCGCCTCGGACGGTCCCGACGCACCGCCGGCGCGCGCGCGCGCGATCGCCAATGCGCTGGCACCGGCCGAATTCACCGCCAGATGGACCGACCTGCGCGCCGAGGATCGGCGGTTGGCGGGGGTATCGGTCGCCGAGTTCGCAACGCCGGCGGACGAAGCGCAAGGGATCGCGCTGGCGCTTCGCGAGGCGCTGGAGGTGCCGGGGCGGACCGCGGCGCTGGTCACGCCCGATCGCGGATTGGCGAACCGGGTCGCCGCGCATCTGGGCCGCTGGGGCATCGCGATCGACGATTCCGCCGGGCGGCCGCTCGCATTGCTGCCGCCGGGGACGCTGCTGCTCGACATCGCCGAAGCGGCAGCGCAGCGGTTCGCGCCGCTCGCGCTGCTCGCCTTGCTCAAGCATCCGCTGGTGACCGGCGGGGGTGAGCGGCTGGCGTGGCTCGACGGGGTACGCTGGCTCGACCGGGCGCTGCGCGGACCGCGACCATCGCCGGGACTCGCGGGCGTAAGCGCGCATCTGGAGGACGCACGCGCGCCGGAGGCGCTGCGCGACTGGTGGCGCACCGCTGCCGCGCTGCTCGTGCCGGTCGAGGCGATGGCGGCAACCGGCCCGCAACCGCTCGCGCCGATGATCGCGGTCCTTCGCGAAACCGCGGATGCCTTGTGCGGCGATGCGATCTGGTCGGGCGTCGCCGGGCGCGAGGCTTCGGCATTCCTTGCCGATCTGGAGGCGGAGGCACCGGCGGGACCGTACTCGGCCGAACCGGAAGGATTGGCACCGCTGCTGCGGACGCTGCTCGACGAGACCGCGGTCCGTGTGCAGCGCGGCGGGCCGCCGCGGCTCGCGATCTACGGGCTGATCGAGGCGCGGTTGCAGGCAGCCGACCTGGTGGTGCTTGGTGGCCTGAACGAGGGGACCTGGCCGAACGCACCCGCGCCCGATCCGTGGCTCGCGCCGCGTATTCGCGACGTGCTCGGCCTGCCGGGGCTGGAGCGGCGGATCGGCGCGGCGGCGCATGATTTCGCGCAAGGGCTGGGGGCACCGCAGGTCATGGTCACGCGCGCGCGGCGGAGCGGGACGTCGCCGGCGATCGCGTCGCGCTTCTGGCTGCGGCTGGCGGCGATGGCCGGCGACCGGTTCGAGCGGGCGACGATGATCGAGGGCTGGACGCGGACGCTGGATGATCCACCCGGGCACGCGCCGGCGGATCGCCCCGCGCCGGTGCCGCCGGCCGCGTCGCGCCCGACCGCCATATCGGTGACCGAGGTCGATCGGCTGAAGGCCGACCCCTATGCCTTCTACGCGCGTCGGGTGCTGCGGCTGATGCCGCTCGACCCGGTCGATGCCGACCCGAGCGCGGCGTGGCGGGGCGTCGCGGTCCACGACATTCTCGAGCAATGGTGGGCGAAGGATGCCTGCGCGGTGGACAAGCTCGCCGACCGCGCGCGCGCGATGCTGGCGGACGAGCGGACTCACCCGATGATGCGCGCACTGTGGCAGCCGCGACTGATGGAGGCGATCGACTGGATCGCGGCCCGACTGACGCAGGACGCGCAGGACGGCCGCAGCGTCTTGTCGGCGGAAGGGAAGGGGAAGATCGAGATCGCCGGGGTGACCTTGTCGGGCCGTTACGACCGGATCGACCGGCTTGCCGACGGCGGCATCGGCATCGTCGACTACAAGACCGGCAAGCCGCCCTCCGCCACCGCGGTGCGCGCCGGGTTCAGTCTGCAATTGGGACTGCTCGGCCTGATCGCGGAGCGCGGCGGGTTCCCCGGGATCGCCGGCACCGCAGCGGCGTATGAATATTGGTCGCTGGCCAAGAAGAAGGAGGCGTTCGGCTATGTCGACAGCCCGGTCGACCCGACCGGCGCGCGGGACAAGATCCGGACCGCGGATTTCGCAGGGATCGCCGCGGCGAATTTCGTCGCAGCGGTGGGGAAATGGCTGACCGGCAGCGAGCCCTTCACCGCCAAGCTGGTACCGGAATATGCGCCCTATGCCGAATATGACCAGCTGATGCGCCGCGACGAATGGTACGGTCGTGAGCGCTGATCCGCATCGCCCGCTGCCGCCGCTGAAGGGGGGGCAGGCCGCGGCCAGCGATCCGGGCACCCATGTCTGGCTGTCCGCTTCGGCCGGAACCGGCAAGACGCAGGTGCTGGCGGCGCGGGTGTTCCGCCTGCTGCTGAAAGGGACCGATCCGGCGGCGATCCTGTGCCTGACCTTCACCAAGGCGGGTGCAGCGGAGATGACCCAGCGGATCGCCGGGCGACTTGCGGCGTGGGTGCGGATGCCCGGGCCGATGCTCGCGCGCGACCTGGACGCGCTGGGCGAACGCCCGACCGCCGAGCTTCAGGCCCGCGCGCGGACGCTCTTCGCCAAGGTCCTCGATGCGCGTGGCGGCGGGGTACGTATCCAGACGATCCACGGTTTCTGCCAGGGGATGCTCGCGGCATTTCCGCTCGAGGCGGGGATCGTCCCCGGCTTCCGCCCGCTGGAACCGCGCGAGGAGGCGCTGCTGGCGCGCGAGACGCTTGCCGGCATGCTGGCGGATGCGGAGCGGGAAGGTCGCGCAGGGCCGGTCGAGACGATCGGGCGACTGAGCGTCCGGCTGGGCGAGGGCGGCGCGGAAAGTTTCCTGCTCGACTGCGCGCGGGCCGGTCCTGCGCTCGAGGCCTTGCCAAGCGGTATCCGGCCATGGCTGCGCGGTGCGCTGGAATTGCCCTCGGGCGATATCGACGAGGCGATGGCGGCGGGCTGCGACGACGATTCGATCGATGCCGAGACGCTGCACGTCGTGGCCGGGCTGAACCGCGACTGGGGGACGAAGCATGGGCTCGCCCGGGCCGATACGGTCGCCGCCTGGCTCGCACGCAGCCCGGCCGACCGGGTGGCGACGCTTGCCGACCTGCATCTCGTATG
The DNA here is from genome assembly GCF_903642285.1 of Sphingomonas bacterium. Taxonomy (GTDB): domain Bacteria; phylum Pseudomonadota; class Alphaproteobacteria; order Sphingomonadales; family Sphingomonadaceae; genus Sphingomonas. The sequence goes on from NZ_CAHJWJ010000006.1 coordinate 47,464, forward strand.
GGCGCGGGCCGATGGCGGCCTGCGGTCCTTCGCCAAGGGGCAGGCACCGGTCCATATCGACTATGCCGACATGGCGACCGCGATGCACGGGCATTGCGCGGCACTGCTGTCGCTCGCGATCCGTGCCGCTTATGCCGACCTTCTCGCCGACGCGCTGATCGTCGGGCGCGATTATGCGCGCGCCTATGCCGCGGCGAAGCGCCGATCCGGGACGGTCGATTTCGACGATCTGATCGCGACCACCGTCGCGTTGCTCGCGCAGCCGGGGATCGGCGAATGGGTGCGCTTCAAGCTCGATCAGGCGACCGAGCATGTCCTGATCGACGAGGCGCAGGATACGAACCTCAACCAGTGGCGGATCGTGCAGGCGCTGTCGGAGGAATTCTTCGTCGGCCGCGGCATCTACGCGCCGTCGACACGGACGCTGTTCACGGTCGGCGACTATAAGCAGGCGATCTACGGGTTTCAGGGGACGGACCCGATCAATTTCGCCTGGGCGGAGCGGCGTTTCGCCGGGCAGGCGGCGCTTGCGCTCGGCGATGACGACACGCCGCCCGAGGATCGCGGGCTGCCGTTCCAGCAGCTCGTCCTTACGCATTCGTTTCGCTCCACCCGCGCGGTCCTCGAATTCGTCGATGCCGCGATCGATGCGATCCCCGCGCCGGGATTGGGCGAGATCGCCGTCATCGACGCGCATGCCAGCGAAGTGCCTGGCCCGGGGACGGTGACGCTCTGGCCTCCCGTCGTGGTCGGCGGAAGTGACGGCGACGAGGAGGACTGGATCGACGACGCGGTGCGCAAGCTTGCGATCGATATCGCCCGCGCGATCAAGCGATGGCTTGACGACGGGCTGATGCTGGAAAGCAAGGGGCGGCGGCTGCGGCCCGAGGATATCATGATTCTCGTCAAGCGGCGCGGCGACCTGGCTTCGCTCGTCGTCGCAAGGTTATATGCGGAAGGCGTGCCGGTCGCAGGCGTCGACCGGTTGCGGCTCAACGCGCCGCTGGCGGTGCAGGATCTGCTCGCCGCGATCCGGTTCGTGCTTCAGCCGGAGGACGATCTCAGCCTGGCGAGTTTGCTCGTATCGCCGTTGATCGGCTGGACGCAGGAGGAACTGATGGCGGCGGCGCCCCGCGCCGGGGGCAGCCTGTGGCGGCACCTGCGCGATACGCAGAGCGACGACCGGCTCGCGCCGCTGCGGGCGATGCTGGCGCGGGCGGATGTGACCACGCCGTACCGGTTCCTCGAGGATATCCTGTCCGGCGCGCTCGACGGGCGGCGCAAGCTCGTTCACCGGCTTGGCGCGGAGGCGCGCGATCCGATCGAGGAATTGCTGGCCGCCGCGCTCGATTTCGAGGTCGCGACCACGCCGTCGCTGCAACGCTTCCTCGACTGGTTCGACCGCGGCGATGTCGACATCGTCCGCGATCCGTCGCAGCCGCTCGATGCGGTGCGGGTGATGACCGCGCACGGCGCGAAGGGATTGCAGGCACCGTTGGTCATCCTGGCGGACGCGACCGTCGATCCCGCCAAATCGCCGCGATCGGTCCTGCGCTGGACGCCCGACGGGATGGACGCCCCGATCCCCGTGTTCCGGCCGCGCGCGTCGGAGCGGGGCGGTCCGCTGGACGACGCCATGACGGCAGCCGAAGCGCGCGACCTCGCGGAGCATTGGCGGCTGTTCTACGTCGCGTCGACACGCGCGGAGGAGCGGTTGGTCATCGCCGGGTCGCTCGGGCCGAGAGCGGGAGGGTTACCGCCGGTGTCGAGCTGGTACGCCGCCGCGGATCGCGCGCTGACCGCATTGGGCGTGACGGGCGAGGGGGAGCGGGTGTTCGTCGGCCGGACGCCGCAACCGCCGGTCCGGATCGACGACCGGCGGGCCACGGCCCCGGATGCGCGCGCGATGCTTCCCGAATGGGTCCGGCGTGCACCGCCCGCCGACCCGCGCCCCTCGCGACCGCTGACGCCATCGTCGCTCGGGGAGGACGCGACGTCGGATCCGCCGCCGACCGTCGCGATGCAGGCTGCGGCCGAGCGCGGCCGGCTGGTCCACGCGCTGTTCGAACGCCTGCCTCCGGTCGCGCCCGATGCGCGCCGCGCCGCCGCCGATCGTTGGCTGCAGGAGGCGGGAGGGGTCGCCGATCGCGGCACGCGCGCAGCGATCGTCGACGGGGTGCTGTCGGTGATCGAGGACGCACGCTTCGCCGCGATGTTCGCGCCGGATGCGCTTGCCGAGGTGCCGATCGCGGCGACCTTGCCGGATGGAACCGTCGTGTCGGGGACGGTCGACCGGCTGCTCGTCGCGCCCGACCTGGTGCACGTCGTCGATTTCAAGACCGGGCGGCGGGTTCCGGCGGGGCTGGCCGACGTGCCCGAATTCCATGTGCGGCAGATGGCGGCCTATGTCGCGGCGCTGGAAGTGATCTTCCCGGGGCGGCGGGTCGAGGCGACGTTGGTCTACACCGCGGGGCCGATGCCGATCCCGTTGCCGCCCGATCTGCTGGCCGCGAACAAGCCCGCCTTGCGCGCGACCGAGCAAAGCTTGGCCGATGGCGCTTGAGGGCGGCGGTCGCACCCCCTAGATTGATTGGCGACAAGGAGAATTTCATCATGGCCACCAAGCAGATCACCGACGCCAGCTTCGACGCCGACGTCCTGAAGGCCGATGGCCCGGTGCTCGTCGATTTCTGGGCCGAATGGTGCGGGCCGTGCAAGATGATCGGGCCGAGCCTGGAGGAAATTTCCGAAGAACTCGGCGAACGGGTGACGATCACGAAGCTGAACATCGACGAAAACCCAGATGCTCCGGGCAAATACGGCGTACGCGGCATTCCGACGATGATCCTGTTCAAGGACGGCGCACCCGCTGCGACGAAGGTCGGCGCGGAGCCCAAGGGGCGGATCAAGGCGTGGCTGGAAGGCGAGCTGGCGTAGGTGAGGCGGGCGGCCTGCGGGCCGACCGCTCCGCGGCGCAGCGGGCCGGCGCCATTCAATCCGTCGGCAACGCGAATGGCGCTCCCGCAAGCTTCGATCGCGGTTTGAAGGCGATCGTGCCGTGTTCCGGGTCGTACAGCACGGAATAGGACAGGTAGGGAAGCACGCCCGTCAGGATGAACGGCTGGTGGGCACCGGGACGGTTCTCGAAGACAAGCGTCGTTGTCTGATCCATGCCGATCGTCGCCTGCTCTGCGGTGTGGACATGCCCGGCCGCGTCCGCGAAGAACAGCGTGATCGGCGTCCCGCCGGGCCATGGCCCGGCGGGTGTGTTGGCGCTGACGATCCGCAGCCCCGGATCGCCGATGTCGAGCACCACCGCGCCGCAAGTCTTCTCCCGGCTGGTTCCGTTTACGAGGCAGCCGCGCACGGCATCGTGGAGCGAGCCTCGCGCCGCTGCGAAGCTGTCGACGATCTCGACGGGCGCGTAGCCCGCCGTCTCGGCTTCGGTGGGATTGAGGACGAGGCGGCCGGGGCCGGGTTCGCCCGGGCGCGGCAGGTCGATAATCCAGCGATGCGCGCCGAGGCCGCGCAGCGGGTTTGCGACGTCCGCAGCGGCACCCATGTTGATGCCGAGTATGGCCGCGAAGCCCTCATCCGGCTTGTCGCCACCCATGATGCGGTAGCGGGCGAACGAGACCGCGGCGGCGGTGCAATCTGCCTTGCCGCGGACGCACGACACGGCCCGGACCAGTTGCAGCGTGGCGTTTCCGCGCAGCGCACCGACCGCGACGGACGCCTCGGCAACGTTGCCGTCCAGCCGCACGCCACCGCCGTATTCCATATAGTCCGTTGCGGGTGTGGGCCGAACGTCTTCCTGTGCAAGCCCGGTCGGCAAGACGCGAAGGCCCGTCGACCCGGTGTCCAGCCCCGCCTCGACGCGCGTCGTCCCGATCACGATTGACACACCGTAACGGCGCGTGCCGTCGCCCAGCACCACCTCCCGGATCGGCACCTCGGCCCTTTGGCCGGTCGTTGCCCGCGGCATCGCCGGGGTCGCCGCCGGCGAGCCGATCGAGGCGAGGATGATCGCGGACGCCCTCGCCGCGCGGCGCACGGGCTTGGATGGCCGAAACCCGCTCCGGAAGGGGGCACTCCTACGCGGGCTTCCAGTCTGATGGGATCCGACGTACCACATCGGCGGGTCACTCCTGTCTGCAAGCGGTCCGGACCTGACTCGAGTGAGCGAGCGGCCGCACTTCAACTCCGGTAGTCGCCGTTGATGCTGATGTAGCCGTGCGTCAGGTCGCAGGTCCAGACGGTCGCGCGGCCCTCGCCCAGACCCAGGTCGACACCGACCTCGATCTCACGGTCTCGCAGATGGGCAGTTACCGGTGCCTCGTCATATCCTTCCACCGCCACGCCATCGCGTGCGACCTGCGTATTGCCGAAGCGGATCGATAGTCTGTCGCGCTCGGCGGGTTCGCCGGCCTTGCCGACCGCCATGACGATCCGGCCCCAATTGGCATCCTCTCCCGCGATCGCGGTCTTCACCAGCGGCGAATTGGCGATGGACATCGCGATCCGGTGCGCGCTGCGGTCGCTTTCCGCGCCGTCGACCGTGATCGCGATAAGCTTCCGCGCGCCCTCGCCGTCGCGCACCACCAGCATGGCGAGTTGGTGGCACAGGTCGGCCAGCGCCGCGCGGAACGCGTCCGCGCCGATGCTGTCGTCGTCGGCCAGCACCGCGTTCGCCGCTGCGCCCGTCGCGAAGGCGAGCACGGTATCGCTGGTCGACGTATCGCCGTCGACCGTGATGCACGAGAAGCTTGGTGCATTCGCGGCGGTCAGCGCGCGCTGCAGGAAATCGGGCGCGACTGCGGCGTCGGTAAAGATGAAGCCGAGCATCGTCGCCATGTCGGGCGCGATCATGCCCGACCCCTTGACGATCCCGGCCAGCGTTACCGTCCGGTCGCCGATGACCGCGGTCGTTACCGCGCCCTTGGTAAAGGTATCGGTCGTCCCGATGGTCCCGGCGGCATCTTCCCAGGTACAGGTATCGGCTGCGAACGCGGCGTCGAGCCCGGCCTCCGCCTTGTCGACCGGCAGCGGCACGCCGATCACCCCGGTCGAGGCGACGAACACGTCCGATGGCTGGCAACCCAGATGCCCCGCGGTCCGCGCCGCGATCGCCTCCACCGCGGCGCGGCCGCGATTGCCCGTAAAGGCGTTGGAATTGCCGGCATTGACGACGAGCGCGCGCGCCTGTCCGAGGGTCAGCGCACGGCGGCACCATTCGACCTCGGGCGAGGGGCATCGGCTGCTGGTCAAGACACCCGCGACGGTCGTGTCGGGAGCTAGCGTAACGAAGGTCAGGTCGCAGCGATCCCACAGCTTGTAGCGGGCACGCGCGACGCGGAGCGTTACGCCAGCGATCGGCGGCATGTCCGGGAAGGGAATGGCGAGCGGGGAGGGTTCCATCGTATCGCCATAGTCAGTGGTCCGCCGCGCTGCCAGTGCTTGACCGTGTCGAACCCGGCATTTAGCCTGCCGGCATGACGATCCACGTAACCATCAGCGAGGCGGAGAAGCGGCTGGCGGAACTGGTCGCCGCCGTCGTGCGTGGCGAGGACGTCGTGTTGGGTCAGATAGGCAGCTGGCAGGCGCGGATCGTGCCGATCGACGGGGAAGCCGATAGCGAGATCGAACGCCGTCGCGCCCTGCGGAAATCGGCATTCGGGATGTGGAAGGAAGAACTGAAGGGTTTCGATTTGGACATTCCGCCTTCGATGACCGACGAGGAGCTGGAGGAACGGTGGCAGCGTAAATTTGGCCCTGCTGCTTGATACACAGGTCTTAGTTTGGATCGGTGCCGAAGACCGACGGCTGACGGCACGCGCACGTGAAGCAATCGAGGATGTCGCAAATCGCATTTTCGTCAGCGCCGTCGTAGCATTCGAATCTTCCGACCTTCATCAGCGTGGGCGTTTCGGACTATCTCGGGTATCGAGCAAATCTCGACGCGTATCGAGGCGACTATTCTGCCGCTTCCTTTGGACATCTGGCGTCTCCTTGCCACGATGCCGATGTTGCACCGCGACCCCGTCGATCGGATGCTGATCGCGCATGCGATCCATGACAACCTGACGCTCGTCACTGCCGATGCGATGATTCGGCGATATCCCGTACGTAGCCTGTGGTGAGTGGACGCCGCGCTTACCCTCGCCTAAGTGGCATGCAACGATGAATCTGCTCATCCTCCTATCCGCCCTGCTGTCCGCGCTGACTGGCATCGGGTCGGCCGTGCGTCGGCCCGAGGTCGCGCAGGCGGTGGCGGCGCGGTCTGTCGCCGTGCAACCCGCACGGGCTGCGGCGGCGCTGATCGCGCAGCGGCCGGTGGTGCCTTTGCCGAAGCTGGTCGCGTCCGCTGCGATGGAAGCCGCGGTCGCATTCGTTCGCGTCGTCTCGATCGACTTTTGGGCGAACCGTCGGCGCGAATAGCGCGACGTCGATCCGGACCGCGGTCCGCTTTTCTCCCCCTTTTCTCCTACGCGACTGTCCATCCGACAGCCGCGCATCGCAATCTCAGGAAATCCCCATGTTCGGTGGCCTCGCCAAATCCATTTTCGGGTCGTCCAACGACCGCTACGTCAAGTCGCTGAACCCTATCCTCGCGAAGATCGCCACGTTCGAACCGACGCTGAGCGCGATGTCGGACGAGCAGCTTGCGCACCAGACCGTCCTCTTCCGCGAGCGGCTTGCGGAAGGCACCAAGCTCGACGACCTGCTGCCCGAAGCCTTCGCGACGGTGCGCGAGGCGGCGAAACGCGCGCTCGGGCAGCGGCATTACGACGTGCAGATGGTCGGCGGGATCGTCCTGCACCGCGGCGAGATCGCGGAGATGCGCACCGGCGAGGGCAAGACGCTGGTCGCGACGCTCGCCACCTATCTCAACGCGCTGCCCGGCAAGGGCGTGCATGTCATCACCGTCAACGATTATCTCGCCGCGCGCGATTCGGAGTGGATGGGGCAGGTCTACAAGTTCCTCGGGCTGACCGTCGGGGTCATCGTGCCCAACCTCAGCGACGAACAGCGTCGCGACGCGTATAACGCCGACATCACCTATGGCACGAACAACGAGTTCGGTTTCGATTATCTGCGCGACAACATGAAGTACGATCGCGCGTCGATGGTGCAGCGGCCGTTCGCGATGGCGATCGTCGACGAGGTGGACTCGGTCCTGATCGACGAGGCGCGCACGCCGCTCATCATCTCGGGTCCGACCGACGACAAGTCGGAACTGTACATGCAGGTCAACGCGGTCGTGAAGCTGCTCGAACCGATCGATTACGAGAAGGATGAAAAGCAGAAGTCGATCATCCTGACCGAGGACGGGACCGAGAAGGTCGAGCGGATGCTGGAGACCGCCGGGTTGCTCGAAGGGCAGAACCTGTATGATTTCGAGAACACGCAGGTCGTCCACCATCTGAACCAGGCGCTGCGCGCGAACATGATGTTCAAGCGCGATACCGATTACATCGTCAAGGACGGCAAGGTCGTCATCATCGACGAATTCACCGGCCGCATGATGGACGGGCGGCGCTGGTCCGACGGACTCCACCAGGCGGTCGAGGCCAAGGAGGGTGTCACGATCGAGCCCGAAAACCAGACGATGGCGTCGATCACCTTCCAGAATTATTTCCGCATGTATCCCAAACTCAGCGGCATGACCGGCACCGCGGCGACCGAGGCAGCGGAATTCTACGACATCTACAAGATGAACGTGGTCAGCATCCCGACCAACGTGCCCGTCAAGCGCGAGGACGAGGAAGACGAGTTCTACAAGGACACCGCGGACAAGTTCCGCGCGATCGCCAAGAAGATCCGCGCCCATGCCGACAAGGGCCAGCCCGTGCTGGTCGGTACCGTGTCGATCGAGAAGTCCGAATTGCTGAGCGAATTCCTCAGCCAGGAAAAGGTCGAGCACAAGGTGCTGAACGCGCGTTTCCACGAGATGGAGGCGCACATCGTGGCGCAGGCGGGTCGCAAGGGAGCCGTGACGATCGCGACCAACATGGCGGGCCGCGGGACCGACATCCAGCTTGGCGGCAACCTGGAATTCCGGATGCTGGACGAACACCCCCATCTCGTCGCCGGAACGCCCGACTACGAGGCGCGCGCCGCGACGATCGACGCCGAGATCAAGGCGGAGAAGGCGGCGGTGCTCGACGCCGGCGGCCTGTTCGTGCTCGGCACCGAGCGGCACGAGAGCCGACGGATCGACAATCAGCTACGCGGCCGGTCCGGGCGGCAGGGCGATCCGGGACTGTCGCGCTTCTATCTCAGCCTCGATGACGATCTGCTGCGGATCTTCGGCCCCGACACGCTGTTCGCGCGCATGATGCGATCGAACATCGAGGACGGCGAGGCGATCGGCTCCAAGTGGTTGTCGAAGGCGATCGAGACCGCGCAGAAGAAGGTCGAGGCACGCAATTACGACATCCGCAAGCAGGTCGTCGAATATGACGACGTGATGAACGACCAGCGCAAGGTCATCTACGAACAGCGCAGCGACATCATGGACGCGGACGGCGTCGGCGAGATGGTCGAGGATATGCGCACGGAAACGGTCAACACGATCGTCGGCGATGCATGCCCCCCGAACAGCTATCCCGAGCAGTGGAACGTCGAGGGGATGAAGACAAGTCTAGCCGAGGTGCTGAACCTGACCCCGCCGATCGATGACTGGCTGAAGGAGGAGGAGATCGACCCCGAACTGGTCGAGGAGCGGGTCCGCGAACTGGCGGATGCGAGCGTGAAGCAGAAGGCGGCGGACCTGTCGGAAGAGACCTGGACCTCGGTCGAGAAGTCGATCCTGCTGCAGAATCTCGACCATCACTGGAAGGAGCATCTGTCGACGCTCGACGCACTGCGCCAGGTCGTCCACCTGCGCGCCTATGCGCAGAAGACGCCGATCAACGAATATAAGCAGGAGGCGTTCTCGCTGTTCCAGCGGATGCTCGACAATATCCGTACCGACGTGACGAAGACGATCGCCTTCGCGGAATTTCATACGCAGATGCCGCCGGCTTTGCCCGAGTTGCCCGATTTCATCACGACGCATTTCGATCCGTTCACGGGGATGGACGATTCGGCGGATATAGACGGCGGGACGTTCGGTCGGGTGACCACGCAATTGCCGCCATTGCAGATCCCGCAACCCGATCCCGCGGCTTTCGGGCAGGATCCTGCGGAATGGCAGGGCCTGGTCAGCCGCAATGCGCCGTGCCCGTGCGGGTCGGGGAACAAGTACAAGCATTGCCACGGCGCGGTGACGGCTTAGGATCGGCTCACCTAACCGCCCCACACAAACCCCCGTCACCCCGGGACAGGCCCGGCATGACGAATGAGGGATGGCGGATGGCGGATGGCGGATGGTGGGTGACGCCGCGCGCAAATCCCCTTACTGATCCGCCACGGATGCCCACCCTCCACGCCCTCGCCAACCCGGCCCGTTTCCTGCGGCTCGCCAAGCCGCTGACGCCGCTGCTGAGCTGGGGCGGGATCGTGCTGATCGCGGTCGGCTGCTGGGCCGGGCTGACGCGGACGCCGCCCGATTATCTGCAGGGCGAGACGGTGCGGATCCTCTATGTCCACGTCCCCGCCGCCTGGCTCGGTATGGGTGGATGGAGCGGGATCGCGGTCGCCAGCATCGCATTGCTCGTGTGGCGGCACCCGCTTGCTGGCATCGCAGCGCGCGCGATCGCGGTGCCGGGGGCGGTGTTCGCCGCGATCTGCCTTGCGTCGGGATCGATCTGGGGGCGGCCGACTTGGGGCACATGGTGGGAATGGGACGGGCGGCTGACGTCGATGCTGCTCCTGTTCTTCGTCTATCTCGCCTATATTGCGCTCGCGAAGGCGGATTCGGACGGCGGCGGCGACGGACGCGTACCGGCGATCTTCGGCATTGCGGGAACGGTCCTGCTCCCCATCATCCGCTATTCGGTGGTTTGGTGGAACACGCTGCACCAGGGGCAAAGCATCGGGTTGACTCGCTCGACGATCGATCCGTCGATCCTGTGGCCGTTATGGTTCATGCTGGCGGGGTTCACGGCCCTGTTCGCCGGCATCGTCCTGATGCGGATGCGCGCGATGCTGGCGACCGCGAAGGCCGAGGCGCGGATGCGGCGGATGGCGCGGATATGAACCAATGGTCGTTCGTGGTCGCGGCCTATGCCGTGACGATCGGCGGCGCGGCCGCGTTGCTGATCGTCAGCTATCTGGCGATGGCGAGGGCGGAGAAGTGAAGGCGAAGCATCAGCGGCTGACGCTGGCGTTACTGGCGGTCGGCGCGGTGGCGGGGGCTGGGGCGTTGGCGCTGTCGGCGCTGAAAGACCAGGCGTCGTTCTTCTACGCGCCATCCGACGTGGCGAAGGCCGGACTACCGCTCGGCCGTGCGGTGCGGCTTGGCGGGATGGTCGCGGGCGGATCGGTCAAGCGCGCCGCCGACGGCGTGACGGTACATTTCATCGTGACCGACGGCCGCGCGACGACGCCGGTGGTGTTTGCCGGTATCGTGCCGGACCTGTTTCGCGAACGATCCGGCGTGGTCGCGGAAGGCGCGTTCCAGCCGAGCGGCCTGTTCGTCGCGTCGAACCTGCTCGCCAAGCACGACGAGAAATACATGCCGCCGCAGGTGGCGGGCGCGATGCACGAGACGAAGTCGCTGGTGCAGTGATGGCTTTATCCTTCTCCCACCCCGGCGGAGGCCGGGGCCCAGTTGCGCAGGTTTCGGTTGGCTGGCGGTTCGCGCCGTTGCGCGTGCGTGGCAACTGGGGCCCGGCCTTCGCCGGGGTGGGGCAACTGGCGGTTGTCGGGATGCATTCATGACCGCCGAAGCAGGCCTCAGTTCGCTCTGGTTCGCCGGCGCGCTGGCGACCTTGCAGCTGGTGCTTGCGATCCTTGCCCTCGCGCGCCCGAACGGAGCGACCGAGGACGACCTTATCGCGTCGGTACGGCCGGTCGCGATCCTGCAAGGGGTGCTGGTGCTGGTTGCGATGGCGTGCCTGATCGCGGTGTTTCTGGATTCAGACATGACGGTTCAGCTGGTCGTCGAGAACAGTCATTCGGCAAAACCCTGGATCTACAAATTCGCCGGCGTCTGGGGCAATCACGAGGGATCGATGCTGCTTTGGGTCACGATCCTGGGCATCGCGGGCGGGGCGGTCGCCATCCTCGAACGTCGATTACCGCCGCGGACATTGGTCGCGACGCTTGGCGCGCAGGCGGCGATCGCCCTGGGATTTTATGCCTTCCTGCTCTTCGCCTCCAACCCGTTCGCGCGGGTGTGGCCGGGGCCGGCCGATGGGCAGGGGCTTAACCCGCTGTTGCAGGACCCCGGCTTGGCGTTCCACCCGCCGACGCTGTATGTCGGCTATGTCGGGTTGTCGGTGGCGTTCTCCTTCGCCGTCGGTGCGCTGGTGACGCGCGACGTCGGTCCGGCGTTCGCGCGGGCGATGCGGCCCTGGGTGCTGGGGGCGTGGATATTCCTGACGCTCGGGATCACCGCGGGCAGCTACTGGGCCTATTACGATCTCGGTTGGGGCGGATGGTGGTTCTGGGACCCGGTCGAGAACGCGTCGCTGATGCCGTGGCTGGCAGCGACCGCGCTCCTCCATTCGGTGACGGTATTGGCGACGCGCGACGGCCTCCGCGCCTGGACCGTGATGCTCGCCGTCGTCGCGTTTTCGATGTCGATGATCGGGACGTTCCTCGTCCGATCCGGCATCCTGACCAGCGTCCATGCTTTTGCGGTCGATCCGCGGCGCGGCGCGTTCATCCTCGCGCTGCTGGCGATCTATATCGGCGGGGCGCTGCTGCTGTTCGCGCTTCGCGTGGGGACGGTCCGGCAGGGCAATGTCTTCGAACCGGTGAGCCGGGAAGGCGCGCTGGTTGCGAACAACCTGCTGCTGACGGTGATATTAGGGATCGTGCTGATCGGCACGCTCTACCCGCTCGTCGCCGCGGCGTACGGGGTGCAGCTGTCGGTCGGGGCGCCCTTTTTCGACAAGACGGTGGGGCCGATCGCGCTGATCCTGCTGTGCGTCATGGCAGTCGGGCCGATGCTTCGCTGGCGGCGTGACGACGCGCAGGTCGTGCTGGGGCGGACGATCTGGCCGATCGTGGCGGCGTGCGTCGTCGCGGTTGCGTTCGCGTTGTTCGGCGGCGGGATCGGCATCCTGCCGCTCGCCGGTCTGGCGATCGCGGCGGGGGTGGCGGTGGCGAGCATCTCGCCGCTGTGGAAGCGCAACCTCGCCCGTACGCCGCTGTTCACCTACGGCATGGTGCTGGCGCATCTGGGCATCGCGGTCAGCCTTGCCGGGATGGCGAGCGACAGCGCGTTCACGCAGGAGACTCTGGTGGCGGTCCGCATCGGCGAGCCGCACCGCGTCGGGCCGTACAGCGTCGTGCTCACGGGTATCACCCCGGTGATCGGCCAGAACTGGTCGGCGCTCCAGGCCGAACTGACCGCCAGCCGCGGCGACGACGTCATCCGGCTGCAGCCCCAGGCGCGCTATTTTGCCGATCCGCCGACGGGTACCAGCGAAAGCGCCATCGCGACGGTCTGGGACGGGCAGCTTTATACCGTGCTCGGTGCACCGGACGGGCAGGGGCGCTGGCAGTTGCGGCTGTGGTGGAAGCCGTTCGTAACGCTGATCTGGGCCGGCGGCGCGTTGGTCGCGGCAGGCGGGTCGCTGTCGTTGCTCGGCCGGTTGCGGCGCGAGCGGCGGGCGGCGGCGCGGGCGGTGTGGGCGTGAGACATTGGCTACGGTGGCTACCGCTGGCGGCGTTCCTGGCGGTCGTCGCGGTCGTCGCGATCCAGCTCTATCGGCCCGCCGACCGGACGGTCCGTTCCGCGCTGGTCGGCAAGGCGATGCCCGATTTCGCGCTGAAGCCGATCGCCCCGGACCGGCCCGGCATTGCCACCGCGATGTTCGCGGACGGTCATCCACGGTTGGTGAACATCTTCGCCAGCTGGTGCGTGCCCTGCATCGCCGAGGCACCGCAGCTGTTGCGACTGAAGGCGATGGGGATCGAGATCGACGGCGTCGCCGTCCATGACAAGCCTGCCGATATCGCGGACTTTCTGGCGGCGGGCGGCAATCCCTATGCACGGATCGGCGACGATAGGATGGGTCGGGTGCAGCTGTCGCTCGGGTCGTCCGGCGTACCGGAAAGCTTCGTGATCGACGGCAAGGGGCGGATCGTCCTGCAGCATGTCGGCGGCATCCGCGACGACGATATCGCCGAAATCGCCGCCGCGGTCCGCGGCGCATGAAGCACGCGTCCAGCCCGTTGGTGCCGATGCTGCTGGCGTTGATCCCCGCTACGCTCGCCGCGGAGCCGCCGAGCAACGCCCCCTTTGCCAATGTGCAGCTCCGCGATCCGGCCGCGGAGGCGCGGGCGAAGGCGCTCATGCTGTCGCTTCGCTGCGTCGTCTGCCAGGGCCAGTCGATCGTCGACAGCGACGCGTCGATGGCGGGGGACATGCGCTCGCTGGTGCGTACGCGGATCGCCGCGGGGGAAAGCGCGGAGTCGATCCGCGGATGGCTGGTCGCGCGTTACGGTAATTATGTGAGCTATGATCCGCCGTTCGCGGCGTCATGGCCGTTGTGGCTCGCACCGATCGCGCTGCTGGCGGCGGGCGCGCTGATCGCACGCGGCAGCTTTCGGCGGCGGCGCTGATGGGTTGGGTCTGTCTCGCGGTGATCGGGGCGGGGACGCTTGGCGCGATGCTGCTGCTCCGGGTGCCGCGGCTGTTGTGGACGATGGTCGGTGCCGCGCTGATGCTCGGCGCGGCCGGTTATGCGTTGCAAGGCCGACCGACGATGCCGGCCCGCGGTGCCACGCCCGATGCCGTCGCGATCCCGGACGACCCGATGATCGCCGATTTGCGCGACCGGCTGTTCGGACGCTTCACGGGCGACGGCGCGTACATGATCGCCGCGGACGCGATGGAGCGGGCGGGCGAAAGACGTGCGGCGGTGCAGGCGGTGCTCGGTGGGATTCGCCATTATCCGCAAAGCGCGGCATTATGGACGCAATTGGGCACCACTTATGCCGCGCATGACGGCGGCCGCGTCTCGCCCCCGGCGTTGTTCGCATTCCAGCAGGCGATGCGTCTGGCACCGCTTCATCCGGGTCCGCCCTTCTTCGCGGGACTGGCCTATATCCGGACAGGCGATTTTGCGGAGGCGGACCGTTATTGGACGCGTGCGCTGCGCCTGTCGCCCGCTGGAACTTCGTATCGCCGCGATATCGCGGTGCGACTGATGTTGCTGGATCGGTTCCTGTCGTTCCAGCGGCGCGGGGAGCGGTGAACGCCCCTCTCCCGACGGGAGAGGGGCTGTCGCCTTAAACCCCCCGCCCGGTCTTCGCCTGTAGCGCGTCGATCCGCTTCGACGCCTCGGCCTTGGTCAGGCTGTCGCCTTAAACCCCCCGCCCGGTCTTCGCCTGTAGCGCGTCGATCCGCTTCGACGCCTCGGCCTTGGTCAGGCTGTCGTCGAACGCCTCGCCCGCTTCCTCCGATAGCGTCTTGAGATAACTGGCCTGCGCGCCGGTCATCGCTTCGGCGCCGGTCGTCCAGTCGTCGGGGTTCTTTTCGGCATTGCCGGTCGGGTGATCCTTGGGATTGGCGTGGCTGTCGGTCATCGGTGATTCCTTTCGCCCGTACCAACCCCGGTGTTCCGCGTTCGTTCCGTGTCAGGCGGCCCAAGCCTCGAACGGTAAACCCAGATCATCCGCGACCGCCTTGTACGCGATCTTGCCCTTGTAGACGTTCAACCCGTCGGCGAGGTGCGGGTCGGCCTGCATTGCGGCTTCCGCGCCCAGATTGGCGAGTTTCAGCGCGAATGGCAGCGTCGCGTTGTTGAGCGCGAACGCCGAGGTGCGGGCGACCGCGCCGGGCATGTTGGCGACGCAATAATGGATCACGCCGTCGACCTCGAACACCGGATTCTCATGCGTCGTCGCGTGGCTGGTCTCGAAACAGCCGCCCTGGTCGATCGCGATGTCGACCAGCACGGAGCCGCGCTTCATCGTCTTCAGCATCTCGCGTGTCACCAATTTCGGCGCCGCGGCCCCCGGCACCAGCACCGCACCGATGACGAGATGCGCTTGGCGGACCGCCGCCGCGATCGCCGCCTTCGAAGCGTAGGCGGTCTTGATCTGGCTGGAGAAGAACATGTCGAGTTCGGCCAGCCGGTCGTTCGAAATATCGTAGATCGTGACATCCGCGCGCATCCCGACCGCCATCTGCGCGGCGTTGACGCCCGAGACGCCGCCGCCGAGGATCGCGACCTTGGCGGGCGCGACGCCGGGCACGCCGCCCAGCAGGACGCCGCGACCGCCCTGTTCCTTCTCCAGATAATGCGCGCCGACCTGCACCGACATTCGCCCCGCGACCTCGGACATCGGCTTCAGCAGCGGCAGTCCGCGGCGGCCGTCGGTGACGGTTTCATAGGCGATGCACGTCGCGCCCGACGCCATCAGCCCCTCCGCCTGCGGCTTGTCGGCGGCGAGATGGAGATAGGTGAACAACAAATGCCGCGGCTCGAGCAGCGCGATCTCGCCGGCTTGCGGTTCCTTGACCTTCACGATCATGTCGGCGGCGGCGAACACCGCTTGCGGATCGGACAGGATCGTCGCGCCCGACGCGACATAGTCCGCGTCCTCGAAATCGATCCCCGTGCCGGCCATCGTCTCGACGACGACCTCATGTCCCGCGGCGACCAGTTCGGCCACCGACGGCGGCGTCAGCCCGACGCGATATTCGTGGTTCTTGATTTCCTTGGGTACGCCGACTCGCATCGCTTCGCTCCGAATGATCTGTCGCCGCCGCCTATAACGACGCCGCACCGGCGTGTCCCCGTTGCAGTGCCTCGAGGGCCTGTTATGGAGGGTGAAACCGGGCTAGGGGGCTAGTCAGCCAACGCCATGATATCGCACGCCAAACTTCGCGGCCAGCCGCACCGCCGGTGACCGACTCGCCATCCCCGGCCGTGCCGGACCTGCCCGCGGGCCCGTCGGAGGGTCGCAGCGGGCTGACGAAGCTGGCGGTCGGCGCGGTCGGCGTCGTGTTCGGTGATATCGGCACCAGCCCGTTATACGCATTCCGCGAAACCTTTTCCGGGCACCATGCGCTCGCGGTCGATCCGCTGCACATCATGGGCGTCATCAGCCTGATCTTCTGGTCGATGATGATCGTGGTGACCTTCAAATATGTCGCCATCATCATGCGTGCGGACAATCGTGGTGAGGGCGGCAGCCTGGCGCTGCTGGCGCTGGTGTCGGGACGCACGAAGACTCGCCGCTGGAGCCAGGGTATCGCGATGCTCGCCGTCTTCGCGACGGCGTTGTTCTTCGGCGACAGCATGATCACGCCGGCGGTGTCGGTGGTATCGGCGGTCGAGGGGCTGAGCGTCGTCTCGCCGACGTTCGGCGCGCTCGTGCTGCCGGCCGCGGTCGTCGTCCTGCTGTGCCTGTTCTCGATCCAGCGGAACGGGACCGCGCGGGTCGGTTATTATTTCGGGCCGGTCATGCTCCTCTATTTCGCGACGATCGCGGTGCTCGGCGTGTTCAGCATCGTGAAGACGCCGTTCGTTCTCCTGGCGCTGTCGCCGCATTATGCCGTCGCGTTCTTCGTTCGCGATCCGGTGCGCGCGTTCCTGGCATTGGGATCGGTGGTGCTGGCGGTCGCGGGGGCGGAGGCGCTGTATTCGGACATGGGGCATTTCGGACGGCGGCCGATCGGAATTTCCTGGCTGTTCTTCGTCCTGCCGGCGCTGATGCTGAATTATATGGGGCAGGGCGCGCTGCTGCTGCGCGAAGGCATGTCGGTGCTGCATAACCCCTTCTACGAACTGGCACCGGACAGGCTGCAGCTGCCGCTCGTTCTGCTCGCCACCGCCGCAGCGGTGATCGCCAGCCAAGCGGTGATCTCGGGCGTGTTCTCCGTCACGCAGCAGGCGATCCAGCTCGGCTTCATGCCGCGACTTCGGATCGAACATACCAGTGCGGTGACGGTCGGGCAGATCTACATCCCGGTCGTCAACTGGCTGCTCGTGACCATGGTGATCCTGCTCGTCATCTTCTTCCGGACGTCGTCGAACCTGACCAATGCCTATGGGATCGCGGTGACAGGCGCGATGTTGATCGACACCTGCATGCTCGGCATCGTGCTGACGCGGCTGTGGCATTGGCCGAAGATCGCCGCGCTGCCGCTGCTCGCGCTGTTCTTCGTGGTCGACGGCGCGTATTTCACTGCGAACCTGACCAAGGTGCCGTCTGGCGGCTGGTTCCCGTTGCTCGTCGGCTTGGTCATGTTCACGATCCTGACGACCTGGTCGAAGGGGCGCGAGCTGATGGTCGACCGGATGCGCGAAGCGGCAATGCCGATGAGGGTCTTCATCGGTTCCGCCGCCGGCTCCGCATCGCGCGTGCCCGGCACCGCTGTATTCATGACGTCGAGCGCGGACGGCGTACCGCACGCGCTGCTGCATAACCTGAAGCACAACAAGATCCTGCACGAACGAGTCATCCTGCTGACGGTAAAGATCGTCGACCGGCCCTATTGGCCCGAGGACGACCGGTCGACGCTGGAAAGCCTGGGCGAGGGCTTCCACCGTATGGTCCTTCGCTACGGGTTCATGGAGGAGCCCGACGTGCCCGCCGCGCTGCGCCTGGTCAGCGGATGCGGCGCGGCGTTCAAGATGATGGACACGAGCTTCTTCCTGTCGCGCCAGACGCTGCTCGCGGCCGACCGGCCGGGCATGATGATCTGGCGCGAGAAGCTGTTCGCGTGGATGCTGCGCAACGCGGAAAGCGCGATGGAGTTCTTCCGCCTGCCGACCAACCGGGTCGTCGAACTTGGTAGCCAGGTCGAGATTTGAGCGACCTGGTTCCGGCCCCGATCATCGTCACCGCGCTGTTCGGTCGCGCGGACACCGCCTTTTTCGACACGATGCGGCGGACGCATTTTCCGCCCGAGCGCAACCGGCTCGACGCGCATCTGACGCTGTTTCATCATCTGCCGCCGTCGATGGTGCAGGAACTGAAGCACCGGCTGACCGGCGAGACGCGGGGCGTGCACGCGCCGGTGGCGCGGGTGAGCGGGCTGATGTCGCTTGGTCGCGGGGTCGCCTACCGGATCGACTCGCCGGACCTCCTGGCCCTCCGCGCGCGGTTGGCGGACGCTTTCACGGGTATGCTGACGCCGCAGGATGCGGGCGGCTGGCGGCCGCACGTCACCATCCAGAACAAGGTCGCGCCGCCGGTCGCCAAGGTCCTGCTCGCCACGCTGTCGCAGGGGTTCGTGGTGCGCGACGTCGAGATCGCGGGGCTGGGCGCGTGGTGGTATCGCGGCGGGCCGTGGGAGCCGCTGTCGCACCACATGTTCGCTTGACCGGTTACGGCACCGTTCCTATAGCCCGCGCCTCGCGAGTGCGGGCCCGTGTCGGGGCGAAGTAGCTCAGCTGGTTAGAGCACGGGAATCATAATCCTGGGGTCGGGGGTTCAAGTCCCTCCTTCGCTACCACGCGCGAATATCGCGTACGGATCGACCACTGCAAGTGCCGCATCCGGTCGCGCCAGCGCGATCAGGGTAAGCCCGTGCGCGCGTGCATGATCGATCGCCATCGTGGTCGGCGCGGAGATGCCGACCAGCATCGGCGCGCGCGCGACCAGCGCCTTGTCCACCATCTCGAAGCTCAGCCGCGAGGTTACGAGGACGAACCCGTCGACCGCGCGGCGATCGATCGCCAGCCAGCCGATCAGCTTGTCGAGCGCGTTGTGTCGGCCGACATCCTCGAAGGTCGCGACGATGGTGCCGGTCGGATCGCATGCGGCGGCACCATGGACCGCGCCGGTGGCGGCGTTCAGCGGTTGACGCGCGCGAAGGTGGTCGAGCGCGGCGAAGATCGCGCCTTTGCCGGCGACCGGCGGCGGCGCGGGGGCGGCAACCGGACGCTGGACCTGCTCGAGGCCGGCGATCCCGCATAGCCCGCAGGCGGTATCGCTGGTCCGGTGGCGGACTCGGTCGTGGATCCGCCCCTTGCACCGATCGTGCAGCGTCACGCGGACGATCCACCCCGCCTCGGCTTCGAACGGATCGACATCGACGACGTCGTCGATCGTGTCGGCCAGCCGCTCGGTCAGCGCGAAGCCGGTCGCGAAAGCTTCGAGGTCTGAAGGCGTCGCCATCATGACGGCATAGCCGACGCCGTCGACTTCGATTGCGACTGGCGCTTCGACCGCGACCGCGCGGATTGCCTTATCGGCTCGATCATGGTGGATGATCCGTACCGGTTCGTCGCGCCGGGTCACAGCGCGAGCAAGTCCGCGGGGGTGTTGACGTTGGCGATCGGCTGAGGCGACTCGATCGGGATCGCCCCGATCGTGCGGGCCCATGACCGAATGGAAGGGCCGACCTTGAAGTTGACGGGCGCGCCTTTCCCGCCGTTCGTATCGAGCGATGTCGAGATACGCCCGATTTCCGCCGAGCAAGGTTTCTCGACGTCGCTGGGAACGAACGGTGTCAGGATCATCGTTTCGGTGAGCAGCGCGAACAGTCGGTCCAGTGCCGATACCGGCCAATGCCCCAGCACCGGTGCCCCCGCGCAGTACGCCGGTGCCCGTACCAGCAGCGCTTCGATCAAGCCGCCCGGCAAGCGCGGCATGTCGCAAGCAATTGTCAGCACGCTATCGAACCCCGACCGCGCGGCATGATCCAGCGCCGCCGCGATCCCACCGAGCGGCCCCAGCCCCGACGCAGGCACATCCGCAATCCCGCCAGCGCCACCGACCCGGATCACCGCTTCAACGAACGGCGCGATCGCAGCGGTCGCGTGGTTTGCCAGCGTCATCCCGTCGAACAGCGCCGCACCCTTGTCGGACCCGAAGCGCGACGATCGCCCGCCAGCCAACACCGCGCCCATCGTTCTCGTCATTTACCCTCTCCGTCGGCACGCCATTCAAATCCGCCTGCCAAGCGCCTAGATCAAGTACCAAGACGAACAGGAAACGATCGATGACCACCCACACCACCCGCATGCTCGTCCTCGGCTCAGGACCGGCGGGGCTGTCCGCCGCGATCTACGGCGCGCGGGCCGGCATGGCACCGATCGTCGTGCAGGGGATCCAGCCCGGCGGGCAGTTGACGACCACCACCGATGTCGAGAACTACCCCGGCTTCGCCGACGTCATCCAGGGGCCGTGGCTGATGGCGCAAATGCAGAAACAGGCGGAGCATGTCGGCACGCGGATGATGTGGGACACGATCGTCTCGGTCGATTTGACCCGCCGCCCGTTCCGCCTGACCGGCGACGGCGGCGATATATACGAAGGCGACGTCCTGGTCATCGCGACGGGCGCGCAGGCGAAATGGCTCGGCCTCGACAGCGAGGAGCCGATGAAGGGCAAGGGCGTCAGCGCCTGCGCGACCTGCGACGGCTTCTTCTACCGCGGCAAGAAGGTCGCGGTGATCGGCGGCGGCAATACCGCGGTCGAGGAGGCGTTGTACCTCACCAACCATTCCCCCGACGTGACGCTGATCCACCGTCGCGACACGCTGCGCGCGGAGCGGATCCTTCAGGACCGGCTGTTCGCGCACAAAGGCGTGCGAGTGCTGTGGAACAAGGAAGTCCGCGGCTTCGTCGATGGCGGCGGCACCGCCGGGCTGGTTGCGCTGGACTTGGAGGACACGGTTACGGGCGAACATAGCCGGCTGGCCGTCGACGGCGGCTTCGTCGCGATCGGGCACCATCCGGCGACCGAGCTGTTTCGCGGGCATCTCGATCTCGACGCCGACGGCTATGTCGCGGTCGAGACGGGGTCGACCAAGACCAGCGTACCTGGCGTGTTCGCGTGCGGCGACGTGGCGGACAAGATCTATCGCCAGGCGGTGACTGCGGCGGGGACGGGGTGCATGGCGGCGCTGGATGCCGAGCGTTTCCTCGCGGCGGCGGAGTTCGCGGAGATGCGGGAAGCGGCGGAGTAGGGCGATTGTTCCCCCGCGAAGGCGGGGGCCCGGGGGCCACGGGCGGTGCATTCCGTGACCCTGGGCTCCTGCGTTCGCAGAAGAACGGTGTGACCTATAGCGCCGCCACGATCGCCGCCTCCAGCGCCGCCCCGTCCCCTGCGCGTGCGAAACTGTGCGAGTCGGTCGGGACGATCGTGGTGCGCGTTCCAAGCCGCCGGTGGCGTGCGGCATCGGCGAAGGTGATGGCGGTCGCATCACCTTTCGCGAGCACGATATGCGCTTCGGTATCCCAGTCGCGGATCGCGGCGATCACGTCGTCCGCCAGCGTCTGGGGTTGCGACGGCGTCGCAGCGATCTTGCGCATTCCGCGAAGCGCCTTCCCGATATCGATCCCGCCCTTGAGCGCGCGCCACCACGTCGCGGGGTCGCGCAGTTGCTGCGTATAGCGCGCCCTGATCGCCGCGGCGGGGGGGAGGGTATCGTCATGCTGCACGACCCATGGATTGGCGAGGACGATCGCATCGATCCCCGCCGTCCGGCCGAACAGCGCGAGCGTGGTCGCCGCATCGCAATTGCCGAAGCCGACGATGCGCGCGACCTGCGGCGCGTGCGCGCGGAACGCGGCGACGGCGGCGATCAGATCGTCCTTCGTGCCGGTATAGCCGGTGTTCGTCCCGCTCGAGTCGCCGATCCCGCGGCGGTCGTAGCGGAATACGGGTATGCCGCGTGCGGCGAGCGACGCGGCGAGCAACGCCATGCCGCGGTGCGCCCCACTGCGGACTTCGTTGCCGCCGGACACGATCAGCAACCCGGTCGCGCCATCCGCCGCGTCGATCGACCCGAGCAGCCTGTCGCCGTTGCAGGGAAAGGCGATCAGCCTTCGCATGCTGCGATCCAGTCTGCGATATCGTCTGCAAGTATCTGCGATAGCGCGGCGTCGGTGCCCGGCTCGCTGCGGCGCCATAGTGGGGCACCGTCGACCTTTCGATCGGCGGGTGCGGGGTCGGTCGACAGGCGGACGATGCGGCTCGGGCCGCTGGGCACGGCGATCGTCAGTTCGGCGAGCAGCCGGGGGCCGAGGAGATTGCCGGCGACCGCGACGGGCGTCGCGTCGTCGCCAAGCTGGCTTGATCTGCTGTCCGACTGCCTCATTCGCGACAGTTCGCGCAACATTGCGGGGCCGTCCTGGGGGGCGAGTTGCCAGCAGCCCGCGAGCCCAGCATCCCCATCCAATATCGCGCCGCTTCGGATCGTGACGGCGTAGCCGCGCCGACCGCCGCCGCCGCACGCGTGCCGAGCGGCGGCGGTGAACGCTGCCCGCATGTCCGCGAGCGTTGTCGTCTCCAGCGCGACCATGCTCTCCCCCTGTCCGGGCAGATCGGGTAGGGCACCGCCGATGCCCCGCACCGCCAGCGCCCGCAAAATCGCGACGACGAACGCCCGTGTCCGGTTCGCCTCCTCGAACAGCGGTAGCGCTGCGATGACGACCGGCCCCTCATCCGGCCCGAACCGAAGCATCGCCTCGCGCCCGCACGCCGAGTCATAGCCGTCGATGCGTGGATCGCCGGTCATGCCGGCGGTCGTCAGGCCAGCGCCTTGGACGCGGCGAAGGCGGTCAGCGCACCGAACGTCTCCAGCATCTCGCCGTCCACCTCGTCGTCGTCAATGACGATGCCGAGCCGGTCCTCCAGCTCGGTCAGCACGCCGGCCACCGCCATCGAGTCGAGTTCGGGCAGCGCGCCGAACAACGGCGTTTCCGGATCAAAGGCGGCGACTCGCTCGGACGACAAGCCGAGAATATCCGCGAGCACCGCGCGCACCGTTTCGTCGACCAGTGTCTTGCCTTCGGGGATCACGCCGCCTCGCCTTCGTAGCCAAACGCCGCCCGTTAGAGCGCGGGGGTGAATTCGGCAACGGCTTGGCGCTATGAGGGGCGCGATGATCGCGCTCGATCCCTTGCCCCGGCCGCTCGACCACCTGCCGACGTGCGGGTGCGCGGACGACGTCGCGCTGGTCGACCGGGCGGGGACGATGACCTTCGCGGCGCTGGAAGAGGCGGTCGGCGCGGTGGCATACTGGCTGTCGCGGCAGGGGCTGGCGGCGGGCGACCGGGTGGCGACGTGGCTGCCCAAGACGCGGATGGCGTGCATCATGCCGCTGGCGGCGGCGCGCGCGGGGCTGGTGCATGTCCCGATCAACCCGCTGCTCCGCCGCGCGCAAGTCACGCATATCCTCGGCGACAGCGGCGCGCGGTTGCTGGTGACGCAGGGTGCGCGCGCGGGCACGCTGGAGGCCGGCGATCTTCCGATCGAGTGTCAGCTGGTCGACGAGTCCGAGTTATCTCCTCCCCGGCGAAGGCCGGGGCCCAATTGGGGGCGCGTTGATGACGATGCGCTGCTGCCAATACCCTTCGACCCAATTGGGCCCCGGCCTGCGCCGGGGAGGAGAACTGACGAATACCTCTCCCCTTCCGACGCCCACCCCGACACCCTCGCCGCGATCCTCTACACCTCCGGTTCCACCGGCCGGCCCAAGGGCGTGATGCTCAGCCACGCGAACCTCTGGCTTGGTGCCATATCGGTCGCGCACTATCTTCGGCTGGCACCGGCCGACCGGGTCCTCGGCGTCCTCCCGCTCAGCTTCGACTATGGCCAGAACCAGTTGTTCTCGGCCTGGGCGGCGGGGGCGTCGGTCGCGCCGATCGACTATCTGGTGCCGCGCGACGTGGTGAAGGCGGTCGAGCGGTTCGAGGCGACGACGCTCGCCGGGGTGCCGCCGCTGTGGATGCAGCTGCTGGAGGTCGATTGGCCGGCGCAAACCGCGGCGCGGCTACGGCGGCTGACCAATTCTGGCGGTGCGCTGACTCCGCGACTGGTGCGCGGGTTGGGGGCGCAATTCCCGGGTGCGGACATCGTCGCGATGTACGGGCTGACCGAGGCGTTCCGGTCGACATGGCTGGACCCCGCGCTGATCGACGCGCATCCCGATGCGATGGGCAGAGCGATCCCCTTCGCCGAGGTGATGGTCGTCGCCCCGGACGGTACGCGCGCCGCGCCCGGCGTGGCGGGGGAGCTCGTCCACGCCGGGCCGCTCGTCGCGCAGGGCTATTGGCGCGATGCCGAACGGACCGCGCTGCGTTTCCGCGCCGCGCCCGATTTCGCCGTCTCGACCGGTTTGGCGGTATGGTCGGGCGATACCGTGATCGAGGGCACGGACGGGCTGCTGCGATTTGTAGGGCGCGATGACGAGATGATCAAATCCGCGGGCAATCGGATCAGCCCGGGCGAGATCGAAGAGGCGGTGATGGCGGGCGGCGAGGCCCGCGAGGCGGTGGCGGTCGGTGTTCCCGACGATCGGCTGGGACAGGCGATCGTCGTCGTCGCGGCCGGCGATGCGGCGAACGAACCGGCGCTGCGTACCCGGCTGAAGGCGCTGCTGCCCAGTTTCATGCAACCCGCGCGCTATGAATGGCGTGCCGGACTGCCGCGCAACGCGAACGGGAAGCTCGATCGCGCGGGCGTTCGGGCGGCAGTGACGTCATGAAGCCGATGGGCCCCTTGCCACCCGAATTCGCGGGACTGGACGGCGCGCTGACGATCGGCGGACGCCGTGCCGAGGATTGGGTGGCGGAGGCGGGCGACACGCCGCTGTTCGTCTACGACGCCGCGATCGTTGCCGCGCGGGTCGCGCGGTTTCGCGCCGCGATGCCCGCGGTCGACCTGCATTACGCGATCAAGGCCAATCCCCACCCCCCGCTGATCGCGGTGATCGCGCCGCTGGTTGACGGACTGGACGTCGCATCGGCGGGGGAATTGCGTCTCGCGCTGGCGGCCAAGCCCGCCGCCGCGATCAGCTTTGCGGGGCCGGGCAAGCGTGACGATGAACTGGCGATCGCGATCGGCGCGGGCGCGACGCTGAACGTCGAGTCCGAAAGCGAAGGCGCGCGGGCGCTGGCGATCGGCGATCGGCTCGGCATCGCGCCGCGGCTGGCGGTTCGGGTCAATCCGGACGTCGAACTGCGCGGCTCGGGAATGAAGATGGGCGGTCGCGCATCGCCGTTCGGGGTCGATGCCGATCAGGCAGCGGCGTTGGTCCGGAAACTGATCGGCGGCGGTGCGGACTGGCGGGGTTTGCATTTCTACGCCGGGTCGCAGGCGCTCGATGCCGCGGCGATCGCGGACACGCAGGACGCGACGCTGGCGCTGGCCGCCCGGCTGGCGGAGGCGGTCGGGGCCGCGCCACCGCTCGTCAATCTGGGCGGCGGGTTCGGCGTGCCTTATTTCGCGAACGACCGCGCGCTCGACGTCGAGACGGTCGGCGCTCGACTGACCGACGCGCTGGGCGCGCGCGCGGCGATCCTGGCGGACAGCCGCTTCGCGATCGAACTCGGTCGCTGGCTGGTGGCGGAGGCGGGCGTGTATCTGACTCGTATCGTCGACCGGAAGCTCAGCCACGGCGAGATTTTCCTGGTCGTCGACGGCGGCCTGAACCACCAATTGGCGGCGAGCGGCAATTTCGGCACCGTCGTCCGACGCAACTATCCTCTCGCGGTGGCGTCGGCGATGGGTGCGGAGCCGGAGGAGACCGTGTCCGTCGTCGGTCCGCTCTGCACCCCGCTCGACCGGCTTGGTGATCGCATCGCATTGCCGCAGGCCAGGGCCGGCGACCTGATCGCCATCTTCCTCGCCGGGGCTTACGGTGCCAGCGCCAGCCCCACCGGATTCCTCGGCCATCCCCCTGCCGCGGAACGGGTTTCCGGCTAGCCCGCCGGACGGCTTTGCGTACGTCACTAACGCTATCTTCACCTCTCCCGAGCATAGCCGGTCCTGAAGACCCGTGCCGTCCCGCGCCTATCGCGCTGGCGGCGTCGACAGGAGACCGACGGCCATGCGTTTCGCCCGCCTTTCCCGCACCTCGATCGCGCTGGGGCTCGCCGCCACCACGCTGACCGCCTGTGTCGGCACCGGTCGCCCGCAACTGCCCCCCGCCGCCTATGTTCAGTCGCGCGAACAGCCGGGCGAGGAATATGTCATCGGGCCGCTCGATCAGCTGAGCATCTTCGTTTGGCGCAACGCCGACCTGTCCGCCAAGGTACAGGTGCGGCCCGACGGCCGGATCACCACGCCGCTGGTGAACGACATGACCGCGGTCGGCAAGACGCCCGCGCAGCTCGCGGACGACCTCAAGGGTGCGCTCAGCGAATATGTCAGCCATCCGATCGTATCGGTGATCGTCGATAATTTCTCCGGCACCTACAGTCAGCAGATCCGGATCGTCGGCGCGACCGAGAAACCCGCCGCGCTGCCCTACCGCGCGAACATGACGTTGCTGGACGCGATGATCGCGGTCGGCGGGCTCGGCCAATATGCCGCGGGCAACAAGGCGCGGCTCGTCCGCTACGACCGCGCGAACGGCAAGAGCCACGAATATCAGCTGCAGATCGCCAATCTGCTGAAGCATGGCGATTCGTCCGCGAACGTCCGGCTCGAACCGGGCGACGTCATCATCATCCCCGAATCGATGTTCTGAGGCACAGCCGAATGAACGGCATCTATGACGAGGCGCGGCTGGCGCTGCACGCCATCTGGACGCGGCGATGGATCGCGCTCGGCGTTGCGTGGGGCGTTTGCGTGCTCGGCTGGCTGGTCGTCGCGCAGATGCCGAGCAAGTACGAGTCGCGCGCGCGCATCCTGTTCCAGATGCAATCGGTGCTGCCCACGTCGGTCGACGGATCACCGCAGGACGCGCAGAAGGACCTCGACACGATCCGCCAGACGATGACCTCCGCGACGAACCTGTCGAAGGTGGTGCGCGGGACCGATCTGGCCAACACCGTTTCGAACGACCGCGACGTGGCCGATCGCGTGTCGAGCCTGTCGCAAAACATCAAGGTGACCGCGCAGCAGGACAATCTGTTCGAGATCGTCACGACCGCATCCAGCCCAAAACTGGCGCGGCAGATCACGCAGAAGCTGATCGATATCTTCGTCGAGGCGAACCTGGCGGGCGATCGCAGCGCGAACACGCAGAGTCTGGGCTTCCTCGATCACCAGCTCGCCGATCTCCAGGCACAATTGCAGGACGCCGAGGCGAAGCGCGCGGATTTCCAGAACCGGTACCTCGGCGCGTTGCCGGGGACCGGCTCGATCGCCGATCGCATTTCCGCGGCGCGCAGCCAGATGGCGCAGGTCGATGGCGATCTGGCGGCTGCGCAGTCGGGCTATGCGACGGTGCAGAGCCAGATGGCCGGCATTCCGCAATCGCTGCCCGGGATGGCGGGAAGTGCCGGATCGGCCGGGCCGGCGCGCGCGCGGCTGTCCGCCATCCAGGGGCAGCTCGCCGACGCTCGTGCCCGCGGCGATACGGAAAACCATCCGGACGTGATCGCGCTGAAAAGCCAGCTCGCCGCCGCTACCGCCGCCGCGCGCAGCGAGCCGCTGGTTGGTGGCGCAGCCGGCGGCGCGCAGCCCAACCCGGTCTATGCCTCGCTACAGTCGATGGCGGCGGAGAAGCAGGCGGGCGTCGCTTCGCTTCGCATGCGCAAGAGCCAGTTGCAGGGCGATCTCGACCTGCTGAATTCCAAGCTTTCGGCCGATCCCGCGGTTGCCGCGCAGCAAAGCGACATCGACCGCCGTCACGATGTGCTGAAGACGCAGTATGACCAGCTGTTCACGCAGCGACAGCAGATCGCGGTCCGCGGCCAGGCGCAGACGCAGTCGGCGGCGATGAAGTTCAACGTCATCGATCCGCCGACGCTGCCCCACACGCCGACCGCGCCCAACCGGATGCTGCTGCTGTCGGGCGTGCTGTTCGTGGGCATCGCAGCGGGCATCGGCGGCGCGTTCGCGCTGGGCCAGCTGCGCGCGACCTTCGCGACCGTGCCGCGGCTGGAGAAAGCGACGGGGATGCCGGTGATCGGATCGATCGGTGAAGTGCTGACGCGCAGCCAGTCCGAACACCGTGCCAAAGGATTGAAACTGTTCGCCGGGGGCGCCGCGGGTCTGGCCGTCGCCTATGTCCTGCTGCTGGGCGTCGAAGTCCTTCAGCGCGGCCTGGCAGCGTGAGGGAAACGGCATGACGAACACCAACCCGACGCCGAAGCGCGAACCGTCGCTCCTGGAACGCGCGGCGAAGGTCTACGACTTCGGCCAGCATGCGCGCGCACGCGGCGTCGCACCGTCGGTGCCCGCCGCGCCGTTCGTCCTCGACGATGCGCCGATATTCGACGAACCCGTCTTCGGACACGACTCGACCCCGATGTCGCACGATCGCCAGCCGATCGACCGGATGATGCTGGCCGAGGCGGGGATGATCGTCCCCGGCGCGCCGATCGGTCCGCTCGCGGAGGAATTCCGACTGGTGAAGCGGCAGCTGCTGATCGCCAGCCAGCGCATCGCGGAGAGCGATACGCCCGACAAGGCGCGCACCATCCTGGTATGTTCGGCGCGCCCGCGCGACGGCAAGACCTTCACCGCAGTCAACCTCGCACTGTCGATCGCCGCCGAGCGTGATGTCGAGGTCCTGCTGGTCGATGCCGATTTCGCCAAGCCCGATGTCATGGCGCGGCTCGGGCTGGACGACGGACTCGGGCTGCTCGACGCGCTCGGCGATTCGAGCATCGACGTCGAGACGCTCGTCGTGCGCACCGATGTGCCCAATCTCTCGCTGCTGTCTGCCGGTACCAAGACGTCGAGCGATACCGAATTGCTGGCGAGCGCGCGCACCCGGGTCGTCCTCGCCCGGCTGTTATCGGCCGACCCGCGCCGCATCGTGATCTTCGATTCGCCGCCGGCGCTCGCCGCATCGCCCGCATCGGTGCTGGCGCTGATGGTCGGGCAGGTGATGCTGGTGGTCCGCGCCGATCGCACGCCGGAGAACGAGCTTCGCGCCGCGGTGTCGCTGCTCGACGGGTGCGATCACATTCAACTCGTCCTCAACGCCGTGTCCTTCGTGCCCGGAGGCGCGCGGTTCGGCAGTTACTATGGCCAGGAGACCAGCAAGTGAATCGGACCACGCTAGCGCTCGGCACCGCCGCGGCGCTGCTCGCCGGCGGCACCGCCGACGCGCAGAGCGACCGGCGGACCACGATCTCGCCCTATATCGAGCTGAGCCAAGTGCTCGACGCCGACCTGAAGGGCGGCGACGTCGTCACCTATTCGGAGGTCGCGGTCGGCATCGACGCCGCCACGAACACGCCGCGCGTGCAGGCGCAGATCAGCTATCGCTACGAACGAAGGATCGGCGAGGGACACGATATCGGCGATGCGGACGTGAACACCGGCCTCGCCCGTATCGATGCGAAGGTCGCACCGGGGCTCTCGCTGGACGCGGGGGGGCTCGCTACGCGCAGTCGCAACGACATTCGGGGTGCGGCACCCGGGATACTGACCGGCAACGTCGACAATATCAGCCAGGTCTACACCGTCTATGGCGGACCGAGCTACCGCGGTCACGCCGGTGCGGTGGCGCTCAGTGCGGATTACGGCATCGGCTACACGAAGGTCACGACGCCGACGACCGGCACCGGTACGCCCGGGCAGCGGCTCGATTATTACGACCATTCGCTCGGTCAGACCGCATCGGTCGGCGCCAGTGTAGCGCCGGGCGCGATGCTGCCGGTCGGCGTGTCGGTCGGCGCGGGGTATCAGCGCGAGGACGGGGCGCAGCTCGACCAGCGGTTCGAAGGATATCATGCGCGCGGCGATGTCCTCGCCCCCGTCGCCGCTACCGTCGCGCTGACCGCGGGCGTCGGCTACGAGAAGATCGACGTCAGCCAGAAGGACGCGCTGCTGACCGCGGCGGGCGTCCCGGTGCAGGACGGCGACGGTCGTTTCGTCACCGATCCCACGTCGCCGCGCCGCGTCGCGTATCGCACCGACGGCGTCTATTATGACGCGGGCGTCGTCTGGCATCCCAATCACCGCACGTCGGTCGAGGCACATGTCGGCCGGCGATATGGTTCGACGAGCTATACCGGCACCGCGACCTATCAGGCGTCGAAGTCGGTCGGGCTCGCGGTCAACGTCTATGATACCGTCGAGACGTTCGGCCAGCAGCTGCGCCAGGGCGTCGCCAATCTGCCGACCAGCTTCGTCGACAGCCGCGACCAGTTCGGGCAGCAGTTCAACGGCTGCGTCTTCGGCACGTCGGGCGCGGCACCCGGCGGCTGTCTGAACAGCGCGTTCCAGTCGATCAGCACCGCCAGCTTCCGCGCGCGCGGGGTCGACGCGGTCCTGTCCGCCAAGCGCGGACTGTCGACGTACGGCTTCGCAGCGGGCTATACCAATCGCGAGCTTTACGCGCCGAACGTGCCGTCGGGCATCGTCGTCTATGGCGAGGAGGATCAGAGCTATTACGGGCAATTGTTCTACGGCCGCGCGCTATCGCGCGTGTCGGGGATCAACGCCAACGCGTTCCTGAACTATTACACCAGCGATCTGCCGGGCTCCGCCGGCACGATCTCCTATGGCGCAACCGCCGCCTATTACCATTATTTCGGCCGGCTTGGCACGACCGCCTCGCTGGGTGTGTACAATGCGAAGACCGAGGGTCAGCCGAGCGATCCGTCGCTGCAGGCGCTTCTCGGCGCGCGATACCAGTTCTAGGACGAACGACGATGTACGACGATCATTTCGGATTGAGCGGCCGGCCGTTCCAGCTGACCCCGGACCCGCGTTTCTGGTTCGAGACCGCGACCCATCGCAAGGCGATGGCGTATCTCGGCTATGGTCTGGCGCAGGGAGAGGGCTTCATCGTCATCACCGGCGATATCGGCGCGGGGAAGACCACGCTGGTCGGGCATCTGATGGACACGGTCGACCATCAGTCGTTGAACGCCATCCGGATCGTGTCGACAGCGATCGAACCGGCGGACCTGCTTCGGATCGTCGCGCATTCGCTCGGCGTGAACCCGTCGGGTCTGGAAAAGGCCGAGCTGCTGATGGCGATCGAACGCGGGCTGCACGCGGTCGCGCGCACCGGCAAACGGACGCTGCTGATCGTCGACGAAGCGCAGGCGTTGCCGGTCGCATCGCTGGAGGAGCTGCGCATGCTCTCCAATTTCCAGGCGGGCGGGCATGCGATGCTGCAGATCGTTCTGCTGGGTCAGCCCGAATTCCGCGACCGGCTGCACGGCGAGGATCGGCTTGAGCAATTGCGCCAGCGCGTGATCGCGATCCATCATCTCGATCCGATGGAGGAGAACGAGGTCGCGGACTACATCGCCCACCGGCTCGCGGTCGTCGGCTGGTCGGGGCGTCCCAATTTCACCACGGAGGCATTCGCGGCCTTTTATCGGGGGTCGGCGGGTGTGCCGCGCCGGCTGAACCTGCTGGCAGGCCGCGTGATGCTGTTCGCCGCGATCGAGGGGCTGGATCTGATCGACGGGCCCACCGTGGATACGGTGATCGGCGATCTGCATGCCGATCTGCCGATGATGCATGCGCCGGTCGTTGCGCCCGGCGTGCCGGAGCCCGTTGCTGCGCCGGTCACGGCCGTGGGGGTTGCGCCGGTCGACACCGATTGGCTGAAGCCGCGCGTCGACAACGGGGTCGAACACCCCGTCCCGATCGCGCCCTCCACCCCGGAGCCCGCCGCCGCCTTGCCGATCGCGGCGCCGGGGCACGACCCGATTGCGGCGCCGGCGGAGGCGGCGCTTGCCGCCGTTGAGCCGGACTCCATCGGACACGAAGAGGAGACGGCAGCCGATACCTCCGCCGTTCGCCCGGAGCCTGTCGAAGGGCATGAGACTGAAGTGCTTCGACAGGCCCAGCACGAACGGAGCGAGGCCGGCGCATTCGTCGTTGCGCCCGCCATCGACCCGACACCCGACTCCCGGATTCTCCAGCGTATCGCCGCGCTGGAGGGACAGGTGGAAAACCAGGAGGCGGCGCTTCGCCGCGTTCTGACGCTGCTGGTCGACTGGGTCGAAAGCGATACCGCACGGCCGGGGTTCACCCCGATCCGCAACGCCGCGGCGTGATGCCATGACGCGCGTGCCGGGCGCTCCCGTGCTCAACGGCATGTCGGTCGATGTCGAGGACTGGTTCCAGGTCGGCGCGTTCGAGCGCGTGATCGACAAGGCCGATTGGCCGACACTCGATCCGCGGGTCGAGCGCAACACCGATGCCGTCCTGACGCTCTTCGCGGAAAGCGGTGTGAAGGCGACCTTCTTCACCCTCGGCTGGGTCGCCGATCGCCACCCCGCGCTGATCCGGCGGATCGTCGAGGCGGGCCACGAGATCGCGAGCCATGGCTGGGACCATGTCCGGGTCTTCACGATGACGCCCGCTACCTTCCGCGCCGATATCGCCCACGCGCGCGCCACGATCGAGGACGCCGCCGGGGTCGCCGTCACCGGTTACCGCGCGCCGAGCTTCTCGATCGATGCGCGTACGCCCTGGGCGCATGCGGTGCTGGCGGAGGATGGCTATGCCTATTCCTCCAGCGTCGCACCGGTGCGCCACGATCATTATGGCTGGCGCGACGCACCGCGCTACGCATTCCGGCCTGTCGCCGACAGCCCGCTGGTCGAGGTGCCGGTGACCGTCGCGGAAATCGCCGGCCGGCGGCTGGCGACCGGAGGCGGGTTCTTCCGCCTGCTGCCCGCGGCGATCACCGATCATGCGGTGCGGCAGGTCAACCGCGCGGGACAACCCGCGATGTTCTATTTCCACCCGTGGGAGATCGATCCCGCACAGCCCCGCGTCGCTGCCGCCCCGATGCGGTCCAGGCTGCGGCACTATTCCCGGCTCGGCGCGATGGTGGGAAAGCTGCGCGGCTTGATCGATCGGCACGACTGGGGCCGGGTCGACGCCGCTATCGCTGCCCGTGCCCTATGATGCCGTTGATCGCCGCACCGGTCGGTATCCGGGAGGCCGATATCGCGGATGTGCGTGAGGCGGCGCGCATTGACACATTCGTTCGCGCGGCCGATGGCGCGACGCCTTTCCATCTGACCGGCTGGAGCCGTGCGGTTCAACGGAGCTGCGGCCAGCGATCGCGCTATCTGGTGGCGGAGCATGCGGACGGCTCGATCGCCGGCGTGTTGCCGCTGACCGCGATGCGATCGCCGATCGCCGGGCGGGCGCTCGTGTCGGTCGGGTTCGGCGTCGATGGCGGCGTGCTGGGGGAAGCGGTGGAGCCGCTGGCCGCCGAGGCGTTGGATCTGGCGCAGCGGATCGGGTGCCCGGGCGTCGAACTGCGCGGCGGCGTCGCGCCGGACGGCTGGCATGTCGACGACGCTACCTACCTCGGCTTCGTCCGCCCAATTGCCGCGAACGACGAGGCCGAACTGCTCGCCATTCCGCGCAAGCAGCGCGCCGAAGTGCGCCGGGCTCTCGGGTTCGCGCTAGACATCGTCACCGGCCGCGATCGGGCGATGCTGCGCGAGCATTACCGGGTCTACGCCGAATCCGTGCGGAACCTCGGCACGCCGGTCTTCCCGGCCGGGCTGTTCGTATCAGTGATGGCGGAACTCGACGCCGATATCCTGACCGTCCGCCATGGGGGCAGGGCGGTCGCGAGCGTCCTGAGCCTATATATGAACGGCACCGTCTATCCCTATTGGGGGGGCGGCACCGCGACGGCACGGGGCCTGCGCGCCAACGACCGGATGTATTTCGCGCTGATGGCGCATGCGCGCGCGCGCGGTTGCACGCGGTTCGATTTCGGGCGGTCTAAGGCGGGGACCGGTGCGGCGGCGTTCAAGAAGAACTGGGGGTTCGAGCCCGAAGTCCGGCGTTATGCGACGAAAAGCGACGGTCCGCCGCGGACGATCAATCCGCTCGACCCCAGATATGCGGCGATGGTGGCGACCTGGAAGCGGCTGCCCTTATGGGCGGCGACGCTGGTCGGTCCGAGGATCGCGCGGGGGCTTGGGTGAAGCACATCATGTTCCTGGCGCACCGCGCGCCCTATCCGCCCGACCGCGGCGACAAGATCCGCAGCAACGCGGTGGTGAACTGGCTCGCCGACCGCGCGCATGTCCATCTGGTCGCGTTCGCGGACGACCCCGGCGACCGGATCGTACCGGAAATGCTGCGCAGCAAATTGGCCAGCGCGACGATCGTGCCGCGAAAGCGGAGCCGTGGCGCGGCCGTTATGAGCGCACTCGCAAGCGGTCAGTCGGTATCGCTCGCGGCGTTCAGGGACGGAGCGATGACCGCGGCGGTACGTCAAATACTGGCCAGCCGGCCGATCGATGCGATCTACGCCTTTTCCGGGCAGATGGCGCAGTATCTGCCGGCCACGCCGCGCGCGATCATGGATTTCGTCGATGTCGATTCGGCCAAGTTCGCCGCGCTGGCCGGCAAGGCGCGCGGCCCGATGCGCTGGCTGATGACGCGCGAGGCGAGGCTGCTCGGTGCGTATGAGCGTGCCGTCGCGGCGCGGGTCGAGGCCGGCCTGTTCGTCAGCGCCGCCGAGGCGACGCTGTTCCGCGCGGGCGGCGGCGCGGGCAATGTCCTGGTCGTGGAGAACGGGATCGATACCGCGCGATTCGATCCAGCGACGGTCGCGCCGGTCGAGACGGACGGTCCGCTAATCGTATTCACCGGACAAATGGATTACCCGCCGAATGTCGAGGCGGTGACGTGGTTCGCGACCGACATCTTGCCCATGATCCGCGCCCGCAACCCGGCGGCCCGCTTTGCGGTCGTCGGACGATCGCCCACCGCAGCGGTTCGTCAGCTGGCGTCGGACGATGTCTTCGTGACGGGAGCGGTAGACGATGTGCGCGGCTGGCTGGCGGCGGCGAGCGTGTGCGTCGCGCCGCTCAAGCTGGCGCGCGGGGTGCAGAACAAGATCCTGGAAGCGATGGCGATGGCCCGCGCGGTGGTCGCGACACCGTGCGCTGCGGAGGGGATCGACCATGACGGCACGATCCACGTCGCCGATGGTGCCGCAGCGTTCGCCGACGCGGTGTCTGCGCTGATCGACGACGTCCGACGCACCGACGCGATTGGCCAGGCCGCGCGCGCGCGCGTCATCGACCGTTATTCGTGGGACGAACGGCTGGCACCGCTCGACTCGTTGCTCGCGCCGAGCGCCGCGTGACGATCGCGCTCCCGGCGGCCGCGGCAAAGCGCATGTCCGACGCGTGGCAACGGCATCTGGTCGCGCTTGCCCTCGTCACCGGTTTGCTGTTGCTGCTGTTCCGAGCCGACCTCGGCGATCTCGCGCATATCTGGTGGACCAGCACGACCTTCGGGCATTGCCTGTTCATCGGCCCGGTGGTCGCCTGGCTCGTATGGCAGCGGCGCGGCGAACTCGCGCAGCTGGCACCGGTGGCGTGGTGGCCAGCGCTGGCGATCGTCGCGGCCGGTGGTACGGCATGGCTGACGGGCGAGGCGGGATCGGTGTCGTTCGCGCGGCATCTCGGGCTTGCCGTCATGTTGCAGGGGGCGGTGGTGACGATTCTCGGACCGTCGGTCGCGCGGGGGATCGCATTTCCGCTCGGCTATGCGCTGTTCCTGGTGCCAGCCGGCGAAGGGCTGCAATCGCCGCTCCAGACCGTCACCGCGCATATGGTCGTGCCGATGCTGCATGCGTCGGGCATTCCGGCAAGTCTCGACGGCGTGATGATTCACGGCGGCCGTTATTATTTCGAGGTCGCGGAAGCGTGTTCGGGGGCGAAGTTCGTGATCGCGATGGTCGCGTTCGGCGCATTGGTCGCGAATGTGTGCTTTACCACCTGGACGCGACGCGCCGTGTTTCTCGCGGTGTGCGTGGTCGTGCCGGTCGTGGCGAACGGCGTGCGGGCATTCGCGACGATCTGGGCGGCGAACCGGATCTCGCTCGAACGCGCGACGGGGTTCGACCACATCGTCTATGGCTGGGTATTCTTCGGGCTGGTGATGGCGGCGGTGCTGGCGATCGGCTGGCGCTGGTTCGACCGTGCGCCCGACGCGCCCGCATTCGATCCGGCGACATTGCCCCCGCCGGTGAAGCATCGCACCGCATTGCCCGTCGCCGTCGTGCTGGTCCTGGCGACCGC
The DNA here is from genome assembly GCF_903642285.1 of Sphingomonas bacterium. GTDB lineage: Bacteria > Pseudomonadota > Alphaproteobacteria > Sphingomonadales > Sphingomonadaceae > Sphingomonas. The sequence goes on from NZ_CAHJWJ010000006.1 coordinate 83,433, forward strand.
AGGCCTCTTTCCCGCATGGTCGCAGGCGATCGCCGGGCGCGCGCAGCCCTTGCCCGCGCATATCGGCTTGCCCGTGGTGCCGGGCTGGCACCGCGTCGACGTCAGCGTCGATGCACCATGGGAGCCGAACTACCCCGGTGCGGACCACCACTTGTTCGGCCGCTACGCCGATGGTCGGGGTCGCCGGGTCGACATGGCGGTCGCGGTCTATGGCAGCCAGATGCGCGACCATGAGATGATCGCGTTCGGCCAGGGCGTGCTGCGCGAGGAGGATCGCTGGGTCCGCGTCGCCGACCTGCCCGATATCGATGGCGGCTCGGTGATGCGGATCACCGCCGCGGGTCGCGATCAGCATCCGGTGGAGCGCATCGTCGCGACATGGTACCGGATTGGCGATGTCACCACGAACGCCCCCCCGCTGGTCAAGATCGAGGGTATGAAGGCGCGGCTGTTCGGCGGCCCGCAGCGCGCGGTCGCGATCCATCTGTCGGCGCAGGCCGGCACCGGGCAGGACCCCGTCGCCGCGATCCGCGCCTTCCGTGCCGCGCTCGGCGATATCGGTGCGGTCGCGGACCATGATGCGGGCATGCGCTGATGTGCGGTATCGCCGGGATCTTCCATCCCGGGACGCCCAAGCCCGTCGAGCCGAGCCGGCTCGCGCAGATGATCGCGGCGATAGCGCATCGCGGGCCCGACGGAGAGGGGATCTGGACTGCGCCCGGCGTCGGCTTCGGGCATCGGCGGCTGTCGGTCATCGATCTGGAGGGATCGCCGCAGCCGATGTCGGATGGTGCCCTCACCGTCACCTATAATGGCGAGATCTATAATTTCGCGGAAATCCGTACCAATCTGATCGCCAAGGGGGCGGTGTTCCGTACCGCCGGCGATACCGAGGTCCTGCTCCACGGCTGGCGGCAATGGGGGCCGGGGGTGCTCGACCGGTTGAACGGGATGTTCGCCTTCGCGCTTCACGACGCGGACCGCGGGACGCTGTTCCTCGCGCGCGACCGGCTGGGGGTGAAGCCGCTATTTTACGTCGAGCTGTCCGACGGGTCGCTCGCGTTCGCGTCGGAATTGAAGGGATTGCTGGCGCATCCGCTCGTCCGCCGCACGCCCGATCTGCGCGCGGTCGAGGACTATATGGCCTGGGGCTATGTGCCCGACGACGCCTGCATCGTCGCAGGGGTACGCAAGCTGGCGGCCGGGCATTTCCTGCTCGTCGAGCGCGGCAAGGGCGTTCCCCAGCCGCGGCAATGGTGGGACGCGGATTTCACTAACCGTGCGCGCGGTTCGGCGGATTCGCTCGGTATCGAATTGCTGGCGAAGATGCGCGACGGGGTGCAAAGCCGGATGGTTGCCGACGTTCCGCTCGGCGCATTCCTGTCGGGCGGGGTAGACAGCTCCGCGGTGGTCGCACTGATGGCCGAGACCAGTCGGTCGGCGGTGAAGACCTGCACCATCGGGTTCGCGGAAGCCGACTACGACGAGCGCGGCTATGCCGAGCAGGTCGCGCAGCGGTTCGCGACCGATCATGCCACCCGCATCGTCTCGTCCGACGACCATGCGCTGATCGAAACGCTGGTCACCAGCTTCGACGAGCCCTTCGCCGACGCCTCCGCGCTGGCGACCTATCAGGTCTGCGCTTTGGCGCGGGAAAGCGTCACCGTCGCATTGTCGGGGGACGGTGCGGACGAGGCGCTGGCGGGGTATCGCCGCTACCGCTTCCAGGCGGCGGAGGAGCGGGTGCGAGGCCTTCTGCCGACGGCGATGCGAACGTCGGTATTCGGCGCGCTCGGGCGGCATTATCCAAAGGCCGACTGGGCACCGCGGCCGCTGCGGGCGAAATCGACGCTGCTGGCGCTCGCGGGTGACGGCGACGAAGCCTATGCGCAAGCGGTCGGGGTGACGACGCCGATGCTGCGCGCGCGGCTTTTCACGGCCGAGGCGCGGCGGCATCTGGGCGGCTACCGCGCGGAGGATGCCTATGTCGCCGCGATGCGTGCTGCGCCGGCGCGCGACGCGTTGGACCGCGCGCAATATGCCGATCTGAAGCGCTGGCTGCCGGGCGATATCCTGACCAAGGTCGACCGGACCAGCATGGCGGTCGGGCTGGAAGCGCGCGAGCCGCTGCTCGACCACCGGCTGATCGAGTTCGCCGCGACGCTGCCCGTGTCGATGCGGCTGCGGCGCGGGCAGGGGAAGTGGCTGATGAAGCGGGCGCTGACGCCGTATCTGCCCGACGATATCCTCTACCGGCGCAAGATGGGGTTCGTGACGCCGGTCTCCGCGTGGTTCCGCGGCGCACTGGCGGGCGAGGCAGCGGCGCTGGCGACGTCGCGGACGCTGATCGAGAGCGGCTGGTTCGACGGCGCGGCGATCGCCGATATGGCCGCGGCGCACCGGTCGGGGCGGGGGGAGCATGGGCGGACATTGTGGCAGCTGGTGATGCTGGAACGGTCGATGAAGCGGGTGTTCGGGTAATCGTCCGTCATGCCGGGCTCATCCCAACATCCAGTGCCGCGATCGTCGCGCTGCGTGGCTCTGGACCCCCGGCACGAGGCGGCGGTGACGGGAGGGCTAAACCCGCACCGCCTCCAGCACCGCCGCACGCAGTTCGGCGATCCCCATGCCGCCCTCGCTCGATGTCGCGAGCACCCCCGGATGTGCCGCGGGCCGCTTGCGCGCCTCCGCCTCGACCGACGCGGCGACCGCGGCCAGGTCGGTCACCTTGACCTTGTCCGCCTTGGTCAGCACCATGCGGTAGCTGACCGCCGCCTTGTCGAGCATGTCGAGGATTTCGCGGTCGACCTCCTTCACGCCGTGGCGCGCGTCGATCAGCACCAGCGCGCGCTTGAGCACCTGCCGCCCGCGCAGGAAATCGTTCACGAGGAAGCGCCATTTCCTGACGACGTCCTTGGGAGCCTTCGCGAAACCATAGCCCGGCATGTCGACCAGCCGGAATTCGAGCGGATCGCCGACGTCGAAGAAGTTCAGCTCCTGCGTCCGCCCCGGCGTGTTCGACGTCCGCGCGAGCGCGTTGCGCCCGGTCAGCGCGTTCAGCAGCGACGACTTGCCGACATTGGACCGCCCCGCGAACGCGATCTCGGGCACGTCGGGAGCGGGCAGATGCTCGAGGCCGGGCGCGGATTTGAGGAACCCGATCGGCCCGGCGAATATCTTGCGCGCGGTCTCTATCAGCTCTTCGTCCTCCCCGCCTTCATCGCTCATTTCGCCGCAGCCTGTTTGAGCGCGGGATGCCGCGAATAGAGCAGTTGCTGCTGGAGGATCGTGAGGCAGTTCGAGGTGATCCAGTAGATCAGCAGCCCGACGGCGAACGACGACATGACGAACATCAGGATCCACGGCATCAGCGCGAAGACCTGTTTCTGCGCATCGTCCATCGCCTGCGGGTTCAGCTTGAACTGGAAATACATCGATATGCCGTAGAGGATCGGGATGACGCCGATCGCGATCATGTGCGGCGGCACGAAGGGCAGCAGTCCGAAGAGATTGACTGGGGTCAGTGGGTCGGGTGCGGACAAATCCCTGATCCAGCCGAAAAAGGGCTGGTGCCGCATCTCGATCGTCAGCATCAATGTCTTGTATAGCGCATAGAAGATCGGGATCTGCAGCAATGTCGGCAGGCAGCCGGCAAGCGGATTGGCTTTTTCCGCCTTGTACAGCGCCATGACCTCCTGCTGCTGACGCACCTTGTCGTCCTTGTAGCGTTCCTGGAGCGCCTTCATCTTCGGCTGGATCGCGCGCATCTTCGCCATCGACGCGAACTGGCGCTGTGCGATCGGAAACATCAACCCGCGGATCGTGAGGGTAAGCAGGATGATCGCGACGCCGAAATTGCCCGCGATGCGGAACAGCCAGTCGAGATAGGTGAAGATCGGCCTGACGACGATCTCGAACCAACCCCAGTCGATCGACTTGTCGAGCTTCTCGATGCCTTCGTCCTGATACCGCTGGAGGAGCCGCACTTCCTTCGCGCCGGCGAAGAAACGGCTCGACTGGGTCACGCTCTGGCCGGGGGACAGGACTTTCGGCTGTACCGAATAATCGGCCTGATAAGCCTGGTTGGCGCCTGCGCGGAATTCCCCGTCGAACGCCGCAGCCTGATCGGGGACGAGCGCGGTCAGCCAATATTTGTCGGTGAAGCCGAGCCAGCCGCCGGTCGACGCGAACTTCTCGGGCGCGGCATCGATGTCCTTGAACTTCTGCGAATAGTCCGCGCCGCCGCCGTGCACGGAAACCGGACCGGTGTGCATCGTCCAGGTCGCCGGGTCCTTCGACACGCCGATCCGGTTGACGAGGCCATAGGCCGCGACGGGCACGGGTGCCTTGCCGGCGTTCAGGACGGTCTGCTGGACCGTGAACACATAGCCGTCATCGACCGCCATCGTGATCCGGAACCGCTGACCGGTCGCATTGGCGGCGTCGAGGTTGACCGGATGCCCCGGGGCGAGCAGTGTCGACGATGCGGTCCACACCGTATCGGGCGCAGGAGGCTTGAGCCCGTCGTCGCGCCACCCGAACCCGGCGAAATAGGCCTCGGGCGCGCCGGCGGGGGACAGCAGCCGGATCGGCGGCGAATCCCGGGCGATCGTTTCCTTGTAGGTCTTCAGCACCAGATCGTCGATCCGCGCACCCTTCAGGTTGATCGACCCGTGCAGTCTGGGCGTATCGATCGTGACTCGCGGGCTCGACGCCAGCACGACCGTCCGGTCGCGGATCGCGGTCGGCCCGTCCGCGGTGGGGTCGGCAGCGGGGTTGGCGACGACCTTGGTCTTGCCGCCCTCGATCTTCGTGACGGGCGGATTGGCCGTCGGGAAGAACCTGCCCTGGATCAGCGGCCAGCCGAACAGGATCAACGCCGCGATCACCGCGAACAGGACGAAATTCTGGCGATCGTCCTTCATTTGGCGTCTTTCACTGAAAATCTTCCCGGTTCACGGTATGGGCCGTCAAGGTACGGGGTCCGGTCCGTACCCGCCCCAGGGATGGCAGCGGGCGATGCGCTTCGCCGCCAACCACCCCCCCTTGGCCGCGCCATAGCGGCGAAGCGCGGTGATTGCATAGGCGGAACAGCTGGGCTGGTAGCGGCAGCTCGGCGGCAGGACGAGCGAGGGGCCTAATTGCCATCCGCGAACGATCAGCACGAGCAGCGGCGCGATCACCGGGCGATCTTCGCAAACGCCTTGCCGAGTTCGATCTCGAGCAGCGCATAATCCCGCTCGATCCCGCCCTGCCGCCCGATCAGGACATGGTCCGCACCTGGCACGCCCTTGACCGGCAGCAGCGACCGCGCGAGCGCCCGCAATCGGCGCTTCATCCGGTTGCGCACCACTGCGTTGCCGATCTTCTTGGTGACGGTGAAGCCGATGCGCATCGCATCGTCGCCATCGCCGCGCGGGCGCATCAATAATACGAACCCGGGCATCGGCGCGCGCCTGCCGGCGTTCACGGCCAGGAAATCGCTGCGTCTGGTGAGGGTGGCGACCGCAGGAACGGTACCACCCGCGGGCATGGTTACGCCGACAGCTTCTTGCGGCCGCGCGCGCGGCGGGCGCGGATCACCGCCCGGCCACCGACCGTCGCCATCCGCGCGCGGAAGCCGTGACGGCGGGTCCGCACCAGATTGCTCGGCTGAAAGGTCCGCTTCATCGCTCATTCCTCAAATTCGGTTCGACCTGCATCGAATGCAAGAAGGCCGCCCAGGGGACGGCCTCGTTCGGCGCTGCGCATAGCCACAGGGACCCGACAAGTCAACGTGGACGCGTCGCCCTTGCGCCCGCTGCATATGCGTTCGCCGCAATGTCCATGGCGATAGATTGGCATGCGATCCATCTCGCGGTGCCGCGCGATGCAAAGCCCGATATGACCGTCGGCTTGCGGGGAGAATGCGGTGGCGACGATCGTATCGACGGTGGCCTATCTGGGGCTGGAAGCGCGCGCCGTCGAGGTGCAGGTGCAATTGATCCCGGGCTTGCCTGCGTTCAACGTCGTCGGGCTCGGCGACAAGGCGGTCGGCGAAAGCCGTGAACGGGTGAGGGGCGCGATCGCCGCCATGGGGCTGGCATTGCCGCCGAAGCGGATCGCGGTGAATCTCAGCCCCGCCGACCTGCCGAAGGAAGGGTCGCATTTCGACCTGCCGATCGCACTTGCGGTGCTGGGCGCGATGGGCGTGGTCGATGTCGAAACGCTGGCGGAGTTCGTCGTGGTCGGCGAGCTCGGGCTCGACGCACGGATCGCGCCTTCGCCCGGCGTACTGCTCGCCGCGCTGTTCGCGTCGGGCGAGGGCAAGGGGCTGGTCTGCCCCGCCGCGCAAGGGTCGGAGGCGGCCTGGGCGGGGTCGATCGAAATCGTCGCGGCACCCGATCTGCTCGGGCTCATCAACCATTTCAAGGGTCATGGCCTGCTCTCGGCACCGCGTCCGGGCGAGGCCGAGGCGACGTTCAGGGGGCCGGACCTCGCGCAGGTCCGCGGACAGGAAACCGCCAAGCGCGCGCTCGAGATCGCAGCCGCGGGCGGTCACAACCTGTTGATGTGCGGACCGCCCGGCGCGGGAAAGTCGCTGATGGCGGCGTGCTTGCCCGGTATCCTGCCCCCGCTCGATCCCGCCGAAGCGCTCGAGGTGTCGATGGTGCAATCGGTCGCGGGAACGCTGACCGAGGGGCGGCTGACCCGTACGCGACCGTTTCGCGCGCCGCATCATTCGGCCTCGATGGCGGCGTTGACGGGGGGCGGGCTGAAGGTGAAGCCGGGCGAGGTCAGCCTCGCGCATCTGGGTGTATTGTTCCTCGACGAACTGCCCGAGTTCCAGCGCGCGGTGCTCGATTCGCTGCGCCAGCCGCTGGAGACGGGCTCGGTCAGCGTGGCGCGCGCCAATGCGCACGTTACTTTTCCGGCGCGGGTGCAGCTGGTCGCGGCGATGAACCCGTGCCGGTGCGGGCACCTCGGCGACGCCGGGCTGGCGTGCGCGCGGGCGCCGAAATGCGCGGCGGATTATCAGGCGAAGGTGTCGGGGCCGCTGCTCGACCGGATCGACCTGCATGTCGATGTCGCCGCGGTCAGCGCCGCCGATCTCGTCCTGCCGCCGCCGACCGAGGATTCCGCCGCGGTCGCCGCACGGGTCGCCGCCGCGCGCGCCGTTCAGACATGTCGCTATGCCGGGGAGGGCGTACGGACCAATGCGGAGGCGGACGGCCCGCTGCTCGACCGCGTCGCGACGCCCGACGCGCCGGGCCGTGCCTTGCTGACCCAGGCGGCAGGCGCGATGCGGCTGACCGCGCGCGGCTACACGCGCATCCTGCGCGTCGCGCGGACGATCGCCGACTTGGCGGACGCCCCGTCGATCGGCCGCGTCCACATCGCGGAGGCGCTGAGCTATCGCCGGCGAGCGCCGGTCAATTGATCGCGGGTTATGGATACCGCGATCCGTCCGCAACAACGGATTTCCGAAGCCTGACGGCTTGCGAGGGGCTTGGGGCTGGGCTACGCGGCGCACCAGCCAATGCAAATGCGGGTATGGTGGAATTGGTAGACGCGCCGGACTCAAAATCCGGTTCCGCAAGGAGTGTCGGTTCGACTCCGACTACCCGCACCATTGGATCGATGGGATCGACCGAAATCCCAAGCGATGGCGACCGAAGCGGGCGTCGATCCGGCTGGTGACCCCTACGGGAATCGAACCCGTGCTTACGCCGTGAGAGGGCGTCGTCCTAACCGCTAGACGAAGGGGCCGTTAGCGGTGCGAGCGAAGCGCTTACGGGGCGGCGGGAAAGCCGTCAAGCCGGGCGGTCGGCCCAGGCGGCGTCTTCGAGGTGGAGTTCGGCGGTGGGGCGGCTGGACCAGTCGTCGATCTTCGCGCGGCCGGCGATCCACAGCCGGCGATGCGGGCCCGCACCGAGCAAGGCCTGACCGAGCGGGGTGTCGCCGCTGCGGAACGCCATCGCTTTCAGGCTGCGGCCGTCGTCGCCCGCGACGATCGCGCGGACATGGCCGTTGCCGACGATCTCCGCCTTGACCACGCGGACCGGACCGGCGACGATGCGCGGCGCGGGCCAACCCATGCCGTAAGGGCCCCCGGCCTCCATCGCGCCGACGAAATCGGGGTTGACCCCGCCGGGTGCCATCACGGCATCGAGCAGCAAGGCGCGGTCGCCGATCGCCCGGTCGACCCCGGCGGCGAGGCGGTCCTCCAGAAAATCGGCGAACGCTGCCACTTGCGCGGCGTCGATCGTCAGCCCCGCCGCCATCGCATGCCCCCCCCCGGCGACGAGCAGGCCATGCTCCTTCGCCGCCAGCACCGCCGCGCCCAGATCGACGCCCGCGATCGATCGGCCCGACCCCTTGCCGATGCCCGCTTCATCGACCGCGATCACGATCGCGGGCCGACCGAGCTTTTCCTTCAGCCGACCGGCGACGATGCCGATGACGCCAGGGTGCCAGCCTTGCCCGGATACCACGACGACGCGGCGGTCGCCGCCTATCATCAGGTCCGCCGCGGTCTGCACCGCGCCCTCGATCCCGCGGCGCTCCTCGTTCAGGCGGGCGAGTTCGGCGGCGATCGCGCGGGCTTCGTCGGGGTCGCTGCACGTCAACAGGCGGACGCCCAGGTCCGATTTGCCGACCCGGCCCCCTGCGTTGATCCGCGGCCCGAGCGCGAAGCCGAGGTCGGTCGCGGTCGGATTGCGGGGCAGGCGCGAAGCCTCGATCAGCGCGGCGATGCCGATGTTGCGGCGCTGCGCCATCACCTTCAGCCCCTGCGCGACGAACGCACGGTTGAGCCCGCGCAACTGCGCCACGTCCGCGACGGTGCCGAGCGCGACGATGTCGAGCAGATCGATCAGCCGCGGCTCCGCCCGTCCGGCGAAGAAACCGCGCGCACGCAGCGTCCGTACCAGGGCCGCGCCGAGCAGAAACGCGACACCGACCGCGGCGAGGTGTCCGTGCGCCGCACCGTCGCCCTCGTCCAGCCGGTTGGGGTTCACCAATGCGTGCGCGAGGGGCAGGGCGCTGGCGCATTTATGATGGTCGACGACGATGACGTCGACGGGGGCCGCGTGCGCCGCCGCCAGCGCATCGAACGCCTGCGCCCCGCAATCGACGGTCACGATCAGCGTCGCGCCCTCCGCCGCGAGCCGCAGCAACGCGGGACCGGACGGCCCATAGCCTTCGATCAGCCGGTCGGGGATATAGGGCCGCGCCTCGATCCCGAGATCGCGGAGCAGCAGTACCATCAGCGCCGCCGACGTCGCGCCATCGACATCGTAATCGCCGAAGATCGCGACGTTCTCGCCGGCGATCACCGCATCGGCCAGGCGGTCGGCGGCGCGGTCCATGTCGCGGAAGATCGAGGGGTCGGGCATGAAGCCGCGGATCGACGGCGTCTTGTGCAGGTCCAGCGCCTCGCGCGGGCACCCCCGCGCCATCAGGATCTGCGTGACCAGATCGTCCGGCGTGAACCCCGGGTCGCGCGCGTCCGCGCTCGTCGCCCGCCAGCGCCACGGCTGACCCATGATCGATCGGGAAATGCCGAGGACGTCCATCGCCAGCCTCTACGCGAGCATGGCTATTGTATCCAGTCGTCCTCGCGAAACCATTTGGTCACGATGTACTTAACGCCCTCCACGACGGGCATGCCCTCGTGGAGCGTCAGTTCGTTGGGGCTGCCGTCGGGGTTCATGTTGTTCCAGGCGAGCAACAGACCGCGCCTGGGCGCGACGCGGATGCCTGCCTGCGGGAACCAGGTCGCGCCGCCCTCCTCGACATCGTTCAGATACACCATCGCGGTCCACGTGCGCTGGCCGCCCGACGCCTTCATCGCGGGCCAGTAGCTTTCGCTCTCGTGGAAATAATCGTGATGCGCGCGGAATTGCTGGCCGGGGGCGTAACGCTGCCCCTGCATCGTCTCGCCCTTGGCGGGATCGAGCCCGAGCAGCAGCGCGATGCCCTCGTCGATCGGGCGGACGTCCGGCGAATGACGGTTCATGTCGCAGCTTTCGCTGGTCCGGAACCCGGTCCCCGCCTTGTCGGACAGCAATGTCGATGGCCGGCGATGCGCGTCGATCATCGCGACCAGCGCCTCGCATTGCGCCGCGGAGAGGAAATCCGGATGGTAATAGACCTGTGCGGCGGGAACCTGCGCGCAGGTGACCGCGGGGTTGGCGTCGAGCCGCTGCGCGACCGTCTGTCCGGCGGATCGGCGGATTTTCGACGGGGAACCGGGTTTCCTGATGGCCATGACCAGACCGATTGCCGTCGCCCCCGACGAAACGCAAGAGGCCCCGGCGTCGTTCGCCGGGGCCTCCTTCACGCCTTACCAGAAGATGCCGTACGCTGCATCGACGACATAACCGCTGCGGACATCGACCAGCAGCGCGTCGTTATAATAGCGGACCCAGCGATAGGGGCCGTAGGCCGGTGGCAGGCGGTAGGTATACGGGTTCCCGATCCAGTAATTCTGGCCGTAGAAGCCGTAGCCGAGCGTGATGCCGACCGAATAGCGGCGATAGCCGTAACCGCCGCCGGGCGCGTAATAGCGCGGCAGGTGGAACGCACCGCGGTTCTGCGCACGGTAGCCGTTCCAGTCGTAGCGGCGGTCGCCATGCCAGCCATTGTTCCAGCCGCCGCGGCTCTGAGCACCGCGCCCATCCTGGTATCCGCGGCCATCATTGCCGCGGCCGGCATAGCCGCCCTGTCCGCCCGGCGCGTTCGGGCCGAAATTCGGTCGTCCCTGATCGCCGCGCCCGGTATAGCCGCGCTGGCCGTCCGGTCCGCCGTTCGGGCGCTGGCCCTGCTGGTACTGGCCCTGCTGGTACTGGCCCTGCCGGTACTGGCCCTGCTGATATTGGCCTTGCCGATATTGGGCCTGTCCGTTCTGGCCCTGGCGGTATTGGTTTTGCTGTGGCTGGCCCTGTTGCGGCTGACCCTGCGGTTGCCGGCCCTGCTGCGGCTGCTGGCCCTGGGCTTGCGGACGCGGCTGCTGCTGTTGGTGCTGCGCGCGATAGGCGTCGCGCCGGGCCTGATCGCCGCGCTGTCCATCGACCTGTACGTCGCCGCGGGCCTCGACGTTCGCCTGCTGCGCGCCGGCGATCGCCGGCGCGAATGCGGCGGCGGCGAGCAGAAGCCCGATGACTGGTTTGACCATGATGCTATCCTTGCTGTTGTGAACGGTGAACGCACCGGTTCGGACGATGGCACGGTGTAGGCGCTATGGGCTGCCGTGAAGCTGAACTCGTCTGTCAGCGATCCGACAGGTTCCTGTCATGTGCGCGCAGGATCAAGGTGCCTTGGGCGGGACCAGTGCCGGCACGAGGCGGGCCGAGTCGGCGGGATCGATCCCGGGCCTGAAGCCGGCGGGAATCGTCTCTTCGCCGCGCATCGCCCGGCCCGCGCGCTGGATCGCGTCGATCAGGCGGGGATAGGTGCCGCACCGGCAGATATTGGTAATACTCGCTCGCACCTGGTCCTCGCTCGGGTCGGGTACGGTCTTCAGCAGCACCGCCGCCGCCATCACGATGCCGGGGATGCAGAACCCGCATTGCGGTACGTTGGCGGCGATGAAGGCGAGCTGCACCGGGTGGGTCCGCTCGCGCGACAGCCCCTCGATCGTGGTGACGTAGCTGCCCTCGATGCTGGCGATCGACACCCGGCACGATCGGACCGCATGGCCATCGACATCGACCGTACACGCGCCGCAGATCCCCGTGCCGCAGCCATATTTGGCCCCCGTCAGGTTCGATGCGTCGCGCAGCGCCCACAACAACGGCGTTTGCGGATCGAGCCGGTATTCGACCGGCTGATTGTTGACCGTGAAGCGAGTCATGGCGACATCCTTAGGCGAAACGCGGCGTTTCGATCCATGCGATTGTGCGACGCGCGGGGCGGGCGCACATCATGATCATGACCCATCCAACCCTCTTCATTCCGCACGGCGGCGGCCCCTGTTTCTTCATGGACCCCGCAGGCGGGCCGCCCGATCGAATGTGGCGACCGATGCAGGCCCATCTGGCGGGGTCGATCGACAGCCTGCCCGAACGACCGCGCACGATCCTGCTGGTTTCCGGCCATTGGGAGGAGCCCGTCGCGACGGTGCATGTCGGCGAGCGTCCGGGACTGCTCTATGATTACGGCGGTTTCCCGCCGCATACCTATCGGCTGCGATGGGATGCGTCGGGCGCGCCGGACGTCGCCCGCCGCGCCGCGGACCTGCTGCGTGCGGCCGGTCATCCGGTCGCCGAGAATGCGACGCGCGGGTGGGATCACGGCGTCTTCATCCCGATGAAAGTCGCGGTACCGTCGGCCGACATCCCGCTCGTGCAATTGTCGCTGCGCGCCGATCTCGACCCGGCGGCGCACATCGCGATCGGGCGGGCGCTCGCCCCTTTGCGGAACGAGGGCGTCCTGATCGTCGGATCGGGGATGAGCTTCCACAATATGCGCGCGTTCGGCGGCGTTGCGACCGGGTCCTCGGCCGCCTGGGACGATGCGCTGTCCGCGGCGGTGACCGATTCCGATCCCGTTGCGCGTGCGGCGCGCCTCACCGACTGGGCGACGCTGCCCGACGCGCGCTTCGCACATCCCCGGGAAGAACATCTGCTGCCCTTGATGGTCGCGCTCGGGGCGGGGGGCGACGGCGCGGCGGTGCAGGCGTTCCGCGACACGGTAATGGGCTGGACGGTTTCGGGTTATCGTTTCGGCTGAACCGCGGCGCTTGCCAGTCCGGCGAACGGCATCCTATCCGGGACCTGAGAATGAACGAGGGAACCGGGATGCACGGCGATACCGATCAAGCGGTTGCGGCACGCGGCGACGCCGACCACGGCTATGACGCGCCCGACCTGCGCATCTTCGTCTTCGCGCTGTTCTTCATCTTCGGCGGCATCACCAGCCTCAACGACATCGTCATCCCGAAATTGCGGGAGCTTTTCACGCTCGACCACGCATCGGCGATGCTGGTCCAGTCGGCGTTCTTCCTCGCATACGGGCTGTTCTCGATCCCCGCCGCGGCGATCGTCCGGCGGGCGGGCTATATGCGTACCGCCGCGATCGGGCTGGTGACGATGATGATCGGGTGCCTGTTGTTCATCCCCGCATCGGCATCCGCGACGTTCGGGGTTTTCCTGATCGCGCTGTTCGTGCTCGGGGCGGGCATCACGATCATCCAGGTCGTCGCCAATCCGCTGATCTCGCTGCTCGGCGCGCCGAAAACCGCATCGAGCCGGCTGACCTTCGCGCAGGCGTTCAATTCGCTCGGCACCACGGCCTTCCCGCGCGTCGGATCGACCTTGATATTGGGCGGCTTGGTGAGCGTCAGCGCAGCGACGCTGACGGGGGCCGCGCGCGATGCGTACCGGGTCGAGGCGTCACGCGCGATCGTCCATACCTATCTTGGGCTGGCGGCCGCGCTGCTGGTCATCGCCGGCGTGGTCTGGACCCGGCGCAACCGGTTGCACGAGGAACAGGTCGAAAGCAGTTCGATGTTCCATGCGTTCACGCTGCTCAAGCGACCGCGCTTCACGATCGGCGTGCTTTGCACTTTCTTGTACGTCGGTGCGGAAGTCTCGATCGGATCGCTGGTCGTATCGTACCTGACCCAGGCGGATGTCTGGGGGGTGACCGATCAGGTCGCCGGCGACCATGTCCCCTATTACTGGGGCGGGGCGCTCGCCGGGCGGTTCGTCGGATCGGGACTGCTGCGATTGGTATCGCCGGGCAAGGCGCTCGCCGGGGTCGCCACCGCCGCGATCGTGCTGATCCTGGTATCGGCGAACATGACCGGCGCGGTATCGGGCTGGGCGCTGCTGGCGGTGGGGCTGGCGAATTCGATCATGTTCCCGACGATCTTCGCGCTGGCATCCGAAGGGCTCGGCAAGCGCGCCGCGGAGGGATCGGGCGTCATCGCGAGCGCGATCGTCGGCGGGGCGATCGTGCCGTACCTGACCGGCACGATCGCCGACCACAGCGGCTCGCTGCATTTCGCGCTGCTGTTGCCGGGCCTCTGTTACGCGGTGATCGCAGCATACGGCATCTACGCGCGCAGGCCGGCACCCTCCGATACCTGACCGATAGCGCTCAGAAAGCCGCAATCCCGGTGATCGCACGACCGAGGATCAGCGCGTGGACGTCGTGCGCGCCCTCGTACGTGTTGACCGTCTCCAGATTCATCAGGTGGCGCATCACCTGATATTCGCCCGAAATGCCGTTGCCGCCATGCATGTCGCGCGCATCCCGCGCGATGGCCAGCGCCTTGCCGACATTGTTGCGCTTGACGAGGCTTACCATCTCGGGCGCGAACCGACCCTCGTCCATCAGCCGGCCGACCCGCAAGCTCGCCTGGAGCCCGAGCGCGATCTCGGTCTCCATATCCGCGAGCTTCTTCTGGAACAGCTGCCGTCCGGCGAGCGGGGTGCCGAACTGCTTGCGGTCCAGCCCATATTGCCGCGATGCCGCCATGCAGAATTCCGCCGCACCCATCGCGCCCCAGCTGATGCCGTAGCGCGCGCGGTTGAGGCAGCCGAACGGCCCCTTCAGCCCCGACACGTCGGGCAGCAGCGCGTCCTCGCCGATCGCGACATCGTCCATCAGGATCATGCCGGTGACCGAGGCGCGGAGCGACAGCTTGCCCTCGATCTTGGGCGTCTCGATTCCGTCCATGCCGCGTTCGAGGATGAAGCCGCGGATCGCGCCGCCATGCTCGTCGCTCTTCGCCCACACCACGAACACGTCCGCGATCGGCGAATTGCTGATCCAGGTCTTCGCGCCCGAGATCCGGTAGCCCGTATCCGTCTTCACCGCGCGCGTCGTCATGCTGCCGGGGTCGGAGCCGGCATCGGGTTCGGTCAGGCCGAAGCAGCCGATCCATTCGCCGCTCGCCAGCCTGGGCAGGAATTTGTGCTTCTGCTCTTCGGAGCCATAGGCGTTGATCGGATACATCACGAGGCTCGATTGCACCGACATCATCGATCGGTAGCCCGAATCGATCGCTTCGACCTCGCGCGCGACGAGGCCATAGGCGACATAGGACGCGCCGACGCCGCCATATTCCTCCGGGATCGTCGGGCCGAGCAGCCCCAGTTCGCCCATCTCGCGGAAGATCGCCGGGTCGGTATGTTCATGCTGAAACGCATGGACGATCCGCGGGGCGAGCTTGTCGCGCGCATAGGCCTTGGCGGTGTCGCGGATCATCCGCTCGTCGTCCGATAGCTGCTGGTCGAGGAGGAACGGATCCTCCCAGTCGAACCGTGCCATGCCGCTCATCATACTCTCCTTCGCGATCAAGCGCTTCGGAGCGGACGGCGTCCGCGTCAAGACGGTTCAGTTATCCTCGATCGTCAGGATCGAAATCGACACCGATGCAATGCCCGCGTCGCGTATGATTCGATCGACGATCAGATCGGCGACGAGATGCCCGCGAACGATCCATTCGCTTTCGGGCATCGTGGCGATCCACCGGTCGAACGTATCGCCCGGTTCTGCTTCGATCGCGATCCGGTGGCACGTGCCGACGAAGGTCGCGCTGGCCCAGGGTCTGGTCGCGATCGACCGGACCGCGATCACGACGCCGGCCGCCATGGCCTGTGCGCGCAGCGCGCGGACGAGCAACGTCCCGGCATCGGCTCCCCGCAACGAATCCAGTCTCATGCGCGTCGCTCCGATCCGATGAACGCCTCGACCTTCGCGGCGACTGCGCGCCCGGGCTGACGACCGCGGCGCAGATCGCCGACCAGCCGCGGATCGTTGACCGCCAGCCGCCCGAATTTCGTCGGCGGCATGCCGGTACCGCGCAGATAGCGGTCGATCTCGAAGAGCAGGGACATGGTGCGTTTCCTCCATCCGGGTGTAACGCGTTCCCTTAATGTTCCAATTTTCCAACTTGTCTAGGAAAATTCCTGCGTTATCGGTCGAGATGTGTCCGAAACCGATCCAAGAGTGGCGCTGCGGGCGTATGCGACGGCAAGCGGGGCCAGCCTGTCGGCGCTTTCGCGGATGCTCGGGCGCAACGTCGCGTATCTGCAGCAATATGTGTCGCGCGGAACGCCGCAGCGTTTGCCCGAACGGGAACGGCGGTTGCTCGCGGATTATCTGGGGGTCGCCGAGTCGGTGCTCGGTGCGCCGGCGGCGGCGGCGGTGCCTTCGTCGACCGTGTCCGTGCCGCGGCTGTCGATCGCCGCATCCGCCGGCCCGGGGGCGCTGGTCGATCGCGAAATCATGCTCGGTGCCGATGCGGTGGATCGGCGGCTGCTCCGCCAGCTCGGCGTCGCGCCCGACTCGGCTGCGATGCTTCGCGTTCGCGGTACATCGATGGAGCCGGGCCTGTTCGACGGCGACTGGGTGTTGATCGATACGGCGGTGCCGGCCGCGGCGCGGGCAGGGGTGCATGTCGTCCGGATCGACGACGCGGTGATGGTCAAGCGCCTGACGCCCGGACCCGGCGGCTTCGTGCTGACCAGCGACAATCCGGCAGCACCGCCCGTTCCGATGGGGAAAGTCGCAATCCTTGGGCGGGTGGTGTGGCAGATGCGCGCGACGCGGTAACGACTTCCCCCCTGCGGAGGCCGGGGGGGGTAAATGAAGAAACGGGCAACCAATCATTACATTGGGCCGACGAACCGCCTACCGCCCGCGCCACCAGATCAGCAGCGCGACCGCGATCCCGAGCGCGATGCCGATCAGGAACCCCGGCGTCGCCTCGCCGAACACGAAGCCGATCGCCGCACCGACGATCGCACCGATCGCGATCGGCATGCCGCCGGCGGAGGGGGAGGACGTGGCCATCGGCGGGCCCTGCCACGTCCCCGGACGGGACACCAGCGTCCCGTTGCGGGATCGGCGGGACGGCGACGGTGCGCGGGCATGGGGCGCGTTTACCTTCGCCCGTCGCGGTTGCCGCCGGTGCGCGGACATTGGCACGCGGCGTGTAGCGATTCGGGCGACCGCAGGAGCGCCGATGTCCGACATGCCCTATATCGCCGACATACGGATCGTGAGCGACGCCACCGATCTGATCGCATCGTTCGGGGCGCAGGCCGGCGTCGAGGCCGCGGAGCGCGCGGATCGCAGCCGCGACATCGGCAACCATATCCGTTTCTGTCATTGGCGTCAGACCGAACGGCTGATCGTCGTGATGACCGCATCCCGTGCCATCGGTACCGTACACTGATACCGGGCGCGCAGGACCTCCTCCGGCCACCCCCGGGGGACGACCGCTCGACTATGCTGGACAAGCACGACAACACCGGCAAGGTGTGCGCGCGACGCGATAAATGCGCGGAGAGGGGCATAAATGCTGACCGAACGGTTTCTGATGGGACGCGGACGAAGCGACCTGACAGAGGAAGAGCGTGCGATGCTGGAGGATGCGGTCGACGGCGTTCAGACATTGCCCGCCCGCTATCTGATGGTCCGCGCCGGCAAGCCGGTATCGCACAGCACGCTGCTGCTCGACGGCTATATCTGCCGGTACATGGATGACCGCGAAGGCCACCGGCAACTGGTCGCGGTCCATGTGCCGGGGGATTTCGTCGATCTTCACGCCTTCCCGATGCGCTGGCTCGATCACGACGTGGCGACGCTCAGCCCGGTGACGATCGCGACGTTCGAACATACGACACTGGAAAAGATCATCGAACAGGCACCGCATCTGACCCGGATGCTGTGGTTTTCGACGTTGCTCGACGCGGCGATGCACCGCGAATGGATCTTCCGGCTCGGGCGGCTCGATTCGACGGGTCGCCTGGCGCATTTCTTCTGCGAGCTACACGAACGGCTCGCGATGGTCGGGCTGGCGAAGGACGGCAGCTTCGCGCTGCCGATGATCCAGGCCGATCTCGCCGAGGCGTGCGGGATGACGCCGGTGCACGTCAACCGGACGCTCAGGGTATTGCGCGAGTCCGGGCTGCTGCACTTCCGCGACGGCGTCGCCAAGATCCTGGACGCCAAGGGGCTCGCCTTGGTGGCGGAGTTCGATCCGGGCTATCTCTACGGATCGGCAGGACAGTTGACCGGCAGGTGAGCGCGCCATCGCCGACCCGCACCGAGCGTCTGCGATCGATCGTCGGCGGATCGGCGGGCAATCTGGTCGAATGGTTCGACTGGTACACCTCTTCCGCGTTCGGACTGTATTTCGCCGGCGTGTTCTTCCCCGCGGGCGGCCGGACCCAGCAATTGCTCGATACCGCGGCGGTGTTCGCGGTCGGTTTCGTCATGCGCCCGATCGGTGCCTGGGCGATGGGGGTCTATGCCGATCGCCATGGGCGCAAAGCGGCTTTGACGATCTCGGTCACGCTGATGTGCGCGGGGGCGTTCCTGATCGCGGTCGCGCCCGGCTATGCGGCGATCGGCTGGACGTCGCCGGCGCTGCTGGTATTCGCGCGGCTGCTGCAGGGGCTTAGCGTCGGCGGCGAATATGGCGCGAGCGCGGTGTATCTGAGCGAGATGGCGGGGCGGGAGCGGCGCGGTTTCTTTTCGAGTTTCCAATATGTCACGCTGATCGCGGGGCAGCTCGTCGCCTTGTGCGTGCTGCTGGTGCTGCAATCGATCCTAAGTGCCCAGCAACTGGACGCATGGGGTTGGCGCATCCCGTTCGCGATCGGCGGCCTGCTCGCGATCGCGGTCTACCGCATCCGGCGCGGATTGCTCGAGACCGAAAGCTTCCGGAACGCGGCCGCGAAGGACACGCCGCGATCGAGCGGTCTGGCGCTGTTCCGCGATCACCCGCGCGAGGCTGCCACCGTGCTGTTCCTGACCGCGGGGGGTACGCTCGCCTTCTACGCCTACACCATCTACATGCAGAAATTCCTCGTGAACTCCGCCGGTTTCCCGCGCGCCGGCGCGGCCTGGATCATGACCACGGCGCTGACGCTGTACATGCTGCTCCAGCCGGCGTTCGGCGCGCTGTCCGACCGGATCGGGCGCAAGCCGCTGATGGTCGGGTTCGGTGTCGCGGGGACGCTGGCGACGGTACCGATCTTCCTGGCGCTGGAACAGGTCCGCTCGCCCTATGCGGCGTTCGCGCTGGTCCTGGCGGCGCTCGTCATCGTCAGCGGCTATACCGCGATCAACGCGGTGGTGAAGGCGGAACTGTTTCCGGCGCATATCCGGACACTTGGCGTGGCGCTGCCCTATGCGCTGGCCAACGCGCTGTTCGGCGGCACGGCCGAATATGTTGCGTTGGGGCTGAAGAAGGCCGGGCTGGAGCGCGGCTTCTACTGGTATGTCGCAGCGATGATCGCGGTGTCGCTGGTGACGTATCTGCGGATGCCCGACACGCGCGATACCAGCCGGATCCTGGAGGATTAGGACGCGCGTTCGGCAACCAGCGCGCCGTATCCCGTCAGCCGCCAGCCGTCGCCGTCATCCACCCGCTCGGCGATCCGCCATCGATCCGCTTCGTCCGGTGCCCAATCGACGGGCTCTGCTCCCAGGTTGAAGACGCACAGCAGGTTCTGCCCCGCCGCCTGCCGTTCGAACGCCAGCAGCTGCACGCCCGCCTCGACGACCGACAGCGTTCCCACCGACAATGCCGGCGAGGCATGGCGAAACGCCACCAGGCGCCGGGTCAGCCATAGCAGCGATCCGGCATCGGCTTCCTGCACGTCCACCGCCAGTGCCGGGTGATCGGCCCCGACCGGCAACCACGGCTTCGTGGTGGAGAAGCCGGCAAAGGGCGCATCGCCGCGCCACGGCATCGGCGTTCGCGCACCGTCGCGCGACAATGTCCGCGGCCAGTTGGCGATCGCCTCCGGATCCTGCAGATCGGCGAACGGGACATCGACCTGCGTCAGGCCCAGTTCCTCGCCATAATATAGGAACACATTGCCCCGCAGGCACAGCAGCAGCAGCATCGTCATCCGTGCGAAGGCGGCGCGGTGTTCGGGATCGATCCAGCGCGAAACCGCGCGCGGCGCATCGTGGTTCTCGAACGCCCAGCTCGGCCAGCCCTCGCCAGGCGTTGCCGGCCATCGACCCAGCGCTTCCGCGACCAGGGCAGGTACCAGCGCGGGTGCGTAGAGAAAATCGAAGCCATAGGCGCTGTTCAGCCGATCATGCCCCCGGGTGAACAATTTCATCTCGCGGTCGCTCTGCGCACCGCCGACCTCCGCCACCGTGAAGCGATCGCCCGGATAGCCATCGAGCAAC
This sequence comes from Sphingomonas bacterium, assembly GCF_903642285.1. Taxonomy (GTDB): domain Bacteria; phylum Pseudomonadota; class Alphaproteobacteria; order Sphingomonadales; family Sphingomonadaceae; genus Sphingomonas. The sequence continues at coordinate 103,584 of NZ_CAHJWJ010000006.1, forward strand.
CGCCGTATCCGTTCCAGAAAGGCGGGAATATCGGCGTGGCTCTGATTGTATTGATGGAGCTGGTAATCGAACGGCCGCGTCCGCGGCGTGCCGTCGTCCGGGGCGGGCGGATTGTCGGTCAGCGCCGGGTCGTGCATCGCGAAGTTGATCGCGTCCAGCCGGAACCCGTCGACGCCGCGATCGAGCCAGAAGCGCGCGGTCGCGATCAGTTCGTCCTGCACCGCCGGGTTGTGCCCGTTCAGCTGCGGCTGTTCGCGCAGGAAATTGTGGAGATAATATTGCCCGCGCCGCGCGTCCCAGGTCCAGGCCGGGCCGCCGAACACCGATTGCCAGTTGTTCGGCGGGCTGCCCTCGGGCTTCGCATCCGCCCAGACATACCAGTCGGCGAAGGGGTTGGTGCGATCGACGCGGCTTCGTTCGAACCACGGATGCGCGTCCGAGGTGTGGCCATAGACCTGGTCGATCACGACCTTCAGGCCCAGCGCATGCGCACGGCCGATCAGCGCGTCGAAATCGGCAAGCGTGCCGAAGATCGGATCGACGTCGCGGTAATCGGACACGTCATAGCCGAAATCCTTCATCGGCGAGGTGAAGAAGGGCGACAGCCAGATCGCATCGACGCCGAGGCTCGCGACATGATCCAGATGCGCGGTGATGCCCGGCAGGTCGCCGATCCCGTCGCCGTTCGTGTCGGCGAAGCTGCGCGGATAGATCTGGTAGATCACCGCGCCAAGCCACCAGGGACGTGCCGTCATTCGCCGTCCGGCCGATCGACCAGCACCACGCCGTCCTCGACCGCGACGACGCGCAATCGTTCGCCCGCCGCCGCATCGGGGCCGCGTGCCGGCCAGCCGCCGTCGCCGACCTTCACCCGGCCCGCGCCGTCGACGATCGGCGTATCGACGACCACGATCGTGCCGACCAGCCGCGCCGAGCGGTCGTTGAGCAGCATGTCGCTGCTCTCGACCGGATAGTCCCGGTACCAGCGCCGCCCGACCAGCACCGCGACCCCGCTCCACGCCGCGAACGACACGAGCTGGGCCGCGACCGGCAGCGCGGGGAGTGCCAGCAGCGCGACGCCGGTCATCGCGGCGGCGATCGCGAGGAAGACGAGGAACAGCCCGGGCGCGGCGAGTTCGGCGACGCCGAGCGCGACCGCCGCGATCAGCCACGCACCGCTCGGGCCGCCGATGGAGTCGAGGGTCATGACGCGCACATTCTAGCCCACCCCGGCGAAGGCCGGGGCCCAGCTGCGATGGTCTTCGTAACTGAGCGCATCGCGCCGTCACGATCGTTCCGCAACCGGGCCCCGGCCTTCGCCGGGGTGGGGCGCAAAACTTGCACCATGACGCGGACCCTAAGCTCCCGGCAGCTCGAACGGCCCCGGCTTGGCAGGTGCAGGCGCGGGCTTGGCCGGCACGCCCGCCTTTGGCGGCACCACCGACAGCGCGTCGCGTGCCAGTTCGCCGATGCCACCCAGCGTCCCCATAAGCTGGGTCGCCTCGACCGGGAACAGGATCGTCTTCGCGTTGGGCGATGTCGCGAACTTGCCGATCGCCTCGACATATTTCTGCGCGATGAAATAGTTGATCGCCTGCGTGCTGCCGCCCTCGATCGCCTCCGACACCGCCTTCGTCGCCGTCGCTTCGGCCTGCGCCGCGCGCTCGCGCGCCTCGGCGTCGCGGAACGCGGATTCCTTGCGACCCTCGGCCTCGAGGATGCGCGCCTGCTTCTGCCCCTCGGCGCGCAGGATCTCCGATGCGCGCGTGCCTTCGGCATCGAGGATGTTCGCGCGCTTCTCTCGCTCCGCCTTCATCTGCCGGCCCATCGCGTTGACGATATCGGCGGGCGGGCGGATGTCCTTGATCTCGACGCGGGTGATCTTGACGCCCCAGGGCACCGTCGCGTGATCGACGACGGTCAGCAGCCGCGCGTTGATCTCGTCGCGCTTGGACAGCGTTTCGTCCAGGTCCATCGACCCCATGACGGTGCGCAGGTTCGTCGTCGTCAGCTGTAGGAGCGCGAGATACAGGTCCGACACCTCATATGCCGCCTTGGCTGAGTCCAGCACCTGGAAGAACACGACCCCGTCGGTCGAGATCATCGCATTGTCCTTGGTGATGATCTCCTGACCCGGGATGTCGATCACCTGCTCCATCATGTTAACCTTGCGGCCGACACGGTAGAAGAACGCCGGGTAGAAATTGAACCCCGGCCGCGCGACGGTGGTGAAACGGCCGAAATGCTCGATCGTATATTGATAGCCCTGACGGACGATCTTGATCGAATTCATCAGGTAGAACAGCACGAGCACCAGCAGCAGTGCGACAGCGATCAGGCCCATTGGCGAATCCCTTTGGTTGGTCGGCTCATCCTAGCAGCGCCGGCAATCACCGTCGAACGAGTATTCCAACCGTCACTTCGGCAATCAAACCGCCACCCCGGCGAAGGCCGGGGCCCAGTTGCCAAGGTGCCGCTTGGCGGGGGAAGCGCTTTCCAACGGCAACCTGCGCGACTGGGCCCCGGCCTTCGCCGGGGTGGCGCACGGTAGGGCCGGCCCTCTTCGCCCCCTAGCGCACCCCCCCCGCTTTGGTTACATGGCCCGCCACTTCCACACGCGCAGGAACCGGCACCCAATGGACATCCGCCTCGGCCTCACCTTCGACGACGTGCTGCTGGTGCCGGGCGAGTCGAGCGTTCTTCCCAGCCAGGCGGACACGCGCACGATGCTGACGCGCGGGATCGCGCTCGACATCCCGGTCATTTCCGCTGCGATGGATACGGTGACCGAGGCGGACATGGCGATCGTCATGGCGCAGCTGGGCGGCATCGGCGTCCTTCACCGGAACCTTGAAGTGCTGGAGCAATGCGACGCGGTCCGCGCGGTGAAGCGGTTCGAAAGCGGCATGGTCGTCAACCCGATCACGATCCTGCCGAGCGCGACGCTGGCGGATGCGCAGGGGCTGATGGCCCGGCACCGGATCAGCGGTATCCCGGTGGTCGAGGCGGGCGGACGGCTGGTAGGCATCCTGACCAACCGCGACGTCCGCTTCGCCGAGAACCCGCGTCAGCCGGTCAGCGAGCTGATGACTCATGACAACCTCATCACCGTCGCGGTGGGCGTCGGTCAGGAGGAAGCGCGGCGGCTGCTTCACCAGCACCGGATCGAGAAACTGCTGGTCGTCGACGAAGCCTATCGCTGCGTCGGGCTGGTGACGGTCAAGGACATCGAGAAGGCGGTGACCTATCCCAATGCGACGAAGGACGGCGCGGGCCGCCTGCGCGTCGCCGCCGCGACTACGGTCGGCGACCGCGGGTTCGAGCGTACCCAGTCGCTGGTCGATGCCGAATGCGATCTGATCGTCATCGACACCGCGCATGGCCACAATATCGATGTCGCGCGCGCGGTCGAACGGGTGAAGCGGCTGAGCAATTCGGTGCAGGTCATGGCCGGCAACGTGGCCACGGCGGAGGCCACGAAGGCGCTGATCGGCGCGGGTGCCGATGCGATCAAGGTCGGGATCGGGCCAGGCTCGATCTGCACGACCCGCGTCGTCGCTGGCGTCGGCGTGCCGCAACTGACCGCGGTGATGGACGCGGCGGAAGAAGCGCAGAAATCGGGCGTCCCGGTGATCGCGGATGGCGGCCTTCGCACCTCGGGCGATCTCGCCAAGGCACTCGCGGCCGGCGCATCCTCCTGCATGATCGGATCGCTGCTCGCGGGCACCGAGGAAGCACCGGGGGAAACCTTCCTGTATCAGGGCCGCAGCTACAAGGCGTATCGCGGCATGGGATCGGTCGGCGCGATGGGTCGCGGCTCGGCGGATCGCTATTTCCAGGGCGATATCAAGGACCAGATGAAGCTGGTGCCCGAAGGGATCGAAGGCCAGGTGGCGTTCAAGGGCCCGGCGCGTGACGTCATCCACCAGCTGGTCGGCGGCGTCCGCGCGGCGATGGGCTATACCGGCGCCGCGACGATCCCCGACCTCCAGCAGCGCGCACGGTTCGTGCAGATCACCGGGGCGGGGCTGACCGAGAGCCATGTGCACGACGTGACGATCACGCGCGAGGCCCCGAATTATCCGACGCGCTGAGGGGATGTCCTACACGGGTAGGACGTGTCAGGGCGGGGGAATGACCCAATTTTCTGCAGCTTGTACGTTTTCGCTACGGCCATGTGTGGAACCATTGCCATCTGACTACCTGGCCACCCCGGCGAACGCCGGGGCCCAGTTGCAGGGCACTTGCGGTGGCGCGATGCCCTTTCTTCGACGACGATGGCAACTGGGCCCCGGCCTTCGCCGGGGTGGAGGACCTGTGTCCGAACGAACGGCCACGCGAGCAACGATGTTTGCGCCGATCCCAAGCATCTATCCCCACCCCGGCGAAGGCCGGGGCCCAGTTTCAAGGCAGTTGCGAAGGCGGGATGGTCGCTCATCGACCACCGTGGCAACTGGTCCGCGGCCTGCGCCGGGGAGGTGTGAAGGGGTCGGCGGAATTTCGCGCACCACCATAACCTTTGTAAACTTAGCCGCATGACCCCGGCCGCACGAACGGAAGCCGCGGTCGAGATCCTCGACCAAGTGATCGCCGCCGCCAGCGAAGGCGGGGCCGCCGCGGACACGCTCGTGTCGCGCTATTTCGGTACCCGGCGCTATGCCGGCGCGAAGGACCGCCGGGCGGTGCGCGATCTGGTCTATGCCGCGATCCGGCGCGCGGGCGAGCGGCCGACGGGCGGGCGGGCGGCAATGGTGGCGCTGGCGGACGACGACCCCGCGCTGGCGGCGACGTTCGACGGCAGCGTGCACGGCCCCGCACCGATCGAGGCCGACGAACCGCGCGCGGTGGCGGGCTCGGCACCGGACTGGCTGGTGGAGACCCTAGTCGCCTCGGGCGTCTCGTCGGAGACGATGGCGGCGCTGGTCGGCCGCGCGCCGCTCGATCTGCGCGTCAATCGGCTGAAAGCGAGCCGCGAGGACGTGCTGGCGATGTTGCCCGAAGTCGAGGCGACCCCCTTCGCACCGGACGGCCTGCGGCTATGGCGCGGCGGCAATGTCGAGGCCATGCCCGTCTATCGCGACGGGCTGGTCGAGGTGCAGGACGAGGGTAGCCAGATCGTCGGCATGGCGCTGGGCGCGAAGCCGGGCGACCGCATCGTCGATCTGTGCGCGGGCGCGGGCGGCAAGACGCTGGCGCTGGCTGCGGCGATGGCGAACGAGGGCGTGTTGCTCGCCGCGGATGTCGACCGGGCGCGGCTTTCGCGGCTCAAACCACGATCGGTGCGCGCGGGGGTGACGATCGTCGAAACGCTGCTGCTCGATCCGAACCGCGAAGCCGAGGCGCTGGGCGACTGGGTCGGGACCGCGGACGGCGTGCTGGTCGATGCGCCGTGTTCGGGTACCGGCACCTGGCGGCGCAATCCGGAGGCGCGGTGGCGGCTGACGCCCGATCGGATCGACCGGCTGGCGATGACGCAGACCCGGCTGCTGGCGCTCGCCGCCACGCTGGTGCGGCCGGGCGGTACGCTCGCCTATATCGTCTGTTCGCTGCTGGATGCGGAAGGGGCGGAACAGGTCGACGCATTCCTCGCCGCGCATCCGCGCTGGATCGCCGAGCCGCCGGCGCTGCCCGCGGGTCGATCGCATGGCGCGGGCCGGCGGCTCGATCCGGCGCGCGACGGCACCGACGGCTTTTTTGTCGCGCGCCTGCGGGCACCGTGCTAGCCGGTCCCTCGTGTTTCGTCCGGAGCCGATCATGCGTTATTCCTCCGTTGCCCTCGCCGTCGCGCTGACGATCGTCTGCGTATCGACCTCGCTTCACGGGCAGCGTCCCGACGACCAGATCGACCAGCGTTCGCTGGCGCTGCTGGCACAGGGCAGGGCGGAACGGGCGGCCGGGAATGTCGATGCCGCGACCGATACGCTGGAGACCGCGCTGGCCGTCGATCCGCGGAACCGCGCGGCCTTTGTCGAACTCGCGCAGATATCGCAGGGGCTCGGGCTGTCCGGCAAGGCGATCCGGCTCTACCGCGAGGCGCTGCTGCTCGAACCCAATGACGTCGCCGCGCTCGAGGGGCAGGGCGAGGCGCTGGTCGCCAAGGGCGCGGTGACGCTGGCGCAGGCGAATCTCGCGAAGATCAGGACCTTGTGCAAGACGAACTGCACCCCCGCCACGACGCTGGCGGCGACGATCGCCAAGGGGCCGCCGGTCTCGACCGCGATGGCCGACAAGAAGCCGGCCGCTACGCCCGAATAGCGCGCGCGAGCGCGGTGAAGTCGGCGACCGACAGCGTCTCCGCCCGCCGCGTCGCGTCGATGCCGATCGCCTCCAGGGCGGCGAGCGCGCCGGGCACGGGTTTCAGGCTTTGCCGCAGCATCTTGCGCCGCTGCCCGAACGCCGCGCCGGTCAACCGTTCGAGATCGGCCAGCGCCACGCCGTCCGGCGCATCGGCGGGAACGATATGGACGACCGCGGACATGACCTTGGGCGGCGGGGTGAAGGCGGATCGGTGGACCGGCATCGCGATCCGCGCGGTCGATCGCCACTGCGCCAGCACCGCCAGCCGGCCATAGGCATCGCCATCGGTCGTCGCGACGATCCGGTCCGCGACCTCCTTCTGGAACATCAGCGTCAGCGACCGCCACCATGGCAGCCACGCCGCCGACAGCCAGCTCACCAGCAGCGCGGTGCCGATGTTATACGGCAGGTTCGAGACGATATGCGGTGCCCGCGTGAACAGTCCGGGCGCATCGATCGACAGCGCATCGCCCTCGATGACGGTCAGCCGGCCGGGATACGCCGCCGCCAGCTCGGCGAGCGCGGGGATGCAACGCCGGTCGCGCTCGATCGCCGTCACCCGCGCTCCCGCCGCCAGCAGCGCGCGAGTCAATCCACCCGGACCCGGACCGACCTCCAGTACCGGGACATCGCGCAGATCGCCCGGCACTGCCGCGATCCGCGCCAGCAATTGCCCGTCGAACAGGAAATTCTGGCCAAGCGCCTTGCTTGCGGCCAACCCGTGCCGCGCGATGACGTCACGCAGCGGCGGCAATAGCGGCGTGTCGCTCACGCCGCCGCGGCGTCGCGACTCCGGCGGTCCGCCGCTTCGCCCGCCATCGCGATCGCGGCGATCATCGCGCCCGGATTGGCCACGTCGCGACCCGCGATCCCGAACGCCGTGCCGTGGTCCGGCGAGGTGCGGACGATCGGCAGGCCGAGCGTGATGTTGACCCCGTCGTCGAAATACAGCGTCTTGATCGGAATCAGCGCCTGGTCATGGTAGCAACACAGAGCTACGTCATATTTGGCGCGTGCTCTCGGGTGGAACATGGTGTCCGCGGCGAACGGGCCGATCGCGTCGATACCCTCGTCGCGCAGGATCGCGATGGCCGGTTCGAGCAGGTCGATCTCCTCACGCCCGATCGCGCCCTGTTCGCCGGCGTGCGGATTGAACCCGGCAAAGGCGAGCCGTGGGCGTTCGACCCCGAAATTGCGATGAAGCCCGCGGGCGGTGGCGCGCGCTTTGGCGAGGATCAGATCGACATCGAGCAGCCCCGCCACCTCGGCAAGTGCGACGTGAGTCGTGATCGGTACCACGCGCAAGCCGGGCCCCGCGAGCATCATGACCGCATTCTCGCCAGCGATCCCGCAGCGTTCGGCGATGAATTCGGTCTGGCCGGGATGCGTGAATCCGATCGCATAGAGCTGCGCCTTCGCCACCGGCCCGGTCACAAGCGCCCGCGCCGCGCCGGACCGGACAAGCCCCGTCGCCATTTCCAGCGCATGCAGCGCGCAGCGTGCGCCCTCGACATCGGGCGACCCCGGGATGCCGTCGCTCCCTTCGTCGATCGACAGGATCGGCAACGCGTCGCAAAAAACGCGGGTCGCCTCCGCCATATCCGTCACCGACCGGGTCGGGCCGTCCCAGACCGCGGCGACCGCGCGGATATCACCGACTGCCACGAAGGGCGGCAGGGATCGTTCGCGCCGCGCCACCCAAGCCTTGGCGATGATCTCCGGCCCGATCCCGGCCGGGTCGCCCATCGATACGGCAAGCGGTGCGACATCCATGATGCGGTCCTCAGCGATAATCGATGATCGCGTCGCGGCGAAGATCGCGCAGTTTCTGTTGCGCACGCAGGTTGACGCGCTGCTGCTCCAATTGGTCCTGGACCTGATCGGCACGGGGCAGCGTCCCGGACTTCGGATCGTCGCGACCGCACAGGACCAGCGCCCGGACGCCGTCCTGCGGCGATCCGAAGGGCGGGCTCGACTGGCCGACCTGCAGCTTCAACATGATTTCCTGCAACTGCGCCGGCAGATCGCGGATACGGACGGTGTCGTTGTCCACGACCTCCGCGCCGATCGCCGCCGCGACCTTCTCGACCGATCCGCAACCCTGCAGCGCTTGCGTGGCCCTGCCGAATGCGGCGGCGCGCGTGGTCGCCTCCGCTTGCGTCGTACCGGCGGGGAAACGCATCGTCAGCTGTTTCAGGCTAAGGCGCGCATCGCGCGGATCCGCGGTCAGCACCTGGCGCTTGTCGGTCAGGTACAGCAACGAGAACCCGCCGGGCAGCTCGATCGGTCCGGCCACCTGGCCTACCTGCATGGTGCGAAGCGCGTCGGCGAGCGGATCGGGCAATTGCGCTGTCCGCACCCAGCCCAGGTCGCCGTTGACCGCCTTGGTCGTGGCCTCGGAATAGGTGCGCGCGAAATACTCGAACGGTTGCTGGCCCTTCTGGACTTCCTGCACCAACTGACGGGCATTGGCGTAGACCTGCTGTCCGTTCGCGGGGGTCGCGCTGAGGAATATCTCCTTCACGTTATATTCTTCGGTGCCCTTCGCCTCTTGCAGGCGCGCCAGGATACCCTTCACTTCCTCGTCGCTCACGTTGGTGGTCGGCTCGATCTTGCGACGCAGATAGCGCTGCCATGCCAGCTCGGCCTCGATCTGGCGCGTGAGCGAGCGTTCGGACGATCCGGCTTCGCGCAGAAAGGTACGCATCGCCGCCGGCGTACGCCCGAAATTCTTCGCGACCCGGTCGAAACTCTGCGCGATCTCTTCGGGCGTGATGGTGATGTCGCTGACCTTGGCTTCCTGGATCTGAAGCGTCTCGTCGATCAGCTGGCGCAGGATCTGGAGCTTCAGCTTGTCGCGATCCTCGGGCGACAGCGCCGTGCCGTTCGCCACCGCCAACAGCGCGACGCGCTGATCGACATCGGTCCCGGTAATGACGGTTTCGTTCACCACCGCGGTCGGCTTGCGGATATTGGGGTCGAGCTTGCCGAAGATCTGGAGGTTCGCGGGGATGTCGAGCCCGGTCGACGGTACGCTGTTGTCGGGCACGGTCTGCGCCATCGTACCGCCGGCCATCAGTGCCAGCATCACGGCGCCCATCGCCTTGCGGCCGACGGCGTCCGAACGGTAGAAATGCTTCACGATCGCTCCATACCCCATCGACGCGCCGGCACCGGCGACCCGTTTCATTGCCGCGCGGCGGCTGAACCGGGGCTTAGCGACCGAGATTGGTGAAGGCCAGCGTCAACAGATATCCGTTGCCGGCGCGCGCATCGCCCGTTGTCTGGTAATCGCGCCGCCACGTAAAGCCCAGCCGCAGGCAATCATCCTCATATTGCACCCCCAGCCGGTGGCGGATCGGCTGGAATCCGTCGGCGGTGGACAGCGGATCCTCAACGCGGTTGGTCAGATCGACCACCGCGGACCCGAATGCGGACCAGAAGCGGGAAAATTGGACACGACCGCCGACGCGGACCTCCTCGTGATCCGCCAGATCCTCGTAGACGGGATCGATATTGCGGTTGAGCCGGAGATAGCCGAGCAGGATATAGGTCGACCGCGAACCGATGGTCGCGTCTACTTCGTTGCGCCGCAAAGCGAAATCTCCCTTGTCGATGCGGTACCGCGCGACGATCGAGACGAGATCGCGGTAGCGCAGTTCGCTTCGGCCGACGATGTCGGACAGGCGATCCGACAGGCCGGTGCCGGGGTAGAAGATCGATGGCCTGTCGTTCAAGCGGTAGCTCTGACCGATCACGGTGTCGAACGTCAGTCCTGGCAGATCGACGGCCCATTCCGCGCCATATGTCGCGCGGCTCGAATCCTCGAACCGGTCATACCCGGGGAAACGATTGAGCGAGAACAGGTTGCTGTCGTCCAGATCGATCGCGCGCGAATCCTCGTCTGGAACGGAACTGTTATCGATGCTCGGCGCGGCGACGATCTGGAAACGGGGGGTGAAACGCTGCGTACCGCCAAGGAAATTGCCGACGAACGGCCATTTGATATCGACTGCCAGCGCACCGATCGCCCGGGTGTGGAACCCCGGCAATCCGCGATAGGCGAGCACGTCGGTCGCTGCGACATCGCCCGTATTGTACAGATCGCCGCGTGCAAACGCAGTGAACGTCACCTCCTGGCCCCAGCGCGTCAGCTTGCGCAGGTCCCATTCCACGCTGGCGAAGGCGCGCTGCGTATCCTGGCCTTCGCTGCGGGTCAGCGCGAGCGTGTTCAATTGCACCATGAAATGGCCGCCGATCAGGTCCTCGTCGATCCGGCGGCGATAGTCGATTTCGGGCAGTGCGACGGGTTGCTGGCCCTGGACGTCGTTCACGCGCAGCGTCTGCACCGCCCAGCCGGTGATCGAGAAATAGCTGTCGGCATCGATATGCTCGACGCTCACCGTGTTGCGAAGCACGTCGTCGCTCGAAATCTCGTAGCGGCGCAGGAAGGTCTGGTCCGAGGTGTAGCGGATCGACACGCCGACGCTCCAGTCGGGCGACAGTTGGAAGCGACCGACCCCGTCGATATAGCCGCGAAGTGCCTGTTCGGTATCGGTGCTGGCGCCCGTCGTGGTAATATCGTCGCTGCGCCGGCTGGCGGTGACGTATCCGGTCATGCGATATGCGCCCATCTCGCCCAGTGACCGGTAATCGAGTTGCAGCATGGGCAGAACCGCGGTGAAGATATGCGGCGTGACCGTCAGCCCGTGATCGGGCCCGAACGAAAAATGATAAGGCGTGGCGATCTGCAGGCCGTTGACCGCCTCCAGCCGGATGTCGGGGCTCAGAAACCCGCGTTCGTTCCCGCCCCCGACCGGAGTGGAGAATACCGGTAGCGGCACCGTCGGCAAACCGAAGAGGTTCATCCGAGCGCCCGCGAAATAGATGCGCTGCCGGTCGGGGCGATACGTCACGCGCACCGCCGTGATCTTCCAGGACGGCTCCTTCGGGCATCCCGCCGCGTTGGTCACCGCGCACGGCGTGTAGGCGGCGTCGCGCAAATTCACCGTGCCGTCCTCGGCGCGAGTCCCGGTTCGCGCCGCGATCCGTCCGCCGCGTTCCAGTACCAGGAGCATGTTGTCGACCATGCCGTCCTTCAAGGAATCGGTCAGGTTGATCGAATCGCCATAGGCGACATCGCCTTGCGGGTTGGTGACCGCGACATTGCCGGTCGCCACGACCTTGCCGGTCTTGCGATTCCAGACGACCTTGTCGGCCCGCAGCCTGTTGCCGGTGCGGTACATCCGTACGTCGCCCGTCGCGGTGACGGCTTCGGTGTTGGTATCATATTCCAACGCATTGGCGCTGAACTGCACCTGATCGTCGGGCACGGGCGGGGCGGTATCCGACGGCGGCGTTCCCGCTGCGGGTTGCGTCTGTGGCGGCGGTGGGGCGACCGCGCGCGACTGCAGGTCCTGCGCACCGGCGGGCATGGCGGCGAGAGCGAGTGCCGACGCACAGCCTGCCAACAGATCGAAACGCAACACGATCCTGAACCAACCCCCTGCGGTAACACGCAAGCCGTCCCGAACGGCCACGCACCACGATCCGCCTATCGCACCCGATCGACCGCGCTGCAATCGTCCGCGCTTTACCCTGCGCGGCGAACCGGCCTACAGCCTCGATATGCCCTCCCCCCGAGGAACTTACCGAAAGCATTTGCAATGAAGATCGAATTCGTTTCCGGCGTCGCCGCCGATCCTGCCATCCTGGTCCTGCCGGTCGCCAAGGACGGACTGACGCATGTTCGCTGGCCCGAAACCCTGCCTGCCGCGCAATCGATCGCGCGAAGTGCGGCCGCGGCGACGCGGTTCGCTGGCGAGGCAGGGGCCGTGGTGGACCTGTTCGTCGATGCCGGCGGCGGCGGCGTGCGCCACCTCGTTCTGCTCGGCCTGGGTGCCGGGGCCGAGACCGATTGGGAAAAGGCGGGCGGCGCGCTGACCGCCAAGCTGCTGACGTCGGGCGCGACGACCGCCACGGTCGACCTTGCCGCTATTCCCGACGCACCCTCCGCAAAGGCAGCGGCGCGCTTTGCGGGGGCGGTCGCGCAGCGCGCCTGGCGCTACGACATCTATCGCACCAAGCTGCCCGAAAAGGCGAAGCCGACGCTCGCCGAGGTGCTGATCGCGGGGACTCCGGCGGATACCGATGCCGCCTGGGGTCGGACGGACGCGGTCACGAAGGGCATGGACCTGACCCGCTGGCTGGTCGCGACGCCGGCCAATATCCTGTATCCGGAAAGCTTCGTGGAAAAGGTCACGAAGGATATCGAAGGCCTCGGCCTTGAGATCATCGTGATCGACGAGCCGCAGATGGTCGAATTCGGCATGGGCGCGATGCTCGGCGTCAGCCAGGGATCGCGGCGCGAGGCGCGCATCCTCGCCCTGAAGTGGAACGGCGCAGGCGAGGGCGATCCCGCCGTAGCGCTGGTCGGCAAGGGCGTGACCTTCGACACCGGCGGCATCTCGATCAAGCCGGCCGCGGGCATGGAGGACATGAAATGGGACATGGGCGGCGCGGGCGCGGTCGCCGGTGCCATGAAGGCGATCGCGCTTCGCCAGGCCAAGGCGAACGTCATCGGCGTCATGGGCCTGGTAGAGAACATGCCCGACGGCAATGCGCAGCGTCCGGGCGATGTCGTCACCTCGATGTCGGGGCAGACGATCGAGGTTATCAACACCGACGCCGAAGGGCGGCTGGTGCTGTGCGACTGCATCACCTGGGTGCAGCGGACCTATCGGCCCGGGACGATCGTCGATCTGGCGACGCTGACGGGCGCGATGATCGTCGCGCTCGGCAGCGAACATGGCGGCGTCTTCGCGAACGACGATACGCTGGCCGACCAGTTGCTTGCGGCGGGCCGGGCGACCGGCGACCTGCTGTGGCGCTTCCCGCTGGCGGACGCGTACAACAAGCTGATCGACAGCCCGATCGCCGACATGAAGAACGTCGGCCCGCGCGGTGCCGGATCGATCACCGCGGCGCAGTTCATCCAGCGCTTCGTCGATGACGGCGTGAAATGGGCGCATCTCGATATCGCCGGCATGGTCTGGTCCGACAAGGCGGGCGCGACCTACGACAAGGGCGCGACGGGGTATGGTGTCCGGTTGCTCGACCGGTTCGTGGCGGATAATTTCGAGGGGTGAGGATGGCTGGATGCAGGTCGATTTCTATCACCTGACCGCCGCCCCGCTCGACCGCGTCCTGCCGCAGATCGCGGAAAAGGTGCTGGCGAGCGGCGCGCGGCTGTTGGTCGTCGCGGACGATGCCGCGCAGCGCGCCGCGCTCGATCGACTGTTCTGGACCTACGCCCCCGAAAGCTTCCTGCCGCACGGTCAGGCCGGGGGCGACGGCGATGCCGACCAGCCGGTGCTGATCGCCGCCGCGCCCGAACCGGCCAACGGTGCGCGCACCGTCGCGATCGTCGATGGCCGCTGGCGCAACGAAGCGCTGGCGTTCGACCGCGCCTTCCACCTGTTCGACGATGAGGCGATCCGCGAGGCGCGGCTGGCCTGGAAGACGCTATCCGACCGCGAAGGCGTCGAGCGCCGCTATTGGAAACAGACCGATACCGGGCGTTGGGAACAGGCGGCTTAGTTGCATTCGGCCCGTGTCGGCCCTAGGGCGACGCGACTTCCCCAAGCCCGATCAACCACAGGAGACCGTGACCGTCATGGCCGCGAACCGTACTTTCTCGATCATCAAGCCCGATGCCACGCGCCGCAACCTGACCGGTGCCGTCACCAAGATGCTGGAGGATGCCGGACTGCGCATCGTCGCGTCGAAGCGCATCCACATGACGCGCGATCAGGCCGAGGGCTTCTACGCCGTCCACAAGGAGCGGCCATTCTTCGACGACCTGGTCGCGTTCATGATCTCAGGCCCCGTGGTCGTGCAAGTGCTGGAGGGCGAAAACGCCATGCAGCGCAACCGCGACATCATGGGCGCAACCAATCCTGCGAACGCCGAACCCGGCACGATCCGCAAGGAGATCGCCGAGTCGATCGAGGCGAATTCGGTGCATGGTTCTGATTCCGACGAAAACGCCGAAATCGAGATCGCATATTTCTTCAAGCCGGAAGAGATCGTCGGCTGATCCCAGCCGCTCCGTCACGCCGTCCGACCGTCTCCGTCACCCCGGCCTCGTGCCGGGGTCCAGCGCCAAGCGCGGTGTCGTTCGTGGCCCTGGATGCCGGGACGAGCCCGGCATGACGGACACGAGGGTGTCGCTATTTCGGGCGAGCTTCCACAGCGCATCGAGCGCCGCCTGCGAGCCCCCCGCCGCGCGCGACCGGAACCCGGTGATCGTCAGCGCCCGACCGCGCAGGAACCGGCCGCGGGTCCGCCAGACGATGTCGTAGATACCGGTCTTCGCGCGCTGCGCATCGCCGTCGCCGTAGGTATAGCTGATCAGGATCGGCAACCGCCCGACCTGGTCGCCACCCTTGCCGGCAATGGCGTCGAGCAACGGCCGCTCGAACCAGTCACGATCGATCGTCTGATCCACCGTATCCTTCGCGCCGATCGCAAGCGGGGTCGGGAAGGCGACGCGCACATCGCGCAGTTCGTGACGCTCGTCGCGCAGCAGCGCGATCGAATCGCCGCCGTGCGATACCAGCCCGCGAAGCTCGAAACGGCCCTTTTCCTGTGCCGTCGCCGCTTCAGCCTGCGTCCGCGCGTGATCGTCCGTGCGGTGATCGGACCACGTCGTATAGAGCGACAGCGCGCCGATCAGGACGCCGACGACGGCGACCACTTCGGCCAAGGATACCCAGCGGCGGCGCGTCCGTGCGGCCTCGGCGCGTTCGGCGGACGTGTCGGTCATCGCCCGCCCGCCTCCAGCAGGCGTCGCGGGGCGACGAGCTCCCAACTGATCCCGATCCGGTCGCCGACCTGGTCCCAGTCGGTATCCGCCCGGTCGAGCCGCATCGCGACCCAGCCCGACGGGCCGAGATACGCCGGCTTGAAATAGCAATCGGGATCCATCTCGATCAGCATCGCCTGTTCCTCGGCGCCGCTCGTCTTTACGATGACGACGGTCTCGTCATCGCCGTGATGGTCGTGCCAGAAATACGCGAAGAAGCGGCCGCCCTCGATGTGGAAACCGGGTGCCCCGTGCGACGATCGCTCGGCGGCTTCCGGCAGTGCAAGACACAATGCGCGGACTTGGGCGAGTGCTGCGGCGGGATCGGGGCTCATCGTGCGACGAATGCTGACAGAATGCGCGGATAAAGGCCATGCTCCGCAGCAAGCACGCGCGCGG
The DNA here is from genome assembly GCF_903642285.1 of Sphingomonas bacterium. Taxonomy (GTDB): domain Bacteria; phylum Pseudomonadota; class Alphaproteobacteria; order Sphingomonadales; family Sphingomonadaceae; genus Sphingomonas. Next base: position 119,146 of record NZ_CAHJWJ010000006.1, read on the forward strand.
CGAGCGTATCGGGGGTGTCGTCGGGCTCGATCGGGACCTCGCCTTGCCCGAGCACGTCGCCGCCATCCAGTTCCTCGGTGACGATATGGACCGAACAACCGGCGATGGCATCGCCTGCCGCGATGGCGCGCGCATGCGTGTCGAGGCCCTTGTATTTCGGCAGCAGGGAGGGATGGATGTTGACGATCCTGCCGCGCCAGCGTCCGACGAACGCATCGGACAACAGCCGCATATAGCCCGCGAGCGCGATGATCTCGACACCCGCTTCGCGCAGTGCGTCTTCCAGCGCGCGTTCGTACGCGGCCTTGCCGATCCCTTTGGGCGACAGCGCGAAGGTCGCGATGCCGCGCCCGCGTGCCCAGGCGAGGCCGGCGGCGGCGGGCTTGTCCGATGCGACCATGGCGACGGTATAGCCGTGCGCCTGCTCGACGAGCGCCATCATGTTCGATCCGCGACCCGAAAGGAGGATGCCGACCTTACACTCCGTCATGCCGGGCTTGTCCCGGCATCCAGAGCCAAGCAAACCAACGGGCATCGCCGCTTGCGACCCTGGACCCCGGCACAAGGCCGGGGTGACAAAGGCACATTTTCACCCATGCTCGTGTGTCGCGCTCCAATCCGCCCGCGCGCTCCACGTCTCCACCGATCCGCGCACCGTGCAGCCCCGCTTGCCGGCCTCGACGACACCGATCCGGCGCACCGTCTCGGCCGCTGCTTCCAGTTCGCCCGCAACCGCGTCGGCATCGCCCGCACCGACCACGACCGCCATCCCGATCCCGCAGTTGAACGTCCGCGCCATCTCGCCCGGCTCGATCCCGCCCTGCGCCTGCAGGAATGCCATCAACCTGCTCTGGGGCCACGCATCCGCATCGACGACGGCGCGCGTTCCCTCGGGCAGCACGCGCGGGATGTTCTCCAGCAGGCCACCGCCGGTGATGTGCGCCAGCCCCTTGATCCGTCCGTTCGCCAGCACGGGCAGCAATGCCTTCACGTAAATCCGCGTCGGCACCATCAGCAGGTCGATCAGCAACCGGTCCTGATCGAACATCGCCGGCCGGTCCAGCTTCCACCCCTTGTCCGCCGCGAGCCGCCGGACGAGCGAGAAGCCGTTGGAATGCACCCCCGACGATTCGAGCCCGAGGATCACGTCGCCCGGCGCGATGGTCGCGCCCGTCAGCACCCGGTCGCGCTCGACCGCTCCGACGCAGAAACCCGCTAGGTCGTAATCGCCCTCGGCGTACATGCCCGGCATCTCCGCGGTCTCGCCGCCGATCAGCGCGCAGCCCGCCTGGCGACACCCCTCCGCGATCGAGGCGATGACTCGCTCGGCGATCCCCGCGTCAAGCTTCGCGGTCGCATAATAGTCGAGGAAGAACAGCGGCTCCGCACCCTGGACGATCAGGTCGTTCGCGCACATCGCGACGAGGTCGATGCCGACACCGGCATGCCGGTCCCAATCGATCGCGAGCTTCAGCTTGGTGCCCACGCCGTCGTTCGCCGCCACCAGCAACGGATCGCTGAACCCCGCGGCCTTCAGGTCGAAGAACCCGCCGAACCCGCCGATCTCCGCGTCCGCCCCTTTACGCTTCGTCGCGCGGACCAGCGGGCCGATCGCACGGACCAGCGCGTTGCCCGCCGTGATCGAGACGCCGGCATCGGCATAGATATAGGGCGTTTTCGGGCTGTCGCTATCGGGCATGACGGGGTGCTAGTCACATCGCGCTTGGATTTCCATGGCCGCTTCGCCAAAAGGCGTGGCGATGCGTATCCGGCCGACCCTCAAATCCTTCGGCCTGGCCGTGTTCCTGCTGGGAACGGCGACCGCGGTTGCGCAGATCGACGGTACGCGCGGTGTCGCCCCGATCGACAGCGCGAGCAGCTATGAAGTCGCCGGCATCGCCGTGGACGTCGCGGCGAAGACCCCGGATGCCGCACGGCTCGGCGGCTGGCGGCTCGCGCAGCGCAAGGCGTGGGTGCAGTTGTCGCGGCGTCTCGGTGGCGGTGGCGCGATGCTGTCCGACGGCGCGCTGGACGGCATCGTGTCGGGCATCGTCGTCGAGCATGAGGAGATCGGCCCCAACCGCTATATCGCGAAGCTCGGCGTGCTGTTCGACCGCGCGCGCGCGGGGTCGATCCTGGGCATTCCGGCTTACGCCGATCGATCGTCGCCGATGCTGGTCATCCCCGTCCTGTGGTCGGGCGGGGTGGGGCAGGTGTTCGAGCAGCAGACCGAGTGGCAACAGGCCTGGGCGCGGTTCCGCACCGGTGGCAGCGCGATCGATTATGTCAGGCCATCGGGCACCGGGCCCGATTCGCTGCTGCTGACCGTCGGCCAGACCGGGCGTCCCGACCGGGCGTGGTGGCGTACGATCATCGACCAATATGGTGCGACCGACATCCTGATCCCGACCGTCCGGCTCTACCGCCAATGGCCCGGCGGCCCGGTGATCGGCGTGTTCCAGGCGCGGTTCGGCCCCGACAACCGGGTTCTCGGCCAGTTCACGCTGCGTGTCGGCAATTCGGCGGGCGTTCCGCAATTGCTCGATACCGGGGTCAAGCGGCTCGACGATCTCTATCAGGGCGGTCTGCGCAGCGGCGCGCTGCGCCCCGATGCCAGCCTGCTGCCGCTGCCGTCGCCGACCGCAACGCCGACCGAGGACAGCGTGGCGAGCGACGATCAGACGCTTGCGCAGATCGTCGGCGACACGGGAACGACCGGGCAGGGGATCCCCGTCACCATACAGTTCGACACGCCCGGGGCGGCGGCCGTGTCGACGACGGAAGGCGTGCTTCGCGCGATACCCGGCGTCCGATCCGCGGCGACGGTCAGCCTCGCGCTGGGCGGCGTGTCGGTACTGCGGGTGGTCTATGACGGCGACCCGGGATCGCTGAAATCCGCTCTCGAGGTGCGCGGGTATCAGGTGCTCGGCGAGGGGCAGTCGCTGCGCATCCGGCGAGCGCCATCGCTGCTGCCCCCCGGACTTCCCGCGGACGGCGCGCCGGCGGGATGAGCCAGATGGCGCTTCCGCTCGGCTGGCCGGCGGACCCGCGCGCCGATTCGTTCATCGTCACGCCGTCCAACGCCCGCGCCGCGCATCTCCTCGACCATTGGGGCACCTGGCCGGTCAAGGCCGCGCTGCTGACGGGGCCGCGCAAATCGGGGCGCAGCCTACTCGCGCGGATCTTCGCGGCGAAAAGCGGCGGCGCGATCCTGGACGATGCGGATAATGCCGCCGAAGCCGATGTCTTCCACGCCTGGAACCGCGCGCAGGCGGATCGCCGGCCGCTCGTGATCGTCGCGGAGGTCGCACCGCCCGCCTGGAGCGTGGCGTTGCCGGACCTTCGATCGCGACTGGCCGCCAGTGCCGCAGCGGCGATCGATCCGCCCGACGACGCGCTGGTCCGCGCATTGCTCGCGCATCTGTTCGACCGACGCGGGCTGGACGCGCGGCCCGATCTCATCGACTGGATCTCCAGCCGGATCGAACGCAGTCATCTCGCCGTCATACGCACGGTCGATACGATGGAACAGGAAGCGACCGAGCGCCGCAAGCGCTTGTCGATCCCGTTCGCCCGCGCCACCTTGAGGGACGCCGGGCTATTGGCCGACGCCCGACCGTTGGAGGACCGATGAACCGCCCCGCCCATCTCGCGCATCTGGCCGAGCACGACGACGATCCATTCGTGCACCAGCCGAACGACCGCTATTTCAATCGCGAATTATCCTGGCTGGCGTTCAACCGCCGCGTGCTGGACGAGGCATGCAACACCGCGCACCCGCTGCTGGAACGGCTGCGGTTCCTGTCGATATCGGGGTCGAACCTCGACGAATTCTTCATGGTACGCGTCGCCGGGCTGAAGGGGCAGCAGTTGCAGGACGTCGACAATCGATCGGCCGACGGGCTGACCGTCGCGCAACAGCTGGTCGCGATCACCGCGGCGGCGGACGAACTGATGCGCGACCAGCAGACCGTCTGGGCGCAGATCCGCGTGTTGCTGGACGAGGCGAACGTCCATGTCCTTCGCCGCGACGAGGTCGACGACGAGGCCTCGCGCTGGCTGGAGATCTATTTCCGCGAACAGCTCTTCCCGGTCCTGACGCCGCAGGCGCTCGACCCGGCGCACCCGTTTCCGTTCATCCCCAACAAGGGACTGTCGCTGATCTTCGACCTGGTGCGCCTGTCCGACAAGGAACCGGTGCGCGAACTGGTGATGTTGCCTGCGACGATGGCGCGCTACGTCCGCCTGCCGGGCGATGTCGCGCGCTACATCGCGATCGAGGCGATCGTGAAGCGTTTCGCACCGGTGCTCTTTCCGGGTTACCGGATGGTCGGCGCGGGCGCGTTCCGGGTGCTGCGCGACAGCGATATCGAGATCGAGGAGGAGGCCGAGGATCTCGTCCGCTATTTCGCCAACGCCATCAAGCGGCGGCGGCGGGGCCGCGTCATCCGGCTGGAGCTGGAGACGAACCTGCCCGATGCGCTGGCCGCGGCGCTGAAGGAGGAATTGGGGGGGGCGGATGCGATCATCACCGAAAGCGGCGATCTGCTCGGTATTTCCGACCTCGACGGCGTGGTCGACGAAGATCGCCCCGACCTGAAATTCACGCCCTATTCGCCGCGCTTTCCCGAACGGATCCGCGAATTCGGCGGCGACTGTTTCGCCGCGATCCGCGCGAAGGACATCGTCGTCCACCATCCGTACGAGACGTTCGACGTCGTGCTCGCCTTCCTGAAACAGGCGGCGAACGACCCGGACGTGGTTGCGATCAAGCAGACGCTGTACCGCGCCGGCAAGCAGTCCGCGGTCATCAACGCGCTGATCGCGGCGGCGGAGGCGGGCAAATCGGTAACCGCGGTCGTCGAGCTGAAGGCGCGCTTCGACGAGGAGCAGAACATGCTCTGGGCCTCCGCGCTGGAACGTGCAGGCGTACAGGTCGTCTACGGCTTCATCGACTGGAAGACGCACGCCAAGGTTTCGATGGTCGTCCGCCGGGAAAGCGGTGCGTTCCGGACCTATTGCCACTTCGGCACGGGCAATTACCACCCGATCACTGCGCGCATCTATACCGACCTCAGCTTCTTCACCGCCGACCCGCAGACCGGGCGCGATGCGGCACAGATGTTCAACTACATCACCGGCTATGTCGAACCCGTCGACATGAACGTGATGAGCCTCAGCCCGCGCGATCTGCGGCCAAAACTGGTCGAGAGGATCGACGCCGAGATCGCGAACGCACGGGCGGGAAAGCCGGCGGCGATCTGGGCCAAGGTCAACAGCCTGGTCGACCCCGCGATCATCGAAAAACTGTACGAGGCGAGCGGGGCGGGGGTCGAGATCGACCTGGTCATCCGCGGCATCTGCTGCCTGCGCCCGGGCGTCGAGGGCATGTCGGAGAATATCCGCGTGAAGTCGATCATCGGACGTTTTCTGGAACACAGCCGGATCTGCGCGTTCGGCAACGGCAAGACGCTGCCCAACGACGGCGCGAAGATCTTCATCTCGTCGGCGGACTGGATGCCGCGCAATTTCGACCGCCGCGTGGAATATCTGCTGCCGATCACCAACCCGACCGTTCACGACCAGATCCTGGACCAGGTGATGGTCGCGAACCTGATCGACAATGAACAGAGCTGGGAACTGGAAAGCGACGGCAGCTATGTCCGCGTCGAGCCGGGCGACAAACCCTTCAACCTGCATCGCTATTTCATGACCAACCCGTCGCTGTCAGGGCGCGGCGCGTCGCACGGCGAATCGGAAGCGGTGCCGACGCTGTCGCTCAGGCGACGCCGTTGAGCGTCGCGGCACTCCTGTTCCGAAAGCCGCCCACGACCGCCGCCGTGGCGGTGGATCCCCGCACCGCGATCATCGACATCGGGTCCAATTCGATCCGCCTCGTCGTCTATCGGGGTCCGGCGCGGATCCCGGCGATCCTGTTCAACGAAAAGGTCATGGCCGGACTTGGGCGCGGGCTGGCCGCGACGGGATCGATCGACCGATCCGCACTCGCGGCGGCGCGAACCGCGCTCGCGCGCTTCGCCGCGGTCGCGCGGGAGATGGAGGTGGCGACGCTGCGGACCATCGCAACCGCCGCGGTGCGCGACGCGGCGAACGGCGGCGAGCTGATCGCTGCCGCAACCGCGCTTGGACTCGAAGTCGAGATCCTGTCGGGGGAACAGGAGGCGCGGGGCGCGGGCGAGGGGGTGCTGTCCGCGATCCCCGATGCGGACGGCATCGTCGGCGACCTCGGTGGCGGCAGCCTGGAACTGGTCCGCGTTCGTGCCGGCCGGATCGAGGACCGCGTGTCCTTCCCGCTGGGCGTGCTTCGCATCGCCGCCGTCCGGGCGCGACGCGGCAAAGTGTTCGAACGGATGGTGACGCGGATGATTCGCGACGCCGGCTGGACCCGCCGGGGTGCCGGGCTGCCACTCTATCTCGTCGGCGGATCATGGCGGGCGCTGGCACAGCTCGACATGAACCTGACCGGCTATCCACTGCCGGTGATCCACCAATATTCGATGCCGGTCGCGACGATCGTGCGGCTTGGCCGGACGATCGCGCATCTGCGCAAGCCGCGGCTCCGGATCATCGGCGGTTTATCGTCAGGACGGGCCGGCACCTTGTCGGATGCGACCGCGCTGCTGGCGGTCCTGCTGCGCGAACTCGGCGCGACCTCGACGATCGTCTCCGCGTTCGGCCTGCGCGAAGGCTTGCTGTTCGCAATGCTCGACGCGCCGACCCGCGCGCTCGATCCGCTGATCGTGGCAGCCCGCGAGGAGGGGCGGCTGCTCGGCCGCTTTCCAGAACATGGCGACCTGCTCGACCGCTGGATCGCGCCGCTATTCGCGCACGAGCCGCCCGCCCTGGCGCGGCTCCGCCATGTCGCGTGTCTGCTCGCGGACGTCGGCTGGCGCGCGAACCCCGAATTCCGCGCCGAACGCGGCGTCGAGATCGCGCTTCACGGCAATTGGGTCGCGATCGAGGCGAGCGGGCGGGCGATGGTCGCGCAGGCGTTGTTCACCGGGCTCGGTGGCGGGCCGATCGCGCCCGCGCCGCTCGCGCTGCTGGCGACCGCCGAAGAATTGCAGGCGGCTGTCGCCTGGGGGCTGGCGATCCGGCTGGGCCAGCGGCTGAGCGGCGGGCTGGCGGGGCCGTTGCAGCGTACGCGCATCACCGACACGGGGACGTCGCTGGTGCTGCACGTCGCGCCGGAGGACCGCGACCTGTACGGCGAGGCGGTCGAGCGGCGGCACGCGGCGCTTGCGGCGAAACTGACGCTGAAGGCGAAGGTGGAGACGGATTGACAGCAAACTATCCGACCTGCCCTCACCCTTCCGGCGCTTCGCGCCTCCCTCCCTCTCCCAGCGGGAGAGCGAAAAGACGCCGAAGTTGGCGAAGGGTGAGGGCAGGCAGTACCTTCAGGCTTCGGCATCCTCCGTCCGAGTCATCTTCAGCTTCCCCCCCTTGACCGCGAAACCAAGCCGCCCTTCCACCAGATCGACCGCATCGCGCCCGAATTGGTCGAACCGCCAGCCTTCCAGCATCGGCAGCCCGGTGCGCACCCCGGCCGCCAGCGCCTCCAGTTCGTCGCTGCGCGCGAGCAGCTTGGACGCGACGTCGATGTCGCGCGATCGGATCTTGAGCAGCAGCTTGAGCAGGTCGGCGACGAGCGATCCGTCCTTGCCGAGCCCCGGCTTGCGATCATCGCGTAACGGCAACTCGTCCGACGTCATCGGCGTCGCGCCGTCCAGCGCCGCCATCAGCCGCGCGCCGATATCGTTCGTCGCCCAGCTCGCGGACAACCCGCGGACCTTGGCAAGATCGGCCTGCTTGCGCGGCGGATGGCCTGCCATGTCGGCCAGCGTCTCGTCCTTGACGATCCGCCCGCGCGGCAGGTCCTTGCCCTGCGCCTCGATCTCGCGCCATTTGGCGAGCGCGCGCAGGCGGCCGAGCACGTCGGGCTTTCGCCCCGCGACCTTCACCCGCTTCCACGCCTCCTCCGGATCGTTCGCATAATTCGACGGATCGGCGAGCCGCTCCATCTCCTGGTCCAGCCAGTCGCCGCGACCGGTCTTGCGCAACCGTTCCAGCATTTTGGGAAAGATGGCCGACAGATGAGTCACGTCGCCGATCGCATATTCGATCTGGCGCGCATCGAGCGGCCGGCGCGACCAGTCGGTGAAGCGCGCACCCTTGTCGACCACGATCCCGAGCCAGCTATCGACCAGGTTCGAATAGCCGATCTGCTCGCCCTGGCCGAGCGCCATCGCCGCGATCTGCGTGTCGAACAGCGGGTGCGGGGTCTTGCCGGTCAGGTTGTAGACGATTTCGATATCCTGGCCGCCCGCATGGAAGACCTTCAGCACCTCCTCGTTGTCGACCAGCAGCGACAGCAGCGGACCCAGGTCGATCCCCTTCGCCATCGGATCGATCGCCGCGGCCTCGTTGGTGTCGGCGATCTGGATCAGGCACAGTTCGGGGTAGAACGTACTCTCGCGCATGAACTCGGTATCGACGGTGACGAAGTCGGCCTTGGCGAGACGGGTGCAAAGCGCCGCGAGGGTCTCGCTGTCGGTAATCAGGGGATGGATATGCATCGCCCAGCCCATAGCGACGGTTGCGCGCCTTGACAAAGAGCGGTGGCACGGGGGAGGGGCGCGCGTATGACCGATATGCACGCCTACCGAACCCACCACTGCGCCGCGCTGACGGCGACGACCGTCGGCGACACCGTTCGCCTGTCCGGCTGGGTCCACCGCCGCCGCAATCACGGCGGCGTATTGTTCGTCGATCTGCGCGACCATTACGGCCTGACCCAGATCGTCGCCGACGGCGACTCGCCCGCCCTGGCCACGCTGGAAAGCGTGCGGCTGGAGTCGGTCGTGACGATCGACGGCGTCGTGAAGCGTCGGTCCGAAGGCACGGTGAACCCCGGTCTCGCGACCGGCGAGATCGAGGTGTTCGCGCAAGGGTGCACGATCCTCTCCGCCGCCGAGGAATTGCCGATGCCGGTGGCGGGCGAGCAGGAGTATCCCGAGGAGATCCGGCTGCGCTATCGTTTCCTCGATCTGCGCCGCGAGACGCTGCACGCCAACATCGTCCGCCGCACGAAGGTCATCTCGGACATGCGCCGCCGGATGGAGGCCGCGGGCTTTACCGAATATGCGACCCCGATCCTGACCGCCTCCTCGCCTGAGGGCGCGCGCGACTTCCTGGTGCCGAGCCGCATCCATCCGGGCAAATTCTACGCGCTGCCGCAGGCACCGCAGCAGTATAAGCAGCTGCTGATGGTCGCCGGTTTCGACCGGTATTTCCAGATCGCACCGTGCTTTCGCGACGAGGATCCGCGCGCCGACCGGCTGCCGGGCGAATTCTACCAGCTCGACCTCGAAATGAGCTTCGTCACCCAGGAAGAAGTCTGGGCGACGATGGAGCCGGTGATCGGCGGCGTGTTCGAGGCGTTCGCCGACGGCCGTACCGTCACGCCGAGCGGTCAGTTCCCGCGGATCGCGCATAGCGAGGCGATGCTGAAATACGGATCGGACAAGCCCGATCTGCGCAATCCGCTGCTCATCGCCGACGTCTCGCGTCACTTCGAACAATCGGGTTTCGGCCTGTTCGAGGCGATGGTCGCACGCGGCGAAGTGGTCCGCGCGATCCCGGCACCCAAGACGGCCGACAAGAGCCGCAAATTCTTCGACGACATGAACAACTGGGCGCGCGGGGAGGGGCATGCCGGTCTGGGTTACGTTACCCGCAAGGGCGGCGAATTCGGCGGCCCGATCGCCAAGAACCACGGCGTCGAGGGGATCGCCGCGCTCTATGCCGAACTGGGGCTCGGCGAGGACGACGGCCTGTTCTTCGCCGCGGGCAAGGAGGCGCAGGCGGCGAAACTGGCTGGCCTCGCCCGCACCCGCATCGCCGACCAGCTGGGCCTGATCGAGCAGGGCGCGTTCCGGCTTTGCTGGATCGTCGATTTCCCGTTCTACGAATATGACGAGGACGAGAAGCGGGTCGATTTCGCGCACAATCCTTTCTCGATGCCGCAGGGTGGGCTGGACGCGCTGACCAACGACGACCCGCTGACGATCAAGGCGTACCAATACGACCTCGTCTGCAACGGCTTCGAGATCGCGTCCGGGTCGATCCGCAACCAGCATCCCGACCTGATGGTCAAGGCGTTCGAGCTGGTCGGCCTGTCCAAGGCCGATGTCGAGGAGCGGTTCGGCGGCCTGTACCGCGCGTTCCAGTACGGCGCACCCCCGCATGGCGGCATGGCGGCGGGCGTCGACCGGATCGTCATGCTGCTGTGCGGTGCGCAGAACCTGCGCGAGGTGACGCTGTTCCCGATGAACCAGCGCGCCGAGGACCTGCTGATGGGCGCGCCCAGCATCGCAAGCACGCGGCAGCTTCGCGAACTTGCGCTTCGTTCGACAGCGGAGGCGAAGAAGGATGTCGGTGCCACGGTCGCCCCGGCTGCCGGATGACGATCGACCTCGCCACCTTCGAACGCGGCCGCAAATACAAGGGCCATTACCGCCGCGACCTGAAGGCGGTCCAGATCCGCCTGAAGCACATCCAGGTCGCGTACATCGTCCACGGGCGCGCGGCGATCGTGATGTTCGAGGGCTGGGACGCGGCGGGGAAGGGCGGGATCATCCAGCGCCTGACCGCGCGCTGGGACCCGCGCAACTACGAAGTCTGGCCGATTGCCGCCCCCAGCGATGAAGAAAAGAAACACAGCTTCCTCTGGCGCTTCCGCCGCCGCCTCCCGCGCGCCGGCGACATCGCGGTGTTCGACCGCAGCTGGTACGGCCGCGTGCTGGTCGAACGGGTCGAGGCGTTCGCGACCCCGGAAGAGTGGGACCGCGGATACGGCGAGATCAACGCGTTCGAGGCGAAGCTGGTCGAGGGCGGCACCACGCTGCTCAAGCTGTTCGTGCATGTGAGCCGCGCGGAACAGGACAAGCGCCTGCGCGCGCGGCTGACCAATCCATGGAAGCGGTGGAAGACCGGCCTCGACGACTACCGCAACCGCGACAAGCGCCCGGCCTATCTCGCGGCGATGCACGACATGTTCGCGCGCACCGACACGGCCATCGCGCCGTGGCACGTGATCGATGGCAACGACAAGAAGGCCGCCCGCATCGCCGCACTGACGTGGATTGCGGATCGGCTTGAGGAGGGGGCACCGATGGACCCGCCGGCGCTCGATCCGGCGGTGGAGAAGGTGGCGCGAGAGGCGTTGGGGTAGGGGGCGGATGGCTGGATTGGGTGGTGGGCGGAATGGCTGCTTCGCGGCTGGATCATTGTCAAAGCCGCCACTACCATCGCCCGATGGACTTCTCCGGCGTTATTTTGATCCCGCTCGCGGCCGTGATTACCGCGTGCTGGATGATCGGCGCGGCCATCGTGTCGAAGAATGGCCCGGGCTTTCGAGCACCATTCCTCCTGTCCTATGGGCTTGGCGTGCTCTTCATGGAGCCGTGGAGGATAGCGGCATGGCAAGAACTCGGCATGTTCGCGGTTATGCTCGTTATGCTCGCTCTGTGGGTTGCCGCCGGATGCATCATTGGCGGCATTCCTGCGGCGCTGATCGTCGCTCTTGTTAAAAAGTTGCGGCTACGCTTCGGACATTAATGAACGGTGGCAATCGGGAAGCAGGAAGCCCGCCTCGAACGGCTGACTTTGGGTCGCTTCCCGCCTGACCGCTTCAGCTGTCCGATAGCGTCCGGGCCGGTTTCGCCGGCCTTGCCAACTCCGCCTTGCTCGCTCACGATATCGACGATCGGGGGAATGGCGATGAAAGTAGTGACGTTCACGGTATTGGCGCTCGCGGTTGCCGGCTGTGGCCAAGGCGGATCGAACGTCGTCCAGCACTCGGCCGGTGGCCAGACGGTGACCGTCGCCGACAGCAAAAATGGCGATCTCAAGGCCGAAGTCGGGGCGACGGCGACCATGCCGACCGATCTCCCTTCATGGACGCCCGCCTACCCGGGAAGCACGGTGGAAATGGCTCAGCAACAGAGCCGGCCTACCGGGGGCGCAGTCGAGAATGTGATGCTGAGCACGCGCGACGATCTAACGAAGGTCACCGCCTTCTATGATGCGAAGATTGCTAAGGCAGGCGTGAAACTGATGCAATCCGTGGTTAGCGCCGATGTTTCAACTAGGATGGCGGAAACACCAGCCGGCATCGTCGGGGTGACGGTGTCGCGAGCCGACGACGGCGGCAGCACAATTTCGATCACGCGTTTGCCGAAATCGTAGCAGGCGAGCCCGAACCACCCTTCCTGATGTCGCCGTGCTCGAAATGCAGGAACGCGGCGCCACCGCGGAGTGCTTCGTCCCTCTGTCCTACAACCCGGCAGTCATGTCATGTCGGCGCAATGGACATACGCCTCGCTCGACCATCCCAGATCGCTGGACCGAATGCCGTAAGTCCTTGTTTTCACACGAAGTGGAAAGGCGAATGGCACACCTCCACTTCCTCCACTTCCGCGGCGATTCCGGTGGCCGGAAGATGGGGCGATCGAGCGATCTCGTACCCGAGTCCGGCGACCGTCCGCACGCTACGCCGGCCCGAACGCCCCATCTTCGCCCATCACATGCAGCACGCCGTCGCGAATCGCGAAATACGCGCCGCGCAGTTTGAGCGTACCCGCAACCTCGCGCTCGCGAACGAAGGGGAAGCTGCGCAGGTTTTCGATCGAGACGCGGACGGTTTCCAGTTCCAGCGCGCGGATCGCACCGGGGCCGTCGCCATGCTCCGCGACGATGCGGTCGCGCGCGGCGTCGAGCATGTCCACCCAGTGGCCGATGAACCCCCCCGCGCCGGGTGTCGCGTCGACGAAGCGGCGCGACAGCGCGGCGGCGACTCCGCCGCAGCTGCCGTGGCCCATCACCACGATCTCGGGCACTTCCAGCTGCGTCACCGCGAATTCCAGCGCGGCGGAGACGCCGTGGCGGCCGCTGTCCGCTTCGAAGGGCGGCACGAGGTTGGCGACGTTGCGCACCACGAACATCTCGCCGGGCGATGCGTCGAAGATCTGCGTGGGGTCCACGCGGCTGTCCGAACAGGCGATGACCATCACCTTGGGGGACTGGCCCTGGCTGAGTTCCGCCCAGCGCTCGCGCTCGCGTCGCCAGTCGGTGTCGCGGAAGCGGTGATAGCCGGCGATCAGGTCGGTAAAGCTCGTCATACGCGGCGGCATAGCGCGTTGTTTCGCGGCCGTGCAGTCGCTATCTCGCCGACATGAACGAGATGACACCGCTTGCTATGGCACCCCGCGCGCGCAAGCCCGACTGGATTCGGGTCAAGGCACCGACTTCGGTGGGCTTCGCCGAAACCAAGGCGATGATGCGCCGGCTGAACCTCAACACGGTGTGCGAGGAAGCGGCCTGCCCGAACATCGGCGAATGCTGGACGAAGAAGCACGCGACGGTGATGATCCTCGGCGATACCTGCACCCGCGCCTGCGCTTTCTGCAACGTGAAGACGGGGATGCCGCGTGCGGTCGACGTGCTGGAGCCGCAGCATACCGCGGACGCCGCGGCGGAGCTGGGGCTGGAGCATATCGTGATAACGTCGGTCGACCGCGACGATCTGCCCGATGGCGGTGCGTCGCAGTTCGTCAAGGTCATCGAGGCACTGCGGCGCACGACGCCCCGCACGACGATCGAGATCCTGACCCCCGATTTCCGCAACAAGGCGCAGGCCGCGGTGGAGTCGATCGTCGAGGCGCGACCCGACGTCTACAACCATAATCTGGAGACGGTGCCGCGGCTGTATCCGACGATCCGACCCGGTGCGCGCTACTATGCATCGCTACGGTTGCTCGAAAGCGTGAAGCGGCATGACCCGTCGATCTTCACCAAATCGGGGGTGATGATGGGGCTGGGCGAGGAACGGCTGGAGGTCCATCAGGTGATGGACGACATGCGGTCCGCCGACATCGATTTCCTGACGATGGGGCAGTATCTGCAACCGACCCCGCGCCATGCCAAGGTCGCGGAGTTCGTGACGCCGAAAGCATTCGACGCCTATGCGGGCGTGGCGCGGGCCAAGGGCTTCCTGCTGGTCGCCGCGTCGCCGCTCACCCGGTCGAGCTATCACGCCGGCGACGATTTCGCGCGGCTGCGCGCGGCGCGAGAGGCGAAGCTGGGGGCGGCGCGCGGCTGACATGCCCAAGCACGCCGAGACGCGGGTCCTTCCCTACACCCCCGAACAGATGTTCGACATGGTCGCCGATGTCGGCCGCTATGCCGAATTCCTGCCCTGGGTGTCGGCGATGCGCGTGCGCAAGGACAGCGATACCGCGACGGTCGCTGATATGATCGTCGGCTTCAAGGGCCTGCGCGAGACGTTCACGTCGCAGGTCCGCAAGGTGCGGCCGAGCGAGATCATGGTCGACTATATCGACGGGCCATTGAAATATCTGCGCAACGAATGGCGGTTCCGGCCCGATCCGGCGGGATGCGCGGTCGATTTCAGCGTCGATTTCGCGTTCAAGAACCGGGTGTTCGAGCTGCTGGCCGGGCAAGTGTTCGGCGTCGCGCTGCGCAAGATGATCGGTGCGTTCGAGGAACGCGCGCACGTCCTCTACGGCGCGGGTTCGACCGGCAACAGCAGTTCGAGCGCGCAGAGCGTCGCCTGAAGCCGGATGCCGCCGCGCCCCAGATCCCCGAAATCTCGGCGGTCGGCATGGATGTCGCTCGGGTCCGCGCCCCGTTCGGCGCGGGCGAAGACCACGGTGCCGACGGGTTTCTTGACCGTCCCGCCGCCCGGTCCGGCGACCCCGGTGATGGCGACCGCGACGTCCGCGTCGGTCACCTTCAGCGCCGCCTGGGCCATGCTCCATGCGACCGCGATCGATACGGCCCCGAACGTGTCGATCACATCCGGGCTGACTTTCAGCAACCCGATCTTCGCGTCGTTCGAATAGGTGACGAAACCGGCCTCCAATATGTCCGACGACCCCGGTATCTCGGTCAGCGCAGCCGCGACGAGGCCGCCGGTGCAGCTTTCCGCGACCGCGACGCGGCGGCCGAGCGCCTGGTTGCGTTCGACGACGCGCCGCGCCGCCTCGATCAGTTCGGTGGGAAGGATCGTATCGGTCATCGTCCATCCTCGTTGCAAAGCGGCAGGTCGGGAACGTCCGTCGCCTTGCCGCCGGCCTTCTGGCGCTTCAGATATTGCAGCGTCGTTAGGACGATACCCGCAATGTTGCGCGGCGGCAGGGGTGCGAGATTGGTCACCAGCCGGTCGATCGTCGTGCAGTCCCGAACCGCGATCCGCCCGACGATCAACGGCACGATGATCGACGTCAGCAACGGCCGGGCATAATCGGACTGGAGGAGGATATCGGCCGCCGGATCGCTGAGCTTCACGATCGCCGCACGGGCCGCCGGCCATGCCTGGTCCGCCGTCGCCCGGTAGCGGCCGATCAGCGCGCCGTCCGCACGGCGAATCGGGCTGGCCTCGGGCAAGCGCGCGGCGCAGAGCCGGCCGGTCTCGCGCAGGATATCGGGCATCGCGACCAGCACCATCGCCTGCGCCTCCGGATCGGTCAGGCAGACGCGCGCCGGTTGCGGGGGTGCCGCCGCCAATGCCAGCATCAGCGCCAGCTTCATCGCGGCCGGCTCGGCAAGCTGACCGTCGCCGCCGCCTGCGTCGCGATCCCTTCGCCGCGACCGGTAAAGCCGAGCCGCTCGGTCGTCGTCGCCTTCACGCTGACCCGGTCGGGCGACAATGCGAGCAGGTCGGCGATGCGCGCCACCATGGCGGCGCGGTGCGGGCCGATCTTCGGCGCTTCGCACATGATCGTCAGGTCGACGAAGTCGATCCGACCGCCTTTATCGACGATCAGCGCGGCGGCGTGCCGCAGGAACCGCGCGGAGTCCGCGCCTTTCCATTGCGGATCGCTCGGCGGGAAATGCGTACCGATGTCGCCCGCCGCGATCGTGCCCAGCAGCGCGTCGGTCAGCGCATGAAGCGCGACATCCGCATCGCTATGCCCGGACAGGCCCTTGTCGTGCGGGATCAGCACCCCGCCGAGCCACAATGCCTCGCCCGCCTCCAGCCGGTGGACATCGAAACCGGTCGCCATACGCGTCTCGCGCGGCAACCGGGCTTCCGCTGCGGCGAAATCTTCGGGATAGGTCACTTTATCGAGCATGGCATCGCCCTGCACCAACGCGACGGTGCCGCCAAGCCGCCGCACCATCTGGGCATCGTCGGTCGCTTCTTCGGTCCCGGGCCAGGCTGCATGCGCGGCGGCGAGGCGATCGACACGAAAACCTTGCGGGGTCTGCACGCGAACGATTCCGACGCGGGGGACGATATCGCCGAGCAGCACGTCGCCATGGGCCATCGTGTCGGCCGCCGGCAGCACCGGGACCGCGCCATCATGCGTCGTCAGCGCCGCGATGACGCGGTCGATCACCACGGAGGGTATGATCGGGCGCGCGGCGTCGTGGACCAGTATCCGTGTCGCCTCGGTCGCGGCGACCGCGGCGAGGCCGCATTCGACCGACTCCCGCCGTGTCGCGCCGCCACCGACGATCGTCGCACCTTCGCCCAGCAGCGCCACCGCGTGCGCGCGGTCCGCCTCTGCCACGACGACCAAGACATCGGCGATCGCCGGATGGCGGACGAACGCGTCATAGGCGTGCAGCAGCATCGCTCGACCCGCCAGGGGCGCGAACTGCTTTGGACGATCGCCGCCGGCGCGCGAACCGGACCCGGCAGCAACGATCAGCGCCACGACGTGAGGGGGGTTGCTCATGCGGCGGCCGCTAGCGCAAGCGGCGTCGCCTTGCCAGCCCGCGGCCGATCGGTTAGGCATTGCCCGTTTTTTAGGCAGACATATGCGACCGCTTGCGCCCCTCCAGATCGGCCCCGTCCGGATCGACTGCCCGGTCATCCTGGCACCGATGACCGGCGTCACCGATATGCCGTTCCGCACCCTCGTCCGCCGCTACGGTTCGGGATTGAACGTTACCGAGATGATCGCGAGCCAGGCCGCGATCCGCGAAACCCGGCAATCCTTGCAGAAGGCGGCGTGGCATCCGTCGGAGGAACCGGTGTCGATGCAGCTGGTCGGCTGCACCCCTTACGAGATGGGGGAGGCGGCACGGCTGGCGGAGGACCGGGGGGCCGCGGTCATCGACATCAACATGGGCTGCCCGGTCCGCAAGGTGACGAGCGGCGATGCCGGTTCGGCGCTGATGCGCGACACCCGGCTGGCTGCGGCGATCATCAAGGGGATTACCGCGGCCGTCTGCGCACCCGTCACGCTGAAGATGCGGATGGGCTGGTGTCACGACAGTCTGAACGCCCCCGAACTGGCGCGGATTGCCGAGGATTTGGGCGTGAAACTGGTCACCGTCCACGGCCGCACGCGCAACCAGATGTACAAGGGCGTCGCCGATTGGGGCTTCGTCGCGCGAGTCAAGCAGGCGGTGTCGATCCCCGTGATCGTGAATGGCGATATCTGTTCGGTCGAGGATGCCGAGGCCGCGGTCGACCAATCGGGTGCGGACGGCGTCATGATCGGTCGCGGAGCCTATGGCCGGCCATGGCTGCTCGGCCAGATCATGGCGTATCTGCAGACCGGCCGACGGATTCCCGATCCGACGATCGACGAACAATATCGCGCGATCGCCGGACATTACGAGGCGATGCTGGAGCATTACGGCCCCGTCACCGGGGTCAATATGGCGCGCAAGCATATCGGCTGGTATACGCGCGGGCTGCCGGGATCGGCGGAGTTCCGCAACAGCGTCAACCAGCAGCCCGATGCACGCGTGGTAAAGGCGATGCTGGCCGAATTCTACGCACCGTGGCGGCAGCTTGCCGCCGCCTGAGCCGCAGCGCCATGATCGACCCGGTTTCGCGGCGCTGTTCGCCGCGCTGCCGGTCGCCACGATCGTTCTCGATCCCGAGGATCGGATCACCCACGCGAACACCGCCGCCGAACAGATGCTGAACCTGTCGGAACGGCTGATGATCGGACAGCCGATCGATGCGATCCTGCCGCCGCCGGGCCTTTCACGAGGCTCGCACGGCAATGATGTCGCGATGCTCGACATCGAGATGGAGACGTCCCGCGGCGTCCGGATGCGGGTCGATTTTATCGCGACGCAGGTGCCGGCATCGCCTGGCTGGCGGGCGATCACGCTTCGCACGACGAGGCGGATGCGGACGCTGGGCGGCACGCCGGACCGCGCGGCGGCGGGGCGG
>NZ_CAHJWJ010000007.1 GCF_903642285.1 Sphingomonas bacterium
GAAACGACCCATCCGACGCCTCCCGCTAACACCTCACAGCATAGCATATTACGTCGTTTTCACACAGCCTCGGTGGTCGTCGCGCTGTTCGCCAACGGCGTGAATGGCGTCGCCGCCTGCCGGATGCAGCGCGAGATGGACGTCTCCTACAAGTCTGCCTTCGTCCTGCTCCACAAGATCCGCAAGATCATGGGATCGGACGAGGACGCGGCCCAGCTGGGCGGCGTCGTCGAGATCGACGGCACCGTCTTCGGCGGCAGCGTCCAGCGGCTGCCGAACGAAAAGGCGCTGTGGAAGGAGTTCATCGAGAGGAACAAGGCCGCCGCGCGCAAGAAGCGGCGCCTCATCGTCGTCATCCGCGAGCGGCAGGCCGAGAACGCGGACGGTCCCGGCAAGGTGCGCACGTTCCTCCTGAACAAGGAGGGCGACGCGATCGAGATCGCCCGGCGCATGGTCATGCCGGACGCGATCCTCCACGCCGACTTCAGCACCCAGTGGGAGCCGCTGCACCTCCACTTCGAGACCAGGCGCATCAACCACTCGGAGAGCTACTCGAAGGACGGCGCCTGCACCAACATGGCCGAGAGCTTCTTCAGCCGGATGCGCACCGCCGAACGCGGTGTCCACAAGATCCTGTCCGGCGCGCATCTGGCCCGCTACGCGATGGAGATGGGCTGGCGCGAGCAGTATCGCCGCAGGTCGAACAAGACGCAGTTCGAGATGATCATCGGCGCGGTCGGTCGATCGAAGCCCTCGACGACGTTCCTCGGCTACTGGCGGAAGCGCGCCGGCAACGACAACGGCCTGTTCGACGCGGTGGCCAGCTAGTTCTCCCGCCTGCGACTATGTCCGTGCCGGGCCCGCGCGTCCGACGATGCGCCAGCGGATCGGCTCGTCGTCGGTCTTCTCGACGTGGTTCCGTCTCGCCATCGACCGCAGGGTGCCATCCACCGCCTTGTTCACCTGGGCGACGAAGGCCTTGTCCGCGACGTCCATCTCCCGTTCCGTCACGAGCTGCCTGGCGATGTGGATGCTCCGCATCGGCACCGGCGACCGGCGGAGTATGTCCAGCGTCCAGCGGGTGACCTCGCCGTTCTCGAACGGGAGCGAGCTCGCGTGACGCTGCGCCGGCGTCACGGCGGGCGGATCCCAGACATCCGATATCTCGCTCATGATGACGTCGACGCTCGCGATCAGCCGGGCGCACTGCTCCACGCGTCCGCGCTTCTCCTCGAGCGTCAGGTGCGCCTTCTCGATCTCGTCGATCTGCCTCTCGAGCAGCTGCTTCTCGCCGAGCCACCGCCGGTAGGCGAAGACCAGAGACTCCTGGAGGTTCGTGTAGCCCATCCTGAAACCGGTATCGCGGCATCCGCGATTCGGCAAAGACCGGATCGCGCCCGGGACACAGGTTCCTTTGCGCCATAAGGTCGCGGAAATGGCGCACCCGACTGGATTCGAACCAGTGGCCTCTGCCTTCGGAGGGAAAGGGATAGGCACATAAACGGCTGAAATCCGTCATTTTCGCGCTATCCAAACCGGAACGCGCGGGGAACATGCAGGCAACATCGGGGAATAACACCGGAGCGACACCGGGGCGCTCGCGCGCCAGGTTGCCGCCGCCCATGTTCAGAACAGATCGGGAACACCGTATTGATCGCGTCTCTCGATTCGGCTGGAGTGACCTCATGCAGACCAACACTGAGCCAGCCGCACCGCGCCCGCCGTTCAGTGCTTGGCTGCTTACGCAGCAGGATCGGGGAGGCTTGGTCGGTCAGCTCAGCACGGGCGCGGCGGCAGACCGCCGGTTCCCGAAGCATGGCGGTCCTGATGACGTCCGCGCCCACCTGACCAGGATGCAGGCTGACGGCGACATGTTCGCCGCGGTCGACGACGCTGAAACCGACTGGTTGTGCTACTGATGCCCGGCGATTGCACCGGGAAAGACAGCTATGTGGCGCTGTTGGTGATGATCGGCCGCTCGCCCGGGTATCTGTGGCGGTTCGTCAACGACGGTATCCCCCGCGCGCTGAGCGAGCGCGACCACGGGCAGTTGCCCGATTTCTTCGGACAACCGCTCGGCCACCGGGGTCTGTGGTTGCATGCCCCAGCTGAGGCATCGCTGCCGTCTTTGCACCGCGAACGATCACGACGCGCTAATTGATCACGTCGCCGAGGAGCTATGGGAGAGCCGCCGCCACGGTTCGCCTGACGACTGGCCGTGGGCGGAGGCGGGCGGGTATTGGACGACGATTTACCGGGAACTGGCCGAAACGGCGGTCCGAAGCCTACACGCCGTCGAATAGGCTCGGCGGCGGCTCCGGCGGCTTCCGTATCGACAGCAGCCCGCCGCTTGGAAGAACGATTTTCTGATCTGATCGATCTGGAGCAGCTTTCGATCGAACGTATGCAGCTCGGGCACGTCGGCTACGAACGCTGTTGCGAGATGAATTGCATCCGGCGGCTTCAGGCCGGGATGCTCGCTAAATAGCAATTGCATAAGCTCGCGCGCTTTGGTGCCGACATACCCGTCGACCGGCACAATCAGGATGTAATCGTTCCGGAAAAAATCGGCCAGCATGTCGCCGTCCTCAGCCTTCACCCCGTCGTCTTTACAGACTTCCGCCAGCGAGAGACCGGACGTCAGAACCTCCAGTTGCTTCCGTCTCGCTTGATTGATGACATGGTTGCAAAGTCGCGCCCGGTCCTCAAAACCCCCGCCCTTGAGCGGAGCTTGTTCCTGTAAAATCGTCGCGATCCAGACGCATGCGTCCCATACAATCCGTCTAGGCTTCGCCACTGCGCAGCCTCTCTAGGTAGTCCTCGGAGGACAACCCGTTCGTGAAGTTCCGATCGATGATGTCGGTAAGCTGCGGCAGCTTCTCGGCTGGGTCTATAAAGTCGAGACGATGAACATCCGCTTGGCTGAGGCGTCCTGGCGAGCGATATCGCAATATTCCGATGACGGTCACGCTGCGGTGCCGCCAAACAACGTTGGCGACCGGCTGCCCCTCCAATTCTTTCAGCGCCTCACCCTCTAGGATACAGCGCACTTCAGCGCCGGTGAGGCGGCTTTTCACCACTATATAAGGCCGCTGATACCCGTCCGTCCCAACGTTCTGGATGTTGCCCTCAAAGCTACCCAGTTCGCGGTAAGGGTGGATCGGGTCGCTTTCCCTAACGACGGTCAGGTTTTCAATAACTCGGACGGCGTCGGCAGTGCCGAGGGTCAACGCCGCGCCGGTCGCATCGCTGATTACGGTTTCCGTCAGGCCGCCGGTCACGCGTCTGGCGAAGCGATCAGCTGCCTCGATCACGTTATCGGTGAAATACAGCGGTCGGGTGCCGCCGCTCCGGAGCTGATCCAGTCCCTCGGTTACCAGATCGCGAGCCTGGGCGGCTACGGTTGGACCCTCGGGATGCCCAGCCAGGGGGATCGCCTCCAACGTCATTCGAGCGGGGCTGTTTTTACTCAGCCCAACGACCCGCCAGTCGTACCGCTGGACATCGTCGCCAGCTACCGACGCAGCGACACCGCCCATCATAGCGACGAAATCTTCAATCTGGCCAAGCATGTCAGTGAGGAGTGGCGCGTCAGCCTCCCCCCTCCCTGCAATGCTGATTTCAACGCGCGTGGCCATAGCTGCTCCATAGAGCGGCAGAATTGCCGTTAGGTAAAGCGTTTCTATATCGTCGACCGACCGCGTCCGTTCCCGCCGAGCCGGGGGCACGCGGAGTTGCACAGCATTGCTGCCGGTCGCGAAAGGAGTACCGTGAACACATGACCTCGAGCGGCCCACCACGCATTCGGATCGACGAGTGCGACGAAGACCAACTGGCGATGGCGGCGCTTCTCGGCTGCGATCCCACGACCGCAGAGCGGCAATATATCGCCTACTTCGACGACGACACCGGCCGTGTGGAAGAGCGCCCCGGGCTTGTCGTCTTATGGCGCGGTGAGCGGCGTTTGATCGGACAGGCCGGCACGGTCTGGCTGTTGCGAGCGCCGCCGGCCGTCCCGCCGCCACCGCCCAAGCTATACCTCGTCCAGTGATAATGGAGCAGTTTGAACGGGCTTATTACTATTAAGCCCCTTCGCCTTCCCCCGCACGATCAATTCCCCTGCCCGCTCGGCCGCGCCATGGTTCGTCCCGATCGTATAGGTCACCGGCACCGCCTCGATCCGACATATGAATGGCGTATGCCGTTGTACCAAAACGAGACCTGGAACGGATATACCAGCCGTGGGATGCTTGTCCGGTTGAACAAACCTTTCATTTGCATTAACGGGCGAGTCCAGCCCCGCTCTGAGCGCGGCACAGGGAAGGGCAAAAACTCATGAAGACGGTTATTAAGACATTGCTCGCCGCGACGGTTTTGGTGGGCTCGGTTGCGCCTGTACCAGCTTTTGCTCAGATCGCTTCTGGGTTCAACAGCACATCGCTGGGCAGGAACGACGACGGTTCATCCGGATTAGTTACTCTGCCGTTTGCAATCAACTTCTACGGCCAGACTTACTCCGGCGTGTACGTGAATAACAACGGCAATCTGACGTTCAATTCCGCCAACTCGACCTACACTCCAGGTGGTCTTGGCTCTGGTTACTCCGGTCAGCCGATCATCGCCCCTTTTTATGCGGATGTTGATACGAATAACGTAGGTAGCGGCGTGGCGGCTTACGGTAACGGTATCTACAATGGCCATCAAGCATTCGGCGCGACGTGGGACGGGGTTGGTTACTTTTCGAGCGCCGACAAGCTGAACACGTTTCAGGCACTTTTGGTCGATCGCAGCGATGTAGGCTTGAATGACTTCGACATTATCTTCAAATACGGCAACATTAATTGGGAAACCGGTGATGCGAGCGGCGGTAATGACGGGCTTGGCGGTACCTCGGCAGCAGTTGGGTTCAATGCTGGAATCGGTGATGCCAATGGCACCTATTATCAGGCTCCTGGCTCGCTCCAGAATGGCGCATTGATCGATGGCGGTCCGGATGCGCTTAACGGTGAGCAACTCGGGTTCCAGGTCAGGGCTGGCCTGCCCGTCGCCATCCCGCCGGTAGCCGCCGCCGCTCCCGAGCCCGGCACCTGGGCGATGATGATCCTCGGCTTTGGCGTTGTCGGCTTCGCGATGCGGAACGCCAAGCGCCGCTCCGACGATAAGTTCGACGCCAAGATCAAGAAGATCACGTACGGCGCTGTCGCCTGATCTAGATACTTTCGTCACTGGGCTGGAGGCCGTCGATCGCAGATCGGCGGCCTTCTCGTTTCAGCGGGCAATGGTTCGAACGATCAGCTCACCAGTGCGTCGGGCGTCGCCGTGCACCGTGCACATGGTATAAGTTACCGGCACCGCCTCGATCGCGAACCGGCCGAACACCTCCCGCGCGCCGGGCGTGTCGTTGATCGACAGGATGAACTGACCCTCAATCGCCGCAAGGATTTGCGACATGCGCTCGAAGTCGGCGCGTTCGAACACGCCGGTGCCGTAATCTTCTTCGCATCCCCAATAGGGCGGGTCGATGTAGAACAGGACATCGGGCCCTTCATAGCGCCTGATCAGGTCGGGATAGGGCAACCGCTCGACGACGACGCCCGCCAGCCGCTCGTGCAGATCCAGTAGCAGCGGCTCCAGCTTCGTTACGTCGAATCGACCGGGGGTGCCGCGACTGACGCCGAAGCCGCGGCCGGCGACCTTCCCGCCGAACGTCGTGCGCTGGAGGTAGAGGAAGCGGGCGGCGCGCTCCAGATCGGTCAGCGTGGTCGGATCGATCGCGACCAGGCGCTCGAACTCGGCCCGGCTGGTGATCTGCCATTCCAGCACGTCCATGAACGCCTGATAGTGCCGCTGGAGGATGCGGTAGAGTGTCGCGACATCGCCGCTGACGTCGTTGATGACCTCCGCCTTCGGCTTGGTCGTGCGGCGCAGGAATACGCCGCCCATGCCGACGCAGGGCTCGACATAGGTTCGGTGGGGAGTGGCGTCGATCAGCGCGCACAGACGCCGAGACAGGACACGCTTGCGCCGATGTACGGAGCAGCGGGGTGCGCAGCGCGCATGGGGTCTTTAACGGGGATCATACTGGATCAAGCTCACAGGAACCGTCCCGCGCAAGCGGGCGGGATGTCCGTCGTCGCCGGCCGGACTTGTCGAGGGTTCTAGTCCTCGTCGGCTCTGCCAGCTGCACCCGGTATCACCCGCGGCCTTTTCCGACCGCCTAAAAATGCGATTAACGGAGTCGCTGGCATAGACGTTTGTGTCTATGGTGCTTGCGTATGTAGACAGATGCGTCTACTTAGAATGCATGAACAGCGATCAATTCCGCCGCTACCTTGCCAAGCAGGGCACCACCTTCGAGCCGGGCAAGGGCGGTCACCTGATCTGCCGCCGGGACGGCAGGATGTCGGTCCTGCCGCAGCACGGCGGTGCCAAGCAGCTCGGCACCGGGTTAATGCGGAAGATCAAAAAGGACCTCGGGCTTGAGTGAGCCCGAGCGTTCCAATCCCACCACTCACGCCAAGGATGGCACGATGCTCAATTACCCTATCGAATTGACCCCCGACGATAACGACACCGTCATGGTCATCTTTCCCGATGTCCCCGAGGCGGTGTCGTTCGGCGACGACGAAGCGGATGCGCTTGCCCGCTCCGTCGATGCGCTGGAAACGGCCCTGAACGGGTACATCACCGACCGGCGCGATATACCGGTTCCGTCCGATGCGAACGGTCGGCCCTGCGTTTCCCCGAGCCTGCTCGCCTCGCTCAAGCTGGGCGTCTACGGCGCGATGCGCGCGCACGGCTGGCGCAAGGCGGAATTGGCGCGGCGTATGGCGGTCAACCCGCGCCAGATCGATCGGCTGCTCGATCTCACGCACGCCAGCACGGTCGGACAGCTTGAGCAGGCGGCCGCCGTCGCTGGAGGTCAATACTACGTTGAGGTGCGCCACGTAGTTGGAATTGGAGAGCGCGAGGTACGGGTTAGCGCTT
This sequence comes from Sphingomonas bacterium, assembly GCF_903642285.1. Taxonomy (GTDB): domain Bacteria; phylum Pseudomonadota; class Alphaproteobacteria; order Sphingomonadales; family Sphingomonadaceae; genus Sphingomonas. Next base: position 6,988 of record NZ_CAHJWJ010000007.1, read on the forward strand.
AGGCCGGCGACAGCGGCCCGTCCGGGTCAGCTTCCCACGTCAGCTTGTGGACGCGCCAGTTGCGGGACTCATCCCAAGCGTAGTGCGGCCCGAAGCTGATCGTCGATCCCACCGGCGGGTCGTTACCGATCGGAATGAAGAACGACGTGCGAGCGCCGCCCGGAAGGTCGACGATGACCTTCCGGGCGGGCTTGTTGTCGTCCGGCTCGTTCGCGCCGATCACGACCGAGACGACGCCGGTGCCGGCCAATCGTCAGACGTTCACGCCGATGTCGTGGAGCAGGGCTGCGCCGAGCTTGGCGAGCGGCGTCAGCTTCAGCAGCGACAGTTCGTTCTCGATGATCATCTCGGCGAACCGCTCTGCCTCTGCCTCAACGCCGGCCAAGCCGACCTTGGCCACCTCGGCGATCACGACCGGGGTAACGACCGCGATCGCGCTGGTCAGCTTCGCCTTGCTGGTCATGGACGGGTCGCTGGCAGCTGCGGCGTCCGATGCCGCAATTGCCGACGCCACGGCTACGCCGATCGGGTTGCTCTTGTCGGCGGTCGCGGCGATCGCGCCAGCCAGGCTGTTGCCCATCTGGTGGATACTGGCGAGCGCCGCGGTGCTGACCGTCGCGGAGGCAGCAGTGGCACCGATGCCGACAGCATGGGCGACGGAAGCGAAAATGGACTTTAAGGACATGGTGGGTCTCCGTGAGTTAGCGCAGCCGGAAGTGGCGAAGCGCGTAGTCGAGCGGCAAACCATCAAGGTCGTGCCGCGTGGGTTGTTCGGGATCGCTGTCGGAGCAAAAGCGCGGCAGCGGGTGGGGAGCGGCCGTCAGCGGCCGTTCCTTCTCGGCGTCACTCCGCCGGCGTGAAGTCGACATAGAACCGGTCGCCGACCGCGAAGTTGCCGATCAGCCGGGATCGCGTCGTCGCGTTCCCCTCGCCAGCGAACCGGATTGCAGCGTGACTAACGCAAGTTTTCCGATCGCAGCAAGCTTGGGGGATTTTGCTGATGGGTAATATCGTGGATCTGGCGCGACACTGGTCGCGACAGTCGGACAAGGGGAAGGGGATCAGGATCGAGGCTGACGCGCTCGATGTGCTCAACGCTATTGGTGTTGGCGAGCTGATCCTGACCAAAGCAGCCGAACAACAGAGGGAAGCATGCAGTCAGCGACTGACGATCTCTACGCCCGGGGAAATACCGGCTCGCCTATGACCGACGACGAGACGGAAGCCTCCGATCGCCCTTCCTCCAGATCGTCTGGTACGACCGGGACGCGGGACGTAACCGCAGCCGCTCGACGGGCACAGAGAGCATCGGGGAGGCGAGGCGGAGTTAGACGCGCTTTACCTCAAGCGCGAGCGCGGACAGGCGGTATGCGGCACCTGCGGCCAGCCGCTGCGCGCAGGCGCGCTCCATCTGATCACCGCCGCGATCGCCGACTATCTCGTCGCGCGCGAGGGGCGCTCCAGCATCGGATCAATCCGCCCGCGGCTCGCGCACGTCGCAAGCGCGACCAGTGGAACTCGAACGCGCGCGCGCTGAACCTAAATCCGCGGGATCGCGCCCAGACGAAGAAGCACCGGCCGATCGTGCCGATCGGGCAGATCGTTGCCACGCTGCTCGACGCAACGACCGGGTTCTACGTGTCGGTCGATTCGGTGCGGAAGTCGTTCGAGGCGATGCAGGCGGCTCTGTCGCTCCCCGGCGATGGCGAGGCGGGCATGAAGCTGATCCGCCGGTCGATGGCTCACCTGGCGCGTCAGCGGCTCGGCGAGCGCGACTGGGTCGAAGGCCAGATCATGCTCGGCCACAAGAAGGTGACCACGTCCGACACCTATGCGCCGTTCGATACCGGCTATCTCGGTCGGGCTCTGGAAGTCACCGAGGCAATCATCGCGGAGATCGAAAAGCTCGTTCCGGGTGCTTTTCACCCGGCGAACACCGGAGGAAGCGACGGAGCCGATGATGAAAATCGGCGGAAAGCCGTGGTGCACCCGACTGGATTCGAACCAGTGGCCTCTGCCTTCGGAGGGCAGCGCTCTATCCAGCTGAGCTACGGGTGCCTGAGCGATCGATCGCGTAGCAGGCGGGTGGCGCGGGCGCTAGTCCTTTGGCGGCGGGGTCTTGGGTTCGAACGCGCACAGGTCGGCGACGATGCAGCGCCAGCATTCGGGTCGCCGCGCCTTGCACACATAGCGCCCGTGCAGGATCAGCCAGTGATGTGCGTGGCCACGGAACGGGGCGGGGGTGACCCTGTCGAGCGCAAGTTCCACCGCCAGCGGCGTCTTGCCGGGCGCGAGGCCGGTGCGGTTGCCGACGCGGAAGATATGTGTATCGACCGCGAACGTCTCCGCGCCGAACGCCACGTTCATGACGACGTTCGCGGTCTTGCGCCCGACGCCGGGCAGCGCCTCCAGCGCGTCGCGGTCCGCGGGAACCACGCCGCCATGATCGCGGATCAGCGCCTCGGACAGCGCGATCACGTTCTTCGCCTTGGTGTTGAACAGCCCGATCGTGCGGATGTGCTGCTTCAGCACGTCGATCCCGAGCGCGACCATTTGCGCGGGCGTATGGACGGCGGCGAACAGTGCGCGCGTCGCCTTGTTGACGCCGACATCGGTCGCCTGCGCGGACAGCACGACCGCGACGAGCAGCTGATAGACATTGTCCGACGCCAGCTCGGTTTCCGGGTGCGGATTGTCCGCCGCCAGCCGTGCGTAGAATGCGACGACCGCCGTCTTCTTCACAGGCCCAGCACGTCGCCCATCGCGTAGCGTCCCGGCGTGCGCCCGGCGAGCCACAGCGCCGCGCTGACCGCGCCCTTGGCGAAGATCGACCGGTCGTCGCCGCGGTGGTTCAGTTCGATCCGCTCGCCTTCGCTGGCGAAGATCACGCTATGGTCGCCGACCACCGATCCGCCGCGCACGCTCGCAAAGCCGATCGTCCCTTCGGACCGTGCGCCGACCAGCCCGGCGCGGCTGTCGACACGCACCTCGCCGAGCGTCGTGCCGCGCCCCGCCGCCGCCGCCTCGCCGAGCAGCAGCGCGGTGCCCGACGGCGCGTCGACCTTGTAGCGATGGTGCATCTCCAGGATCTCGATGTCCCAATCCGCCCCCAGCCGCGCCGCGGCCTCGCGTACCAGGATCCGCAGCAGCGCGACGCCGAGCGAGGTATTGCCGGTCTGGAGCACCGCGATCTGCGCGGCGGCGGCGTCGAGCGCGCGCTGGTCCGCGGCGCTGAGCCCGGTGGTGCCGATGACGATCGGCGTCCCCGCCGCGACCGCGGCGGCCAGATGCGGCTGGAGCGCGGTCGGGGTGGAGAAATCGACCAGCACGTCGGCCGTGCGCGCCAGTGCGGCCGGATCGTCCCCCGCCTCCGCCCCGCCCGCCAGCGTCGCGCCCGCATCCTCGATCGCAGCGACGATCGCACGGCCCATCCGCCCGGCGATGCCGTAGATGCCGATCGCGGTCATTGGGTGGTGGTGGAGAGGGTGGTGGGCATGCGGCGCACCTTTGCACGAAGCGGGCGGCGGGGAACAGGTGGGATTACCGTCTATATGCATCTTGGGTTGGGTACACGGCGGCAAGCGCCCAGTTGTTGGCCGGGAGAGACATTACTGGCGGGGTATGAAAGCGGACGCTAACATCGTGCGATGCGGGTAAGAATAGGTGCGCTCAATAGTTTTATGTTGGCGTCAACCGCGCTGGGCTTGGGCGCGTGCTGGGTCGCCGGCTCGATCATGACTGCCGGCCACAATTCGCGCGTGGTATCGGCAACGTCACCGTCAGAGGATATCCGGCTCGAGACGCAGGATGGTGTTTCCATCGCGGCGACGTTCACGCCCGGTCGAAATGACCGATCGCCCGCCGTTCTTCTTTTGCACGGTGTTGGCGCTTCGCGACAAGCGACCGCCGCGAACGCTGGGTGGCTGGCGAGCCTCGGCTATGCGACGCTCACTATCGATTTCAGGGGACATGGTCAGTCGGGTATCAAGCCGCGTACTTTTGGTCTTAACGAGGCACTGGATGCACAGACCGCTTTCGCTTGGCTGAAGCATCGGCAGCATCACGCGTCTGTCGCTATCATCGGGATATCTCTTGGTGGGGCTGCCAGCCTTCTCGGCGACGACGGGCCGATCCCGGCGGACGCCTTGATATTGCAAGCCGTATATCCTGATATCAGACAGGCCATCAGAAATCGCATTGCGAGCCGCACGTCCGTCGGCGTCGGCTATTTGTTTGAGCCGTTGCTGAGCTACCAGGCACCGTTGCGCTTCGGTGCTTGGCCATCTCGGCTTTCGCCGTTAAAGGCATTGCCACGATACCGCGGGCCCGTTCTTGTCATTGGCGGTGAGCAGGACAGGTCAACTCCGCCCTCCGAAACACGCGCAATGTTCGCAGCGGCCCCTGGGAGGAAGGAGCTATGGCTGGTGCCATTCGGTGATCACGCTGACATATGCGATCTTGCGAGTCCAGCTTACCGGCGTCATGTCGAGGCGTTCCTTTTGAAGACGATCGGCAGGCCTGCCAATACGGGGTCAGAGATATCCGCTTAAAGCTAAATCATCCAAAGCCGCCAGACTGTTTCCCACCAAACCCGCCGTTCGTAACGCAAAGATCAAGATCTTTGCATCACGGTCCTGAACCTATAGGCTGATAGACACCCTTAATAGGGCGGGAGAAAAGCATTGCTACCTTTAGCCGCATTCGTCCTCCACAATTGACCCCGCCTGTCAGTGCCTCTGCGTCGGGCAACCTTTCAGAAACGCTCTATTGGGCGAGCACAGATGCGACTGGAAACCGCCTTTGTGATCGTAAACGAAGCGTACGGTACACGAAGCAATTCAACCGCCGCTATGGCGTGCGAGTTCGGACTTTGACGCAGCACCACATTAGCAAATTCGGGCCTGATCCCGACTTCATAACTACGACCAGCTGCCGTGGCTCGCTGGCTTCGAGCCGTCGACAAGATCGCAATCATTCGCTCGCAATGGATCGTTTCGATAGGGTATTGCGCGGGCTTGAACAACAGTTCGTCCCCAAAGAGAACACTCCCTAATCGCTATCAGTATCCTCTCACGCAAAACCAACAAAGACTATTGGTCGATCTGAGCAACGCCAAATGGCGCGTCACCCTCCGCTTTGTGGCACCAATACCGAACTGGTCGATTATCAGGACTATCATTGACGCCATGGCGACGATGCACAATCCTCCCTACCTCGGCGAACTACTCCGCGCGAGGTTTTCTACGCCGATACTCCGGAAGCTGCTCGACCGCTCTCCGCCCGTTCCACTCACCCCCACCACCCACTACACCCACCCCATGCCCCACCCCCAAACCATCGTCATCCTCACCGGAGCCGGCATCTCCGCCGAAAGCGGGATCGCGACGTTTCGGGGGCCGGGGGGATTGTGGGAGGGGCACCGGGTCGAGGATGTCTGCACGCCCGCGGCGCTCGCGGCCGATCCGGTGCTGGTGCACCGCTTCTACGACGCGCGGCGGGCGGCGCTGGGCGGGGTCGTGCCCAATGCGGCGCACGCGGCGCTCGCGCGGCTGGATGCGGGGTGGCGGGGAGAGCTGCTGATCGTGACGCAGAATGTCGACGATCTGCACGAGCGCGCGGGAACGCGGCGGTTGCTGCACATGCACGGAGAATTGCGATCGGCGCTGTGCGCGGCGTGCGGTTCGCGGGGTCCGCATGACGGGCCGTTGCCGCCGGGGTCGGTGTGCGGCGGGTGCGGGGCGGGGGCGGTGCGGCCGGACATCGTCTTCTTCGGCGAGATGCCGTACGCGATGGAGCGGATCGAGGCGGCGCTGGCGACGGCGGACCTGTTCGTGTCGATCGGCACGTCGGGCGCGGTGTATCCCGCCGCCGGGTTCGTGCAGACCGCGCGCGCCCATGGCGCGGCGACGCTGGAGCTGAACCTGGCGCGGTCGGCCGGGTCTGGCTGGTTCGACGAGAGCCGGCTGGGCGCGGCGGGTGCGCTGGTGCCGGATTGGGTGGATAGCCTGCTGGCGGTTCAGCCGCTGCCGTAGAAGGGTGCGGCGATGTCGGGGCGGACGCGGATCAGGCGACCGCTCCCCCGGTCCAGCAGCGCCCAGGTGGTGACCGCCTCCACCGTGACGCGGCCGTCCGCGGTCAGGAAGCGCACGTTGCGATCGAACCGCGCGCCGGCCGGGGCGGCGTCGACCCAAGTCTCGCCGATCGCGGTTTCGCCCGCCGCGATATTGGCACGGTAATCGACGACGTGACGCGTGATGACCCAGCTATGCGCCGCCTGATGATCCGCGGGCGCGACCGCTTCCCAATGTGCGACCGCGATGTCCTGGATCCAGCGGACCCACACCGCGTTGTTGACATGGCCGTTCGCGTCGATGTCCGCCGCGGTCGCGGCGAAGGTCATGGTGAAGCGGGTCATCGTCGCGGCCTCCCGTGCCAGCGCCGCCAGGCGAGCCGTCCGACATGCGCCGCGACCGCGACGCCGCCCAATATCCCGACCGCGCCGAGCAAAAGCGGCGTACCGGGGACGAAGCGGTGGAGCAGATGTTCGAAGCGCCGCCCGGCCAGATAGCCGATGGTGGTGAAGGTCACGCCCCACATGATCGCCGCCACGATGTTGACGATCAGGAAGGTCCGCGCCTCCACCCTGCTGGTCCCGATCGCGACCGGACTGACGGTGCGCAGCCCGTAGATGAAGCGGAACGCGAGGATGAAGCCGATCGGATAGCGTTCCAGCCAGCCGATCGCGCGCGCGAACGCCGGCTTCTCGCGCACGCGCCGCACCCAGCGATGATCGCGGAAGCGCCGCCCGCCCAGGAAGAACAGCTGGTCCGCGACGAACGATCCGGCGGACGCCGCCGCCATCGCGCCCGACAGCGGGAAATAGCCCCGGTGCGCCAGCAACCCGCCGCCGACGACGACGGTCTCGCCCTCGACGCCTGCGCCGACGAACAGCGCGGCGAGGCCGTAATGCTGGAGGAGCGATTCCAGGCTCACGTTTCGCCTACGCGTCCACACCGAGTTGCCACAGCACGAAGGCATGCTCCTCCGCGCCCTCGCGCAAGCTCTCGAACCGTCCCGACTTGCCGCCATGCCCTGCGCCCATGTTGGTCTTCAGCAGCAGGATATTGTCGTCGGTCTTGGTGGCGCGCAGCTTGGCCGCCCATTTCGCGGGTTCCCAATAGGTGACGCGCGGATCGTTGAGTCCGCCGGATATGAACAGCGGCGGATAGGCCTGCGCGCGCACCTGATCGTAGGGGCTGTAAGACCGGATCAGGTCGAACGCCGCCTTGTCCTCGATCGGGTTGCCCCATTCGGGCCATTCGCCCGGCGTCAGCGGCAGGTCGGCGTCAAGCATGGTGTTCAGCACGTCGACGAACGGCACGTCCGCGATCACCGCGCCCCATAGCTGCGGGTCCGAATTGACGACCGCCCCCATCAGCTCGCCCCCCGCCGACCGCCCCGCGATCGCGATCCGCCCCGCGCTGGTCCAGCCGTCCGCGATCAGCCCGTTCGCGACATCGACGAAATCGGTGAAGCTGTTCGCGCGCTTCTCCAGCTTGCCGTCATGATACCATTGCTGCCCGAGATCGTCGCCGCCACGGATATGCGCGATGGCATAGGCGAAGCCGCGGTCGAGCAGCGACAGCCGCCCGGTCGAGAAGCCCGGCGGGATCGCATGGCCGTACGCGCCGTACGCGTAGAGGAACAACGGCCGGCTGCTGTCCTTCGGGAAATCCGCCGGATAGACGATCGACACCGGCACCGGCGTCCCGTCGCGCGCCGCGATCTTCAACCGCTCGGTGCGGTAACCGCCGCCGTCATAGCCCGACGGGATCACCTGCACCTTCAGGACCGTCAGCGCGCGCGTCGCCACGTCGTAGTCGTAGACCGTCCCCGGCGTGACCATCGATTCATAGCCGAGCCGCAGTACCGGCATGTCATATTCAGGATTGTCGCCCAGCCCCGCAGTGTAGCTCGCCTCGGGAAAATCGATCCATTCCGGCGTGGCCGGGGCGTCGTAGCGGTGGATCGCGATCCGATCGAGCCCGTCCTCGCGCCCCTCGACCACGAAATAGTCGTGGTAGCATTCGACCCCGGTCATGTAGAAATGCGGGGAGGGCGCGATCAGCTCGGTCCATTCGCCGGGCGTCTCGATCGATGCGGTGACGAGGCGGAATTGCGGGTCGGTGTCGTTGGTGTGAATGAACAGCGTGCCGTCATGCTCGTCGACGTCGTACTCGCGCCCCTCCTTGCGCGCGGCGACCAGCAGCGGCGTCGCGAGCGGATCGTTCGCGGGCAGCAGATACAACTCGCTGGTATTGTGATCCCCCGTCGCGATGACGATCCAGTTGCGCGCGCTCGTCTCCGCCACCGCGACGCGGTAACCTTCGTCGGCCTCGTGGAACAGCTCGACATCGTCCGCTACCGGCGTGCCCAGCCGGTGGAAGCGCGCATTGTCGGTGCGCCACTGGTCGTTCGCGACGCCGTACAGGAAGCCGCTGTCGTCGGTCGTCCAGACGATGTCGGACAGCATGCCGGGGATGATGTCGGGCAGGTCCTCGCCGGTGGTCAGGTCCTTGACGCGCACCTCGAACCGCTCCGCCCCGCTGTCGTCGATCGCATAGGCAAGGAAGCGCGCATCGTTGCTGATCGCGAACGCGCCGAGGCGGAAATACTCGTGCCCCTCCGCCAGCGCCGTTTCGTCCAGCAGCAACTCGTCCGCACCGCCCGCGACGGGTTTGCGCCACCATTTGCGATACTGCCCGCCCGTCTCGAACGCGGTCCAGTAGAGCCAGTCGCCGTCCTTTTGCGGGACGGAGGATTCATCCTCCTTGATGCGGCCCTTCATCTCTTCGTACAGCCGGTCGACCAGCGGCCGGTGCGGCGCCATCACCGCCTCGAAGTACGCGTTCTCCTCCTCGAGATAGGCGAGGATGTCGGGGTCCTTCACGTCCGGATAGTTCGGGTCCTTCAGCCAGGCATAGGGGTCGTCGATGGTGACGCCGTGCGTGGTGAAACTGTGCGGGCGCGTGGCGGCGACGGGGGGATTGGGTGCGGTCATGCGCCGCGTCTTAGCGGGGGATGGGGGTGGGGGGTAGGTAGTGCGGGGTAGCGCGTCGCGCGCTTCCGCCCTCGGCCGGTCTGAGAGACGCTTACGCAGACCAGACCGCAGGAGCGCTTCGGCGTACGATGGAGACCGCGCCGATCGTTACATAGTCCTAACAGTGGACATATGTATTCTGCCACGAATCGGTGCCGAACTGATTGATCGCCTTATGGAATCTCAGCATATATCCATCCGGCCCGCACTTCTCGTCTCCGTCGACCAGGCTTCCTTGTGATCCCCGGTCGTCGTCACGTTGCCGCCTGCTGTCGCGATTGCTGGAGTTATCGCGGTTGCCGCCGTTATCGCGGTTCCCGGTTCCGCCGGATGCGCAGCGGAACAGCGTCGGCATCCATACGCCGTTGTAATACGCCAGCACAAAACCGTTGGCCCCGCATTTCTGGTCACCGGGCGATTGCGCGACGCTCGGCGCGGATACGGAGCCGACGCTGCAAACGAGCGCGATCGCCATCAGTCTTGGATTGAACACCTTCATGGTAATCTCCGTTTTTATTAGCGTACGTAATCGGTTCGTAATGCAGTAAATTTCTAGAAAACGCTGACGATAAAATAATCAGTTGAGTTCCATTTTGAAGTTATCGTAAGGGTTACGTCTTTTTCACATATCGTTAGATGCAATGGCAGGTTGGGAGCGAGATCCCATGTTTTTGCATAACCGGGATATTTTATGTCCACACTACCCATCGACGACCGTCTTCGGTTCGTCCGTTGACCCTCAACTTGAGAGCGCCGAAGGAATAGGTTTTACCTATTCCGACAGTTGCAGCCTTATAAGTAGTGGGATCGACATATTCGTAATCAGACTCGGTAACTTCGCACGATGAAGGACTGGATGCCTGTGGCTCGGTCCCCGCCGCGCCTTGAGCGATCGCATGCGCCGGCCCTATCGCACCTGCCGCGCCGACCAGAATGAGCAGCGCCGCCCGTATCGAATGGCGTATGGCCCTAAGGACGCGTCGCGCATATCCCCGGCAGCGGCTGGCCATATTCGTCCCCGTTCGCAATGATGGGGATGGTGTTAAGTGGGCGATCCGCGCGGCTGCATATCCCATTTGGGATATTGCCACGGCGCTCGTCAGAGGCGGGAGAGGAGCCGGATCATATCCGCCTGGCGCGACACGCCGGTCTTGGCGAGCGCGTGGCGCAGATGGAGCCGGGCGGTGCCGGTCACGATCCCCAGCACATGCGCCGCGCTGTCGACCGAATGCCCCTGCATCAGCAGCGCGGCGAGTTCGGCCTCTCGCGCGGTCAGTCCGAACGCGTCGCGCCATCGGTCGGCATTGGTACGAATGCGTGCCGTCGGATCGACGATGGTGACCAGCGCCGCCGCGCCGAACGGTGCCAGCATCCGGATCGCCCGCGGCAGCGGAAGCGCGGTGACGAGATAGGCCGCGCGACCGGAAGGCCTCCGGACCGGCACGCTGCCGCCGATCGGCGAAACGCACGCGACGGCCCGTGCCAGCAACATGCGCAATCGCTCATGGCTCGTGGGATCGCAGGCGTGAAGCCGCCCTGCCCGAATATCCAAGCCGTCCGCGGCGGCGAATATCCGCTCGACCGCCGCCCCGCCCCGGATAAACCGACCCTGCTCGTCTATCAGCAATACCGGATCCGATCGTTCGGTGAGCACCCCTTCCCAATAGGCGGCGGACAGCTTGTCGGCATGGAGGAAGCCGAGCTGAAGCGCCCGCGAGAAATCAGGCAACAGTGCCGCCATCATGCGCTTGCTGTCGTCCGGCGTCACACCCTCCGCGACCGCGCGGTGTACCGACAAACCGCCGATATGGCTGCCGCCACCCAGGACGGTAGACGCGGTCATGTAATGTCGAAGGTTGCTGTTATGGCGCTGGTAATGGACATATTCACGCGCGTTGTCGTTCGTCAGATCGAGGTGATCCACGTCGCAAAAGACCTGCGATGTTCGAAGTTGCAGGACGTGACCGATCTGCGGGTCGAGCGCGCCGATGCCTTCATCCACATATCGCTCGATCGCGCGTGGATCGGGATGGCGGATCGCCTGATGCGCAATCGCTCCCGTCATGGCATCGATCACGTAGAAGGACGTCGAGTAACCTCCGAGAAGTTCGCAGACTTGGCCGCCCCAATCGATCCAACGTTCCGGCTCGTACGCCGCAAGATAAGCTCGGTCGGCAAGATTGGCGAGTTCGTCCCCGATTCCCATAAAGGAAAGCGGTTACCCTAGGGCGTTTGCGCCGTCACCGTAGAAAACGATCGACTTAATGCGGGGCGGACAACCCACCCTCGCAATGTTGGAATTTCCATGCGACGTCCCCCGGAATGTCGGCGATATGCGTTTCGATCGGTTGGGCCTCGCAAAACGCTTGCCACCCTGCGCGAGGTGATTCCGCGCGTGACGTAGTGTCCACTTCGTCCACTTCCGATCGCGTTTCGCGCGATCGAAGCCCCGTCGGACGCCCGGTTTCGACGCGACTCGCAGCGGCGATGCGCCCGTCACTGCGCCGCCAGATACGCCTCCAGGTCGTCCGCCCCACCGATCCGCTCGCCGCCGATGAACACCTGCGGCGTCGTCTCCACCCCCTCCTTCGCCTCGTACGCATCGACCTCCTCGCGCGATCGCAGGATATGCTCCTCGACCGCATACCCCGCCGCCTGCAACAGCTGCTTGGCGCGGACGCCGAACGGGCAGATATGGTCGGGCAGGACCATGCGGTACAAAATCGCCTGTTTGTCGTCGGCCATCATGCGTCTCCCACTATGCGCCCGCCCGACGAACGAATCCGCCCCGCGGTTCCGGCGGCTGTCCTACAGCATGCGCATCTGGCATGGCCGCCGGATGGACCGCCGCCGCCTCGCCTGTCGCCCCCCGCTTCCCGCGGGCGTGGGGGGCGTGAATTTTCGCGACCACCGTCACCTTTGTAAACTTAGCCGATGAGAAATCCCGTGCCAGACCACCACGCCCGCCTGACCGCGCTCCGAGAACAACTCGCGCGCTTGCCGCTGGACGGCTTCGTCGTACCGCTGACCGACGAGCATATGAGCGAATATGTCGGCGCCTATGCGCAGCGGCTCGCCTGGCTGACGGGGTTCCAGGGATCGGCGGGGACCGCGGTGGTGCTGCCCGAGGGCGCGGCGATCTTCACCGACGGGCGCTACACGCTGCAGGTGCGCGAACAGGTCTCCGCCGAGGACTGGCAGTTCGTCGATGTGCCGCAATCGAGCGTCGCCGCCTGGCTGGCGGCGCATGCGAAGGACGGCGCGCGGATCGGCTATGATCCATGGCTCCACACCCGCGCCTGGCTGACCGAGGCGAAGGCCGCGCTGGCGGAGAAGGGCACGGTGCTGGTGCCCGTAGACACCAACCCGGTCGATGCGGTCTGGCCCGATCGCCCCGCGCCCTCCGACGCGCGGCTGACCGTTCACCGCGATGCGGTCGCCGGGGTGAACTCCGCCGCCAAGCGCGCCGGGATCGCCGACTGGCTGGCCGACAAGCGCGCCGATGCGGTCGTGCTGTCCGCACTCGATTCGATCGCCTGGGCGCTGAACGTGCGCGGCGGCGATGTCGATCACACGCCCGTCGCGCTGGCGTACGCGATCGTCGGCAGCGACGGCACCACCGATCTGTTCGTCGCGCCCGAGAAGATCGACGACGCGGTACGCCAGCATCTGGGCAATGCGGTGCGGATCCACGACCGGTCCGCGTTCGCGGGGGCGCTGGCGGGCTATGCCGGCAAGCGCGTCGTGGCGGACCCCGAACGTGCGGTGTCGGCGATCTTCGACGCGCTGGAGGCGGGCGGGGCGACCATCGTGCCTTTACGCGATCCGGTCGTCCTGCAAAAGGCGCTGAAGAACCCGGCCGAAGTTGCCGGCCACCGTGCCGCCGCCGCGCGCGACGGCGCGGCGCTGACGCGCTTCCTCCGCTGGGTCGAGAGCGAATGTATCAAGGGCGGCCAGACCGAACTGTCCGCCGCCGCCCGGTTGCTCGCGTTCCGGCAGGACAGCGGCGTGCTGCTCGATCTCAGCTTCCCATCGATCTCCGCCACCGGCGCGCACGGCGCGATCCCGCATTATCACGTCACCGAGCAGTCGAACGCGCCGATCCTGCCGGGGCAATTGTACCTGATCGATTCCGGCGGCCAATATGCCGACGGCACCACCGATGTGACCCGCGTGATGCCGATCGGCGCGCCGACGCCGGAAATGCGCGACCGCTTCACCCGCGTGCTCAAGGGGCATATCGCGATCGCGACCGCGGTCTTTCCCGACGGCACGATGGGCGGGCAGATCGATGCCTTCGCCCGGCGACCTTTATGGGAGGCGGGACTCGATTTCGCGCATGGCACCGGCCATGGCATCGGCAGCTATCTGGCGGTGCACGAGGGGCCGCAGCGGATCGCGAAGCCCGATTATCCCGGTGGCGCGGCGCTGGAGCCCTTACGCGCGGGGATGATGCTGTCGAACGAGCCCGGCTATTACAAGGCGGGCGAGTACGGCATCCGGATCGAGAACCTGCTGCTGATCGAGGCGCGGGTCGTCGCGGGGGCCGATCCCGACCGCGTCATGCTCGGCTTCGAGACGCTGACCTTCGCGCCGATCGAGCGCGATCTGATCGAACCGGCGCTGCTCACGCCCGACGAGTTGTCCTGGCTCGACGCTTATCACGCCAGCGTGATCGCGGTCATCGGTCCGCTGTTGCAGGGGGACGATGCGGCATGGCTGACCCGCAAATGCGCGCGCATCGGCTGATGCGAATGCTCGCGGTGCCGGGCTGCGGGGGCGTCGCGGGCATGGTCCTATGCGAACGGGGAGCGGCCCGGATCGGCGGGGTCGTCGGCGGCAGGCGTCGACGGATCGGCCGCCGGCACCGCCTTGCGCCGCCGAAGATTGGCGCGCAACGCCGCGGCCAACCGTGCGTCCCGTTCGGCCTTGTCGTCCTTCTGCGCCATCGCGGTCGGCTAGCGCGCGCCGTGCGCCTTGACAATCACCCCCCCCTCCGCTCTAGGCGCGCTTCCGTCCGACGGACGAGTGCTGCCGTAGCTCAGTGGTAGAGCGCATCCTTGGTAAGGCTGAGGTCGTGAGTTCAATCCTCACCGGCAGCACCAGTTTTTCAGTGACTTAGGCGGGAAACGGTCATTCCCCTCGGGGACCGGGTCAACACCGGGCGATCACGACGCGCAGTGATGTCTTAGATCGGCTGCTCGCTTGCTCATCATAGCTTGTTATCTCCGCGGGCATCGGCGTTGATGCGCGTGTCCGTTGGATCTGTGTAGCCCTCAAAATGAACGACTAGGCACCGACACGGAAACGCCAGACAGAATGACGGCGGGTCAGAGCCTCCGTCCGCGTGTCGGTAATCGAGTCCGGCCTGCTGGTGACTGGCGGGCGCGATCCGGTCCTTCATGCAAATTCCTGACCAAGGTACCCCTACGAAGAGGTCGTGACGGCGACCGGCGTTCTATTTCCTCAGGCCGGCGCTGGTCTGACGCGAACACCTTGACCACACGAAGTAATTGACGCCGCAGTTCTGACCCGCAATTTTCGATTGACCGTGTTGTTGCCTACATGCTTTTTCGGCGTGCACGAGGGAGAGGGTCATGTCGCAGGCGCGAAGTGATTATGGACCTGCAGATCCTCACACAGTCGTTCGTGAGATGATCTCGAAGCCGATGGACATCTATGGCAGTCCGTCGCCTTTGTCAGAGCGCGACCGCGAATTGGTGCTGGACGCGCTGGCCCTTGCGGTCGGTCTCGAAGAATATAAAATCATCGCCGTCGAGGGAGCTACCATCCTTGAGGCCTTCCCGGCTGTTACGGCGTTCGCGGCTAGCTTGATCAAGTTCGTCAACGATATGGTGCCGGGAACGACCGGCATGAGCCGCGCAGCTGTGAGGCAAGCCGCAGTATTGATCACGCCCGGCGGCAAGGTCGCGGCGTTGTTGGGCGGAAGCATATTTGGCAGGGAGCACGCACTAGATTTCGCGGAGTTCGGTGCAGCGCTGCAGTCCTTCGGGACGACGATGCTCGGCAGGGAGATCGATCCTCGCGCCGCGCTGCTTGATTCCAGAGAGGTCAACCAGACCTTTCGGGAGATGAGGGAGCGCGTAGAGAAGATGTCGGACGATCTGGGTGACGGAGGTGCCGGCGACACTGGCGCCGGCGCAGACGATGATAACGACGACGAACCCGGCATATCGAAGCCGGGCGGACCGACGAAAGATGGGGAGTAGCACCGACATGCCAGCCGTCCTTCAAATCCTTGAGTCTCTCCAGAAGACGACGCCTTGGCTGAAGGATTTCCCGCCACCCCTTGACGCAACGTTGGCCGAAATCGCAACGGCGCGTAGCCGCATCGACCCCCGTATCGACGACTTCACGCACTTCGAAGATCTGCTGAGAGACGCGTCCAAGCTGCTCGACCGCTGCCTTGCCTACCGTCGCGAGTACTTGGATCTCGCAGTTCGAGCGATCCAGGCATCGCGGGATGATAGCTTTTAGGACGATATCAACGCCACTCTGCGTGCCATCGATCTTGCTGCGTGGGACGAGCGGACGCGCAAAGCGGGAGCTGAAGCACAGACGGAGGTGAAGAAGGCTTTCGATGCGAGCAAGGGGGACCTTGCACCGGGCCTGAGTGCGTCGGCTCAGGCTGCCATCGAAACAACCAACGCCGCATCAACAGCGAACGGCGTCCGAGCAGAGTTGATTGCTACGAAGTGGGATAAGAGCGAAGCGCATCGGGCTGCCTCCCGCGAGCTGCGGCAGGCACCCGGGAGTCCACTTGCCTTCGGCGAACGAGCCTCCCGGGTCGCAACCTTGATCACCGAGGATTTTGCCGAGGCCGTCGACAAGATGCTGGCGAGCGCGGACGGGCTTAACCGGGCGTACGGGCTGGAACTTGAGCCAGTCGCGATCAATGCTGATAAACCGCTTGAGACCAGCGTGAACTGGACCCGTGACGCGATTCGCAGCTGGGAGGCGTTGCAATCGCTCACCGTCGAAACCGAGGTCCAGATCTCCCTTCGCCCTTTCATAGGGTTGATCACGCCGCCCGCGGTTGGACCGGTTCTCCACGGCGACATCATACTGGTGATCAAGTTCGAGCCCCAGCCCGCGCCCCCGCCTCGGCCCGCGGAAAATTTTGGTGAACTAGCGCCGGTCGGCGGCGCTGTCCCGATGCGGTACCTAGCGTTTGATCTCGATGAAGCTCACGGAATACGCGAAGGTGACCGGATCAGCACCGTCGGGTGCTCAATCGTTTTGAGTAATCAGGGGCAATTCGCCTTTCCAACGCTGGTCAACGCGACCTTTGGCATCACGGTGCCAAATTACGCGGTCGAGAACGCGGAAGCCAAGCCATTCGAGAGGAGGCCCCGTGCGACTTTGGCAGGCGTAACTGTCGAACCGCCGCGGAGCGGTGTGGACTGGTGCGACCCGGGTATTATCCGCCACATGCCAGCCAGGGGACGATGGGTGCTCTCTCTGGACCAGGTCGACTACGCGTTCGGTGACGTACCGCTGGACTGGAGCCATGTACGTGACATCAGGCTTCATGTGCGAGTTTATCGGAGGGTCGAGGAATGGACACCGCATCAGCACCCTATACGGCGACAGGACATGAAGCCGATCAGGGATTGATACTCAGCGCTCTCTAGCTTGTCCGTTAGATGACAACCCGATTGCGTCCGGATCTTCGAAGGTGCGCCCGCGGAGATCCTAGGCGTATTCGCGTGAGTGCGACGCGCATTTTTCGTGAGGCTTGAGCAGCAGGTTGCGCGAAGACAAACAACTGAAACAATTGTATAATTACTTGAACAAGTAAGTAATATTTGATCCAGATTTGAGGAGGATTGATACGTCGTGGCATTCTCAATCCGGCTATAGGCACTTCCTGAATCCCAGCGCTTCGACCGTTAAGGCGAAGAACTGCTTGCAGAATTGACCCCGCGCAATATCCTCCGAACAAACGGGGGCGTATAATGCGATTCGTCATGTTCTCAGCTGCCACGCTTCTTCTGACATCGTGCGCATCGATGGAGGTGGTACCTCTGGACATACAGGGAAAGAAGGCCGAGCCCGGGGCGGAGCAAGGCTTTCGCATTCCAAGAATGACACCGTACTTGGTCGTGGCTGAACTTCCAGGAAAGACCACGTCTGTCACCCCCAACGCGGGTGGCGCTGCGGCCGCAGGCAAGAAAGTGGTTGCCGCGCTGCCCGCACCGCCGCCGGGCGGCGGCCTCGTTCCAGGCGCACCGGTGGCTGCAGGCCCCTTCGGTCCTGGTGCTGCGGACGCCACCCCAGCCGCCGACGCGAGCACACCTGCGCCGGCCGTCGGCACGGGATCCGACACCAGCTTCGTTGCGCAGACCGATACGTTCGTGATGAAGATCGTCTACCTTCCCGACTATTCCCACGCGGTCGCCGTCCGCGTGAAGAGCGGCCTCTTTGGCGCGTCGTCCCTTCAGCTCAGCTTCCAGAACGGCATGCTTACGGCGGTCGGCGGCAAGGTAGACAACTCCAAGGCGGCCGACGTCGCGACGGCCGCGCTGCAAGCGATCGCCTCCGTCGCAACCGGAGGTGCCGCGAAGGCTGCTGCCGCAGCGGCGCCAGGTGCAGCGCCGGGCGCGGGGGAGACGGCAATCACAAAACCGGACAAGCCACCTCTCCGTCCCGGCATCTACGCGTTCGTGCCGGTTACGAGTAGAAGCCCGCTCGGTGTATGCACGGTGGCCTACTTCACACCCAATGGAGTTCAGTCGCCGCCGAGTGCCGACACCAACAGATGCGCCGATGTCCCGGGGGCGAACGCACCGAACGTCAACAATGCCGGAAAGTGATCGATCGAAGTGGCTCGCGATCGCACCAAGTGGCCCCGCCGGCGGCCACATGGTCAGCAATGTCGATCTGGTCACGCAGGCGCCCTACGCGGATCTCTGCTGGGCCGCGTGCGCGACGATGGTTCTCCGGCATTTGCGGCTGGTGGTAGACCTTCCAGACGTCGTCACGGCGACGTACGGCCATTTCGTGGATCAGACCGCTTGGCCCCAAGACGTTTACATGACGATCTACAAGCTCAATTGCCTCTATCTTTCGAGGGCACAGCTTATCGCCGAAGGGGACACCGTCGGTTCGGTCTGGGTCGGAAATTGGCTCGCTGCCGACTGGCCGCTTCAACCCTACATACGCTGGAACGACGGGACCGGCTATCACACGATCATTCTAGGCGGCGTCTACGCCGACGGGAGGGTGCGCGTGCTCGACCCAGCTTCCGGCGAGGACGCGATCCACACGTTCGAGGACATGATGCAGGCCTACCAGCAGGGCAGCCTTGAAGGGCTATGGTACGACATCGGCTTCACGAAGCGAGCGCTCACCTTCAGCCAAGGGCCAGTGGAAAACGAGGGCTCCGCAAATGACTGACCGAACGCTAGTCGCTCAGCAGATCGGGAGCTGGCTGCCCGCCGCAGACGAGCACCAGTTCGCCCAGCGCAGCAAGTTCGCGTTGGCCGAGGCGTTCCCGATTGAAACGCTATATCTCGGATCGGAGTCGTCCAGCACCGGGCGTCGGTTCGTGAGTGAAAACCTTGAGTTGCACCTGATCAGAGACGAGCGTGGGAAAGCCGTCTCGTACGCACGAACCCGGGCAGACGAGCAGGCAACGCTGTTGTCGCTAACGAACCGAAGTGAGCTTCCGGAGCTTATCGACCAAGGTCTCGCAAAACTCACTGTAACCGGAGCGGAGTACGACGGGGTAAGCATTGTCCTTCAGCAGTCAATTTCGCTCGCAGCTTTGAGACTGCACCGCGACGGAGAAAACATGATCTGCTTGCTACGGATTGAGGGCCGAGAGACGGGAACCCCTGTCGCATTGATGAGCGCCGACGATCTGTTCGACATCGCGAGCCGAGCGTCGGCTGATCGAAGGGATCGTTCGAAAGCAGAAGTGCAGCCAGACCAAGGTCTTTAAGGAATAGGCAAACACAGCGAACGGTGTCGGCCAGGGCCGCACTCGCCGAGCTGTCTGGTGGGCCAGGGCGACAATGGCCGCCCGCGACGCTGACAGTCAGGGATCGCGCAACCAGGGTGGCGGTCGATCGTCGGGTGGTGCACGACATCTCAAGCACCGCGGTGAGTGTTACGAGACGGGCGGAAGCAGTTGACCGGAATGATGCGCGGTGTGGATGGCTTCGTTCCGCGATAAGGGAGGCAATTTCCTGCCCCTCCGCCCCTTCTGCAATCCTATCTCGGCCCGGCGATCCCGATCAGATTTCCGGCCAGATCGGTGAAGTGTCCTACGCTCAGCTTTCCATTGGGATGCTCGACCGGGCCCAAGATGCGTATCCCGCCTAGTTCGACGGCTTCCCGCAGAGCGGTCTCGACGTCGTCAACGCCGACATAGAACATCGCGCGCGGTGCGTAGCCGGAGCCGCCGCCGATTCCCCCTGGTATGCCTACACCATCCGGGGTTCGGCAAGCGCTCGCTCGCGATCGAAGCCGCGGCGCAGCTCCGGACGCGTCTCGCCGAATACGAGAGCGATGCCCGCAGCGATATCCAGACCGAGATCAACAAGATCCTGAAGATCGCCGCGCGTCGCGCCTACCGCTTCGAGTTCGCCGAAGACTTCACGATGTCGTTGCACCTCGAAAACGTCGAGGGTCCGGTGCCCAAGAGCGGTGGCGAGAACCAGTGATGAGTCTGGCGTTCACCGCGGCGCTGGTCGATTTCGCGCGATCGCGACTAGGCGAGGAACACGCGATCCTGTCGCCCGGCACGGTCGCGCCGCTGGTGCTCGACGCGCCGATCGGGCATCTCGACAAGTCCTATCGAAGCGCGACGGCCGCGTTCCTGCCAGAGATGGCGAGCCAGATCCTGCTCCTCCTGTCGAGCGGCCATACGGAGGGAGGCGTGATCGAGGCACTTGGTCCCAGGATCGGTCGGCAGTACATCCTCGTCTCGGAGAACAGGGGCGATCGCGAGGGCAGGACCGGCGACGAGATCATTGTGGGAGGCGTGTCCCACAGCCGGTCCCTCTTCAACCAGGAACGCAACCAGGTGCGTCTCGTCGAGGTGGAGACATCCCATGCGTAACGTCCGCAGAATGGCCGAGCACGGCGAGCTCTGCATAAAGCTCGGTCAGCTTTCACACCCGATCACGGGCACCCCGCTCTTCCGTTCCTTCCGCGAGCTGTCCTGCTTCGCCGCCATGCTCGGCTACGAGCACCGAAGGTAACGAGCAACCGTTTGTTACGTCGCCGCAGGAAGTGGACAGCCTGCCGGGTCGCCGCGCTGATCCGCCGAGGAAAGTGATCGACCTCGTTCATGGGGCCCTGTCGGCACAAGATCCGGCGGTCGTACGCGGAGTTCACGGCGGCCGGAGAGATCTCCGCGAGGTTCAAGGCCGCGAGAAGGACGTCCGAGATGATGAACATGCGCAGCTCCAAATTCCAGGTTATATGATCGACCTTCGGGAATGGGAAATCAGGAGCGCAGCATTGCGGAGCTTTGAGACCGGGCCTTCACCCCTGTGCGTCCCGCGCTGTCCGCGACCGAAATTCCGATAGCCGATGGCAGGCTTGGAAAGTGGCTACGAGGCCGGGTTATCATCGACCTTGCCGTGTCCGAGGCCGACTGGCCAGGACGCTACCTGCTCGGCATCGACTGTGAGCGCCCCGTAATACGGTGCGCGTTCGGCCCGCGACTGCGACCGCGACCGGGTTCGCTCGCGCTGGTCCGTTCTCGAGTGCCACGGTTGGACGATTGACCGCATCTGGAGCGAGGGCGAATTCCAACGGTCTACGGACCAGCTTGAGGTTGTCGCGGCGAGGTCGATGCCGCCGAGACACAACACGACGCGCATGAAGCCGGCGCCAAGACGGCTCGCGTCGGGACAGTCGAGATGGTCATGGTCGAGCGGGAAAGCGGGACGGATGTCGAACCGCCGCGACCTGACGCGGTACCGCTAAGCGTCGCTAACGTGCAAGCCGAACTCAGAGGCCCGTAACACCTCCGCAGCCTCACAGCAGAAGCTGCAATTCCGCTTCTGAGCGGGGCCTTCCACCGGCGAACCTTCGCGCCTTTCGATCCTGCGTGCGCGGTAGCTCGCGGTTATCTGCGAACGGAATTGCAGAATATCGGCGGAAGCGCAGCATCGGCGCTGACGGTAACACATCTTTACCAGCAGCTCACTCACAACCCCATCAACGATATCGGCGATCATAGGTCAGGGGGAGCGTAGACGATGCTTTGTTACATTCGACCAAGTCGAAGCGCACTACCGGCGGACATTAACGACAAGCGCAACGTAAAAATACAAATCAGCTTCAGCTGAACCATTCAGTCACGCAGCGTAATCCAACGCTTTAGTCTTAAAGTGACGATCTTGGTATTGGCGCCAAGCGGCGCGATCCCGGAGCATCTATCGAGCAGACGGCGTGAGTACGCAGGGAACGGGGAAAAGGCCTCCTTCCGTTGCGGCCACAGCATGAGACGTGAATTGAAGACCGAAGCTGCATATGTGAACATCACGAATCGCCAGTTCGTGGCGACAATCCGCGCGAAGCTCGATGCCGGCGGACATGCGGACGTTCCCGTCGACCGCCTGTGGGTGGACGAGGACGACCAGGGGTATCCTTTCCTACTGCGCGTTCCCGTCGGAGCCGAGCTTATCATGCCCCTGATGCCGCTCAACGGCTTCTTCGAAGCCGACACCCCAGAAAAGATGGACGTCCACATCGGCCACTTCGCCGATGCGCTGGTGAACTTGAGGCGTGGCGAGAAGATGCTGCTGCGATATGTGAACGGCGTTCGGAAGGCCGCCGTCGAGGTGATCACAGCGGCCCGTGCAGATGGGCTCGACCTTCTTCTCGACCGCGTCGGGCTGAAGCCTGCCTATGCCTGGCACCTCGCGGGCGGCTCGTGGAAGGACGCGATCTCCTACGTGCTCGCGGAACTCCGGGTCCGCCACACCTCCTTCTACCTTCGGCCCACGGTCTCCGAATACTACGTCGAGGAAGCAGCCGACGTAGCGGACGAGATCCAGGGCCTTCGGGAGGAACAGCGCGAGCGGCAGGAACGGCTTCTCGAACTTGAGACCATCGGCGCCGATCTCGAGGTCGATGCGATCACCTTGGATCTCCTCGCGGCGCATGGTCTGGATGCAGACCAGGTGCTGCGTGATCTTTGGAAGCGTCAGAGCGTCACCTTCACCGTCCAGCATCTCGGAAGATAGATCGCGGCCATCACATAGTCCGCGATTTCCTCCGAGGCCACGCCCCGCGCGCAGGTGAGCAGGGGGACCTCGAGGAGCCAGCGCGGATAGAAGTCTACGCCTGCCGAAGCGAAGCAGATCCAGCGCAGTCGCCCGGGCCAGCCGGCCGGGCGGGGCGGCGAGGGGTGCCAAGAGAGAACCGGCGCCACGACGAACATGTCGGCATCCATGACGGTGGCCCATTGCCCGACGGATATGGCGGCGACAGTTGGGGCGCTCGGCAGAAGGCGTATTCGACCGTTCATCGCTTCGGTCATCTGACTGGCGATGATGAGACACATCGGACGGATGCTCCTTGAGCGTTGGCCCGTGTTGACGCGGAACAATATATGACTACTCTATCAACACAAGTCGAAAGGCGGCGCGTCTCAGCGCGGCCGGGCACCGCATCGGAGACGTTTACCTGCACCGTGTCATCATCGACACCGATCCGGGACAGGACGACGCCTTCGCATTGTTGCTGGCGCTGGCGTCGCCGCAGGTCGAAGTCCTGGGCATCACCACGGTGAGCGGCAACGTCCCGGCGGCGCAGACGGCCGACAATGCCCGGCGTATCGTGGAGCTTGCCGGCTATCCGGACGTCACCGTCTGCGCCGGTGCCGACCGGCCGATCCTGCGAAGCCGGCGATCCGCGATCGATATCCATGGCGAGACCGGAATTGACGGCTGGGACTGGCCGCCGGCCGAGCATCCGCCGACGCCGCGCAACGCGGTGGAATGGCTTGTCGAAACGTTGCTGCGCGAGCCGGCCGGCAGCGTCAGCGTGATCGCGCTGGCGCCGCAGACCAACCTGGCGCTGGCCTTGCGCCTCGAACCGGCGATCGCCGATCGCATCGCGCACATCATCTTCATGGGCGGCGGCTATTTCGAAGGCGGCAATATGACTCCGGCGGCCGAATACAACATCCTCGTCGATCCGGAAGCGGCCGCGATCGTTCTGGCGTCGGGGGTCGGCATCACGGCGGTGCCGATCGACTGCACCCACACCGCGCCCGCACCCATCGGATGGTCCGAGGATTTGGAGATGTTGGGTACGGAGGTGGGCCGGGCCTGTGCCGGCATGATGCGGTTCTTCGAAATCCACGGAAACAAGAAGTTTGGTACACGCTCGCGACCGCTGCACGATGCCATCGCCGTCGGTGCGCTGTTGTGGCCAGATCTTTTCGAGGGGCGGCACTGCCCGGTCGGCATCGAACTGAACGGCAGCCTGACCACCGGCATGACGGTGGTGGATTGGCTGCGGCAGACCGGTCAGCCGGACAATTGCCAGTGGCTCCGCCGCTGTCTTCACCCTGATGAACTGTACCGTCGAATGTTCGCCGCGCTCGCCACATTGCCCCAGGCACCGAGCCGGTCGTCACCAGCCTATGGGAGGAACCGATGAGAGGCGACTTTTCCGAGATACCCGTGATCGACGTCAAGGCGCTGGCGGAGGGCACTGATCCCGAAGCGCGCGCCGCCACGGTCGCTGCGCTGGGCGACACGCTGGAGCGAAGCGGTTTTTGCTATCTCGTGGGCCACGACGTGCCGCCAGCGACGATCGACGCGTTGTGGGACATGGCCAAGGCCTTCCACACGCTGCCGATGGAGGCCAAGCAGGCCATCGCGCTGAACGAATACCACCGCGGCTATATCCCGTTCTCGGCATCTACTCTGGTGACATCCAGCGTGGCGACGGTGACCCGGCCCAACCAGAGCGAGTCGCTCATGGTCATGCACGAGCTGTCGCCGAACGATCCGGATCTCGGCCGACCCCTGCAGGGTCCCAATCAATGGCCTGACGAGCTGCCGCAATTCCGCGAGGTGGCGCTGGCCTATATGGCGCGGCTGACGAGCCTGGGGGAAATGATGGCGGGCGGACTGGCAGAAGCCCTTGGGTTGCCGCGCGAATGGTTTTTACCCTATTTCAGCACGCCGACCCTGTTTCTGCGACTGCTGCACTATCCGCGTCAGGAAGACGATGCCGGCCTGTTCGGCGCCGCCCCGCATACCGATTACGGATTCATCACCCTGCTGATCCAGGATGACGTCGGTGGACTGGAGGTCTGCAATAAACACGGGGACTGGATCGCGGCTCCCCCCGTTCCGGGCGCGTATGTCATGAATGTGGGCGATATCCTTCAGCGCTGGTCGAACGGCCGGTTCGCGTCGACCCCCCACCGGGTGCGCAATCTGAAGCCGCAGGACCGCTATTCCATGCCGTTCTTTTTCGATCCTGGCATGGACGCACTGGTAAGTTGCCCGCCGGCGCTGGTGAAGGAAGGCGAGAAGCCCCCGAAGCCGCCGGTCGTCTATGGCGATTATCTGCTGGAGCGGCTGAACAAGAACTATGCCTATCGTCGCAAGGCGGCCGAATGAGCCTGTAGGGCGGGTTATCTAATTCCGGTAGTTGCCTTGACCGAGCAGACGCAGCGCCGCGGTCCACCCAAGTTCTTCCCAGTCGGCGAGGTCTTCGGGATTGGCTTGGTGCCCGGTATGGGCCTGCACCTGCGGCGTGGGCTCGACCAGCTCGCGCCCGCCGGCCAGCGCGGCGATCTGGATGTCGCAGGCACGTTCCAGCGTGTATATCCGGTTGAAGGCCTCCGCGGCGGTGCGGCCCACCACGAGCAAGCCGTGGTTGCGCATGATCAACCCCTTGTGATCGCCGATGTCCTGGATCAGCCGGGCGCGCTCCTCCGAGTCCAGCGCGAACCCCTCATATTCATGATAGCCCAGGCGATCGTAGAACATCAGCGCATGCTGGCTGATGGGCAGCAGTCCGTCCTTCTGACAGGAAACCGCCGCGCCCGCCCGCGTGTGGGTGTGGATGACGAAGCGGACTTCCGGCCGGCCGGCATGAATCGCCGAATGGATGTTGAAACCCGCCGGATTGACCAACGCACCCGAGTCCGCATCCACGGGGAAGCCGTCCGCGCCGACTTCGACGAGATCGCTGGCGCAGATCTCGTGGAAAAGCATGCCATAGGGGTTGATGAGGAACCGGTCATGGCCGCCGGGCAGTCGTGCGCTGACGTGCGTGTAGATGAGGTCGGTCATCTGGAAATGGGCCAGCAGGCGATAGATGGCCGCCAGTTCGCAGCGAACCGCATCATCCTCGGCGGTGTACCGGCTTTCGTTCGAGCGAGGCTGGGCAATCGTCATGATCATTTCCTGGCCTAAGCGTTAGCCTGCCGGGTCTTGAGGGCGATATAGTCGCCGTAGGAGACAGGAGCATAGCGCGGTTCGCGGTCGCTGCCGCAAAAGGCGTCGAGGCAGCGGATCACCGCGCTCGCGCTGGGATTATAGAAGAACGGGATGGATTGTCGCCGTGAACCCGCGCGGCGATCGGCCGGCGGATAGGCGACCCGGTGAGGCGTGGAGACCCAGACGTCGTTCGTCGCGCGCATGAACGCATCGCCGATGTTGATGACGAACGCATCGTCTAGGGCCGGAACGTCGATCCAACCGCCATCGCGGCGGTGCACCTGCAGGCCACCGGCAGAAGCCTCGGACCGGAGGATGGTCAGGAAGCCGTAATCGGTATGGGCGCCGGCCCGTAGCTGACCATCCGAAGGAGGGCCGAGCGGTGCCGGATAGTCGATCACGCGCAAGGCGGACAGATGGCCGACGAAATCGGGCTCGAAAAAGTCGGATGGCAAGCCGACGGCGGCACACGCGATCTGCAAGAGCCGGGCCGCCAGACGCTCCATCTGCTCGAAATAGTCGGAAAAAGCGGAGGCGAGACCCGAAGGTTCCGCCGGCCAAGGGCCACCCGGTAGCCGGGGGCCGTGGTTCAGGCTTCGCTTATAGTCGCCCGGTCCGATGACCCCGGCCGTCGCGCTCAGCGTTTCCTGGCACAGCGCACTGTAGCTCAGGCCGCCCTCTTCGTCACCGAGGCTGTTATGCGTCCCCGCCTCCGGTCGATCGAAAAAGATCCGGGCCAGATCATAGAGCCGCTGCGTCGCAGCCGGATCCACGCCGTGTCCGGTCACGAGGAAAAAGCCCAGCCGGTGGCAAGCGGCCTCGACGGCCCTGACGACCGCGTCGGATGCGGCGTCGTCAGGGCCGCCGAACGCGGCGAGATCGATGACCGGAATGTCCTGGGTCGAAGCTTGAGGCATGCTTTTCGTCCTAGAACGAAGTCGCGACACTGACGATTGCCGCGAAGCCTGCCCCAGGCAGATATGTGGGCGAGCCGGATGCGGCGATCGTGGTGCCGTTGATCCCGCGGGTCGGCAGCGCGTTGTACTGGGTCGAATAGACGCCACCGAGATATTTGGTGTTGGTGATGTTTACCAGGTTGAGCTGTATCGTCGGCGCCTTGGCCGCACCGATGCTCTTCAACCGGTAGCCGATCGTCACGTTCGCGGTGGTGTAGCTTGGTATCTGCTCATCGTTCATGAAGGTCGAATATTGAGAGTTGGTATGGTGGACGCCGACGTTCGCAAAGGCGTTGCCGTTATCATAATCGATGGCGAACGACTCCATGAACTTCGGGGATCGGACGGCGTACTTGCCCTGGGTCGGCAGATAATCGCCGTTCAGCGCCTGGATATTGCTGTCGTTGATTGCGTGAAGATACTCAGCGGAAACAAAGGGTCGGATGTGATGCCAGGAGCGCAGCCCCGCTTCGACGTCGATGCCGCGTGACGTCTGGTTGCCGGCGTTGATATACTGGGTGACCGCCACCCCGTTCTGCAGGACCCTGGTCGCGATCTGGCGATTCCTGAAGTTATAATTGAACGCCGAGATCGAACCGCTCAAGAGGTCGCCGGAATAGCGGTAGCCGATTTCCTCGACGATGGAATATTCCGCTTTTTGATTGTTGACACCGACCTGGGTTATCTGGCCGGTGGTCTGGCTATAGACATCGAAAAGTTGCGACGCCTGCGGGGTCAGGAAGTTGGTTCCCGCGTTCGCATAGATTTGATGCTGATCGTTGAACTTGTAGCGGGCAGCCAGGGTCGGCAAGGGGATCGAGTAATGCGCCGTGCGAACGGGGGTCTCGCCGGGGATCAGGTTACGGCCCTCCTGCGAGAACCCGACCTCCTTGAAACCGCCGTCGATTTCCAGCCGGTCATTCAGCAGGCTGGCGCGGTCGCTAATGAAAAAGCCGTTCACCCAGGCATAGGCTTCCGTGTAGCTGGAGCGGTAGAGGTCGCCATTAGGCAGATGGATCAGACCCGAACTGGCCCAGACGCTGTCCGGCTTGCCGTTTGCGCCCTGCAGCGCGACTAGCACGCCCGTGGTCGATGCATAGTCGTTTTCATACCAATAGCCAACGGTAAAGGTGTGGCCGCCGATATGATAGTTTAGTGCGGCGTTAACACCGGTACGAAACTGTTCGTATATATTGGGTGTGTAGACCGTCGCCGAATTGGCGACGGTCGAGGTGCCGTCGCCGACGGGAAGGGGCAAGAACGTAACCTTGTTGGGCCCCGAATAGGTCCCTGTCTCGGATAGCTGGGCGCCGCCGGGGCTGGTCCCATATCCGTGGAAGAAATACGGTGTGACCGCCAGTTCGAGCTTGGTGGTCAGTTTGATGCGGTTGGGCCAGGAGGCCGCTACGTTGGCAAAGGCGCTTTCGTGAAGCGCGTAGAGCGTGGTCATGCCCGGCGTGAAGGTGCGGTCATAGGTCCAGTTCAGGCCGCTCGCGTTCCACTGCGCCAGGGTCGGCCAGCGTTCCAGCGCGAATACCTGCGTGTTCCAGGAAACCGACAGAGCGGAGGAACTGCCGCCGTCGAATTCCTTAATCATCTTGAAGTCGATGTGCTGACGGCTATTGTAGCCGGGTCCGTGCCAGAAGTCGGACGAGGTGTTGGAGCCCGAGATAAAGGCGCGCATCCCGGTATTGCCGATATCACCGCTGTCCAACCGCACGAACTGGTTATTGAAGTTGTAGGAGCCATACGCCAGGTTCACATAGGCACCGGGAGTCTTCGATGGATTGCGGAAATGCAGCTCGACCAGACCGCCGGCGGCACCGAATGTGGGCACGTCGAAATCCACCGATCCCGGCGTCAGGGTGATGATTGAAAGATTCTCGCTATCGACGACTTCGTTCGGGTAGACGGCACCGTTGTTGAACGGCATGCCTTCGAACAGCCAGCCGATTTCGGCGATGTCCAGACCGCGCACCGACAGGTGACCGACGGAGAGGCCGAACGGGTCTCCCATGGTCACGTTCGCGCCGGGCTGGAGCGCCAGCAGCTGTTCGGGATTGGCGGTCGGCAGCTGTTTGGCGATATAGTCGCGCGTCACCGACTGCTTTACGCGCGGCGCGTCCTCGTCGATCATGAGGCCGCCGGCCACTGTTTGGTTACTCACGCCATCCTTGGTGATGGTACGGCCCTCGACGATGATGTCCGACGTCGTCGGCGCGATGTTCTGTGCGAAGGCCTGACTGGCCAGCATAGCGGAGGCTAGAAGCGATACGGCAAGAGTCGTGTAACGCATTTACAGTCTCCTCTATAGGGGTGCACTTTCTACTGATGGACGCTCCATTCGGTTTGGGAATGAGCGGCGTGGTGACCCGCGGTAAGACGTTAGAAAGGGCGTTCGCCCCGCACGGTGACGCGGTGTAGATGACGCCGGTAGCGCGCTCGATCATATTCGGTAGCGCGGTGAACCATCGTCCGGTTGTCCCACACGACGAGATCGCCAGCGCGCCAATGATGCGCGTATACTTCCTGTGCCTCGGTCGCTTTTTTCATCAGCGACAAGATCAGGGCCGATCCCTCGTCTGGATCGAGGCCCACCGGCAGGGACGTGTCGGGCCCGAGGTATAGCGCCTTGCGGGCCGTCGCTGGATGCGTCCGCACCATCGGATGGATGACGTCGGGCATGCGGCGCTCCTCCTCTTCGGTTAGGGCGCGCGCATTTTTGCGCGTGGCGTGCAGCATGGTGTAGCTGTGCCGAACCGACATCCGATCGAGGCGCGCCTTCTGCTCGGCCGGCAATTTGTCGTAGCTAACGGCGACATTGGCGAATTCCGTATCGCCCCCTTCTTCGGGCACTTCCAGGGCATATAGGAAAGTATAGGCGGTCGGATGCTCGAGAAAGCTGAGATCGGTGTGCCAGGCAAAGCCGTCGCTCGGGTTGCCGATCGGCTTACCGTTTTCGACGATATTCGATATCACATAGACGTCCGGGTTTTCGGGAAGCTGATAGTCTTCACGAACGCCGTATTCGACGGGGCCGAAGCGGCCGGCGAAATCGACCAGATCTTCGGGTGCCAGGGTCTGGCCGCGCACGACCATCAAGCCATGGCGATCGAGCGATGCCTTAATTCGGCGGCTTGGGCATCGGTGATCGTCCGCAGATCGAAATCCTCGATCGTGCCCGCGAAATTAGCACTGCTTTTGATATTCATGACTCAGCCCCCTTATGGAGGGCATCACACCAAAGCACGCGGACGACGTCAACAATTATTTTGTTAGCCGACAACTGTTTTCATCATTTTGGTAATTTGGCCCCGGCTAGGCGCTCCGTGACGACGATCACGAGCAGCGTGACGAATATCGTGAAGCTCGAGACCGCCGCGGCCTCTGGGGTGAAATTCAATCTGAGATAGTCGAATAGCTGCAGCGGCAGCGTCGCCGTACCGATGTCCTTCAGCAGGAACGACGTGGAGAAGGCATCGAACGAAGCGATGAAGGCAAACAGGCAGCCGCCGATCACGCCGGGTCTGATCAGCGGAAACGTGATGCGAAAAAACGTCTTGAAAGGCCCCGCGCCGAGACTGCGCGCGGCCAAGTCGCACGACCAGTCATAGCCTTGCAGAGACGTCAAAACGCTCAGATAGATAAAGGGCAGCGTCAGAAGAATGTGGCCCGCGAGCAGCGCAACGCCATAATGAAGACCGATGCCCAGCGCATAGAAGAAGAACAGCAGACCGATGGCGGTAAGCACTTCGGGGAGCAGCATCGGTATCATCATCGCCATTCGGACCCTGTTGGCGACCGATGGGCGCGCCCGCGCCGTATACAGCGCCGCCAGGGTTCCGATGATGCCGGACGATAGGGTCGCGACCGCGGCGATTCGGATCGAGGTGAGAAAGGCCTGCACGAAGACCTCGTTGTGAAGGAAGGTCGCATACCAGCGTAGGGACAGACCCTGCGGCGGAAACGTCAGGAACGCGCCGGCATTGAACGAGGCGACGATGACCACCAGGATCGGCGCGAGAAGGAAGGCGTAGATCACACCGCTGAGCCAGCTGCTCGCGCGAAAGGTCCTCATGGGCGGTTCCACCGCAAGGGCGTGAGACGAAGAAAAACCAGGACGATCAGGCCGCCACACACAGCGAGGATGAGGGCCTGAGCCGCGCCCAGCGGCCAACGGAACGAGTCGATCAGGGTGTCGACCACGGTCATCGGCATGGTCTTAACCTGCATGCCGCCCAGCAGCACGGGAGTCACATACGCGCTGATCGACAGGATGAAGACGATCACGCAATCTGTCTGCACGCCGGGCATGACCAGCGGCAAAATGATGCGCCAGAAGACGGTGCGGCGGGACGCGCCCAGACTGAGGCCGGCCTGCTCCATCGTCGGATCCAGTTTTTGCAGCTGCGCCCGGATCGGCAGGATCATGAACGGAAGGAAGACGTGGGTCAGGGCGATGATGATCCCCAGCTGATTGTACATCAGTGGAATGACGGACGTGGTCAGGCCGAGCGCCCGGGCCGCCCGGTTGATGACGCCATTGTTGCCTAGCAGGATCGTCCAGCCATAGGAGCGGACCACGATGCTCACCAGCATGGGCGACAAGACGATGGCGTTGCGCAGTGCCTGGCTTCGTCCCGGCGATCGCGCCAGGTTCCATGCGACCGGACAACCCAGAAGGAGCGCCGCGGCGGTGGTGATGAAACCGATTTGCAGCGTCGTGCCGATCTGCCGCCAGGAGTAGGCGCTAGCCAAAACGGTCATGTAATTGGCGAAGGTGAAGCCGCTGCCATACGCCCCGTCATCGGTGGACGGTCGCATACTAATCAGGATGATGTTGAGATACGGTAATGCCACGAGCAGAACCAGGATCAGCAACGCCGGCAACAGGAGGAGAAAGCGCCGGCTCATGCCGCACGACCGATCGTCCAGAGGGGGTCGGCGGCCAATCGCAATCCTACGGCATCCCCGCGCTCCTGGCGGCCCGGGCCAACCACCTGAACGCTGACCATCTCTCCACCAGGCAGGCGCACACGGTATTCGGTGAGGCTGCCGCTATAGTGGATCGAGTCGATCGAGCCGCTTACCACCCCCGGCTCATCGGCGTTCGCCAGCGTCAGCGCCTCGGGACGGACCAGCACCGACACCGGCCCTTCCGCCGGTGCGTCCTGCAGAAGTTCACGCGCGCCCAGGACGGTGTGGGCCATCGTCCGGCCATCCGCATTGGTGACCGAGGCCTGCAGGAAATTGGCCTGGCCGATGAAGGTGGCGATCTCGAGCCCTTGCGGGCGCTCGTAAATGTCGCGCGGGGCCCCGAACTGGGCCACCTCGCCCTTGAACATCACGACGATCCGATCGGACATCGCCATCGCCTCCGCCTGATCGTGGGTGACGTAGATCGTGGTGATCCCGACCCGCCGCTGCAGATCGGTGATGAACTCGCGCATCTCGTCGCGCAGTTTGGCGTCGAGGTTGGCAAGCGGCTCGTCCAGCAGCAGGATGCGGGGCTCGATGACGAGGGCCCGCGCCAGCGCGACCCGCTGCTGCTGGCCACCGCTGAGTGCTCGAGGATAGCGGTCCGCTTCCGGCACCAGCCGAACCATCTCCAGGACCTTGGCGACCCGGCTGCGGATCATCGCCGGCAGCATTTTGCGCATCTCAAGGCCGAACGCGAGGTTCTGCGCCACGGTCATATGCGGGAACAAGGCATAGGACTGGAACACCATCCCGATGTCGCGCCGATTGGGGGGCAGATGGGCGACGTCCTCGCCATCGAACAGGATGCGGCCGGTATCGGCCGTTTCGAAACCGGCAATCAATCGCAGGGTTGTCGATTTTCCGCACCCAGAGGGACCCAGCAGCGAAACGAATTCGCCTTCCCCAATCGATAAGGACACGGAATCGATCGCCGTCGTGGTTCCATATCGTTTCGTGAGGGCCTCGATGACGACGTTGGTCATGCGCGCGTTCGTCCCTGCCAGATGCTAGAGGAAGGAGTTCATTCGAAGGTCTGCGACCATCGTGCCTCGAGTTCGAGGGCATGGCGGTTGACCCAGTTCCAGTCTGTCGGGAGGATCCGATCCAGCTGCGTTCCCGTGATCGGGACGGCGGCCCGCAGGTTCGGCGGCACGACGACCTTGCGATTGACCGGTGTGACGAAGAACCGGCGCGCGAGCAGCAACTGGATATCCGGCTCCAGCAGGAAATCCAGATACCGGTACGCCAGTTCGCGCGCCGATGCGCCGGCACAGAAACAAAAGCTCTGATCCCACATCAACAGGCCTTCGCGCGGTGTGACGCAGGCGACGGGAAGCCCCTGTTGGCGCAGACGGGCGATCTCGCCGAAATCATACGGCGCCACGATGATCTCTCCGGTGCCCATCATGGTCGACATGTTGAAATCCGTCTGCAGGACAGGCCCGAGCCGACGCAGCGCGGCGAAGGCGCCGTTCATGTCGGTCGGCCCCTTGCCGAACAGCCGACCGGCCAGCGTCACCATAGATTTGCCTACGCTGTTCTGCAGATTGTAGAGGCCCAGCCGCCCGCGAAATTCCGGGTTGGTCCACAGGTCGCGCCAGGACGTTGGGGGACGATGGACGAGATCGGTTCGATAGCCGATCCCAATGGGCGAGATCATGCCGACCAGGGAAACGCCGTTGAGGCTCTGTGCCGCAGGGTGCAGATCCTTATAGTTCCGGAGCCGCGACAGATCGAGCCGTTCAAAATATCCTCCGGGAATCAGGGGCTCGATGAACGGCTCGTTCATCATCAGAATGGAATAATCCGACCTGCCGCGTCCCGCGGCCCGCAGATTGGCGCTGAAGGTGCGCCCGAACCCGACATCCAGCCGAACGTCGGCACCGGTACGTCGCTCGAATAGGGGGAGCAGGGTGCTTCGCCAGAACGTCTCCCAGCTGCCGCCATAGGTCGTCACGATCAGGCTGTCGGGCGGCCGTGCCTGCGCCGCGCCACCCAGGCAACTTGCCGCCGCCCCCGCCAGGAAAAATCTACGGTCCAATGGCGTCACGGAAAAACGATCATGGCACGAAAATCCGTTTTCATGGGGGTGGGAGCGGCGCTGTCGTGACCGATGCGGTGCGGATCTAATGCACGAGTTGCATCGGCTCGGACCGCGGTTGGGGTTGGGGCGCATCCTGCCGCAGGGCAGCCGCCAGCTGGGCGGCCAGCACGGCATTGTTGTGGACCAGTGCGATGTTCGTCGCGAGGCTGCGACCCTGGGTCAGTTCCAGAAGCCGGCCGAGGAGGAATGGTGTCACCGCCTTGCCCGTGATCCGGGCCGTCTCCGCTTCGGCAACCGCCTGGGCGATATGGGCCGCGATCTCCTCCGACGGGATTTCGTCCCGCTCGAGAACCGGATTGGCGACGACCACACCTCCCGACAGACCCAGCAGGCGCCGCATCCGGATCATCTTCGCGATCGCCTGCGGGGTATCGTGCCGCAAGGGGGCCGGAAGCCCACTGCTGCGGCTCCAGAAAGCCGGGAACAGGTCGGTGCCATAACCGATGACGGGCACGCCTTCGGTTTCGAGATATTCCAGGGTGCGCGGCAGATCGAGCAGGGCTTTCGCGCCGGCGCAGACGACCGCCACGTCGGTACGCGCAAATTCCGTTAGATCCGCGGAGACGTCCGAGCTGGTCTCGAACCCCCGATGGACGCCGCCGATGCCGCCCGTGGCGAAGACATCGATCCCGGCAAGCCTGGCGCAGATCATGGTAGCGGCCACTGTAGTCGAACCGTTTTTTCCACCTGCGATGGCGAAGGCCAAATCGGCTCGGCTCAGCTTGAGCACGTCCTTGGCACGGCCCAGCCAGTCGAGGGTCGCGTCCTCCAGCCCGATGCGAACCCGGCCCTCGATGATCGCGATGGTCGCAGGCGTGGCACCATTCTCCCGAACCGTCTCCTCGACCGCCCGCGCCGTGGCGACGTTCTCCGGGAACGGCATCCCATGTGTGATGATGGTCGATTCCAGTGCGACCACGGGACGTCCCGCCGCCAGGGCCTGCCGGACGGCGTCCGAAAAGTTCAAGGGCAGGTCATCGGGACCGGGATGATATTTCACTGTAAGACTTTCCTTCGTTCAGCCGTCAAACCGGCAAGGCGATGGCGGTTGCGCTCGATCAGCTCGGATGATGTCGAGGTATTGACGCTTTCTTCGCTTTCGATGGTAAGCACCGCCGCGAGCATCCCCGTGCGGCACGCCTCTTCAAGCGGTTCTCCATCGAGGAGCCGCGACAGGGTGCCGGCGATCAGCGCGTCCCCTGCGCCGGTGACGTCTACTACGTTTGCCTTCAGGCTGGGCAAGGCGGTCAGGCTTTCGCCCTCTGCCACCAATAGCCCGTCACTGCCGATGGTGAGGACGACCGCGCCGGTGCCGCGTTGCAGCAGAATCTTGCACAATGCGTCCGGTGATGTCGCCGAATCTGCCGCCGTCAGCGCGAGGGCTTCCTGGACGTTGAGAAACAGGAGGTCGATACCGTGCAGCTCGCCCTGAAGGCGCATGACCTTGAGCGCGGAGACGGGATCGACGGCCAGGCGAAACCGCGCGCCGACGCGCCGGTTCCGCAGCCAGGCCATGACCGGGGTCGGAAGGTTGCAGTCCGCGAACAGCCAGCTGGCACCGGCCAGCGTCGGCCAGACCCCATGCAGATCGTCGATCGTGACGGTATCGAAAATCTCCATGTCGGCAATGCCATAGGCAAGTTCGCCGTCCGGATTCAGGATGGCCAGATATTCGGCGGTCGGATGCGTATTGGTGGTAAGAAGGCGCGTGGTATCCACCCCGCTGAATTGCAGATGCTTCGTGAGCGAACGGCCGTTTTCGTCGTCGCCCAATACGGAAACCAGGCTGCTGGCCGCGCCCAATCGTGCCAGCGTTTCGGCGACGTTTCGCGCCACGCCGCCGAAACTTCGGCGGCTGTTTACCGGGTTGGAGGTGCCATGTTGGAGTGCCTGCTGCGACCGATATTTGCGGTCGACCGTCGCGCCGCCGACGCAGACGATGCGCTTGGCCTCCGCAAGGACGTACGCGCGGCCGCACAGATAGCCTTTGCGGGTGAGCTGTGCGATGTAGGTGGCAACGGTCGGGCGGGCCAACCCGAGGCTGTCGGCTATCTCCTGTTGACCTGCAAACGGGTCTGCAGCGATGCCATCCAGCACAGCCTGCTCCTGCTCGCTCAATTTGTCTCTTTTTGGCACCGCGTCTTCCAACTTGGGGATCCGAGGTCTGCCACGTATTTGTCGGATCGGCAAACACTTGTTTGCCGAGAGACCAATCTTCAGCATTGAAGCGATGGGAGCTACCGTGGGCTTGTCGCGATACCGAAAAAGTGGATTTGTTTGGGATCGGCATCGATGACAACGGAACGGGAGATATGGCTATATTTCCGGATGCGACAATCAAGCGATCGGAGCGCTGGGCGCGCAGCGGCCGGCGGTGATCTCGGCCATCGTCGCGAACTAGGCGATCGCACCACGCTTCGCGCACGCGAAGCTGCCCGCGGCGACACCTCAGCGTAGGACAGTCTGCATCTCGCCAGTGGCGATATAGCTGGCGGCGAACGCGCCAATCAACGCGTCACCCGCGCCGGTGGTGTCGCTGGCGGTCGTCGCCACCGCCAACTGCCGCGTGGTTTTTCCGTTCTTTTCATAAAGGACGGCGCCGTCGGCACCCAAGGTCAACAGCACGGCGATCCCGACTTCTGGAGGAGCGCTTCGGCGGCGCGCTCGGGATCGCCCGAGCGCTGCTCCGGGGGAGAGAGGGTGCCCGCCTCGACTTCGTTGACGATCAGGATGTCGACGAGGTTCAGCAGCCCCGGTTCGACCCGTTCCGGCACCGGCGCCACGTTGAGCATGGTGATCACATGATGTCGTCTTGCAAATTCAAACGCGGCGCTCGTTGCGCTTTGCGGCGTTTCCAGCTGAGCGAGAACGAGTTTTGCGGACTTGATGGCCTGCTCAGCGTCCCGCACATTATATTCGGCCACGCACGCATTGGTGCCCGTATCGAGGATGATGACGTTCTGGCCATCGCTTCGACTAAGAATGGTCGCCGTGCCCGTGGCATGGTGTCCCTCTTGTCTGACCGCGCTGACGTCGATCCCCTCGTCACGCCACATCTCAAGCGCGGCCTCGCCGGCCGGATCGTGACCAATCGCGGCGATCATGGCGACCGATGCGCCGAATCGCGCCGCCTGTACGGCCTGATTGCTCCCCTTGCCGCCATGCGAGCTACTGATCCTCGGGCGGCGATCGTCTCTCCGGTTGCGGGAAGCGGTTCACGACGAGCGTGGCGTCCCGGTTATAACTGCCGACGACCATAATCTTAGGCGGCTCCATCGCCGGCCTCCGAACTGCGAGGACCTGCGAGGAATGCATGGCCTTTGCGAAGCCCAGAAGGTCGTCGAGGGCCGCCGTTAACGTATGATCCAGTTTGGTGTCTGAACACGATCCCTGCTCGTCGAAGGGATGGCTCGACGAGTTGATTGGGACTTGCATTGGCGTCGGCCAGCCGCGCAGCGCGTGGACGACATCGCGCAGCGCCGATAAAGTCGAGATCGCGCCCGGCAGTCCACCGCCGGCGGCCACGCAGCAGACGGGGCGGCCGGTCAGGTAGGGACGATCATCGTTCGCCAGCGGCTGCAGATGATCGATCGCGTTCTTCACGAGGCCCGACGGCCCGCCGTGATAGACCGGCGATGAAATCACCAAGGCGTCGCAGTGACGGATGGCTGCCAAGAAACGATCCAGTCGACGATCCGGCGATGCGCCACCGTTTGGATTGAACAGCGGGAAATCGAGGTCGAGTCCGGTGAAGACGCTCGTCGCCACGCCACGCTCGTCAAGCGCCGCCATCAGCCAATGGAACGCCTTTTCGCTGGTCGAGCCGGGGCGGATGGCACCTCCCATGCCGACGACCGAGATGGCGGCGCGCGCGGTCATGCGGCGTTCGCGGCGGCGACGTGCCGCCGGCTTTTCATCAGCGGCTGGATCCGTGTGCCGAACGCTTCGACACCTTCTACGAAGTCGTCGAACGTCAGCAATACGCCGCCCGTGCCCGGCACCGTCGCCACTTCGTCCAACAACCGCGCCACCGTCGCATGCGAACCGACGAGCGTGCCCATATTTATGTTCACCGCCGAGGTAGCGTCGCTCATCTGGCGGGTATTGGTGGTCGCGGAAACCGCGTTGGCCGCGGTCTGCCCGGTCAGCCAGGCGATCGCTTCATGGTCGACGCCGTCGCGATAACGCTGCCACTTCGCCTGCGCGGCTTCGTCGGTCTCGTCCGCGATCACCATCATCAGCACGAAAGTGTCGACCGACCGACCGGTCTTGGCAGTCGCGGCGGCAAGGCGCTGATTGACGGACGCGAAGGCGGTGGGCGTGTTGACGCCCTTGCCGAAGCAGAAGGCATGGTCGGCGTATTTGGCCGAGAAGGCCAGGCCTTCGTCGGAACTGCCAGCGCAGATGATTTTCATGTCGGCACTGGGACGCGGGCTGACGCGGCAATCGTTCATCTGGAAATAGTCACCCTTGAGGTCCGATTTTCCCATCCCCCACAAGTCGCGCAGTACCTGCGCATATTCGGCGAGCATGTCGTAGCGCTTGGTGAAATGCTCCTCGCCTGGCCATAGTCCCATCTGGTCGTATTCGGCCTTCTGCCAGCCGGTAACCAAATTGATCCCAAACCGGCCGTGCGAGATCGAATCGATCGTCGACGCCATGCGCGCGACGATCGCGGGCGGCAGCGTCAGGGTGGCGGCCGTGGCGTATAGCTTGATCCGCTCGGTGACCGCGGCGAGACCAGCCATCAGCGTGAAGCTCTCCAGATTGTGCTCCCAGAATTGGGTCTTGCCGCCGAACCCGCGCAGCTTGATCATCGTCAGCACGAAATCGAGCCCGTACCGCTCGGCCTTCAGCGTGATCTCCTTGTTGAGATCGAAGCTGGGCATGTATTGCGGTGCCGTCTCGGAGATCAGCCAGCCGTTGTTGCCGATCGGCAGAAATACACCGATTTCCATGCGATATCCCTTCAATGTCGGCCGCGTCGGCCGGGAATAGTCGTCACCCGACCTCATGATCGGCGGGATCCTTCTCACCAGACAGTTGTCCGATCGCAGTCCTGAAATCAGCGACGGTGGACACCCATCCGAAGAAGGTCTCGATGTTGTAGACGGCGGCCTGCTGGATGAAGTCCGGACCCAGCTGGTGGGTCGCATCGGCGAGCATCACCCCGAAATATTCGAGATGGAAACCGTCCCGCAGCGTCGATTCGACGCAGACATTGGTAGCGATACCGACGAACACCAGGTTGCGGACGCCACGGGCGCGTAAGATGCTATCGAGCTGCGAATTGTAGAAAGCGGAATAGCGCGTCTTGTGGACACGAAGGTCGCCCGCTCGCGGCTTCAGTCTATCGACGATCTCATAATCCCAACCGCCGCGTGTGAGCAGTTGGCCTTGGAGTTCCGGCCGCTTGCGCATGGTCTTTAGCGCGTTCGACTTGTGGTAGTTCGGTGATCCCTCGGTCCCGGCCTCCACATAGTCGGCATCCCAGCCGTTCTGGAGATAGACGACCTGGATCCCCGCAGCGCGCGCCGCATCGAGCGTCTCGCCGATCCGCTTGATCGCATCCATCGCCCCGGCGATGTCGAACCCGGCGAGATCGCAATAGCCGCCAGTCGACG
The DNA here is from genome assembly GCF_903642285.1 of Sphingomonas bacterium. GTDB lineage: Bacteria > Pseudomonadota > Alphaproteobacteria > Sphingomonadales > Sphingomonadaceae > Sphingomonas. The sequence continues at coordinate 46,203 of NZ_CAHJWJ010000007.1, forward strand.
CATAGGCGTTCTGCATGTCGATGACGATCACCGCCGTCTCTTCCCGCGCCAGACGCAGCGGTTCGGGGCGTGCGGGCAGCGTGAACAGGGTCGGCGCGGCCGTCATGTCAACATCCTCCGTTTTCGACGGGGTCAAGTCATCGTCGGAATGACGAAGGAGGATTCGACCGCCGTGTCCGGCGCGGGCCAGCGCTGTGTCACGGTCTTCACCTTCGTGTAGAACCGCAGGCCTTCCATGCCGTACTGGTTGTGATCGCCGAAGCCCGAGCGCTTCCATCCGCCGAAACTGTGATAGGCGACCGGCACCGGGATCGGCACGTTGATGCCGACCATGCCGACCTCCACCTTGTCGGCAAAATCCCGCGCCGCGCCGCCATTGGCGGTGAAGATCGCGACGCCGTTGCCGTACGCGTGGCGGCTCGGCAGCGCGATGGCCTCCGCCAGCGTGGTGGCGCGCACGATCTGGAGAACAGGGCCGAAGATCTCGTCCTGATAACTCTTCATCGTCGGCGTCACGTGATCGAACAGGGTCGGTCCGACAAAAAACCCCTGTTCATATCCTTGCAGCGAGAAGCCCCGGCCATCGAGGAGCAGCCTCGCGCCCTCGTCGACGCCCATCTGGATGTAAGTCTCAATACGCGACTTGTGCTGCGCGCTGACGACGGGCCCATAATCGGCACCGGCATCTGTGGAGACGCCGACCCGCAGTTTGTCGATGGCGGGGAGCAGCTTGTCGATGAGGCGGCTGGCGGTGTCGTCGCCGACCGGCACGACTACCGGCAGCGCCATGCACCGCTCCCCAGCCGAGCCGTAAGCGGCGCCCGTGATATCCGCCACCGCTTGATCGAGATCGGCATCCGGCAGTACGATGCCGTGGTTCTTGGCACCGCCCATTGCCTGGACGCGCTTTCCATTCGCGACGCCGCGTGAGTAGACATAGTGCGCGATGTCCGACGATCCGACGAAGCTGATCGCTCGGATGTCCGGATGATCGAGCAGTGCGTCGACCGCGGCCTTGTCGCCATGAACCACGTTCAGGATGCCGGCCGGAAGTCCCGCCTCGATCATCAACTCCGCCAGCCGCACCGGAACCGACGGGTTGCGCTCCGAGGGTTTGAGGATGAAGGCATTGCCGGCCGCGATCGCCGGGCCGAACATCCACATCGGGATCATCGCCGGGAAATTGAACGGCGTGATGCCCGCGACCACGCCGAGGGGCTGGCGCAACGAAAAGACATCGATGCCCGGCCCTGCGCCCTGGGTGTATTCGCCCTTGAGTAGGTGGGGGATGCCGCACGAGAACTCGATGACCTCAAGTCCGCGCTGGATGTCCCCCCGCGCATCAGCGACCACCTTTCCGTGCTCGTCGGCCAGCATGAGGGAAAGGGCGTCCATCTCTCGCTCCAGGAGTGCCTTGAAGGCGAACATCACGCGAGCGCGCCGCTGCGGGTTCGTCGCCGCCCAGCCGGGTTGGGCAGCCTTGGCTCCGGCGATCGCCTCGTCGATCTCTTCATGCGTGGCGAAAGTCACACGTCGCCGTGGCACACCCAAATTCGGATCGAAGATGTCGCCGCGCCGACGCCCCGTTCCATGGCGGCGCTCGCCCGAGATGAAATGCGCAACCGCCTGCATTGCCTACCCTTTCTCCGCCAACCGGCACCCGAATCGCCGTCGGCCCTGAAAAATTATGAAACAATCAGGTATCAGCGGTATTCGGTGGTTGCAATACCATCCGAAACGGGGCATTTCCTGATTATATGATCACAGGACCGTCAGAATGACCACGGCGCGACGAACGCGTATCCAAATTCGAAACGAAACGGCGATCCTCGAAAACGCGCAGCGCGTTTTCGCAACCCATGGGTTCAGGGGGGCGACCATGGAGGCCATCGCGGCGCTCGCGGGCATGTCCCAGCCGAACCTTCACAATTACTTCCGCACGAAAGCGGAACTCTATCAGGCCGTTCTGGAGCGCACGCTCGACATCTGGCTTGAACCCATCGGAGGCCTTGATCCAGATGGAGAACCGGGGGACGAGTTGAGACTTTACGTCAATCGCAAGCTGGAGATGTCAAGGCAATTCCCTGAGGCGTCGCGGGTTTTTGCTCAGGATATGCTGGAAGGCGCATCGGTCTTGAGCCCGCATCTTTCCGGCCGGGTAAGAGAAAAGGCACTCGCATTCGCGGCGATTGTCAACGGCTGGATCGCGGCTGGGAAGTTCCGGCCTGTGAACCCCCTCCATCTCCTGTTCTTCCTCTGGGGCGCTACTCAGCACTATGCAGACTTCGCGCCGCAGGTGCGGGCCGTCCTCGATATTCCAAAATTGGGGCGGCTCCAATTCACCGAGGCGGAAGAGACGTTCGCGACGATACTGTTTGGTGGACTGTTGATGCCCAAGCCGAACCAAGCCGTTTTAGACGATAGCGTCATCAAATAAAGGACGATACGATCTTAATGCTCGGCAGGCGGTCGCGGATCTTATCAAGACTTTTCGATAGCCATTCGTCGGGAAAAAGGAAGGCCGCGTCTGATGGCACGCCCGCCGCCAAACACTTGCGCGTCAAGTCGTCGACGATGATTAAGGAACGGGGCACATTAGGAGGACCTACGGGCCAATGAAAAGCACGCCGTTCAATCGATTGCAATTCGGGAATTTCAAGGTGTAGACCGTCAGTGCTCCATCACCACGAAAACCTCCCAATGATCTGAGTGCCCATTCCTTTCATGCCAGGCGCACCATTGCCCAGAACTAGCCCGCAAAACGGTGCGACACCTTCTCAATTTCTACCGGCGTGGAGATGAATGGCAGGCCACCAACCAGGGATTGCGCAGGCGAAGGCGCTGGTCGATGCCATGGACGGCACCGGCGCGAGCGCGACCGACCGCATGACCGCGATGCTCTCCGGCCGCAAGCCGCGGGCCGTCCTACTCTCTCCACCCGGCAAAAGAGGCACTCGCCATGGCGATCACTCGGCAACGCTGCCGTTCGGAAGCTACGACGCTGGAGGCGCTCGGTGCGTTCGACAAACTGCTGATCGGCCAGGCCGAGCTGCTGCGCACGACGCTGGACGGCACGAGCGGTGAGGCGGCGCTGGCGCCGATGCCCGACCTCCAAGCCGGCGTTGCCGCCATGGCCGATACGCTGCGGCGGCGGCAGACCGCATTGTTCGGAGGCGGCGTTGGCTGACGCCGCCAAGCTGACCGGGGCCGATCCGATCGGTGGCGACCTGCTCGCCAGCATCCGGGCGCTGCACGAAGGTCCGTCGCGTGCCTATCACGGCTGGCGCCACATCGAGGCGCTGCTCGCGCTGTTCGACGAAGTGCGCAGCGCACTGCACGATCCCGGGGCGATCCGGGCCGCGATCCTGCTGCACGACGCGGTCTACGACGCGCGCGCCAGCGACAACGAGACGCGCAGCGCGGCGCTCGCGGCGGACCTGCTCGACGGCATCCTCCCGCCCGTCTCGCTCGCGCGCACGGTGCGGCTGATCGAGGCCACCGCGGCACACGCGATCCCGCCCGGCCTCGACGACGACGAGACGGCCGACATGGCCCGGTTCCTCGACATGGACCTGGCGATCCTCGGCGCGCCAGACGCGACGTTCGACCGCTATGAAGCGGGCGTCCGTGCCGAGTACGCGCACGTACCCGAGCAGGCGTTCCGCATCGGCCGCGCGGCGATCCTGGAGCGGTTCCTAGCCCGCGATCCGCTGTTCTTCTCGCCCTGGGGACGCGCGCGGTTCGAGGACAGGGCGCGGCACAACCTCCGGCGCTCGATCGCCGCGCTTCGGACGGACGCTTCGCCCGGCTGAGGGTGCCGTGAGACTCGCGGCGGCGCACGTCTCCGGTTCCGTTGATCGCCGGTGCTTGATCGCGGCAGCCGTCACGATTATGCTTCGCTACCGCGTGTGTCCGCCGGCAACCGCGCGCGCAATGACGCCATCGGAGGTACCGCCCTGTCACTTGCGATCCTCCTGACCGCCACCCTCGCCGCCACCGCGCCGATCCGCCTCGCGGTGAAGATGGTGAGCCTCGCCTCACCGCGGCCCAACGCGCTGCACCGCGCCGGCTACGACCACGGCGGCGGCGCGGCCGAGGAGAAGGAGTGCCGCACCGCGATCACCGACGAGATGCAGGAACGCCCGGTGCCGATGATCGCCTGCCTCGACGCGAAGGCGGGCGGCCTCGACTTGCAGTTCGACCCGCCGCATGCGGAAGAGGCGTGCGTCGAGACGGTGGTGATCCCGGCCGCGACGCTGCGCCGGGAGGGCGCGAGCCCGAGGCTGCTCGACGCGCTCGCGGCGGCGCACGCACGCGCACGGTGAGGGGGCGGATGGCGACAGCCTGGCGTGTGCCGATCGCATCGCTCGCGCTGGCCGCGCTGGGCGTCATGACCTCGGCCCGCGCCGCTCCCGTCGATCCCCGGCCGGACCCGAATGCCTGCACCCTGCTCTCCGCGACCGATCTCGAGCCGCTGCTGTTCTCCGGATCGGGCGGGGCGCTGGATGGCCACGACTTCTACCCGGCCCCCGGCCTTTCGACTTGCCGCTGGTACGCCAAGCCGAGCGACCATGCCGCCGACGCGGTGCCGCGCACCGCCACCCTCGCCTTCTACCACATCGCCGACGCAGGACGTGCGCAGGCGCAACTGGATCGGCAGGCACACCACGATGCGAGGCCATCGCTGGCGATCACCGGCCGGGCGGACGACGCGATCGTCCGGCCCTCACCGACGATCGTGGCAGCCCGTCACGGAGCGGACGTCGCGGTGATCGACGCCACCGGTGCCGAGCTGGACAACCCCGACCAGCTGGAGGTGCGCTACCTCCTCGACGCGCTGGCGCTCAAGGCGGCCGGCGCCGCGGTCAAGCAGCCGCCTTGGGCCGCACCCGGCCAGATGGGCAAGCTGGTACCGCTCGCACCGACCGGCTCGATCGCCGGATGGACCCCGCCCCCGCATGCCGTTCTGGCCGGCGCCGGCATCCTCGATCCGTTCATCCATGCCCTCAAGACCCTCGCGGACTGGCGGTTCGGTCTCATGGCCGTTGGGCCGCCGGCCGCGCTGGCGCTGTTCTTCGTCCCCTGGCACCGGCGTCCACGCCGAGCGGCCTATGGCGGCCTAGCCGATGCGGAGCGCGATTCAACCCGAAGCCGCTGGCCGGCGTGGATCGGCGGGGCGCTGCTCGCGGGTCTGGTCCTCATCATGCTGTTCGGGGAAGAGATCGCGACCGCGCTGATCGACCGCTACGGCGAGACCGGTGCCGCCACCGTAACCGGCAGTTTCGCGACCTCGACCCAGTACAACCACCGCGACGTGGTCGGCTACCGCGTGCTGATCGGCACCGTCGACAGCCGGGTCGTGCCCGGGCAGTTCCGCACCGACGACTTCAACGTTCGAGGCCTTGGCGACACCTCGATCTACCCTGGCGAGGCTGACGTGTTCACGGTGCGGTATCTCGCCCACCACCCGCAGGACTTCATCATTCGCAACGACGACGAGAGCCCGTGGGCGCGCAAACTCGCCTGCGCCCGGCTTGCAGCCTGGCGGAACGAGGCGGCGCTGAGCGTCCGGGCTGTCCCCGGGAACACGGGCTTCCGGACCGACCTCCGCCACGCGATCGCGGCCGCGCAAAACGCAGGCTGCAGTCGCTGACCGACGGCGGTCCAAGCCTGAACCTCCGATCGAGGATCGGAGCGGAAGGTTTCGTCTACGGCACGTGCGCGACCTGCGTTGCGATCTGCTGCCACAACGACCCGTGATAACAGCCCCATCGTAAAGCACGTCGCCGCTACTGGGTTGCTGGAGCTTTCCATGACCCCGCCCTCTTCGAGTTCGGCGCTAGCCACCCGACGACACCCGCGTTCCCATACGTGGTCCGTGGGCGGAGCGACGAATTCCGCTAGCGGCTGGGCAGAACGGACCGCAACTGGTCCACGATCCGTTCGGCCGCCGCCTGCACGGTCGCATCGACCGATGGCCCCAACGTCGACCCCGCCGGCGCGTGATCCAGATCGCCGCTGACGATCGCGTCGAATGCTTCCTCATCGATCGGTGGCATCCGATCGGATGCCGGATGCGCGGTACGGTACTGGGCCATCATGCGGAACTCTCCTTCCATATAGGCCTTGAGCTTGCCAAAAGCCTGGGCGTCGAGCGGGGGCCGCAGGCGGCCCTCGGCGAGACCTTCACCCTTCCAAGCGACGGAGCCGTCCTTGAGCACCATCGTGGCGGCGACCTTCGCGGATGAAGTCCCCGCGTCCAGACTCTTGCCATCGCTGCTCAGCACGCCCTCGATGACGTTCCAGCTCGGCCCCTTCGACTCGGCTTTACTGTCGTTGACCGCGAGCACGACATCCTGATGCAAGGCCGCCAGTTCGGCAGCCAAGGCCGGGTGTGACAAGCTTTTGTGTCTCGGTTCATCCGGGTCGACCCTCGCACAGGCGACCAGTTCGGCCTTGGTCGCGAACCACCGACCCTCTCCTTCGCCGAACGCAAGGCTTGAAGAGCCCCGAATCGCACGGACGCGGCGCTGCTCCGCCTGATCGACCAGCCGGACCGCGTCGGACGACAGAACGGTCACGACCACGCCGCGTCGCCGGAGCGCGGCTGCCAGCGCCTCCATCCCCTCGCGGCGCCTGTTATCGCCGACCGATCCGGCGGCGAGCGGGGCGGTCATGCAGCCGTCGGGATCGACGTCCGCGTCGACGAGCGCGATGCTGGCCAGCCGTTCCACGCCGATCTTGCGGTGCATTTGCGCCGCCAGCTTGGAGTCGGACGCATTGGTCGCATCACGATCCTGCGCCGGCAGGATCAGCGTATCGGCTGTGCTTGCCTGATTCCTGGCCTGGGGCTCCGCCGACGCGCACGGTGCCGCAATCAGCGCGAGCGCGACGATCGATCCTTCGACAAGCGACCTGAGGAGAGTGGCCTGTCGCATCATGAACCAATCCCCAGATCGCAGGTGATGATCGTCCATAGCGTCGGCTTCTGCCAAAGCCAGAAACGCTGACGAGGCCCTTCGAGCCAACACGACTGCTCGGGCGGCGAGAGACTGACGCGGCTCGCGAGCGCTGGGTCCGCTCGGCTTGACGAGCACATATGCCTCACTCTTATCCAAGAGCGGGCACCTGTCGGGTTATTTTGCGGGCAACCTCACGATGCGTGATTTAATGCGCCGCGCGCCACAAAGTTATCGAACCACGCCGCGTTTCGGTATCATTCGGGGAAAGGGCCTCGTCAGCACCCGTCGCATTCGTCGCCGCGTTCGAGCTGGAGCGTCGCATGCCCGATCCCGAACCGGTCGTGCAGCATCTCGCGCGCGGTGGACAGAAACGCGTCGCCCGGATGGCCCTGCGGCACGACCAGATGTGCCGTCAGTACGGGTTCGGTCGTCGACATCGGCCAGATATGCAGATCGTGGATCCGTTCGACCCCGGGCAGCGTGGTCAGCGCATGCTCGACCCCGTCGTAATCGATTCCCCGGGGCACCGCCGCCAAGGCCATTTCGACGGTTTCGCGCAACAAACCCCAGGTCTGACCGAAGATCAGCGCGACGATGACGAGGCTGACGACGGGATCGATCCAACCGATCCCCGTCTTCCAGATCACCAGCCCCGCGATCACCACGCCGGCCGAAACCAGCGCATCGCTGAGCATGTGCAGATACGCGCCGCGGACGTTGATATCGCCCTTGCTCCCGCGCGCGAACAACCAGGCGGTCAGCCCGTTGACCGCGATGCCCACAGCGGCGACCATCGAAATGGTCAGGCCCGCGACGGTCGGCGGGTCCGAAAAACGCTGCACCGCCGCCAGCACGATCGCCCCGAGTGCGACCAGCAGCAGCAGAGCGTTGAACAGGGCCGCAAGGATCGTCGATCCCTTCAACCCATAGGTAAAGCGCTTCGTCGGGGCCGCGCGCGCCAGGGTCGCGCCGCCCCAGGCGACCGCGAGGCCGAGGACGTCGGACAGGTTATGCCCGGCATCCGCGAGCAGCGCGACCGATCCGGACCACAGCCCCACCCCGCCCTCGCCGATCACGAAGGCGATGTTCAGCGCGATGCCGATCGCGAAGGCGCGCCCGAACGACGTGGGTGCGTGCGAATGGCCATGCCCGTGCCCGTGGTCGTGCCCCTGCCGCTGGTCGTGCCCCTGCCGCTGGTCGTGCGCCTGCCGCTGGTCGTGCGCGTGACCGTACGAATGCCCGGGCGAATGGCCGTGGTCGTGATGATGGCTGGCCATGTCGATCCTTTCGAGTGCGGGTCGCGTATCATCCGGCAACGATGATACGCTAGCCCATCGCGATCGATGCCGCGCCGAGCACGCGAACGAGCCGATCGCACCAGTCACGGCAACCGGCCTCGTCGTCGATCAGGTCCTGCCGCACCTCGATTTCCGCATAAGGCAGTCGGTCGGGATACGCATGGCGCGGGATGGTATAGTCGATCAGGTCCATCCGATAGGGTTCGTTGTCGCCCACCGTCAGGTCGCCTTCGTCGCGCAGCGCCGTCAACAGTGCCTGCGCGAACGTCGGATCGCCGTCATCGTACAGGATGCCGACCTGCCACGGCCGCGCATAGCCGCGCATCACCGGCGTGAAGCTGTGCAGCGCGATCAGGATCGTCGGCCGTCCCTTCGCTCGCCGTCGCGCGATCTCCGCGCCGATCGCCGTCTGATAGGGTGTATGGATCGCCGCGATCCGCGCCGCCCGGCGGGTTTCGTCGAGCGCCGCGTTCGCCGGCACCGGCGTGCCGTCGCTGACCGCGGGCATCGCGTCCGCTGCGTCGGGATCCCGGTTGCAGTCGATGACGAGCCGCGAATAGACCTGTTGCACGAACACCGCATCCAGCGCGGTCGACAGCAACTCGCCAAGCCGCGCGACACCGATGTCCCACGCGATGTGGCGCGTCCGTTCGCCGGGCTCCAGACCCATATCGCCGAGGACCGACGGGATGCGATTGCCGGCATGATCGCCGATGAGAAGGAACGACGACGAGCCTTCGGGGTTTTTCGTTACGATAGGCGATGGATCATCGGCACCAAGCAGTGCAATGTTGCCGCTCATGGGATGCGGGGACCCAATGCCATTGCTCACCCTTTCACACGTCACGCGCTACATCTACCGCCATCCGGTGTCGTTTGGCGAGCACCGGATCATGGTGCGTCCCCGCGAAAGCTACGATCAGCGGCTGGTCGATGCGGAACTGGTCATTACCCCGGAGCCGTCGGCCCTTCGCTGGTTGCAGGACGTGTTCGGTAATTCGGTCGCGATCGCCACCTTCTCCACCCACGCCAAGGAATTGGTATTCGACAGCCGAGTCCGGCTGATCCATGAACCCGCCGAGCTGCAGGACGTGGATATCGAGGAATATGCCCGCTTCTATCCGTTCACCTATTCGTCGGAGGAAATGCCGGACCTGCTTCGCTCGATCGAGCGGCAGCATCACGATCCGCTTCGCCTGATCGATGGCTGGGCCAACCGCTTCGTCGCGAAGGACGGACGCACCGATACGCTGGACATGCTGTCGGCGATGACCGCGGCGATCAAGCGCGAGTTCACCTATGTCGCGCGCGCCGAAAAGGGCACGCAGACGCCGACCGAGACATTGGCGAAGCGCAAAGGCACGTGCCGCGATTATGCGATGCTGATGATCGAGGCGGTCCGCGCGCTCGGGTTCGCGGCGCGGTTCGTGTCGGGATATGTCTATAATCCCTCTTCGCGCGAGCGCCATGTCGGCGGCGGCAACACGCACGCCTGGGTCCGCGTCTACCTGCCCGGATCGGGCTGGGTCGAATTCGATCCGACCAACGGCATCGTCGGCAATCGGGGGCTCATCCGCGTGGCCATCGCGCGCGATCTCTACCAGGCCGTTCCGATCTCCGGTTCCTGGGGCGGCTTTCCCGGCAGTTTCCAGGACATGTCCGTATCCGTCGATATCCGGCTCGACGATACCGCGCTGCCTATCGCCGATCCGATCCCCGTTCCCCGCCCCAGAAAGACCGCATGATGCTGATTCGAACCGGCTACGACATCTGTTACGAGACCGATATCGCCACGCCGATGATGGCGATGCTGAGCGTTCACCCGTCGCGTGACGAGGACCTGAGAACGCCGCACCGGATCGTCGCGACGCCCGACGTGCCGATGCACGACTACCGCGACGCGTTCGGCAATATCTGCACGCGCTTGACGGTGCCGGCAGGCGGGCTGACGCTCCGCTGCGATTTCACGGTCGAGGATAGCGGCCTGCCCGACCCGATCGCGGCGGACGCGGTCCAGCACCGGGTGGAGGACCTGCCCGACGACGTGATCGTCTATCTGCTCGGCAGCCGCTATTGCGAGACGGATCGGCTGTCGGATGCGGCGTGGAGCCTGTTCGGCCATATCCCGGGGGGCTGGGAGCGCGCGCAGGCCATCGTGTCGTTCACGCATCACCATATCGAATTCGGCTATCACCATGCGCGACCGACCAAGACGGCATGGGACGCCTATCAGGAAAAACAGGGGGTCTGCCGCGACTTCGCGCATCTGGCGATCACGCTGTGCCGCTGCATGAACATCCCGGCGCGCTATTGCACCGGCTATCTCGGCGATATCGGGATCGACCCCATCCCGGGACCGATGGATTTTTCGGCCTGGTTCGACGTGTATCTGGGGGGCGCATGGTACACGTTCGACGCGCGTCACAACAAGCCGCGGATCGGCCGTATCCTGATGGCGCGCGGCCGCGACGCGACGGACACCGCCTTGACGACCACGTTCGGCCCGGCACGACTGGTGGGGTTCGACGTCCACACCGCGGAGGTTCCACACCCGGGGTGAGATCAGCGATCTTCGGCGGGCTGGGGCGTATCGCGCAACAGTTCACGAAGCGAATCATACGCCTCCCCCTCGGCAGCCGCCATCATCCGCCGCTCGATCGCGCGAAACGCGGTCAATACCGCGCGGCCGGTGACGCTCAACGTCGCACCCCGCCCGGTGCCGCCCCCCGACACCGTATCGACCAGCCGGTCCGCAAAGCACCGGTTCATCTCATCCACCAACAGCCAGGCGCGCCGGTAGCTCATGCCGAGCGACCGGGCACCGGCCGAGATCGACCCGGCCGCATCGATCGCCTCCAGCAACGCCGCCTTGCCCGGCCCCATCGCCAGCGCGTCGCCGCAGAGCAATTGCGCCTTCAGCTTCAACGCGCCGGCGCGCATTTTATCGGCCGTCCTTCATTTCAGGCAGGCGACGATCCCCGCGATCGCGGCCAGCGTGCCTTCGGGGTCCTTCACGCGCACGGTATCGAGGCCCAATTCCTTGGCGGGATAGTCATTGCCACCCGGAAAGATCGCGTCGCCGATGAACATCATCTCGTCCAGCGCGATATCGCTCGCGTCGCGAAGCTTCTTCAGTCCGTACGCCTTGTCAACGCCCTTTTGCGTGATGTCGATCGACGTCGCGCCGCCCATGTTGATCGACAATTCGGGCAGGCGCTGGCGGAGGTCCGCCTGGATCACCTTGCGCTTGGCGAAATCCGGGTCCCATTTCTCCTTGGCCTCCAGCGGCGCTTCCTGACCAAGCGCGGAGAATGTGATCTGACTGCCGCGGTCCTCGATCCGCTCGCCCCAGGTCCGCTCCGGCGTGAACCCGGTCGCCGCCAGCGCGGCATCGAACGATTCCAGGATTTTCGTCTTCTCGGCGTCGTCGAACAGCTCTGCGTAGATGGCATGCCACCGCCCCGCCTCGAACCGATAGAGCTTGGTTCCGGTCGTCGGCATCAGCCAAAGCTTCGTCACGTCCGCGCGCGCCGGAAGTCGGCTCGCGACCTGCTTCTCGAACTGCGGCCAATCGCCGCCGGAAATCACCGCAACGTTCGCCACATCCAGCAGGTCGGCCAGCGCCTCCCCCATCGGTTCCTGAAGCGGCTGCTTGCTCTCCGCCAATGTTCCGTCGAGGTCGAACGCAACCAGCTTCTTCATGCATGAACTCCGTTTTGCATCAGGATGATATCGTCGATCGCGTGAGCCACGCCGTCCGCATCGTTGCCGGCCGTGACGTGCTGCGCCTTCGCCTTCACGGGGTCGGGCGCGTTGCCCATCGCAATCGATACGCGGGCGAGCGCCAGCATCGGCAGGTCGTTCGCCTGATCGCCAACCGCCGCGGTCTCGGCCAGCGGAATATCGATGGCCGCAGTCAACGCGGTGATGCCATCGCCCTTGTTCGCCGCGCGCGCGGTCACGTCGAGATAATAGGTCTGCGACTGCACGATCGTCGCGCGGTCGCCGAACTTGGCCGTGGCCTTCTTATGCAGATCACGAAGCAGCTCGGCGTCGTCGCTGACGAAGGTGATCTTGTCCGCCTCGTCCAGCAATTCGTCGAATGAATCCTGTACGATCGGGTTCTGGTTCGATGCCAGTCGCTCATGCTCGACATGCACGCCCTCATCGGTCGAGGCGTGCCATTCGTCCTTCGCGAACACCCAGCGATCGACCTTCGCATCACCCACGATGTCGAACACGCCCCGCGCGACGTTCGGGTCGATGACATGATGCTCCATCACTTGACCGACGCGCGTGAAGACGATGCCGCCATTGAACGCGCCCATCGGTCGGTCGATCGCGAGCGTGTCCGCGATCGGCATCATCCCCGACCGGGGTCGCGCGCTGATGATCGTGAAGGCGACACCCGCATCGTTCAGGCGGCGAACCGCGTCGACGACGGCAGAAGTCAGTTTCTTGTCCTTGTCGACCAACGTCCCGTCGACATCCGATACCAGCAAGCGAATCCCGCTCACTGCGGGATCTCGACATGTCCGCCAAACCCATACCGCATCGACGATAGCAGCTTGTCCCCGAACGTATGTTCGACCCGGCTGCGGTAGCGGGCGAACAGTGCCGCGGTCAGCACGTTGGCGGGCACCTTCTCTTCCATCGCGGCGTCGATCGTCCACTGACCCTCGCCGGAATCCGCGACGCTGCCGGTGAAATGTTCGAGCATCTGGTCCTTCGCCAGGCCGATCGCGGTCAGGTCGAGAAGCCAGGAGGAAATCACGCTGCCACGCCGCCAGACTTCGGCGATGTCGGTCAGGTTCAAGTCGAACCGTTCGTCCTCGGGCAGCTTGTCGGACACTTTGCCCTTCAGGATATCGAAGCCTTCGGCATAGGCCTGCATCAGGCCGTATTCGATCCCGTTATGCACCATCTTCACGAAATGCCCGGCTCCCGGAGGCCCGGCATGGATATAGCCCTTTTCCGCGCGGGGGTCCTCGCTTTCGTCGCGGCCAGGGGTACGCTCAATCGTGCCGAGCCCGGGTGCCAGCGCCTCGAACATCGGATCGAGCGTAGCGAAAGTGTCGTTATCGCTGCCGATCATCATACAGAAGCCGCGCTCCAGTCCCCAGACGCCGCCCGAAGTGCCGACATCGACATATTTTATGCCCTTCTCCGCCAACGCCTTCGCGCGTCGGATATCGTCCTTGTAGAAACTATTGCCGCCGTCGATGATGATCTCGCCCGCCGCGGCCTTTGTGGCGATCGCAGCGATGGTCTGTTCGGTCGGATCGCCTGCGGGCAGCATGACCCACCAGATCGCAGGCGTATCGAGCTTGGTTCGCATATCGTCCAGCGACGTCGCCGCGACCGCACCGTCCGTCGCCAGTTTCTGCACCGCTCCCGCGTCGTGATCGTAGGCGACGACTTCATGGCCACCGCGCATAAGCCGCCTCGCGATATTGCCACCCATGCGGCCGAGGCCGATCAGTCCGATCTTCATGCCGTTGTCCTTGCCTGAGTACGTCTCAACACGTTTGAATCGTCACCCCGGGCTTGCCCCGGGGTCCATCGTGCGGCGAAACGGACGCGTCGAGGCGCGCGGCACGATGGATCTCGGGTCAAGCCCGGCATGACGGATAAGGGCCATGACTCTTGCCTCAACGCTGTAGTTACACCGCCGCCGGTTGCTTCGCCGCGATGGCCCCCAGCAGATCGTCGAACGCCTTCGTGAACGACGCCACGCCCTGCAGCACCAGCGTGCCCGTCACACCGGTCAGGTCCAGTTTCAGCCGGTCGGCTTCCGCCAGCACATGCTTCGCCGACTCGATATCCTGCGTCAGCGTATCGGCGGCGGTGCCGTGATCGCGGAACGCGTCCATCGTCTTCGGCGGCATCGTATTGACCGTATCGCGACCGATCAGCGTGTCGACGTACAGCGTGTCGGGATAGGCCGGGTCCTTCGTACCCGTCGACGCCCATAGCAGCCGCTGCGGCATCGCGCCCTTCGCCGCCAGCGCCTGCCAGCGGTCCGATTTCAGGAATTCCAGATACCATTGATAGGCCAGCTTGGCGTTGGCGATCGCGACCTTGCCGCGGATCGCCTTCAACGCCTCGGCATCCGCATCGCCGTCGTTCACACGCGCATCGATCTGCTCGTCGATCATGCCGTCGATCCGGCTGACGAAGAAACTGGCGACACTGGCGATCCGGTCGATCGGCTGCCCCTGGAGCACCCGCTCCTCCAGCCCCATCGCATAGGCTTCGGCCACGCGGATATACGCGTCGAGCGCGAACAACAGCGTCACGTTGACGTTGATCCCGGCGGCAATCGTCGCCGCGATGGCGGGCGCGCCGCCCTCGGTGCCGGGGATCTTGATCATCAGGTTGCGACGATCGACCGCGTCCCACAGCTTCTTCGCCTCGGCGATGGTCGCATCGGTATCGTTCGCGAGATAGGGCGAGACCTCGAGGCTGACATAGCCGTCCTTGCCGTCCAATCGCTCATAGACCGGTTTCAGCGTGTCCGCCGCCGCCCGGATATCGCCGATCGCCAGATGTTCGTAGCGGCTCATCGTCGATGCCTCGGCATTGTCCTTGTCGAAGGCCGCCAGTTTCTCGTCATAGGCATCGCCGTGACCCATCGCCTTTTCGAAAATCGACGGGTTGGATGTCACGCCGGTAATGCCATCCTCGTCCACAAGCTTCTTGAGACCGCCGGCAGCCAGGAATTTGCTGTCCACGAAATCGAGCCAGACCGCCTGGCCGTGCTGTTCCAGTTCGTTCAGCGCACTCATCACTTGGTCTCCATCAGGGATTTCGCGACCGACACGACGTGGTCGATCGTGAAGCCGAACTTGTCCTGCAGCTTCGCGATCGGTGCCGATGCGCCGAACGTGTTCATCACGATCGTCTTGCCGTCCAGCCCGACATAGCGGTCCCAGCCGATCTCGCCCGCCATCTCGACCGCGATACGCGCCTTCACCGCCTTGGGCAGCACGCTCTCCTTATACTCCTCGGTCTGCTTCTCGTACCGGAACCAGCTCGGCATCGAGACGACACGCGCCTTCACCCCGTCGCCGGTCAATTGCTCATAGGCATCGACAACCAGCGACACCTCGCTGCCGGTGCCGATCAGAATAACGTCGGGAACGCCCTCGCAGCTGGCGAGCACATACGCGCCCTTGTTCAAACCATCCGCGGCGGCATATTTCGAACGGTCGATCGTCGGCAGCGCCTGACGCGAGAGGACCAGCGCGGTTGGATGGTTGCCCGCCTCGACGATCGCCCTCCACGCCGCGGCGACCTCGTTCGCGTCGCCCGGCCGGATCGTGTCGAGCCCCGGGATCGCGCGGAGCGTCGCCAGATGCTCGATCGGCTGGTGCGTCGGGCCATCCTCGCCGACACCGATCGAATCATGCGTAAAGACGAACGTTGCGCCGATCTCCATGATCGCCGCCAATCGGATCGGTGCCCGCATGTAATCCGCGAACACCAGGAAGGTGGAGCCATAGCCGCGCAGGTGCGACAACGTCATACCGTTGACGATCGCGCCCATGCCGTGTTCGCGCACGCCGAAATGAAAGTTCACGCCGGCATAATTGTCGGGCTCGAACGAATCCCGCCCCTTGATGTCGGTCTTGGTCGACGGCGACAGATCGGCCGATCCGCCCAGCAGCCAGGGCAGCCTGGGAACGATCGCGTTCAATATCTTGCCGCCGGCGTCACGGCTGGCGATACCCTTGGCATCGGTATCGAAGCTCGGCACGTCCGCATCCCAGCCATCGGGCAGTTTGTCGCCAAGCATCTGTGAAAGCTGATGCCCGTCTTCGGGAAACGTCGTCCGGTAGCGCTCCAGCATCGCCTCCCATTCTTCGCGCAAGGGTCGGCTGCGGCCGATCATCGCATCACGAAGTCGGCGCTCGACGCCGTCGGGCACGAGGAACTGCGCATCTTCGGGCCAGCCATAGGCGCGCTTCGTCGCCATGACATTATCCTCGCCGAGCGGTTCGCCATGCGCCTTCTCGCTACCCGCCTTGGGCGATCCGTAGCCGATCACCGAATGGACGACGATGAAGGTCGGCCGATCGTCCGTCGCCTTGAAGGTGTCGAGCGCCGCGGCAAGCGCGGCGGTGTCGTTGGCGTCGTCGATATGGATGACGTTCCAGCCATAGGCCTGGAAGCGCATACCGACGTCCTCATCGAACGCCAGATCGGTGCCGCCCTCGATCGAGATGTGGTTGCTGTCGTAGATCCAGCACAGGTTAGACAGCTTAAGATGCCCGGCGACGCTCGCCGCCTCGGCCGAGACACCCTCCATCATGTCGCCGTCGCCGCACAGGACATAGATGTCGTGATCGAACAGCGGAAAGCCGTCGCGATTGTAGCGGGCCGCCAGCCAGCGCTCGGCGATCGCCATGCCGACCGAATTGCCGCAGCCCTGCCCCAGCGGCCCGGTCGTCGTCTCGACGCCGGTGGTATGGCGATATTCGGGATGCCCCGGCGTCTTCGAGCTTAGCTGGCGGAACTGCTTGATGTCGTCCAACGACACCGCTTCGGCACCCGATTTCTTGCCGTCCTTGTCGATCTCCTCGATACCGGCGAGGTGGATCAGCGAATAGAGCAGCATCGACGCATGTCCGACCGACAGCACGAAGCGGTCGCGGTTCGGCCAGTCCGCCTTGGCGGGATCGTAGCGGAGAAATTTGGACCAGATCGTATAGCCGACCGGTGCCAGCGCCATCGGTGTTCCGGGATGGCCGGAATTGGCCTTCTGCACCGCATCCATCGACAACGTGCGGATCGTATCGATCGCCAACCGGTCGGGGCTGCCATCCTCGTGCAGGCTCGTGGTGGACGACGCCGGTGGCGCGGCGGTGATGGTATCGGACATCGTGAAGACCCTCGCTTTGCCCCCCGAACGCTTGCGCGCCCGAAGTGGTTTCTTGTCCGCCCGCCTTTATCCGCGCTTGTCCTGCCGTTCCAGTCTCGTAACGACATCACCTGTAGCGACGTAGAGCGCCGACACCTCGCTTAGAAAAAGACCGTGGCCGACCACGCCGGGAATGGCATCGATCGCCGCAGCGGCGGCGACCGGATCCGACAGGTCGATCGAATGCGCGTCGAGGATGAAATTTCCCTGGTCGCTGCGGAAAGGCGTCCCGTCCGCCCCTTTCCGAAGCACCACGTCCGCACCAATCGCCGTTAGCCGCGCGGCTGCGTAAGCGCGCGCGAACGGCAGCACCTCGACCGGCAGCTTGGCCTTACCGATCCGCGCCACCAGTTTCGAGGAATCCGCCACCACGACCATCCGCCGCGATGCCGCCGCGACGATCTTCTCCCGCACCATGGCACCACCGCCACCCTTGACGGCGAAGAACCGGTCGTCGATCTCGTCCGCGCCGTCGATCGTCAAGTCGACCACGGCGATGTCCGCGAAGTCGGCGACCATGATTCCCGCGGCACGCGCCGCTCGTTCGGTTGCCAGTGAGGTGGCGACCACCCGCACGACCAGCCCGGCGGCGAAGCGCTCGCCGACCTGCGCGATCACGTAAGCGGCCGTCGAACCCGTACCCAGCCCAAGCGTCATGCCCGAAACGATTTCCGCGGTCGCTGCCAAGGCGGCCGCCCTTTTTTCCTGTTCGTTCACACGAACCTCTCCTATCTAAATCAAGCATCGGCCAACGATCAGGTTGTTCGCAGATGCACAATTTTTAATGCGCCCTGCAACGAATCGATGATCTATAGGTTCGACGGTCGCGCCAACGTCGGATGAATTCGACCCGACGCGACACATCAACCGAGCGGGTAGGCGCGATTGACCGACATTATGGAGACGAAACGCCCGATCTGGTTCGCGCTGACCTTGTTGGCGACTGCTGCGGCGATATCGGGCTGTTCGTCCAAGGGTAGCGGCGGCGAGAAGGCGCAGGCCAAGGGCGGCGCGGGCCAGCCGGGACAGGGCACGCCGGCGGTTGGTTATGTCGTCGTCCAGCCGACGAGCGCCCCGGTCGTTACCGAACTGAGCGGCCGCACCACCGCTTTCGAAAGTTCCGATGTTCGCCCGCAGGTTACCGGCATCATCCGCCGTCGGCTGTTCACCGAAGGCTCGCTGGTGCGCAAGGGACAGCCGCTCTACCAGATCGATCCACGACTCTATAAGGCGTCGGCAGACCAGGCGAGCGCCAACCTGCAAAGCGCGCAGGCAAATCTCGTCGCACAACGAATCCTTGCCGAACGATACAAGCCCTTGGCGGCGCAGCAGGCGATCAGCCAACAGGACTACACCAACGCGGTCGCGACCGCGCGGCAGGCGCAGGCATCGGTCGCGCAGAACGCCGCCGCGTTGCAGACGGCGCGCGTGAACCTGCAGTTCACGACATTGCCGGCACCGATATCGGGCCGGATCGGACGATCGCTCTACACCGTCGGTGCGCTCGTTTCCGCAACGCAGACTGATCCGATCGCGCAGATCCAGCGACTCGACCCGATGTATGTCGACGTTCAGGAATCGGCGGGCGACGTGCTGGCGCTGCGTCGCGCGCTGGCGACGGGTGGCGTGACCGCGACGACGGCGCAGGTCCGGCTGAAGCTGCCCGACGGCAGCGACTATGGCTCGGTCGGTACGATCGAATTTTCGGAAGCGCTGGTCGACCAGACCACCGGCACCGTTACGCTGCGCGCACGCTTCCCCAACACGCAGGATTTGCTGTTTCCCGGCATGTTCGTGACCGCGACCTTCGCGCAATCGATCGACCGGTCGGCATTCCTGGTGCCGCAGCAGGGGGTATCGCGCGATCCGAAAGGTGTGGCGACCGTCATGGTCGTCGCGGCCAACAACAAGGCGGTGCAGAAGACGATCACCACCGCGCGCGTGCAGGGGCAATATTGGGTCGTGACCGCGGGGCTGAAGGCGGGCGACAAGGTCATCACCCAAGGCCTTTCGAAGATCAAACCCGGCCAGGGCATCAAGCCCGTCCCCGCCAACACCCCACAGAACATCGAAGTGCCACCCGGCATGAAGGATGGCGGCAAGGGCAGCCAGGCAAAGGGCGGCTGACCGGCGATGCTGAGCCGTATCTTCATCGATCGCCCGATCTTTGCATGGGTCATCGCGATCATCGTCATGATGTGCGGCCTTGGTGCCATCATGGGTTTGCCCATCGCCCAATATCCCGACGTCGCGCCGCCCCAGGTGACGATCCAGGCGACCTATCCCGGTGCCAATGCGCAGACGATCCAGAATGCGGTCACTCAGGTCGTCGAGCAGCAGCTGACCGGCATCGACGGCCTGCTATATTTCCAGTCCGCATCGTCGAGCAGCGGATCGGTTACGATTACGGTTACGTTCGACAAGGGCACGAACCCCGACATCGCCCAGGTACAAGTGCAGAACCAGGTGCAACAGGCGCTCAGCCGCCTGCCGACCCAGGTCCAGTCGCAGGGATTGATCGTCAAGAAGTCGAACCCCGACTTCCTGCTGGTCGCGGTGGTTTACGACACGACCGACAAATCGACCGCGCAGGACGTGTCGGATTATCTGGTGTCCAACCTGCAAGACCCGTTGGGTCGGACGCAGGGGGTAGGCAACACGAACGTATTCGGATCGCAATACGCGATGCGGATCTGGCTCGATCCCAATAAGCTCAACAGCTTCCAGTTGATGCCGTCCGACGTCGTCACCGCAGTCGAGGCGCAGAATACCGAGGTCGCGGCCGGCCAGATCGGTGCTCAGCCGTCTCCCGAAACGCAATTTCTCAGCGCGACCGTCACCGCGCAATCGCGGCTCCAGACACCCGACCAATTCGCGAATATCGTCCTCAAGACAACGCCCGGCGGTGCGGCGGTCCGGATGAAGGATGTCGGCCGGATCGAGCTGGGTGCCGAAAGCTATGCCGCACGCAGCCGGATCAATCGCCATCCGGGTGCTGGCATCGCCGTGCTGTTGGCACCGGGGGCCGACGCGCTGAAAACCGCCGAGTTGGTGAAGTCGCAGATCGAGACCGCGGCCAAGAGTTTCCCGTCGGGTTACCAATATGCGTTCGTCAACGATTCGACGGACTTCATCAAATTATCGATCCGGGAGGTCGTGAAGACGCTGATCGAGGCCATCCTCCTGGTCGTCGTGGTCATGTTCGTGTTTCTCCAAAGCTGGCGCGCGACGCTGATCCCGACCATCGCCGTTCCGGTCGTCCTGCTCGGCACCTTCGGCATTTTCTATCTTGCCGGATTTTCGATCAACACGCTGACGCTGTTCGGGCTGGTGCTCGCGATCGGGCTGCTTGTCGACGACGCGATCGTCGTGGTCGAGAATGTCGAGCGGCTGATGGAGGAAAACCCGGAAATGAGCCCCCGCGACGCGACGATCGCGTCGATGGAGGAGATTACCGTGGCGCTGATCGCGATCGCGCTCGTGCTGTCCGCGGTGTTCCTGCCGATGGCATTCTTCGGCGGATCGACCGGTGTCATCTACCGTCAATTCTCGCTGACGATCGTGTCGGCGATGGTGCTGTCGGTGCTCGTGGCGCTGATCCTGACCCCGGCGCTCACCGCGGCGCTGTTCAAACAGAAGAAGAAGGATGCGCAAGGCGATCCGGTGGAAGATGGCTGGGCAGGCCGGCATTTCCCCCGCGCCGCGCATCTCGTGGCCCGTGGTCGCGATAGGTTCAATGAGGGGTTTGCGAATCTCACGACCCGGTACGCGACGTCCGTAGAGGCCGTAATCAACCGCAAATGGTTGTTTTTAATAATCTATCTGATGATCGTCGCCGTCCTTGCGATCCTGTTCCTGCGGCTACCGACCGGTTTTTTGCCGACCGAAGACCAAGGCATCGGCATCATCCAGTTCCAACTACCGCCCGGCGCGACGCAAAACCGCACAATCGTGGTCCAGAAGGCGGTCGAGAATTATTTCCTGAAAAACGAAAACGCCAACATCGCGACCGCATTTTCGGTCAGCGGTGTCGGTCAGGGTGGCTCGCCGGGGGGGCAGAATACCGGCGTTGGCTACGTCGCGCTGAAGCCATGGGATCAGCGATCGGGCTCCGCTAATTCCGCCGATGCCATCACCGCCCGCGCATCCGCCGCGTTCGGCAATCTGCGGGATGCGCAGGTCTATGCGCTCGTGCCGCCGTCGGTCCGCGGTCTTGGCCAGTCGAACGGCTTTACGATCGAATTGCAGAACAGCAGCGGGATGAGCCAGACCCAATTCGAGGCGGCGCGTGACAAATTGCTGGCCAGCGCGGCGGGCGACCCGATGTTCGTCGGCGTCCGCATCACCGAATTGCCCGACACGCCGACGCTGCATGTCGAGACCGATCCGCAAAAACTCGCGACGCTCGGACTGACCCAGGCCAACGTCAATACGACGCTGGCCACCGCCTGGGGCGGCCAATATGTCAACGACTTCGTCGATCGCGGGCGCGTGAAGCGCGTCTATGTGCAGGGCGACGCGCCGTTCCGGTCGCAACCGTCCGACCTCGACCAATGGTATGTCCGCGGATCGACCAACCAGATGGCCCCGTTCTCGTCCTTCGCAACGACCAGTTGGGAGACCGCCCCCGTATCATTGTCGCGGTTCAACGCCATCCAGAGCTACGAATTCCAGGGATCGGCGGCACCCGGCAAATCATCAGGGCAGGCGCTGGAGAGGATGCGTCAGCTTGCCGGACAAATCCCGGGCACGAGCATCGCCCTGGCAGGTCTGTCCTATCAGGAGAATATCTCGTCGGGTCAGGCGCCCGTGCTTTACGGGCTGTCGCTGCTCGTCGTGTTCCTGTGTCTTGCCGCCTTGTACGAAAGCTGGTCCATCCCGGTCGCGGTGCTGCTGATCATCCCGCTCGGGTTGATCGGCGCGATCATCGCCGTCACGCTGCGCGGGCTGACCAACGACGTCTACCTCCAGATCGGGTTGCTGACGACGATGGGACTGGCCTCGAAGAACGCGATCCTGATGATCGAGTTCGCCGAGCAGGAGGAGAAAAAGGGAGCGCATGTCTTGGAGGCTGCGCTGTCCGCCGCCAAGATCAGGCTTCGTCCGATCCTGATGACGTCCTTTGCCTTCATCTTCGGCGTTTTGCCGCTAGCCATCTCGACGGGCGCGGGCGCGAACAGCCGGATCGCGATCGGCACCGCGGTTATCGGCGGGATGCTGACCGCAACCCTGCTCGCGATCTTCTACATCCCCTTCTTCTTCGTCCTCATCCGCCGCGGTGTGCGCGACGGCATCGCAAAACTGCACGGACGGCCGACCGGTTTTCAGGGCCCGCACGATGGACCAGGCGATGACGGCCGCGGTCCGGCGGGCGGCGGTGGCCAGCCGCGCCTCGAAGGGCCCGGACCGACCCCCGCCTTACCGGCACCGGAGCCCGCATGATGCGCCGCGCCATCGCTACGCCGGTCACGCTGATCGTCGCAACCGCACTCGCCGGATGCAACCTTACGCCGCACTACGAACGAGGCGCGCTGCCGGTGCCCCCGTCCTGGCCGATCGGCGACGCCTATCTCGCGCAATCCGAGGCGAAGCTGCCCGCGGTCACGTATGCGCAGGTGTTCACCGACCCCCGGCTGCAAGCGATCATCCGTCAGGCGCTGGCCAACAACCGCGACCTGCGCGTCGCCGCGGCGAACATCATCGCGCAGCGTGCGCAATACCGTATCCAGCGCGCCGACCTGTTTCCGACGATCAGCGCGAACGGGCAATATTCCTATGCCGGCGGCGGCAACGGCGCACGGGCGACCGCGACGAGTTCCACCGCAGGGGGAACGGGTAGCACGACGGGTACGGGCACGACCGGCACCACCGGGACGGGCAACACGGGCACCGGGGCCACGGGTACGGGCGCAACCGGCACGGGGGCGACGGGAACGAGTGCGGGCAGCGTCGTGAGTTCGACCGCAGGCAGCGCCTTCTCCGCTGATATCGGGACGACCGCGTTCGAGATCGACCTGTTCGGCCGCGTCCGATCGCTGACCAGCGCCGCGCTGAACCGCTATCTCGAAACCGAGGCCGCGGCCCGTGCCACCCGGCTGACGCTGGTCGCCGAGATCGCGAATGGCTGGCTGACCTATGCCGCCGATCAGAGCCTGTTGAAGATCGCGAAGGATACCGAGGCGAGCGCCGAGCGCACCGTCACGCTGACCAACGCGCAGCTACAGGGCGGCATCGCGCCGCGCACCAACCTGCGCGAGGCGCAACAGACGTTGTACACGGCGCAGTCCAGCCTCGCGGCACAAAGAACCGCGATCGCGCAGGATATCAACGGGTTGCAGCTTCTGGTCGGCGCGACCGTCGATCCCAAGCTGCTACCCGCGTCGATCGAGGAAGGGATCGGCAGCATCGCCACCCTGCCCGCCGGGTTGGACTCGACGATCCTGCTGCGGCGACCCGATGTGGTCCAGGCGGAATATGAATTGCGCGCGACGAATGCGCAGATCGGTGCAGCGCGTGCGGTTTTGTTTCCCCGATTAACGCTGACCGGGCTGGCCGGTTTTGCGAGCAGCGCCCTATCGTCGCTGTTTACCGGCGGCGCGTTCAGCTACTCGGCCGCGCCTTCGCTGACCTATCCGATCTTCCAGGCGGGCGCGGCGCGTGCGGGCGTGACGTATTCCAAGGCACAGCGCGACGTTGCGCTCGCGACCTATGAAAAGACGATCCAGACCGCGTTCGAGGAAACCGCCAACGCGCTCGCCCGGCTCGGCACCATATCGGACCAGCTGGGCGCGGATCGGAACAACGTGATCGCTGCGACGGACGCCTATCAATTGACCAATGCCAGCTTCCGCGGCGGGGTGGGCACGTTCCTGGACGCGCTCGTGGCGCAGCGGACGCTGTTCAGTGTCCAGCAGGCGCTGGTCGCAACCCAGCTGACCGCCGCGCAGAACCGGGTGACCCTGTACCAAGTGCTCGGTGGCGACTCGACGCTGGAGACGACCGCAGCCGGGCCGAAGCCGGTTACCGCCTCGGGCGCGCCGCGTATCGACGATCCGCAACCAGACCCGGCGGCACGCCCGACCCGGTGACCGATGCCTTGACGACCTGCATCTACACGCCGACTATGCTGCGATGACGACGCCGCCCGATCCTGCAGCATTCTTCCGCCAGATGCTCGGCGAATGGGAGAAGATGGCGAACGGCTTCGGCGGCGAAGCGATGAAGTCGGAGGAATGGGCACGCGCGATGCACGGCGCATCCGCTGCGACCACCAACATGCAGGCGACGCTGAAAGGCGTGATGGAACGCGCGCTGGCCGCCGCCAACATGCCAAGCCGCACCGAATTGGAAGATGTGTCCGCGCGCCTCGCCCGGATCGAGGCATCGCTGGCCCGGATCGAAGCCGCGACGACCGACCCGGACGCCGCCGCGCCCCGCCCTGGACCTGCACGAACGCGAAAGCCGCCGGCCGCATGAGTGGCACCGCCGGATCCTGAATGGCGACGTTCCCCGAACTCTATCTTGGCGCGCAACGTGAATTCGACCGGGCGATGCAGCGCAATCTGGCGGGGCTCGGCTATTTCGCGACGAGCCGCCCGACGTTGGGGGCGACCGCCAAGGACGTGCTGATCGAGCGCGGAACGATGCGTCTCTACCATTATCACGCGCGTACCGACGAGATATACCGGGTGCCGGTCCTGCTGGTCATGGCGACGACCAACCGCGGCTATATCTTCGACATGATCCCCGGGCAGAGTCTCGTCGAATATCTGCTCGACGCGGGTTTCGACGTGTTTATGCTGGATTGGGAAGCGCCGCGGATCGACGAACGACGCTTGAGCCTGGAAAGCTATGTGCTCGACTTCCTCCCGGCCGCGGTCGCGCGAGTCGCCGAGGAAACGGGCGAGCCCGATGTGTCGCTGATCGGCTATTGCTTCGGCGGCGTGCTGTCGTTGCTATGGGCTGCGCTCGCACCCGACGGCGTGCTCGCCAACCTTGTCACCTTCACGACCCCCGTCGATTTCTCGGCGATGGAGATGTTCCAGAACTGGGCGGACAAGCGCTTCTTCGATGTCGATTCGCTGGTCGAGGCGTTCGGCAACTGCCCCGGCGACTATCTCTACACCGCGTTCGACATGCTTCGTCCGGCCGCGCGGCCCGCGCAGCATCTGCGCGTGCTCGACAGGATCGACGACGAGGCGTTCGTTAAGTCGTTCCGCATGTTCGATCGGTGGAACACCGACACGCTGCCGCTGGCGGGCGAATATTTCCGTCAGATGGTCAAGCTGCTGCTGTGGGACAATCGATTGCTTCACGGCACGCTGAGCGTCGGCGGGATGCCGATCGATCCGCAACGCATAACCGCGCCCTTCCTGCACATCGCCGCGCAACACGACCATATCGTTCCCACCCGGGCGTCCGCACCGCTGATCGACATGGTCGGGTCCGCGGACAAGCGCGAGATCATGCTGAAAGGCGGGCATGTCAGCGTCGTCGCAGGGCCCAATGCGGTGCACCGGATGTGGCCGGCGCTCGTCCAATGGCTGGAGACTCGGTCGACATGAGCTATACCATCCGCCGCTTCCAGCCCGGCGACCGCGATGCGATGCTGGCCTTTGCGCAAGGCTTGCCCGAGCACGACCTGTTGTTCCTCGGCCGCGATCTGCGCCACCCGCGCGTCATCGAAGCTTGGCAGGACGCGATCGTCGAGGGCTGGATCGACAGCCTGATCGCCGGCGACGGCGGTTCGCTCGTCGGCTCGGCCGCTCTCGTCCGTGATCCGCTGAGCTGGAGCGCGCATGTCGGCGAGGTCCGGTTGCTGGTCGCCGGCGATCGTCGTGGCGCAGGATTGGGCCGCGACCTGCTGGAGGCGATCTTCGCGGTCGCCGCGGCGCACGGCCTCGCCAAGCTGACCGCGGCGATGACCACCGACCAGCTAGGATCGATCGCGCTGTTCGAAAGCCTCGGCTTCCGCGCGGAGGCGATGCTGAAGGATCACGTCCGCGGTCGCGACGGCGTTACGCACGATCTCGCGATCCTCGCCTATGATGTCGAGCGGACGACGCAGCGCAACCGCGCGTTCGGTGTGGAATGAACCTTCACCATCTCGGCGCGTACGGTTCGGGTAACCAGGAGACCATGATGGCGACAGCAGCCCCTATCGATGAAGTCCGCGCCCCTTCCGCATTGCTGGCGTTGACCGAACTGCCGCGCGCGCTCGCCGAACTGGGATCGCTGTCGCTCGCCGCCCCGTTGCTGGCCGGCGCGCCGAAGGGGGACGGCCATCCGGTGCTGGTCCTGCCCGGCTTCGTCGCCAGCGATGCGTCGACCGCGGTGCTTCGCCGGTATCTGAAGCAATTGGGTTATGATGCCCATGCCTGGGAACTGGGCCGCAATTTCGGGCCGCGCGCGATCGGCCGCGAAGGCGAGAAGCTGGTGGAACGGCTGCGCGTGGTGCACGAACGGACGGGCGAGAAGGTCAGCCTGGTCGGCTGGAGCTTGGGCGGCGTCATGGCACGATTGCTCGCGCGCCGCGCACCCGGTGCGGTGCGGCAGGTCATCACGCTGGGATCGCCTTTCGCGGGCAGTCCGAAGGCGTCGAACGTCTGGCGTGCGTATCAATTGCTGACCGGGCAGAAGATCGACGACGCGCATACCAGGCGGCAACTCGCGGAGGTCGCCGCCCCGCCGCCGGTGCCGGCGACCGCGATCTACAGCCGTGAGGACGGCATCGTCGCCTGGCAGAACTGCCTCGAGCCCGCCGGTCCGAATAGCGAGAACATCCAGGTCCGCGGCAGCCATTGCGGACTAGGGGTCAACCCGGCGGTGTTATACGCGGTCGCGGACCGGCTGGCGCAACCGCTGGACGGCTGGCGTCCGTTCGCCGCCAAGGGGCTGATGGGCCTGATGTATCCGAGCGGAAACGCCTGAGGGTATCGACCTCGTCATCGCCGCCAGTCCGGACCCCGAGCCGCAAACCATATCGCCTGCAGTCCGTGCATAGCGTGACAAGCCCGGTATGCGGACGAATGCCTATTCTGCGGCCGTAACCTCGGAATCCGTCCGCGGCGTTCGGCGGCGGCGCGGCTTGGGAACGTCTTCGCCGGTGTCGTTCGACGCGGCCAGCGACGCACTTAGCGACGGCGGCAAGCGGTCCGCCTCGACCGTCGCCGGAACATCGGCCGCGACGGGGGTCGCATCACGACGCGGGCGACCGCGGCGGCGCGGGGCCTCTTCGGACGACGGTATATCGACGGTGGCCGCCTCGACGACGGGCACCGTCACCTCGTCGCGCGGCTGTGCGCGCTGGCGATCGATGCGTGGCACGCGTTCGGCGCGCGGCTGGACTTCGCCACCGCCCTGATCCTCGCGCGGGCGACGGTCGTTGCCGTTGACGTTGGCATTACCATTGGCGCGCGGCTGGTCGGCGCGCTGGCCATCCTGACGTTCGTAGCGCTGCCCATCCTGGCGATTGCCGTCCTGGCGCTGACCTTCGTAGCGCTGCCCATCCTGGCGGCCATTGTCCTGGCGCGCCCCATCCTGGCGCTGACCCTGATAGTCGCGCCGCGGACCGTCACGGTTCTGGTCGCCCCGACCCTGGTCCCGACCCTGATCGTTGCGGTTGCCGTCGCCCCGCTGACCATCGTTCCGGTTCCCGTCATATCGCTGATCGCCGGCCTGTTCGCCCGAACGGATCGGCTCGCCCTCGGCTCCGAAATCGTCCTCGCCGTCAGCGTCGTAGCCGTCGTCGAACGCATCGCTCGACTGCTGGCGGCGGGGCTGAGTATCCTCGAACCGGCTGCGCTGTTCGCTCAGCACGCGGAAATAATGATCCGCGAATTGCAGATAATATTCGATATTGACCCGGTCGCCCGATTGCTGCGCGTCACGTGCGAGGTTCTTGTATTTCTCGTGAAGCTGGGCCGCATTGCCGCGCGCGCGGCTGTCGATGCGATTGCCGTTGTCGCGACCCTGGCCGCCGCCCTGACGCGGATTGCCACCGCCGCCACCGCTGCCGTTATTGTTGTTGCCACCACGACCGCGACGGCGGCCGGCTTGCCGATTATTGATCAAGCTTGTGTCCTCGTCCTCAAAACCAATACCGGTCTTGCTCGAAATCCATGGTGCAAACCCCCGACCGCGCGCCGTTGCCGGCACATCCGGTCTGCCACGGCCACCGGACAGCAGCGTCATGACGAGGGATGCGGGCGAACGCCCGGAATCAACAGCGTCTGTCGAATTTGCGTGCCCCTGTAGCGCGCATTAGCGGGTCATGGGCCTCTACTACAAGTGAATTGTTGGTTCCGACCACGTTAAATGCACGTCGCGACCAGAACGCGCGGTCGGCCGCCCAGATCGGCGCGGCAGACGACCGCGAACCCCTCACGCGCTAGTAACCCGGTGACCGCCGCCGCCTGTGTCCGGCCGATCTCCAGGATCGCCGCGCCACCCGGCGCGACGAGACGACGAAGCGTGGGTGCAAGGCGTCGATACTCGTCCAGTCCATCCGCACCCGCGAATAGCGCGCCCGCGGGTTCGTAGGCGCGCACTTCGGGCGGCAAGTCGGCGTCGGTCTCGACATAAGGGGGGTTCGCGACGACGAGATCGAACCGCGCGGCGATCGCCGCCGCCCAGTCGCCCTGCACGAACCGCGCACGCCCCCCCGCCCCCGTCGCGTGCGCATTCGCGGTGGCATACCGGAGCGCTGCGGCGGATCGGTCGATCCCTAATCCCTGCGCATCAGGCCATTCGGCCAGCAGCGCCAGGAGCAGCGTACCGGGGCCTGTGCCCAGGTCGAGCATCGTTGCCGGCGGCTTGTCCTGAAATCGGTCGATCGCAGCCTCGACCAGCGTCTCGCTGTCCGCACGCGGCACCAGCACACCGGGACCGACCGCGATGTCGACTGTCCAGAACCCGCGTCGGCCGGTGATATAGGCAATGGGCTCGTGGGTCGCCCGGCGTTCGACCAGGGCAGCGAATGCCGGGGGGACGGAGCGGTCGAGGTCGAGCAGCAATGCGTTGCGTTCGATCCGCAGCGCGTGCGCCATGAGGAGTTCGGCATCGAGCCGGGGGGTGGCGGAAAAGGCGAAGCGCGCCGCGGCAGCAGCGAGCGCGGTGCGTATAGCGAAGTCCTCCCCGGGACGGGCAGGGGGACCATCCGAGGGATGGTGGAGGGGGGCTTCGGCAAGCGCTTCGCTCGGGGCACCGCCCCCTCCACCACCGCTTCGCGGCGGTCCCCCTCCCCGTCCCGGGGAGGATTTATCCATCGATCTGCGCCAACCGCTCCGCCTCGTCCTCCGCGATCAGCGCACCGACCAACTCGCCCATCTCTCCCGCCAGTATCTCGGGCAGCCGGTGCAGCGTCAGGTTGATCCGGTGATCCGTCACGCGCCCCTGCGGGAAATTATACGTCCGGATGCGTTCCGACCGATCCCCCGATCCGACCATCGATTTGCGCGCACCCGCGCGCTCGGCGTGCAACCGCTCGCGCTCCGCCTCGTACAGCCGCGTCCGCAGGACACGAAGCGCCTTCGCCTTGTTCTTGTGCTGCGACTTCTCGTCCTGCTGGATCACGACCAAGCCCGTCGGGATATGCACGATCCGCACCGCGCTGTCGGTGGTGTTCACCGACTGGCCACCCGGCCCCGACGACCGATAGATATCGATCCGCAGGTCCTTGTCCTCGATCTTGACGTCCACCTCCTCCGCTTCAGGTAGGACCGCCACGGTGGCGGCGGACGTATGGATACGCCCGCCCGCTTCGGTCACCGGCACGCGCTGGACGCGGTGGACCCCAGACTCGAACTTCAGTTTCGCGAACACGCCCTGCCCGGTGACGCTGGCGACGACTTCCTTGTAACCACCGGCGTCGCTGTCGGACGCGGAGATCAGCTCGACGCGCCAGCCCTGCCCCTCGGCATAGCGCTGGTACATGCGGAACAGATCGCCCGCGAACAGCGCCGCCTCGTCGCCGCCGGTGCCGGCGCGCACTTCCAGCATTGCGGAGCGTTCGTCCGCCGCGTCGCGCGGCAGCAGCGCGAGCGCAAGACGGCGATCGGCGGCCTCCAGCGAGTCGCGATTGGTGTGCATTTCTTCCGCCGCCATCGCGCGCAGTTCGTCGTTAGCATCCTGCGCCATATAGGCGAGACTCTCCGCCTCCGCCCGCAACCGCCGTACCTCGGTCGCGGCCTGCGCGACAGGTTCGAGCTCGGCATATTCCTTCGACACCTGCACGAAACGGTCACCGGGAAGATCGCCGGTCGCCATGAGCGCGGAAAGCTCGTCACGCCGCGCCTCGATCTGGCGGATGCGGTCTGGGGAGATGGAGGTCATGGGCGCGTCCGTTCCCCGGCGAAGGCCGGGATCCGGCCTCGGCGCAGGGCACCGATCGCGCGACCCCGCAACGTCTTCAATAAGGGCTGGACCCCGGCCTTCGCCGAGGAACGAGAAACGGGGAACATCATGTGCCGCTCGTAAATACGGGGCCGATCGCACGTTCCAGATGCTCACGCAGAACATCGGCCACGTCGGCATCCCAGATCTTGAGGTGAGCCCGTCGACCTTCGCCATCCGGGCGAACGAACAATAAGGCGGAAGGCGGGACCCGTTCCTTCCCGGCATTGTCGGTCCGCTTCTTCACCTTGCCCGAATAGGCCATCGTCGCACGAATGCCGAACCGCCGCATCCGCGTCAGCATGCCGGCCGCCTCGGCATCATGGTCGGGGTCATCAGGTATGACGACTATCTCCGGCCCTATTCCCACCGGCTCCCTGATGAGCATCGCCAGTCGCTCGACCCCGGCCGCCCAACCGACCCCCGGCGTCGCAGGGCCGCCCAGGCTCTCGATCAACCCGTCATATCGCCCGCCGGCCAGCACCGTCCCCTGCGCGCCCAGCCGGTCGGTCACGAATTCGAACGCGGTGTGCCGATAGTAATCGAGTCCCCGCACCAGTCGCGGGTTGCGCGTCCAGGCGACGCCCGCCGCGTCCAGCCCCGCGGTGACCGCATCGAAGAAGGCGCGCGCCGCCACCGTCAGATACGCGTCGATATCGGGCGCGGCATCCGCGATCGGACGGTCGCGCGGGTCCTTGCTGTCCAGGATGCGCATCGGGTTCTTCCCGAGCCGGGTCACGCTGTCCTCGGACAAGTCCCCCCGGTGCGCCTCGAAATGCGCGACCAGCGCCGCGCGCCAGGCGTCACGCGTCTCGGCGTCGCCCAGCGTGTTCAGCTGCAGCGTGACCCCGTCGGCGATGCCAAGTTCGTGCAGCAACTGGTCCGCCATCACCAGCAGCTCGACGTCGGCGGCCGGCTCCGCCGCACCGATCACTTCGGCGTCGATCTGGTGGAACTGGCGATACCGCCCCTTTTGCGGGCGCTCGTAGCGGAACACCGGTCCGCTGGTCGTCAGCTTCAGCGGCGCATATTGCTGCCAGCCTTCGGTCAGATAGGCGCGCGCGATCCCGGCGGTGAATTCGGGGCGTAGCGTCAGCGAATCGCCGCCGCGGTCGGGAAAGCTGTACATCTCCTTCGACACCACGTCGGTCGTCTCGCCGATCGAACGTGCGAACACCTCGGTCGCCTCGAACACGGGCACGTCGACGCGCTGGAAGCAATAGAGCGCGCGGACTTGCTCGAACCTCGCCAGCACGTGGGCGAAGCGCCGCTGTTCGTCGCCGAAGATGTCCTGGGTGCCGCGGACGCGCCGCGGGGTCTCGATACGTGCCATAGTGGCGGCGGTATCTAGGCGAGCGATGCGCCAAGCGCTAGCGGTTGCGCATGGCCTTCAAACTCGACCTCGGCAAGCGGATCGCTCCGCCCCGCTTCATCGCCTTCATCGCGATCTTCGCCGCCGCCCTCGTCGCGCTGCCCGGGCCGCTGGGGCTCGGGCGCGGAACGATGCTGGCGTTCGACATCGCGACGATCGTCTTCCTGGCCTCGGTCGTACCGCTCGTGCGCTACGACAATGCGGACCGGATGCGGAACCGGGCGAAGACGAACGACGCGAACCGGACGATCCTGCTTGGTCTGACCTTCGCCACGATCGCCGTGATCCTGGTTTCCATCGCGAACGAGCTTCATGCCAAAAACGACAAGGCGGCGATCTTCATCATCATCGCGACATTGGTGCTCGCATGGCTGTTCACCAACATCGTCTACACGCTTCACTACGCGCACATCTATTACAGCGACGAGGACGCGGACGGGCAGGACAATGGCGGCCTCGAATTCCCGCATTGCGATACCCCCGATTACTGGGACTTCGCCTATTTCAGCTTCACGCTGGGAATGACGTTCCAGACATCTGACGTCGACATGACCAGCCGCACGATGCGCCGGGTCGCGCTTGGTCATTGCATGATCGCGTTCGTCTTCAATATCGGCGTGCTGGCCTTCACGATCAACGTGCTCGGCGGCGGTGGCGGTTAAGGCGCTGGACGACGGGCCTTTCGTCCGCCTACACCCCCGCGGTCGATTTCCCGGCGAAAGGCCTTTCATGAACGTTCGTCTCGTTGCCGCCCTGCTCGCGTCCACCATCGCCGCCGCCACCCAGGCGCAGGTTCCTGCGGGCAATTCGGCACCACAGCCGCTGCCATTTGCGAACGCGATCCCCGAGCCGCAGGACGTGATGTACCCCGGCACGATCGAACTGGCGGTCGATGCGACGAACACCGGGCAGGGCATCTTTACGGCACACGAGACGATCCCCGTCGCGAAGCCGGGGCCTATGGTCCTGCTCTATCCCAAATGGCTGCCCGGCAACCATTCCCCCACGGGTCAGATCGACAAGCTGGCCGGGCTGTTCATCCGCGCGAACGGCAAGCTGATCGCGTGGACACGCGACCCGGTCGACGTCTACGCGTTCCACATCGACGTGCCGCAGGGCGCGAGGAAGATCGAGATCGACCTGCAATTCCTGTCCGCGACGAAGCCCGAGCAAGGTGCCATGGTGATGGGCAAGGACATCCTTCGCCTGCAATGGAATTCGGTGAGCCTGTACCCGGCGGGCTATTTCACGCGCGATATCCCGATCAGCGCGACGGTCAGATATCCGCAGGGCTTCGCCGCCGCGTCCGGTCTGCCGTCCCGCGCCAATGGTGCGAATTACGCCTATCAGACGACCAATTACGAGGTGCTGGTCGATTCTCCGACGATCGCCGGCCGCTATTACAAGCCGATCGCGCTGTCGCCGAACGTGACGCTCGACACCTTCGCGGACAACGCCGAACAGCTGGCGACGACACCGGCGCAGGTCGACGCGCACAAGCGGCTGGTCGACCAGGCAGTCAAGACCTTCGGCGCGCAGCATTACGACAATTATCATTTCCTGTTCGGCATTTCCGAAGAGATCGGCGGGATCGGGCTGGAACATCACCGCAGTTCCGAAGACGGCGTCCGCCCCGGCTATTTCACCGAATGGGACATGCAGACGGGCGCGCGCAACCTGCTGCCGCACGAATACTCGCATAGCTGGGACGGCAAGTTCCGTCGCGGTGCCGACCTTTGGACGCCCAATTTCGACGTGCCGATGCGCGATTCGCTGCTGTGGGTGTATGAGGGCCAGACGCAGTTCTGGGGCTATGTCCTGCAAACGCGGTCGGGTTTGGTGTCCAAGCAGGATACGCTCGATCAATATGCATCGATCATGGCCAGCTATGACGCGGCACCCGCGCGGCAATGGCGCGATCTGGTCGACACCACCAACGATCCGATCATCTCTCAGCGCCGGCCAAAGGGCTGGACCAGCTGGCAGCGCAGCGAGGATTATTACAATGAGGGGTTGCTCGTCTGGATCGACGTCGACTCGCTGCTGCGCGAAAAATCGGGGGGGACGAAATCGATCGACGATTTCGCGCGCGCGTTTTTCGGCATGCGCAACGGCGATTATGGCGAGTTGACCTACACCTTCGACGATGTCGCGGCGACACTGAACGGGATCGTGCCCTATGACTGGGCGGGCTATCTCCACCAGCGACTGACCGAGCATGCTTCGGGCGCGCCGATCGAGGGCTTCGCGCGCAACGGTTATCGGCTGGTCTATACCGACACGCCGACCAAATCGTTCAAGCAAGGCGAAAAGTCGCGGAAAATCGCCGACCTTACCTATTCGGGCGGCTTGATCGTCAACGCGACGGGCGACATTACCGGTGTCACCTGGAACGGCGCGGCGTTCAAGGCCGGATTGGACGTCGGCACGACGATCGTCGCGGTCGGCGACATGGCCTATTCGGACGACCGGCTGAAGGCGGCGATCACCGCGGCGAAGACCAGCAAGGAACCGGTGAAACTGACCGTCAGGAGCGGCGACACCTATCGCATGGTCGCGGTCGATTGGCATCAGGGTCTTCGCTATCCGCATCTCGAAAAGATCGGCATCGGCGATGGTGGGCTGGACCTGTTGCTCGCACCGCGGCCCTGATCGACGGTACTCGGCGTGCCTGACGGCACGCGCGGGACATAAACTCGACGGGCCCGCGATCCTGCGTTAGGCCCCCTCGCCTTCAGCAGTAAAAGGACTGATTATGCGGATCGACCTGATCCCCACCGGCAAGAATCCCCCGGACGACCTGAATGTCATCATTGAGGTGCCGACCGGCGGGGAGCCCGTAAAATACGAGTTCGACAAGGCGTCCGGCGCGCTGTTCGTCGATCGAATCCTGCACACGCCGATGCGCTACCCCGCCAATTACGGTTTCGTGCCGCATACGCTCTCCCCGGACGGCGATCCCCTCGATGCGCTGGTCATCGCGCGCTCCCCGTTCATCCCGGGCTGCGTCGTGCGCGCGCGCCCGATCGCGGTATTGAATTTGGAGGACGAGGCCGGCGGCGACGAGAAACTGGTCTGCGTGCCGGTCGATTCCACCTTCCCTTATTATTCGAACGTCGGTGGCCGCAGCGACATGCCGGAAATCGTGTTCGAGCAGATCGAACATTTCTTTACCCATTACAAAGACCTCGAAAAGAAGAAATGGGTCCGTGTCGGCAAATGGGGCGACGCGGACGAGGCGCGCCGCATCACGCTGGAAGCGATCGAGCGGTACAATGCGGAGAAGGCGAAGGGCGAGGAAGCGGACCCGGTCGCGACTTGATTTGCGCCCGTCACCCCTGCCTCGTGCCGGGGTCCGTCGTGCCGCGAAACCGGAAGGCCGCGTGTTCGCGGTGCGATGGATGCCGGATTACGTCCGGCATGACGAAAATCCACCATAACCCCGGTTGACCCCGCCCCCGCCGCAGCGCAGCGTCCCCGACATGGCCAGCCTGCCCCCGATCGCGAACAATCCCGATATCCGCTT
Source organism: Sphingomonas bacterium (assembly GCF_903642285.1). GTDB lineage: Bacteria > Pseudomonadota > Alphaproteobacteria > Sphingomonadales > Sphingomonadaceae > Sphingomonas. The sequence goes on from NZ_CAHJWJ010000007.1 coordinate 81,676, forward strand.
CCTCGGAGCGCTGCTCGGGGACGTCATCCGCGATTATGGCGGCGCGGACCTGTTTGCCGCGACCGAAGCGATCCGGCGGGCGTCGATCGACCGCCATCGTAGCGACCATGCGGACGAGCCCGCCTTGGGTGCGCTCGGGCTCGACAAACTGGGGCTCGACGAGACGCTGGATTTCGTTCGCGGTTTCATGCTGTTTTCGATGCTCGCCAATCTGGCGGAGGATCGGCAGGGGATCGCCGCGGACGACGACGCCGACCTGTCGTCGGCGATCGAGACGCTGGCGGCGGAGGGGATCGACCGCGCGCAGATCATGACGCTGCTCGACCACGCGCTCGTCGCCCCCGTTCTCACCGCACATCCGACCGAGGTACGGCGCAAGAGCATGATCGACCACCGCAACCGGATCGCGCAACTGCTCGCGCTGAAGGATGCGGGGCGTGACGAGACGCCCGATGGCGACCGGGTCGAAGACGCGATCCGCCAGCAGATCGCCTTGCTGTGGCAGACGCGCGTGCTGCGCCGGGAAAAACTCTATGTCACCGACGAGGTCGATACCGCGCTGAGCTATCTGCGCGACGTGTTCCTGCCGACGCTGCCCGCGCTCTATCAGCGGTGGGACCGGGCGATGGGCACGCGGGTGCCGAGCTTTCTTCGCCCGGGCAGCTGGATCGGTGGGGACCGCGACGGCAATCCCTTCGTCACCGCGGAGTCTCTGCGAACCGCGCTTGCCCGGTCCAGCGCGGCGGTGCTCGAATATTATCTGACGGCCGTCCACGCGCTTGGTGCGGAACTGTCGATCTCGAGCACGCTCGCGCAAGTCGACGACGCGGTCGAAGCACTCGCCGCGGCAAGCGGCGACGGCGCGGCAAGCCGGCAGGACGAACCCTATCGCCGCGCCTTGTCGGGCATCTATGCGCGCCTGACCGCGACACATGCCGCGCTGACCCGCAAACCCGCGCCGCGCCCCTCCCTGCTGCCGGGCGAGCGCTATGCGGACCCGCAAGCGTTCCGCGCCGATCTGGTCGCGCTGGCGCATGCGCTGTCGGTGCAGACGCCGCTACGCTCGGGCGGGGCGCTCGGGCGGCTGATCCGCGCGGTCGATACGTTCGGCTTCCACCTCGCCACGCTCGACATGCGGCAGAACTCCGCCGTGCATGAGCGCGTCGTCGCCGACCTGCTGAAGGTCGCGGGGGTCGAGGCCGAGTATCTCACGCTGGACGAGGCGGCGCGGGTCGCGTTGCTACGCCGCGAACTCGCCAGTCCGCGTCCGCTTACCAGCCCCTATGCAACCTATGCCGAGGAAACCCGGGGCGAACTCGCGATCATGCACGCCGCCGCCGAGGCGCACGCGACCTACGGCCCGGGCTGCATCGCCAACTATATCGTGTCGATGGCGCAGTCGGTCAGCGATCTGCTCGAAATCCAGCTGATGATGAAAGAGGTCGGCCTCTACCGCCCCGCCGCCGGCGACGCGCCCGCGACCGCCGCGGTGATGGCGATCCCGCTGTTCGAGACGATCTGCGATCTGGAGGCTGCGCCCGGCATCATGACCGACTGGTTCGCGCTGCCCGAGGTCGCAGCGCAAGTCAGCGCACGCGGCCATCAGGAAGTGATGATCGGCTATTCGGACAGCAACAAGGACGGTGGTTACCTGACCTCGACCTGGAGCCTGTCCAAGGCGTCGACCGCGCTGAAGCCGGTGTTCGAGGCGGCGGGGGTCGGCATGCAGCTGTTCCACGGCCGCGGCGGCGCGGTCGGGCGCGGCGGCGGGTCGGCCTTCGCCGCGATCCGCGCGCAGCCTTCAGGGACCGTACAGGGCCGCATCCGCATTACCGAACAGGGCGAGGTGATCGCGGCGAAATACGGCACCCGCGACAGCGCGGCGAAAAGCCTGGAGGCGATGGCGTCTGCCGCGCTTCTCGCGAGCCTGGAGCCGTCGCGGCTGTCCGACGCGGAGAACAAGGTCTTCGCCGACGCGATGGACACGCTGTCCGACACCGCGTTCCACGCCTATCGCGATCTCGTCTACGCGACGGAGGGCTTCCGCACCTTCTTCCGCCAGATGACGCCGCTGACGGAGATCGCGGGCCTCAAGATCGGATCGCGCCCCGCCAGCCGGACCAAGTCCGACGCGATCGAGGATCTGCGCGCGATCCCCTGGGTGTTCAGCTGGGCGCAGGCGCGCGTCATGCTGCCCGGCTGGTACGGCGTCGGCGCGGCGATCGACGCGTTTCCCGACAAGGCCTTGCTGGCGGAGATGGCCGAGGGCTGGCCGCTGTTCGCCGCGACGCTGGCGAATCTCGAAATGGTGCTGGCGAAGTCGGACATGGCGATCGCGGTGCATTATGCCGGGCTGGTGGAGGACCGGGGCCTGCGCGACACCGTGTTCGGCCGGATTCGCGACGGCTGGCATTTGACGCGCGACGGGTTGCTGGCGGCGACGGGGCAGACGCGGCTGCTGGAGAAGCACCCCGCGCTCGACGCGTCGATCCGGCTGCGATTGCCCTATATCGAGCCGCTGAACCTGCTCCAGATCGAACTGCTGAAACGCCACCGCGCGGGCGAGGCGGATGCGCGGATCGGCGAGGGCATCCTGCTGTCGATCAACGCGATCGCGACCGCGCTTCGGAATTCGGGGTAGCTTACCCGCACCCCCTCCCCACCCCGGCGAAGGCCGGGGCCCAGCTGCGGGCTTTTGGGTGGCAAGGGAAAGCCCTCTCCAACAAAAACCGTGGCACCTGGGCCCCGGCCTTCGCCGGGGTGGCGAATGGGACAGCGCGTCCCCCGTCACCCCGGCCTCGTGCCGGGGTCCAGGGCCACAAGCGGATCGCTCGCGGTCCTGGATGCCGGGACGAGCCCGGCATGACGGAGGAAGCTACTCCACCCAATCCAGGCCGATATCCCGGTACACCCCCCGATCCTCGTCCCAGCCCGGCTTGACCTTCACGTGCAGATATAGATGCACCGGCCGCCCCATGATCCCCGACAGCTCCGCCCGCGCGCGCGCGCCGATCTCCTTGATCCGGACGCCGCCCTTGCCGAGCACGATCGCGCGCTGCGTCGGGCGTTCGACCAGGATCTGCTGGTGGATCTCGACCGATCCGTCCTCGCGTTTCCTATACTGCTCGGTCTCGACCGCGCTCGCATAGGGCAGCTCGGAATGGAGCTGCAGGTACAATTGCTCGCGCGTGACCTCGGCGGCGAGCGATCGTTCGGTCGCGTCGGACACCTGGTCCTCGGGATAATGCCACGGTCCCTCGGGCATCGCCGCCGCCAGCGCGGCCTTCAGTTCGGGCACCCCGTCCCCCGTTGCCGCACTGACGAACCAGGTTTCCTCGAAAGGAATCAAGGCGTTCAGCCGCTCGGCATGCAACAGCAGCTTCGCCTTGTCCGCCAGATCGACCTTGTTCAGCACGAGATGGATCGGCGCGCTGCGTCCGACCAGCGCTTCGACGATGTCGGTCACCTTCCTGCCAAGCCCGCCCTTCGCATCGATGACCAGCAGGATGATGTCCGACCCCTCCGCCCCGCCCCAGGCGGCGGCGACCATCGCCCGGTCGAAGCGGCGCTTGGGTTCGAAGATACCCGGCGTATCGACGAGCAGGACCTGCGCATTGCCCTCGATCGCGACCCCCATCAACTTGGTCCGCGTCGTCTGCGCCTTCGGGCTGACGATCGCGACCTTCTGCCCGACCAGCATGTTGACGAGCGTCGACTTACCCGCATTGGGTGCCCCGACGACGGCGACGAGCCCGCAGGATTCGGTCATGTCTTCATTCCTTTGGAGACGGTCAGCCGCGCCAGCAATGCCGCCGCCGCCGCGGTTTCCGCCTCGTGCTTGTTCGCGCCCTCCGCGCTCGCTTCGTCCGCCCTGCCGACCGAGACGGTAACGGTGAAGCGCGGCGCGTGGTGCGGCCCCGAGCGATCGGCGACGGTGTATTCCGGCGGCCGGCGCTGGTTCGCGGCGGCCCATTCCTGCAGCGCCGACTTGGGATGTTGCGGCGCGCGCGCGTCGCGGCGGGGGCGGTCGCCCCATAAGCGGCGGACGAGATCGCGCGCGGCGTCCAGCCCCGCCTCGCGGTAGAACGCGCCGATCAGCGCCTCCATCACGTCGCCAAGCACATTGTCGCTATCCGACGCACCGTCGTCGCGCGCCTGCTTGCCGAGGCGCAGATGATCGCGCACCGCAAGCCCGCGCGCAACGTCGGCACAGACCGCACCCGTCACCAGCGCGTTCAGCCGCTTCGACAATTGTCCTTCGGGCTCTGTCGGATACAGCTCGAACAGCCACTCCGCCATCACCAGCCCGAGCACCCGGTCGCCGAGAAATTCCAGCCGCTCATAGGTCGCGATCGCATGGCTGCCATGCGTCAGCGCGCGCTCATATTCGCCCAGGTCGCGCGGTACCTGCCCCAGGACGCCGGTCAGCCAGCCGGCGAGATCGCTCAAAAACCCTCCCCGATCCGCTTCCAGCGCGCGGCGGTGAACCAGGTCCACGGTTTGATCCACGACGCCGTGCCGTCGGTCGAGAAGAACGACACCACCGCCTTGCCCTCCAGCCGGTCCATCGGGATCAGCCCCATCCCCATCGGCGGCGAAAAGCGGCTGTCCGCGCTGTCGTCGCGGTTGTCGCCCATCAGGAACACGGTGCCGGGCGCGACGGTGTAGACCCCGGTATCGTCGCGGTCCGCATAATAGCCGCGGTCGAGCACATCGTAGCTCTTGCCGTCGGGCAGCGTCTCGCGGAACCGCTGGTAGCGGCAGATCGGCACGCCGCCCGCGTTATCCTGAAACTGCGCGTCGCAGCTATAGTTGGGCGTGATCGGTATCGTGAAGTCGGGCAGGCGCACCTTGGGCACCGCCTTGCCGTCCAGCCATAGCACGCCGCGCTTCATCTGGACCGTGTCGCCCGGCAATCCGATCACCCGCTTGATGACGGCGACCTCGTCGCCCTTGGGTCCTTCGAACACCACCACGTCGCCGCGCGCCGGCGTGTGCGGCAGGATTCGGCCGGGGATCAGCGGCGCGCCCCAGGGCAGCGACCAGCGCGAATAGCCGTAATTCCATTTCGAGACGAACAGATAGTCGCCGACATACAGCCGCGGCAGCATCGATTCGCTCGGGATGCTGAACGCCGACAGCACGAAGCTGCGGAAGATCGCGACGATGACGATCAGCTTCACGAGGAAGATCAGCGTCTCGACGGTTTCGGATCGGGCGGGTTTCGGCTTGGCCATGGCGCGGGGTTCGCGTACCGCCACGTCCACGTCAAGCACGGGCATCGCGTACGGATCGATTGATCGCGCCGGACGTATCAGGTGCGACCCTGCCATTATCGACACGGAGTGACCGATGCCCGCCGACTGGTCCGCCATCGAGGCCCTGCCCTCGCCCAAGCTCACCGACCTGTTCGCCGAGGACGACGGCCGTCTGGCCAGGTTCAGCCTGGATGTCGCCGGCATCCATTTCGACTGGTCGAAGACGCATCTGACCGCCGACGCGCTGACCGCGTTCGAGGCGCTCGCAAAGCAGATGGACCTGGCGGGCAAGCGCGAGGCGATGTTCGCCGGGCAGCACGTCAACACGACGGAAGACCGCCCCGTCGAGCACACCGCCGAACGCGGCGAGGGCAATGACGAAAGCGTCGCACGCGCCGCGCAATATCACGCGCGGATGCGCACGCTGATCGACGCGATCGAGGCGGACGCGCTGGGGCCGATCCGCTATATCCTCCATGTCGGCATCGGTGGCTCCGCGCTCGGGCCGCATCTGCTGGTCGACGCGCTCGGTCGGGATCACGACCGGTACGAGACCGCGATCGTATCGAATGTCGACGGCACGGCGCTGGAAGATGTGTTCGAACGGTTCGATCCCGCGACGACGTTACTGGTGATCGCCTCCAAGACGTTCACCACGACGGAAACGATGCTGAACGCCAATTCGGTGATCCAGTGGATGACCGCCAACGGCGTCGACGACCCCTATGGCAAGGCGATCGCGCTGACCGCATCACCCGACAAGGCAGTCGAATGGGGCGTCGACGAGACGCGCGTGCTGCCCTTTTCGGAAGGCGTCGGCGGCCGTTATTCGCTGTGGTCGTCGATCGGCTTCCCCGCCGCGCTGGCGCTAGGCTGGGATTGTTTCCAGGAACTGCTCGACGGCGCGGCCGAGATGGACCGGCATTTCCGCCTGACCGCGCTTCACGAGAACGCCCCCGCGCTCGCCGCCTTCGCCGATCTTTACTACACGCAGGTCCGCCGCGCCGAAACGCGCGCGCCCTTCGCCTATGACGAACGGCTGCGGTTGCTGCCGAGCTATCTCCAGCAGCTGGAGATGGAGTCTAACGGCAAGGGCGTGACCAAGGAGGGCGCGCCCGTCGGCCGCCCGACCGCGGCGATCACCTGGGGCGGGGTCGGCACCGACGCGCAGCATGCGGTGTTCCAGCTTCTCCACCAGGGGACGCATTTGGTGCCGGTGGAGTTCCTGGCGGTCATCGAGGCAGGCGACATGCTCGACGCGGACCATCACCGACAATTGCTGCTGAACGCCTTTGCGCAAGGCGCGGCGCTGATGAAGGGCAAGCAGGTCGATGATCCCGCGCGCAGCTATGCGGGCGACCGGCCGTCCTCGACCCTGCTGCTCGATACGCTCGATGCACGGACGCTGGGCGCGCTGATCGCCTTCTACGAGCACCGGGTGTTCGTGAACGGGGTGCTGCTGGACATCAATTCCTTCGACCAGTTCGGCGTCGAACTCGGGAAGGAAATGGCGAAGGAAGCCGCGAAGGGCGGCGGCGATTTCGATCCGTCGACGACTGACCTCATCAAGCGCGCCGGGCTCGATTGATCGCGGATAATGTGAGGCGGTGGGGCGTTGAGACGGATATGCCGATCCAGCTCCCACCCATCATGCCCGTCATCGTCGCACCGACGGCCGTTTCGGTCGCGGCGATGAAGGGAAAGCGCCGCGTGCTGATCCTCGTCGGCCCCGCCTTTGACGACCCGTCGCTTCGGAAGGAACAGCAGGCGCTCGACGGGTGGCGGGTGCAGGCAGCGGTCCGCGACGTGACCATGGTCGTCATCGTCGGCGATCATATCGCGGGCGCGGCGGACGACGCCGCGGCGGTCCGCCGGCACTGGAACCTGCCGTCGGACCACTTCGCGATGATCCTGATCGGCAAGGACGGTCATGAGGCGTTCCGTACCGACAATCCGGTGGCGGCGGCCGTCCTGACGCAGACGATCGACGCCATGCCGATGCGGCGGGCGGGACAGCGCTGAAGCTAAACTATCATGGAAATCATCACGCGATATGGAGAACGGTGATGAGGGTTAGCTTGGACATCGATGAGCAGCTGTGGAAGGACGCTATGGGCGCTACAGGCTGTCAGACCAAACGGGCCAGCGTCGATGTCGCGCTGAGACGGACGCCCGCCGCACGGCAAGCGGAGATAGCGTGGAAAGAACGCTGCGCTCGAACAACAACTGTCGCCGATGGTGAAGTTTCAAACGCGTCGGAGGTTTAGATGCCCGAATACGACTACGACCTCTTCGTCATCGGCGCCGGTTCCGGGGGCACGCGCGCGGCGCGGGTCGCGGCGGCGCACGGCGCGAAGGTCGCGGTGGCGGAGGAGTACCGGGTCGGCGGGACCTGCGTCATCCGCGGCTGCGTACCCAAGAAGTTGCTCGTCTACGGTGCGCATTTCGCGGAGGATTTGAAGGACGCTGGCCGCTTCGGCTGGAATGTGCCCGCGCAATGCGATTTCGACTGGAAGACGCTGCGCGACAACGTGTTCGAGGAGGTCGACCGGATCAACAAGGCCTATACGCAGACGCTGGAGACTGCGGGGGCCGAAATCGTTCATGCGCGCGCGGAGGTTACCGGACCGAACAGCGTCCGGCTGTCGACCGGCGAGACGAAGACCGCCAAGACCATCCTCATCGCGGTCGGCGCACATCCCGCGATCCCCGCCTGCCCGGGGCATGAACATGGCATCACCTCGAACGAGGCGTTCCACCTGGACGCGATCCCGAAGCGCATCCTGATCGCGGGCGCGGGCTATATCGCCAACGAGTTCGCCGGCATCTTCCACCAGTTCGGCGCGCACGTCACGCTCATCAACCGGACCAAGGACATCCTGCGCGGCTACGACCTGTCGATCCGCGACCGGCTGCTCCAGATCTCGCTGATGAAGGGGCTGGACTTCAAGTTCGACGCGGGCTTCGAGGGGATAGAGAAGACCGACGACGGCTGCTTCACCGTGTCGCTGGCCGGGCATGATCCGGTGACGGTCGATCTGGTGATGTTCGCGACCGGCCGCATCCCGAATACCAAGGGGTTGGGCCTGGACAGCGCGGGCGTGACGCTGGACGATGCGGGTGCGATCGTCGTCGATGCGGACAACAGGTCGAGTTGCGACAGCATTTACGCGATCGGCGACGTAACCAACCGGGTCCAGCTGACCCCGATCGCGATCCGGGAAGGCCAGGCGTTCGCCGAGAACCTGTACGGTGCGGGCAATGTCCGGGTCGATTACGAGAACATTCCCTCCGCGGTCTTCAGCCACCCGCCGCTGGCCGGCGTCGGCATGACCGAGGCGCAGGCGCGGCAGAAGCTGGGATCGGTGAAGGTCTATTCCTCCGATTTCCGCCCGATGAAGAACGTGCTGGCGAACCGCGACGAGCGCGCGCTGTACAAGATGGTGTGCGACGGCGAGACCGACCGCGTCGTCGGCATCCACATGATCGGCCCCGACGTGCCCGAGATCATCCAGGCCGCGGCGGTGGCGGTGAAGGCGGGGCTGACTAAGAAGCAGTTCGACGAGACCGTGGCGCTGCATCCGACGATGGCGGAGGAGTTGGTGCTGTTGAAGTAGCGCTGAAGCGGCGTCGAAATGTTGCCGTAATCGTCGATCAAAATTGCTGCTGATCTTCGTTCATGGCGAGGCGGATGCATGCGGAGTTGGTATTTCCTACTTACGTGGTTTGCCGTGGTCATCCCCAGGGCCATGGGCGCGACGATCGATGCTCGCCAGGCACCGACCTACGCGCCCGTATCGCGTGACATGTGCACCATGCCTGCGGGGTGGGTGCGGCCGTTTACGCACGTCTACCATCTGCGCAACGGCGCCATTCTCGTCTTCGTAGGGGTGGATCATACGGACGATCTGACCGACGATACGCATCGGCAGCTCAAGACCGCGTTCGAACGCTACAAGCCGACTCTCGCGCTGATCGAGGGCACGTCGTCAACAAAAAGCGCATTCGACTGGTACCGACGGGACATCGCGGGTCTCGCGAAGCAGCGAACCGATGGGGGCGCCGTATCGGAAAATCTGTACGCGGTTACCTTGGCGGTAAGCGGCGGCGCCCAATTCTCGGGTTGGGATTTCAGCCCGGACCAAGATTACAAGGTGCTTGTCGACGACAAGTTCGCGATCGACGATGCGCTCGGTGCTCACCTTCTTCGCGGCAAGGTGAACCCTTTCGGAAGCGAAGCCACGGCTGACAATGTGGCAAGGCAGGTACGCTATGCCACCGCCGTCCAGCCCGTCGCGGGATTCGAATATGCCGCTTGGTACCGACGAGCTTATGGCGAGCATTACGATCCCATCAACGGCACGCCTTGCGGAAAAGGAATCGCGAGTCGGGTTGTCAGTGATCTCAGCTATCGCCGGAATTTGCACCTGACGGGTCTCATCGATGCCCACGCGATCCCCGGCCAGATCATTCTCGTCGAGGCTGGCGCCAATCATTGGCTCGCGCTCAAAGATTGGCTCGCGACGCGATCGACATCGTTTGACTGATCGCATCTAGACCGCACGCGTATTTCGAAGGTGGTCGATAATCGACGCCCCTACTCCCCCCGGAAACTCCCCACGCGCCGTTCCGCCACCGCCCGCACCCCTTCGGCAAAATCCGCCGTCTTCTGCAACCAAGCCTGCTCCGCTAGTTCGTGATCCGTCTGCGCCTCGACCAGCGCGGCCAAGTCACCCCGCATCGTCGCCCGCGTCGATGCGACCGCCAGCGGTGCGCCCGCCGCGATCTCGTGCGCCAGGGCCAGCGCCACCTCGAACGGATCGTCGGCCAGCGCATCCGCCAGCCCCCACTCGAACGCCTGTTCCGCGCGGATGCGCCGCGCGGTCAGGGCCATCAGCAGCGCGCGCTGACGGCCGATCACGCGTTCCAGCACGGCGGATATGCCGAAGCCGGGATGGAACCCCAGCGCCACGAAATTGGCGACGAACTTGGCGTCGGGCCCGGCCACGCGGAAATCGGCGACTAGCGACAGGCCCAGCCCCGCGCCGACCGCGGCGCCTTGCACTGCCGCGACGACCGGCGTCTTCACCCCGAACAGCTTCGCCGCCGCGACGTAGAAGGGGTTGCGCGCGCCGGGTGCCAGGTCCTTCGCGACGGGGTTGGCGTTGACCAGGTCGGCGCCGGCGCAGAAGGTCCGTCCCTCCGACGCCAGCAAGATCGCGCGGACGTCGCGGTCGGCGTCCGCTTCGTCGAACGCCGCGCCGATGGCCTCGATCATCGCGAGGTCGGCGAAATTGTAGGGCGGGCGGGTGAAGCGGACGATCGCGACGTGGCCGTCGTAGGTAGTGGTGACGCTGGTTTCGTTTGCCATCGGATCCACCGTTCTTCCTGAGCCTGTCGAAGGGCGTATCCGGTGGCATGTGCTTCGACAAGCTCAGCACGAACGGTCGGGGAGGACGGTGACGTTCCCCTCTTTCGTCACCCCGGGCTCGACCCGGGGTCCCGCTTCTTCTTGTGCGCCGAAGAAGCGGGGCCCCGGGTCAAGGCCGGGGTGACGGAGCGGTGGTCCTAGCGTCACCGGCCAGACTTTCAAAGCATCGCCCGACCGCCTAGATGCGAGCGCCATACCCATCCCTCGAAAGGCACCTCCATGCGCGAAGCCGCGATCGTCTCCACCGCCCGGACCGCCATCGGCAAGGCCTATCGCGGCGCGTTCAATGCGACCGAAGCACCGGTGCTGGCGGGGCATGTCATGAACGCCGCGGTGGCGCGTGCGGGGATCGACGCCGCGCGGATCGACGATGTGTTCTGGGGCGTCGGCAACCAATGGGGGACGCAAGGCGGTAACGCGGGCCGGATGGCGATCTTCGCTGGCGGGCTGCCCGAGAGCGTCCCCGCCTTCACGCTCGATCGCAAATGCGGGTCCGGGCTGACCGCGGTGGCGCTCGCCGCGCGGTCGATCATCGCGGGCGATATCGACGTCGCGCTGGCGGGCGGGATGGAATCGATCAGCTTCACCGTCACCAAGGACGCGCCGCGCTACGTCAACACCAGTGTCACCGACAACGTCGCCGCCGCGTACATCCCGATGATCGAGACCGCGGAGATCGTCGCCGATCGCTACGGCATCAGCCGCGCCGCCCAGGACGAATACGCCGCACAGAGCCAGCAGCGCGCCGCCGCGGGCGTCGCGGCGGGGGCGTTCGCCCAGGAGATCGTGCCGATCACGGTGGAGAAAGCGCTGTTCGACAAGCAGGGCAACCGCACCGGCAGCGAGACGGTGACGATATCGCAGGACGAGGGCATTCGCGCGGGTACGACGGTCGAGGCGCTGGCGGGGCTGAAGACGGTGTGGGCGGGCGGCGAGTTCACCGGGCCGGGCAGCAACGTCACCGCGGGCAATGCCAGCCAGCTGTCGGACGGTGCCGCCGCGCAGATCGTCATGGACCGCGCGACCGCCGCGGCGGAGGGCAAGGACATCCTGGGCATCTATCGCGGGTTCCAGGCGGCGGGCTGCGCGCCCGACGAGATGGGGATCGGGCCCATCTTCGCGATCCCCAAGCTGCTCGACCGCGCCGGGCTGTCGGTCGGCGATATCGGGCTATGGGAGCTGAACGAGGCGTTCGCGTCGCAATGTCTGTATTGCCGCGACCATCTCGGCATCGATCCGGCGAAGTACAACGTCAACGGCGGTGCGATCGCGGTCGGGCATCCGTTCGGGATGACCGGATCGCGGCTGGTGGGGCATGCGCTGATCGAGGGAAAGAAGCGCGGCGTGCGCTATGTCGTGGTGTCGATGTGCACTGCGGGCGGGATGGGCGCGGCGGGGTTGTTCGAGATCGTTTGACGTCTTGTGCTCCTGCGGACGCAGGAGAAAGAGATTACGCGCGCAGCCCGATCCGCACGCCGGTGACGCTCGCCACCAAAGTCTCGACCTGCGCCGCCAGGAAACCCGCCGCGACGAACGCGTCGATTTCGCGCGTCGGCAGCGCGAAGCCGTGGTGCCAGGCGTGGACCGCCAGCCGGCGCAGCGCTTCGAGCCGGCCATCCGCGAGCCGCGAACGGGTGCCGAGCCCGAACAGGCCACCGACCGCACGCGACATGCGGCTGGGCTGCGACAGGCTGCGCAGCGGATCGCGCTTGGCGAGCGCGATCACGCTCCATTCCAGCGCGGTGAATCCCGGCAGCCCGGCGACCGCTTCGGCGATGGGCGCGGGGCAGGTCGCGCCGACCGGGGCGGCGAAGGCGTTGTCGAGATCGAGATAGGCCATGATCGAACACCCCTGATGGCGAGCGACGTCGGCCGATCACCGCGCGCAACCAAGGTCGCGCGCGCCGTTCCGCCGGCATTGATGTGTAACGATGCCGCGGCGGCGAAAACCCGTCGCGGTCGTGAAGCGGGAACGCCCCGTCTTCGATACCAGGCGGTATATAAAAGCCGACCCCCGGTCGTCAACCGCTTTCTTTACCGTTCGGTAGAATTAATTTTCCGGAGCGGTCGGCCAGATCGACAGACTGGTCTCCACCAATTGCTCCAGCTGCTCGACCGATGCGCCCGACCCCGCCTGTATCGCCAGCCCCTGCATCAATGCGAGGAGATAGCGGACGAGCGCGGCGGGGGTCATGCCGTGGGGCAGTTCGCCTGCGGCCTGCGCGCGTTCGAACCGGGCGACCATCGCGGCCTCCGAAGAGGCACGCCGCGCGATCACCGCATCCTTGATGGACTCCGTTTCGCTACCGCATGCCATCGTGCTGATGACGCTGAGGCAGCCTTTGGGGTTGCAGCTCGACGCGTGCATTTCGAGCCCGCCGCGCAACAGCCGCTCGGCGACGCCGCGCGCGGTCGGGGCGTCGAGCGCGGTCTTCATATACGCCAGCTTCTCGCGCTCATAGAGATCGAGCGCCTTGCCGAACAACGCTTCCTTGTTGCCGAACGCGGCATATAGGCTGGGCTTCGTGATCCCCATCGCCGCGGTCAATTCCGCCATCGACGCCGCTTCGTACCCATTGGTCCAGAACACGCGCAGCGCCGCGGTCAGCGCCTCGTCGAGATCGAACTCGCGCGGCCGACCCTTGGCGGGTGCCTGGGGACAGCAGAGTTTCATACCAAGCGGTATATAGTGAAGCCGTCATCCGAGTCCAGCGAGACGTTGGCCGGCCGATCAGCCGCGGTGCGTACGTCGCCGATAGACCAGCATATGCCCGCCCTCGCGCGGCGCGATCTGCACCAGCCGATAATCGCGCGCGAGCGCGGCGCGCATGACGGCCAGGCTCTGCGCGTTCCAGTCGGCGAGCGGGTGATCCAGCGTCACGACGACGGGCGGCGCGGCAGCCATGATCCGCGCGACCTCGCCGGCCTCGTCGATCCCCGTCGCCCCCTGTTCGGGGGCATAGGCCAGCGTCGAGGGGAAGGCATAGGCCGTCGGCAGGCAGGCCTGCGCCAGATGGTACAGGATCGAATCGCCCGCGAAGACATAGGGGCAGCGACCATGATCGTTCGCTGCCATCGTCCGCGCGACCGCATACACCGCGGCGCGGTCGTCGGTGCGAAGCGCCAGCTTGACCGCGAACACCGCGCACCCCGCCGCGAGCGCGGCGATCATCGCGCGCCGGTGCGGGGTGAAGGTCGGTGCCGCCGCCACGCACAGCGGGGCGACGAGCGGCAACGCGTAATGATCGAAGAACACGCCGATCATCGCATACCCCACCAGCGCCGCCACCAGCCAGCCGAACGCGATACCCGGCGCGCGGGCGCCGGGCCCCGCCCGCAAGGCGACACATGCCGCGATGGCGAGCGGCGACAATTGCGACCAGGTACCGATCAGCCGCATCGCGATCTTGCTGGCCGGATAGCCGTGCCGCAGCAGGATCGACGAGAAGTTCGCGAACCAGAAGGCGGCGAAGATCGCGGGCCCCTTCGCCCGGTAGATCGCGACGACCAGCGCGGTCGGCGCGATGCCCAGTGTGATCCATGCGATCGCCGCTGCGCCCATAACCCGCCGGCGCGCGCCGGCGCGGCGCAAATAGACCAGATGGACGACGCCGAAATACGCCCCCTCCACCGCGGGAGTGTATTTGGTCTGGATCGCCAGCCCGGCGAGCAGACACACCATAACGCCGTTGCCGACGATCGCCCCGACCCGCCGCTCGCCCGCAAGTTCCGGCAGCCGCAGCGACAACAAGGCCGCGAGCGTCACGAACAGGTCGTAGAAGACCGGCGACTGGCCGGCCCGGCCGCTCAGCAGCGGCAGCCAGACCAGATAGGCCGCACCCGCCGCCAACGCCGCGCCGCGCGATGCGCCGACCTTGCGCGCCATCCGCTCGACGACCCACGCCGTTGCCGCCGCGAACGACAGCGCGACGAGCTGGTACGCGACGATGCCGTTGCCGGGAAGCAAGCGGATCGCGGCGTAGATCGCGAACAGCCCGATCGGCTTGCGGTCCCAGATATCGACATAGGGCAGCGCACCGCTGAGCATCCGGTCGCCGACGAGCAGATAATATTGTTCGTCGACATGGACGATCGGGTTGCCGACGTCCCAGACCCGCGTCGCCACGGCCAACGCGAGGAGGATCAGCGGCAACCGGCCGCGCTGCCATGGCGACATTCGCTCGCGCATCCCGTCCCGCCTTACCCTCGCCTCGTCGCAATCGCTTCGTCGAACGCCGTCGCACGGTGGCGAAGCGGATGCCATGACGAATGTCCGGGTGCGGAATCGGTCGCACCGCATCGTCCATGCAATGTGAGCGATGCCTGACGCATCGCGAAGGGCTGTCATGAACGATACGCTGCGCACCGCCTTCGACCGGACCCGCCGCCTGCTGGCCGATCCGCTGGTCGCCCGCATCGGCGGGCGGGCGATCTCCGTCGCGGTGCTCGGCGGTGCGTTGTTCGAACTTCACATGATGGATTGGCACGCGATCGCCGCGATGGTGCCGCATGCGCCGATATTCTGGTCGGTGTTCGCGGTCATGTACATGACGCCGGTCGTCGCCGACTGGTCGATCTACAGCCGGATCTGGCGGATGCCGGTATCGGGGATGCAGCATCTGCTTCGCAAGACGATCGGCAACGAACTGGTGTTCGGCTATATCGGCGAGGCGTATCTGTACACCTGGGCGCGGCGGTCGGGCGAAGTCGGTGCGGACGCGTTCCGCGCGGTGCGCGATGTCGCGATCCTGTCGTCCGCGGTCGGCAGCATCGTCACGCTGGCCGCCGCGCTGGCGGTCGTGCCCGTCGCGGGCAAGCTGCACCTCGCCATCCCTTATTGGGCGATCCTGCCGTCGATCGCGGTCATCCTTGCCCCGCCGATCTTCGCCCTGGCGTTCGGCAAGCGATTGTTCAGCCTGCCGCCGGCGATGCTGGCGCGGATCGTGACGATCCATGGCATTCGCGCCGCGCTGACCGTGCTGCTGACCGCGGTACTCTGGCATATCGCGCTGCCCGATATCGCCGTCGTCTACTGGCTCGCCTTCGCCGCGCTGAAACTCGTCCTGTCGCGGCTGCCGTTGATCTCGAACCGCGAACTGGTCTTCGCCGGTACCACCGCGGCGCTGCTCGGTCGCGGATCGGACGTAGCGCAACTGATGACGATGATGGCGGCGCTCGTGGCGGCGACGCATGTGCTCGCCGGGATCGGCCTGTCGATCGGCGACGCGATCGAGGGTGCCGCCAGGCGCACGCGCGGCGTCCTCAGCCCCAGCGCGGCCTGATCCGCGTAACCGGCCAAAGCGCGGCCTGATCCGCGTAACCGGCCAAAGCGCCACCTGATCCGCGCAATCGCCAAGGCGCGCCCCGATCCGCTCGGTCCGCAGGATGATTAAAAAATCGTCACCGTCGGGTGCGGGTCCGCGAGCCCGGCATCGTCCTGCATGTGACGGGGAGATCGCGGCATCGGAAACGGTGTAGCGGGTGGGGACACTGCATGCTGTTTGATTTCGAGACGCGTAGCGCCGATCCGTTCGGCAACGATAGCGGTGCCTCCGGCTGGACACGCCCCGCGATACTCGACCGGCGCATGCCCGACTGGAGCGTCGTCGTCCCCTTTTTCAACGAACGCGTATTGTTGCCGCTGACGTTGGAAAGCCTGGCCGCGCAGCGGGTGCGCGCGCGGTTCATCCTCGTGGACAACGGCTCGACCGACGGCAGCGCGGGCGTCGCCACCGCGGCATGCCGCCGCCTCGGTCTCGATTTCGTCGTCGTTACCGAGGCTCGCCCGGGCAAGGTCGCCGCGCTTACCGCCGGCTTGCGCCTCGTCCGTACGATCTACGTCGCGACCTGCGATGCGGACACCTGGTATCCCGCGGATTATCTCGCCAATGCCGGCCGCGTCCTGGCCGAGGGCCATGTCGTCGTCGGTGCCTATTTCGTGACGCAGGGCGCGAGCGCGGACGCGCACGAGAAGGCAGGTCGCCGGATCGTGAAGACCGCCGCGCTGCTTCGCGGGCAATGTCATACCGGCGGCGCGGGCCAGGCGTTTCGCACCGACGTACTGCGCCGCGCGGGCGGGTTCGATGCCGCGCGCTGGTCCTATGTGCTGGAGGACCACGAGATCGTCCACCAGGTGCTGAAACACGGCACGATGGGCTATGCGACCGACCTGTGGTGCGTGCCCTCGGTGCGCGACCGCGATCGCCCGTCGATCCGCTGGACGCTGGCCGAACGGCTGCTCTACGCCGCGCTCGCGCCGGTTGCGGGGGACTGGTTCTTCTACCGCTTCCTCGGCCGCCGGCTTGACGGGCGTCGCCTGTCGAGCCAGTCGATCCGCGAACGCCGGTTCCACGGTCCGGAACGCGCTGGTCCGGAAAGGACGGTCGGTGCCGCGGCTTATTCTGTGTGCGGATGATTTCGCCTTTTCGACCGACACCAGCCACGTCATCGCCGAACTGGCCGCCGACCGCCGGCTGACCGCCACTAGCTGCATGGCGGTATTGCCCAATTGGACCGGAGACGCGCGGCTGCTCGACACCGCGCCCGACACGCTCGAGGTCGGGCTGCACCTCGTGCTGACCCTGGAAGCGCCGGTCACCGCCGCGCCGACGCTCGCACCGGCGGGCATCCTGCCCACGATCGATCACCTGCGACGCGCCGCCGCACGCGGTACGCTGCCGCTCGCGGAGATGGCGGCCGAGATCGCCGCGCAGTTCGACCGGTTCGAATCGGCGCGCGGCCGGGCCCCCGCCTTCGTCGACGGCCACCAGCACGCGCACGCGCTGAAGGGCGTGCGCGAGATCGTGCTGGACGAGATCGCCCGCCGCGCACCCGCGGCCTGGGTGCGGACTTGCACCGACGCGTTACCTGCTTTGCTGGCCCGTCCGTTCCGCGGCAAGGCACTGGCGAGCGCGGTCCATTCGGTCGGGCTGCGCCGCGCCGCCGCCGCGCGGGGCATTGCCTGCAACGCAGGGTTTGCGGGCCATTATGATTTCGCGCGCGATTACGACACGATCTTCCCGGCGTTCCTCCGCCGCCCCGGCGAGCGCCATCTGGTGATGTGCCACCCGGGCACCGGGGCCCGTGCGGGCGACGCGATCGCAGCGGCGCGCGTCCGCGAAGCGGCAGCATTGCGCCGCCTGCCGATCGCCGCCATTGCTAGAGCACACGGCCTGGTCTTTCCCGGCTGATTCTGGGGCCAAGGGTCGGAAACCCTATGGGAGTCGCATGACCGAAAGCGGGTTGAAGGCCGTCTTCCTGGAAATGCGTCCGCAATTGCTCCGTCTGCTGGCCGCGCGGCTCGGCGACCGCGACGAGGCCGAGGATGCCTTGCAGGACATGTGGTTCCGCATCGACCAGCTCGTCGTCACCGGACCGATCGGCCAGCCGAGCGCGTTCCTGTACCGCATCGCCGCCAATCTCGCGACCGATCGGCGCATCGCGGGACAACGACGGATGGCGCGCGATACCGGCTGGGTGGACGTCCAGGTCGCCGCCGAGGACCTTCCCGATGCGGAGCGCGTGCTGATGGGCCGCGAGAAGCTCGCCGCGGTCGAGGCGGTGATCGCCGAGATGCCCGAACGGATGCGGTCCGCGCTTCGCCTGTTTCGGTTCGAGGAACGGCCGCAACGCGACATCGCCACCCAGCTCGGCATCACCGTCAGCGGCGTCGAGAAGCTGCTGCGGCGCGCGTACAAACAAATTTCGGATGCGACGACGCAATTCGATGCGGGTGCCGCCGATCGGAATCGTCTGATCGATGAAAGGGGTCCGTTGACGTGACCGACATCATATCCAACGCGGCCATGGCCGCGCCGATCCCCGACGCCATCATGGGTCAGGCGATCGATTGGCATCTGCGCTCGAACGCGATGGGCGAGGCCGAATGGGTCGCCTTCGTCGACTGGCTGGAGGCCGATCCGGCGAACGCGCGTGCCTATGACCGTGTCGCGGCGGACGACCGTGCGATGCCCGCCATCGCCGCGCCGCTGGCACCGCCGGCTGCCCGTCCGCTGCTGCCGCGCCGCTGGGCCTTCGGCGTCGGCGGCACCGCGATCGCGGCCAGCCTGGTCGCCTTGCTCTTGCCCGCGATGCTACCCCAGGCGGCGATGCCCTATTCGGTCGTGACCCGCCCCGGCGAACAGCGCACGATCGCGCTCGCCGACGGCACCCGAATCGATCTGGACGGCGCGTCTCGCCTGGACCTCGACAAGACCAAGCCGCGCAGCGTCAGCCTGGCCTCGGGCGAGGCGGTGTTCCACGTCCGCCACGACGCCGCCGATCCGTTCACCGTCCGCTCGGGCGCGCTGACGCTGCGTGATATCGGCACCGTCTTCGACGTGACGCGCGCGGGCAAGCGGCTCGACGTCGCAGTCGCCGAAGGATCGGTGATGTTTCAGCCGGGTCGCGACGCGCTGACGCTCGTTGCGGGCCGGCGTCTGTCCGCCGACGAAGGTCTGGGCAGCGTTACCTTGGCTGCCGTCGAACCGGCTGCGGTCGGCGGGTGGCGCGACGGGCGCATGACGTTTGCCGGCGAACCGCTATCCAGCGTCTTCGCCGCGATAGGGCGTCGTTACGGAACGGATGTCCGCCTCGCACCGGGCTTGTCCGACCGTCCCTTTACCGGCATGGTCGCGCTGTCTGGGGGGGCGGGTCGCGACATACCGCATCTCGCTGCATTGATCGGAGCGACGTGGCGGCGTGACGGTGAGCGATGGATCATCACGCCGGGGGCGGCACCGACGAACTGATCCGCCCGGGGCCGGCCGATCCCGCGGCTTGGTCGCAGTTCTCGCGACCGTAGTCTTCGCCACCGCCGCCCCCGCAGCCCCGGCCGCGCACATCGCCATCCCGGCCACGACGCTGGACGTGGCGCTGACCACGCTCGCCCGGCAGAGCGGGCAGGACATCATCAGCACCGAATCCGCGCTGCGTGCGGTGCGCACCCGCGCGCTGTCGGGTGATGTCCCGGTCGCGGCAGCGCTGGCCCGGCTGCTGGGTGGCAGCGGCTATCATGCGGTGGCGATCGATTCGCGCAGCTGGCGCATCGTTCGCGACGCCGCCGTCCGCCCCTCCCTACCGTCCCCGCCGCCGCCCGCCCGCCGCGCGGCAGCGCCGCCGCCCCCCGAAACCCCGAACGGCGATATCGTCGTCACCGCCAGCAAGCAGCATATCCCGCTGCTTCGCTATCCGGGCACCCTCACGACGATTTCGCCGAACGGATCGCCCGACATCCCGTCGCTGCCCGACATGACCGATGTCGCCCGCGCGACCCCGGTCCTGCAGAACACCGAATTCGGACCCGGTCGGAACAAGATCTTCATTCGCGGCATCGCCGACAGCAGCTTCGACGGGGCAACCCAATCGACCGCAAGCATCTATGTCGGCGACGTGCAGCTGGGCTATGCCGGCGCGGACCCCAGCCTGAAACTGTACGACATGCAGGGCGTGCAGGTGATGGAGGGGCCGCAGGGCACGCTCTACGGCTCCGGATCGATCGGCGGTATCGTCCGCCTGCTGCCCAATCCCGTCGCGCTCGACCGGGCGAGCGGGGCGGTGTCCGCCGGCGGGACGTTCACCGCGGGCGGTGGACCCGGCTACGACGTCGCCGGCATGGTCGACCTGCCCGTGATCGACGACCGGCTGGGCTTTCGCGCGGTCGCGTATGACGAGCGGCAGGGCGGCTATATCGACGACCCGGCACGCAGGCTTGATCATACCAACCGGATCGACACCCTGGGTGGACGACTGGCGGTGAAATATGATCCCGGTGGCGGCTGGATGATCGACGCGACCGGACTGATCCAGCGGATCGACGGCGCGGACGCACAATATGCCGAGGCCGGCAGCGGCCCGCTGTCGCACCGGTCCTCCCTGCCGCAGCCGTTCCACAATCAGGTCGCGCTCGGCAGCCTGTCGATCCGCAAGACCTGGGCGAGCGGACTGGAATTGCTGTCGGCGACCGCGATGACCGACAATCATTCGGCCGAGATGTTCGACGCCACTGCCTTGTCCCCGGCGCGCGGCGGGCCGGGCGGCGAGCGACCGGCGACCGCCTATGATGTCGATACCGCGAAGCGGTTGCTGACCGAGGAGATGCGGCTGTCGCGGTCGCTGACCACCGGCAGTTCCTGGGTCATCGGGTTCACGCTGCTCAGCAATACCGACGCCGAACAGCGCGCGCTGGGTATCGTCGGCACCGTGCCGTCGATCGACGGCGTGACCAACGTCACTCAAAGCGGATCGGCGTTCGGCGAGGGGACGCTGGCGGTCACGCGCAACTTCGCGGTCACGCTTGGCGCGCGCCTGACGATCGCGCGAGTCGACGGCGAGCCCGATTTCAAGACCATCAACACCAATTTCGTGAAGGGCCGATCGACCCGGCGAGTCGATCCGACCGCCGGGTTTTCGTGGAAACTGACGTCCGACCTCGCGCTCTATGGCCGGTTCCAGACGGGGTATCGCACCGGCGGGCTCGCGGTCGCGCGCGGCATCGGGCGGGTCGCGGATTTCGGTTCCGATTCGATCCGCGTCGGGGAGATCGGCGTGCGCAAATTGCGAAGCGGCGCGACCGGCCTGTCGCTGACCGCGGCGGTTTCCTATGCGCGCTGGACCGACATCCAGGCCGATCTCGTGAACCGCCGCGGACTGCCCTATACCGACAATATCGGCAACGCGCGGATCACGGCGGTGGAGGGCACCGCCGACTGGGTCCCGATCGTCGGGCTGCGTGCGACCGCGGCGTTCCTGTATACGCAGAACAGCGTCACCGGCCCGCTCGCCGACCTGTCGAGCCCCGCGCATCGCCGCCTGCCGGACACGCCGCCGATCGCCGCGAAGATCGACGCCAGTTACGAATGGTCGATCGGTCGCGGCATGACCGCGATCATCGGCGGATCGGGAAATTATACGGGCCGATCCGTGATCGGCACCGGCGACCTGTTCGATGTCGATCAAGGCAAATATGCCGATTTCGCGGTCCGCGCCGGGCTGCGGCACGGACGGATCGAGACGACGCTGTCGATCGACAATCTGACCAACGTCCGCGGCAACCGCTTCGCGTCGGGCAATCCCTTCGCCTTGTCCGCGCGCGACCTGACGACGCCGCTTCAGCCGTTCAACGTCCGGCTGGGGACGGCGATCGGGTTTTGAGATGATAGACGTCCGCCCATAATCGCCCGAGCGGCAGCCGGACGGGGCGCGCATAGCCGCCGCGCGCGACGAGGCCCGCGACCTGTACCGCGCGTTCGGGCATCTCGTCGGTCTCCGGCCCTTGCAGCACGACCACCTCCGGTCGCCGCGCGAAGATGCGGTCCACCTCCGCCGCCTGGTCGACCCCGATCGCCCCCGCCTCGCGCGCGATCTGCAGGTGCGAGGGGAAGAGGTAGCGCGACAGCGCGTGCCGGCCGGTGAAGGTGTAGAGCGCGGGGTCGCCGATATCGACATACAGACTGCCCGGCCCGGGCCCGATCGCGCGGACGACCGCGGCGAACTCGGCGGGACTGCCGCGGTGATGCAGCGCGGAGGCCACCACGAGCTGACCGCCGACGAACCCCGCCACCATCGCCGGGATCGCGAGCCATCGCCCGATCCGCCGATCGCCGAAGAACGCCGCGGTGCAAAGGGTCGCGGGCAGCATCACCGGCAGCGTATAGTGGTTGTACCAGCCGCCGAAGACGACGAGTCCGAAGACCGCCACCGCCAGCCAGCCGCGCAGGAACCCGCGCACGCTGCGCTGCTGCGCATCGCCCCGCGGCGCGCCGATCCCCGCCAGCGCAAGGAGGAGGAGCGGCCCGAGCAGCGCCAGCGCCACGATCGCATTGTCCAGCCGGACCGCGGGTGCGTCGGCATGGCGCTGGAGGATCGACAGGAAATTCGCATATACGAACGCCTGACCCTGGCCGATCGCGACATAGGTTCCCGCGGCGAGCATCGTGGGCACCAGCGCGACCGTACAAAGCACCGCGCCGTAACCAATCGCCCGGCCGATCGACCGGGTGACGCGGTGTTCGTCCCACATAAGCCACAGCCCGATCCAGACGCCTTCGAACAGCGCCGAATATTTGACCTGCAGCGCGCATCCGACCAGCGCCATCGCCAGCACCCCGGCCCGCCGCCGGCGTTCGGGGACGGCACCCGCGACCAGCGCGACCGCGCCCGCCATCAACGCATTATAGAAGACGGGCGATTGCCCCCCCTGCCCGTCCGCCAGATCGATCCACAGGATGTACAGCACGCCCGCCATCAGCGCGCCGCGCGACCACCCTGCGATCCGCGCCAGCCGCACGATCGGCGCCGCGGTCGCGACGACCGCCGCCAGCGCCATCGCCTGATAGACATAGACCCCGGTCTGCGGCGACCAGGGCGCGGCGGGCATATAGACGAGGAACAGCCCGATCGGCTTGCGGTCCCAGATGTCGACATAGGGCAGCGCCCCGCGCCACATCGCGCGCGCCATGAGGAGGTAGAATTCCTCGTCCACCTGAATGATCGGATTGCCGAACGTCCGTGCCCGGGCAGCGATCGCGACGAGCAGGAGGATGGCGAGCGTGCGCCACCATGCACGGCGCGTCGGCGCGGGTGTCGGGGTCAACCCGGGCGAAGACCACGCGTTCATCGCGCCACCGATTAGGCAAGGTCGTCGTCCGGCACCAGCGTCGATGCCGAGGCGGGGCCCGCTCCAGCCGCCGCCCCGGCGTAGGCCGGGGCCCAAGTGCAAGACGCTTGTGAGGACACGGTGTACGCTGCAACAGTCGCTTACCTGACTGGACCCCGGCCTGCGCCGGGGTGGCTGGGTAGGTCGGACGAAAACCACTGATGACGCCCCGGAGCCTCGCATGAACGCCCCCCAACGCACCGCCGCGCGCCTGCTGGTCGACCAGCTCGTGATCCAGCGCGTCGACCGTGCCACCTGCGTGCCGGGCGAAAGCTATCTGTCGGTCCTCGACGCGCTGACCGATACCGGGATCGACCTGCTGACCTGCCGCGCGGAGGGCGGGGCGGCGATGATGGCGGAGGCGTATGGGAAACTGACCGGCCGGCCCGGCATCTGCTTCGTGACCCGCGGGCCGGGTGCGACCAACACGATGCCGGGGCTCCACATCGCCGCACAGGATTCGACGCCGATGATCCTGTTCGTCGGTCAGGTCGCGCGCGCGATGCGCGGGCGCGAGGCGTTCCAGGAACTCGATTACCCAGCGACCTTCGGCGCGGTCGCCAAATGGGCGGTCGAGATCGACCGTGCGGATCGCATCCCCGAACTGGTCGCGCGCGCGTTCCGGATCGCGATGCAGGGACGCCCCGGGCCGGTCGTTGTCGCGCTGCCCGAGGATATGTTGGACGATATCGCGACCGTCGCCGATGCGCCCTATGTCACGCCATCGCAACCCGCGGTGTCGGCGGACGACGCGAACGCCGTCGCGGCGATGCTCGCGGAGGCCGAACGCCCGTTCGTCATCGTCGGCGGATCACGCTGGACGCAAGCCGCCGCCGACGCGCTGGTCGCCTTGGCCGCTGCCCATGACCTGCCCGTCGCGACCGCGTTCCGCCGCGCGCATCTGTTCCCGGCGACCGATCCGCATCATGCGGGCGACTTGGGGATCGGCCCCAATCCCGTGCTCGCCGCCGCGGTGCGCGAGGCGGATATGCTGATCCTGCTCGGCGGCCGGCTGTCGGAGATCGCGTCGTCGGGCTACACGCTCATCGACGTGCCGACCCCGCGCCAACGGCTGGTGCATATCCATCCCGATCCGCTGGAACTGGGCCGCATCTACCAGCCAGCGCTCGCGATCGAGGCGACGCCGGGCACGTTTCTGACCGCGATGGCCGATATCCCCGCCGGGCCACCGCGTCCGAGAACCGCCGACCTCCACGCGTCCTACCGCATGTGGTCCGATACCACCGGCCCGCTGCCGGGCGGCTTCGATTACGGCGCGGCGATGCTGTGGCTGCGCGACCGGCTGCCGGGCGATGCGATCCTCTGCAACGGGGCGGGCAATTATGCCGGCTGGCTGCACCGCTATTACCGCTTCCGCCGTTTCGGCACGCAGCTGGCACCGACCAGCGGATCGATGGGGTACGGCGTCCCTGCCGCGGTCATGGCCAAGCGCCAGCATCCGGACCGCATCGTCATCGCTCTGGCAGGCGACGGCGATTTCCTGATGAACGGGCAGGAATTCGCGACCGCGGTGCACCACGGCATCCCCATCGTCGCGGTCGTGATCGACAACGGCATGTACGGCACGATCCGGATGCATCAGGAACGGACCTTCCCGGGGCGCATCGCCGCGACCGCGCTGACCAGCCCCGATTTTGCCGCACTCGCGCGCGCCTATGGCGGGCATGGCGAGACGGTGGTAGCGACCGCGGACTTCGCCCCCGCCTTCGAGCGCGCGCTGGCGAGCGGGAAGCCGGCGATCGTCCATTGCCTGCTCGACCCCGAAGCGATCACGCCGACCGCGACGCTGGCGGGGCTGCGCGCGGCGGCGGAGGGTAAGCAGGTCGAATAAGGTTACCCACCCCGGCGAAGGCCGGGGCCCGGTTGCGATGGTTCCGGTAACGGAGGGAATCGCGCCGCCGTGAAAAGCTCGTGGCTTGACCCCGGCCTTCGCCGGGGCGGCGGCAGGCGGAGTTCGATCCGCCAAATCGCCCACCGCCCTTGCCGCCCCCGCCCCGCTTCCGTTACCCCGCCCCCATGACCGCGCCGCCGACCGACCCCGAAACCGCCGCCGAAGAACTCGCGACACTCGCCGCGCAAATCGCCGAAGCGGACCGCCGCTATCACGACGAGGACGACCCCGAACTCACCGACGCCGCCTATGACGCACTCGTCCGCCGCAACCGCGCGATCGAGGCGGCCTTCCCCGACCTGGTCCGCGCCGACTCGCCAAGCCGCCGCGTCGGCGCGACCCCCGCCGGGCCGCTCGCCAAGGTCGTACATGCCAGGGCGATGACGAGCCTCGACAATGCGTTCAGCGACGAAGAGGTCGCGGACTTCGTCGCGCGCATCCGCCGTTTTCTCCGCCTGCCCGACGACGAACCCGTGGCGCTGACCGCCGAGCCCAAGATCGACGGCCTCTCCTGCTCGCTACGCTATGAAGACGGCACTCTCGTCCAGGCGCTGACCCGCGGCGACGGGCAGGTGGGCGAGGACGTGACCCCCAACGTCCGCACCATTGCCGCCATCCCCCAGCACCTGCCCGCGGATGCGCCCGCGATCTTCGAGGTCCGCGGCGAGGTCTATATGGCGAAGGCCGATTTCGCCGCGCTCAATGCCCGCCTGCTCGCCGACGCGGACGACCCTGCCAAGGCACGCCAGTTCGCCAATCCGCGCAACGCCGCCGCCGGATCGCTCCGCCAGAAGGACGCCGACGTCACCGCGCGGCGTCCGCTGCAATTCTTCGCGCATGGCTGGGGCGAGGTCAGCGACATGCCCGCGGACACGCAATCCGCGCTGGTCGAGCTGCTCCGCCGCTGGGGCTTCCACATCGCCGACGGTTTCGCGCGGGTCGAGGGCACGGACGCGGCGCTGGCCGTCTACCGCGCGATCGAGGCCGCCCGCGCGGACCTGCCGTTCGACATCGACGGCGTCGTCTACAAGGTCGACCGGCGAGACTGGCAGGCGCGGCTCGGCCAGGTCGCGCGCGCCCCGCGCTGGGCGATCGCGCACAAATTCCCCGCCGAGCGTGCGGAGACGGTGCTGGAACGGATCGACATCCAGGTCGGCCGCACCGGCAAGCTGACCCCCGTCGCCCGCCTGAAACCCGTCACCGTCGGCGGCGTCGTCGTCACCAACGCCACGCTGCACAATGCGGACGAGATCGCGCGGCTGAACGCGTGGCCCGGCGACCGCGTCATCGTGCAGCGTGCGGGCGACGTCATCCCGCAGATCGCGGCGAACCTGTCGCGCGACGAGGCGCGCGGCACATGGCCCTTCCCCGACCGCTGCCCGGAATGCGATTCGCTTGCCGAACGCGAAACGGAGGAGGTCGACTGGCGCTGTTCGGGCGGGCTCATCTGCCCCGCGCAGCGCGTCGAGCGGCTGATCCACTTCGCCTCGCGCCGCGCCTTCGACATCGGCGGGCTGGGGCTGAAGCGGGTGGAGGACTTCTTCCATGACGGCCTCATCGCCTCCCCCGCCGACATCTTCCGCCTGAAG
This sequence comes from Sphingomonas bacterium, assembly GCF_903642285.1. Lineage (GTDB taxonomy): Bacteria > Pseudomonadota > Alphaproteobacteria > Sphingomonadales > Sphingomonadaceae > Sphingomonas. The sequence goes on from NZ_CAHJWJ010000007.1 coordinate 108,521, forward strand.
GACCGCCGCGGGACGCTGGTCGCGCGCGAGCGGCTGGCAGAGGTGTCGGTCGACAATCTCCTGCAGGCGATCGAGGACAAGCGTGCCGTCCCGCTCGACCGTTTCCTGTTCGCGCTCGGCATCCGCCATGTCGGCGAGGTCACCGCGCGCGACCTCGCCCGCCGCTACCGCAGCTTCGCCGCGTTCATGGCGATGGTCGAGCAGGCGCTCGCGATCCGCGGCGAACAGGTCCCCGTCCTCGCCGAACCCGACCGCAAGTTCGCGCTGCGCCGCCAGCGCGCGATCGTCGCCGCGGTCGATACGCAGCAGATCGGCCCCGAGGTCGCCGAGGCGCTGCTCGATTTCTTCGCGGAGGAGCACAACCGCGCGGTCGTCGCCGATCTCGCGGCCGAGCTGACGATCCTCGATACCGTCCACGAAACCCGCGCGTCCGAAGTGTCGGGGATGACGATCGTATTCACCGGCGGCCTGGAAACGCTGTCGCGCGACGAGGCGAAGGCGCAGGCGGAATCGCTCGGCGCGCGCGTCGCCGGATCGGTGTCGGCGAAGACCGACCTCGTGGTCGCCGGGCCCGGTGCCGGGTCGAAACTGAAGAAAGCGGCGGATCTGGGCGTTCGGGTGATCTCCGAGGCGGACTGGCGGGCGATCTCCGCCGGCCGCTGACCGCGCCGTTGCTTTTTTGCAACGCACCATGACCGAGTTCTAACGATCCGGGTTCGCGACTCGCCAACGTCATCGAACCGAAATATTCACCGTGCAGGGCAGCCTTCATCGAACACCGCCGCAACGGCGACGAGCGAAGGCTCAACGGGGGAATATCATGCGTAACAACCTATTCTGGGGCGTGGCCGCGGTCGCGCTCATGGCACCGGCCGTGGCATCGGCACAGGAAACGACGGCAGCGATTCGCGGCACGGTGACGTCGGGCGGCGCGCCGGTCGCCGGCGCGGCCGTCGTCATCACCAACGTTCCCTCGGGAACGGTCGCCAAGACGACCAGCACCGCCGATGGAAGTTATTCCGCGGCCGGTCTCCGGGTAGGTGGGCCATACACGGTCGAAGTGACGAGCGCCGCCGGAAGCAAGACGGTCACCGATGTCTATACCGTCGCCGGTCAGGCGTTCAGCCTGCCGATCGAGATCGCCGACACTGCCACGGATATCGTCGTAACGGCGAGCCGAGTGCGTGGCGCTGGATCGAACAGCGAAGGCCCTGAAACCGTCCTGACCGCCAACCAGATCAGCAAGATCACCTCGGTCAACCGCGACATCCGCGACCTGATGCAGCGCGATCCGTTCGCGACGCTCGACACCAGCCAGTCGACCGGCCGCCAGGTCAGCTTCGCGGGCGTCAATCCGCGCTTCAACCGTTTCACCGTCGACGGCGTGCCGCTGACGGACAGCTTCGGTCTGAACCCCGACGCCCTGCCGTCGCGCCGTGGCCCGGTGCCGCTCGATTCGATCGGCGAGTTCGAGACCAAGGTCGCGCCCTATGATATCCGCGACGGTTTCTTCCAGGGCGGCATCGTCAACGCCATCCTGAAGTCGGGCACCAACGAGTTCCACGGCACGGGCTTCTACACCTATTCCAGCGACGCGCTGAACGGGAACCGGACCAAGCCGTTCTCGTCGCTGAACGGCGGCACCAATGCCGACGGCACCGTGACCCTACCGCCTTTCCAGAGCCGCGATTTCGGCGCGACGCTTTCCGGGCCGATCATCAAGGACAGGCTGTTCTTCATGGTCTCGGCCGAGCGCGTCCGCGCCAGCCTTCCGCTCGCCTATGGCGGGGGTGCCACCAGCAACGGCACCAGCCCGTTCACCAACCTCAGCGACACGACGGTCAACGCCGTCGGGACCATCGCGCAGAACGTCTACGGCGTGAACGCGGGCGGTATCCTGACCAACAACGGCGACCGCGACGACCGCATCGTCGGCAAGATCGACGCCAATATCTCCGACACGCAACGGCTCGCGATCACCGGTATCTATACCAAGGACCAGATCAATACGCTGGGCAGCACCAACGCCAACACGCTGCCGACGACGTCGGACGACTATCTCAAGCCGAACCGGGTGTTCGCGGGCGTCGTCCAGCTGAACTCGGACTGGTCGTCGATGCTCTCCACCGAGACCCGCGTGCGGTACAAGGATTACAAGAGCGGCCAGACGCCGCTTCTGGCCAACACCGCGCTGGCGACGGTCTGCACCGATCCGGGCACCGCCGCGGCGATCACCACCGGCTCGGCGACGAGCTGTTCGTCGGGCGTCCCGACCGTACTGGTCGGTCCGCAGACCTCGGCACAGGCCAATCTGTTGCGGGTCAAGACCTTCGGCGCATCGGAAGTGGTGCGCGTCACCGCAGGCGATCACGTCGTCCGCGGCTATTTCGAGTACGAGAACAGCAGTAATTACGATCTGTTCGTGAACGGTGCCAACGGCAGCTATTATTTCGACACGATCGCGGCGTTCAACGCGCGCATCGCGCAGACCTTCAGCTACTCCAATGCGACGACGCTGAACCCGGCCGATGCGTCGGCGATCTTCAGCTACCAGACCTATACCTTCGGCCTGCAGGACGACTGGCGGGTCACCGACAAGCTGCACCTGTCGTACGGCGTCCGCTACGATCTCTATGGCAGTAGCGACCGCCCGCCGTCGAACGCGAACTACGTCGCGCGCGAGGGCTTCTCGAACCGCGCGTTCCTCAGCGGCCGCGGCTTGTTCCAGCCACGCGTCGGCTTCGATTACAAGGCTGACCCGCGCCTCTCGATCCGCGGCGGTGCCGGCATCTTTGGTGGCGGCACGCCCGACGTGTACGTCGGCAACTCCTTCTCGGCCTCGGGCGCACAGCCGGTATCGGTCACCCAGTTGGCGGCCGGATGCCTTGCGGCGGTCAACCCCGTTAGCCTGACCAGCATTCCCGCGTCCTGTAATGCGGCGCTCCAAAACGGCAACGCCACCCAAAACGGCAGCGCTTCGGCGATCGCGCCGAACTTCAAGATCCCGTCCTACTTCCGCGGGACGCTGTCCGTGTCACACGACACCAATCTCGGGCCGCTCGGCGATCACTGGAATTTCGGCGCAGACGGCTTGTACACGAAGACCCGCAACGCGATCTTGGTGCAGGACTTCCGCGATCGACCGATCGCCGGTTTGCTGACGCCGGACGGTCGCCAGCGCTATTACGACGTCGTCGCGACCATCCCCGGCGCGGCGGGCACCTGCACCACCACATCGACAGTCTGCAACGACAACGCAGGCGACTATGTGCTGACCAACACCAGCAAGGGCCGGAGTTTCGTCGCGGTCGCCCGGTTCGACAAGCGTTGGGACCTGGGCGTCAGCATCGGCGGCAGCTTCACCTACCAGGACGTCAAGGATCTGCAGGCACTGACCTCGTCGGTCGCCTCGTCGAACTACAACAATGGCGCTTATTACGATGCCAATGGCGGTGCCTATGGCCATTCGAACGATGAAGTACGCTATTCATTCAAATACAATGTCGACTTCGACCACGCGTTCTTCGGCGAAAACCGCACCCGGATCGACCTGTTCGGCACGACCCGAATCGGCGCTCCGTACAGCTACACCTTCCAGGACATCAGCAGCAGCGGTTCGTCGCGCAGCAACGTGTTCGGGACGGTGGGGAGCAACAGCCACTATCTCTTCTATGTGCCGACCGGACCGAACGATCCCAAGGTCATCTATGACAGCGTTGCCACCCAAACGGCGATCGACAACCTCATCAACACGACGGGGCTGAACCAATATCGTGGTCAGGTGGCACCGCGCAATGCGTTCAACTCGAAGTGGTTCTCGCGCCTCGATCTGCACGTCGAGCAGGAAATCCCGACCTTTGTCGGCAAATCCAAGATTTCGCTGTTCGCGGATATCGAGAACTTCACGAACCTTCTCAACCATAATTGGGGTGAGCAGCTACGGGCCAGCTTCCCCTATTACAAGACGGTCACGCAGGTGTCGTGCGTGGCAGCAGGGACCAACTCCTGCGCCCAATACAAGTACACCAGCTTCAACCCTTCGAGTTCGGTGCAGGATCAGCTGATCGTGCTGCCGTCCTTGTACACGATCCGCGTCGGCGCGCGTCTGAGCTTCTAATTCGCGCGTTGGACGGGACAACCGACCCGCCGCTTCCCTGAGGAGCGGCGGGTTTCTTGTTACCCTCCCTTCCCCCGCTTTGCGCCCCGCCGCCACCCGGTGTAGGACGCCGGCGACGATGGCCACGCTGACCGCCTCGCCGCCGATCACGGCGCGCCCTTTCTTCGAGGACAAGAGCCGCGCCTTCTGGACGCTTCAGGCGGTCGGGTGGAGCGGGTATCTGGTGCTGCGCGGCGCGTCGTCGGTATCGAACCTGTCGCTCGAATCGATCATCCCCGTCATCATCGAGGCGATCGTCGGCTATTGCATCACGCTGCTGCTTTCCACGCTCTACGGCTATTATCGCGGGCTGCACCGGGTGTCGGGCATTCTCGCGACCGTCCTGACGCTCGCGGTGGCGACCTTGCTCTATGCGACGCTCGACGCGTTCACCTTCTCGTTCATCCGGACGACCGAACCGGGCATCACGCTCACGCGCATGCTCGGCGCGGCCTATGTCGCGTTCACCGTATTGGCGGGGTGGTCGGCGCTGTATTTCGGGATCAACTTCTACCTGATCGTCGAGGACCAGATCGACCAGATGAAGGATCTGGAGACGCAGGCCAGCTCCGCGCAACTGGCGATGCTCCGCTATCAGCTGAACCCGCATTTCCTGTTCAACACGCTCAATTCCATCTCGACGCTCGTGCTCCTGAAACAGACCGAGCGGGCGAACGCGATGCTGTCGCGGCTGGCGTCGTTCCTTCGCTATACGCTGGCGAACGAACCGACCGCGCACGTCACCATCCAGCAGGAGATGGAGACGCTGAAGCTGTATCTGGAGATCGAGAAGATGCGATTCGAGGATCGGCTGCGGCCGAAATTCGATATCGATCCGCGCGCCGAACGTGCCCGCCTGCCGTCGCTGCTGCTCCAGCCATTGGTCGAGAATGCGATCAAATACGCCGTCACCCCGCAGGAAGACGGCGCGGAAATCCGGGTCGCGGTGCAGTTGAGCGGAGAACGCGTGCAGATCGGCGTGTCCGATACCGGCCCGGGCTTGAACGGCGTCCGCCAATCGCCGAGCCTTTCAACCGGCGTCGGCATCGCCAATATAAGGGAACGCCTGGTACAGGCCTACGGCCCGGACCACCGTTTCGAAATACGCGCCATGCCGACCGGCGGGTTCGGGGTCGAGATCGAGATCCCGTTCCAGCTCGAGGACGTGAACAGAGAGACCGCATGACCATTCGCACCATCCTCGTCGACGACGAACCGCTCGCGATCCAGGGCCTCGAACTGCGCCTCGCCGCGTTCGACGATGTCGAGATCGTCGACAAATGCCAGAACGGCCGCGAGGCGATCCGCAGCATCAAGACGCACAAGCCCGACCTCGTCTTCCTCGATATCCAGATGCCGGGGTTCGACGGCTTCTCGGTCGTGCAGGGGCTGATGGAGGTCGAGCCGCCGCTGTTCGTGTTCGTGACCGCGTATGGCGACCATGCGCTGAAGGCGTTCGAGGCGGATGCGCTGGATTATCTCATGAAGCCGGTCGATGAATCGCGGCTGGCGGACACCGTCGAACGCGTCCGCCAGCGACTGAACGAGAAGCGCGGCGTGGAAGAGGTCGAGAAGCTGCGCGAGGTGCTGGCCGATGTCGCGCCCGAGGCGGCGGCGGAGATCGCGGCGGAGAAGAGCGAGGCTGGCGGCGATGCGGTGCAGGCGAACCGGTTCGAGAAGCTCATCAACATCAAGGACCGCGGCCAGATCTTCCGTGTCGATGTCGACACGATCGAACTGATCGAGGCGGCGGGCGATTACATGGTCATCAATACCGGCGACAATTCGCTGGTGCTGCGCGAGACGATGAAGGACCTGGAGAAGCGGCTCGATCCCCGCCGGTTCCAGCGCATCCACCGCTCGACGATCGTCAACCTGGACCTGGTCAAGCAGGTGAAGCCGCATACCAACGGCGAATGCTTCCTGGTGCTGAATTCGGGCGCGAGCGTGAAGGTGTCGCGCAGCTACCGGGATGTGGTCGCGCGGTTCGTCCACTGACGATCAACGGCGGCCCGCCTCTGCGTCTTGCCGGGCTTGACCCGGCATCCAGAGCCACGGACGAAATGCTTGCGGCCCTGGACCCCGGGACAAGCCCGGGGTGACGGGGTTGACTTTACTTGAACGACCCGCTGAGCATCACCCCGAACACCCGCGGATCGTTGTAGATCCCCGCCCGGTAGTTCGACGTGTCGATCACATCGACCAGGTTCTTGGTGTTGGTCAGGTTCCGCGCGAACGCCGCGATTTCGTACCGGCCGAAGGCATACCCGACCTTCGCCCCGAGTTCGTAATTGCCGTCCGCGCTATATTCCACCGCGCGGTACAGGACGAAGTCGGTCTTGCCCTGGAGGTTGAAGTCGGTGGAGACGAACACCCGGCTTTTGCCGTCGCCCAGCGGGATGTCGTACCGGGCGTTGACGTTGACGTTGTAGTCCGGCGCGTTCGGGAACGGGTTGCCGTTGATCTGCGCGAAATAATTGTTGCCGATCCTGACCGTCGGGTCGAGCACCGTCTCCGACGGGACCCCGCCCGCCGCGCCGACCTGCGCGTAGACGCCCTTGTCGTCGATCTCGGTATGCAACAGGCTCAGCCCCACCCCGATATGGAAATTGGGAATCGGACGCGCGTCCAGTTCGGCCTCCGCGCCATAGCCCTTGCCCTTGCTGGCGTTGAACAGCACGCCGTTGCCGTTGGCGTCGTTGCCGTTCAGCTGGATATTGTCGACGACATAATAGAAACCCGCCGCATTGAAGTGGATACGGCCGTCCCAGAACGCGGTCTTCACGCCGGCTTCGTAGCTGGTGTTGGTCTCCGAATTAGCGGTGGTATAGGCGGTCGCGAACACCGCCGAGCGGCCCTGGATCGTCGGCCCGCGGAAACCGCGCGCGACGCGGGCATAGACGCTGGCCTCGGGCGACAGCTTGTACAGCAGGCTGGCGTCGAAGCTGGGCTTGGTGTCCGACAGGCGGCAATAGGTTGCGGTGCCGCACGCATAGGACGAGGCCGGCGCGGTGACCGGCACCGCCAGATTGACGAAGTTCGGGTGCAGCAACAGGCTGGTGCGCTTCGTATCATTGGTCACGCGCACGCCGCCGGTCAGCGTCAGCGCGCTGGTCAGGTCGTAGCTGGCCTGCGCGAACCCAGCATAGGACGTGTTGACGTCGTGCAGCAGCACGAAATTGTTCGGGTTGGGCGCGGTGCCCAGTATGTTGTTGGTCAGGAAGAAGCTGCGCTGGTCGAATTCGGTATTGTCGCGCTGGTCGAAATAGATGCCGCCCAGCTGCCATTTGAACGGTCCGGTATCGGGGCTCGCCAGGCGGACCTCCTGCGTCCACTGGTCCAGATAGCGCAGCTGGCCCTGCGATTCGCCGCAGCCGACCGCGCAGTAATTGGCGGCGGTGCCACCGAAATTCGCTGCCGCGCCGCCATCGGTATCGCCGCGGCTATAACCCGATGCATGTTCCCAGGCGGTGATCGAGGTCAGCGTCACGCCCCCGAAATCATATGCCGCCTTCACCGACACGCCGTGCGTCTTGTACGCCTGCGGATTGTTCTGCGCCTCGTCATAGGCGACGACCGAGCGGTCGAACGACGCAGGGACCGCGTTGGTCCCGGGGATGATCGAGCCGCGATAGAAGATCGAGGCGAAGCCGGCATAGTCGCGGTAATGACCAGCCACCCGCAGGCTGAACGCGTCGCTCGGCTTGACCAGCACCTGCAGCCGGACGTCGCGCTCGTCGAAGCCGTCGAGCTTGTTGTGCCCGCCGACGGTGCCGTCGTCGGACGGGCCCATATAGGTGTTGCTGATCCAGTTGTCGCGGTGCTGGTACAGCCCCGACAGGCGGAAGCTGATCGTGCCGTCCCTGGTCAGCGGGCCACCGATGCCGACATCGGCATTGACGCTGTTGAAGCGGCCATAGCTGACCGATCCCTGTCCCGCCCAGGTCTCGCTTGGCTGCGCGCTGTCGAACTTGACGATGCCCGCGGTCGTGTTGCGGCCGAACAGCGACCCTTGCGGACCCTTCAGCACTTCGACATCGGCGACGTCGAACACCGGGTTCGACTTCAGCACGACATTCTCCTCGACGACATCGTCCTGGATGATCTCGACCGGCTGCGACGCGCCGAGGTAGAAATCGATATTGCCGAGCCCGCGAATATAGAAGCGCGGGAAGATGCGGCCGGTCGAGGTCTCGACATACAGGCTCGGCACCTTGCCCGACAGCGACAGCAGCGTGTCGCCGCCCGCGGCGTCGTAATCGTGGAGCGTTTCCGACCGGATCACCGATACCGCGACCGGCACCGTTAGATTGTCCTCGCTTCGGCGCTGCGCGGTCACGACGATGGTGTTGCCGTCGTCGACCGGATCGGCGGCAAGCGTGGTACCGGCGGATTGCGCCCGCGCGGCAACCGGCGTGACGGCAAGCGTAGCGACGCCTGCAAGCAGCATAGCTGCCAGCTTCGAACTGTTCATCATAACCCCCCAATGTTGCACGCCGCGTCATCGCGTATCCGGACGTACGCGGCACGACGTCCATGGCCGCGTGTTGTGACGACTTTGTGGCAACACCCGACAATGCCCCCGCAATGTCGCGCGCTGCTTCTGCCCGGCAGAAGCCGAGTCGATCCGGCAAAGCAGGCGCGCGCGCCCTCGCCCAACCATGCTGCATCTGCTAACGGATGCGGCGATGCTCAATCTGAACGCCATCACCGTGCGCCTGGGCGGGCGCGTCATTCTGGACGGCGCGACCGCGGCGCTGCCGCCGGGATCGCGCGTCGGGCTGATCGGGCGCAACGGTGCGGGCAAGTCGACGATGGTACGCGTGATCGCCGGGCTGCTGGAACCCGACGACGGTTCCGCCGACATGCCGCGCGGTGCGAAGATCGGCTATATCGCGCAGGAAGCCCCGCACGGCGACGCCAGCCCCTTCGAAACCGTACTCGCCGCGGATACCGAACGCGCCGCGCTGATGCTGGAAAGCGAGACGAGCGAGGATCCCGACCGGCTGGGCGACGTGTACGAGCGGCTGATCGCGATCGATGCGTATACCGCGCCCGCCCGCGCGGCGCAGATCCTGCTTGGCCTCGGCTTCGACGAGGAGATGCAGGCGCGCGCGCTCGACAGTTTTTCGGGCGGATGGAAGATGCGCGTCGCGCTCGCCGCGCTGCTGTTCTCGCAGCCCGACCTGCTGCTGCTCGACGAGCCGTCGAACCATCTCGATCTCGAAGCGGTGATGTGGCTCGAGGATTTCCTCAAAGGCTACAAGGCGACGATCGTGGTGGTGAGCCACGAACGTGATTTCCTCAACAACGTCGTCGATCATATCCTGCATCTGCAGGGCGGCAAGATCACGCTCTACCCGGGCGGATACGACGCGTTCGAGCGGCAGCGCGCCGAACGGCTCGCGCAGATCGAGGCGGCGCGCGCCAACCAGGCGGTGCAGCGCGAGAAGCTGCAATCCTATATCGCGAAGAACTCCGCGCGCGCCTCGACCGCCAAGCAGGCGCAGAGCCGCCAGAAGATGCTGGCGAAGATGCAGCCGATCGCGGAGAGCTACAACGACCCGACCTTGTCGTTCGGCTTTCCCGACCCGACCGAGCTTCGCCCGCCGCTCATCACGCTCGACATGGCGGCGGTCGGCTATAGCGACGTGCCGATCCTGAAGCGGCTGAACCTGCGTCTCGATCCCGACGACCGGATCGCGCTGCTGGGGCGCAACGGCAACGGCAAGACCACGCTCGCCCGCCTCCTCGCCGCGCAGCTCGCGCCGATGGAGGGCGATATGGCGGCATCGGGCAAGATGAAGGTCGGCTATTTCACCCAGTATCAGGTGGAGGAACTCGACACCGACGACACCCCGGTCGAGCATATGGCGCACGCGATGAAGGGCGCGTCGCCCGCCGCCGTCCGTGGCCAGCTGGGCCGGTTCGGCTTTTCGGGCGACAAGGCGACGACCAAGGTCGGACGGCTGTCGGGCGGCGAACGCGCGCGGCTGGCGCTGGCGCTCATCACCCGCGACGCGCCGCATCTGCTGATCCTCGACGAACCGACCAACCATCTCGACGTCGACGCGCGCGAGGCGCTGGTGCAGGCGCTCAACGCCTATACCGGCGCGGTGGTGCTGGTCAGCCACGACCGCCACATGCTGGAACTGACCGCCGACCGGCTGGTGCTGGTCGACGACGGCACCGCGCGCGAATATGACGGGACGCTCGACGATTATATCGCGCTGATCCTGAAGGGCGATGGCGGGGGCAAGGGCGACGCGGCGTCGAAGGAGTCGCGCAAGGCGGACAAGAGGGCTGCCGCCGAAGCGCGCGAGAAGGATGCCGCGCTTCGCAAGACCGTACGCGAGCTGGAGGAGCAGACCGCCAAATTCACGCGCGAGCGCGGCGCGATCGACAAGGCGATGTTCGCGCCCGCAGATGCCGAACCGCGCTTCGCCCGGCTGTCGATGGGCGAACTGAACCAGCGCCGCGCCGAAGTACAGGCGAAGCTTGAGGCGAGCGAGGCGAAATGGCTCGAAGCGAGCGAGGCGCTGGAGCGGGCCGGGGCGTGAAGCTCCTGCGAAAGCAGGAGCCCAGGGCGCGAGCGTACCGTTCGTAAACCCTGGGTTCCTGCGTCCGCAGTAAGACGAGGCGCGTTAGCCTTCGCCCGTCCCCTCGTCCGCGACCGCTGCCCGTTCGAACCAGGACTCCACCTCGCCCGACAGTCTCAGCGTCAGCGGGTTGCCCTTGCGATCGACCTTCTTCCCCAACGCGACGCGGATCCAGCTTTCGGAGCGGCAATATTCCTCGACGTCGCGGCGTTCGGCACCCTTGAAACGGATGCCGATCCCGCGAGCGAGCAGCGCCTCGTCGAAATAGGGACTGCGCGGGTTGGTCGACAGGCGATCCGGTGGGGTATCGGCGGGCGGGGTATCGGTCATCCGCCCCGCCTAGAAGAAAACGCCCCGCCGCCGCCACAAAAAAAGGCGCGGGAGACATGCTCCCGCGCCCCTTCCGATCTGGATCCCGGCTGCTCAGTTGCAGACGCGGACCGGCACGTTCTGACCGTAATACGGGTCCCAATGCCACTGGTTCCAGCAACGCGGTGCATAATAGCCGCGCGGATAAGCGTAATAGCCGGGTCCCGGACCATAATAGCCGCGGCCATAATAGCCGCCATGGTAATAGCCGTAATGATTGCTGGCGATCGCCGCACCGACGCCCAGCCCGACAAGCCCGCCGAGTACCGCTGCGCCGCCCGCACCGATCCCGCCGCGGCCATGATAGCCATAGCCACCATGATAGCCGCCGTAACGCTGCGCTTCCGCCGGAGCCGCTGCCGTCAGGGCGGTCGCCGCCAACGCGATGCCCAGACCCGCCTTCTTCAACAATCCGTTCATTTCGAGCCTCCTCAATTTCGCCCGGTCCGCATCGGATATAACGCACGAGGTGCGACCGTGTTTCAGGGATTAGCCGAGTCGGCCTGAACCGACCCGGAATGCGTCGTTAAGATGAGGTTTATGCTGGCGGCACCCGCGTGGACCGGCTCCGCCGCGGCTTGACCGACGCAACCCCGTTCACCGCAGGCGCCGCCAGCGCCCCCACCCCGCCATCCGCTTCCACACCCAGCATCGTGCGCGCGACGAAGTCCGGCATGTCCGCGCCGGTCAGCGTCCAGTGCGGCTCGTACGGCCGCGACAGGTCGTCCTCCTCGATCGTCACGCCCGATTCCAGCGTGCCGTGATACGGATGGGCCTGAAGGCCGACACGGATAAAGTCTTCGTCGGGATCATCGGCCAGCGCGGCGTCGGCGGTATCGCCCCCTTCCGCGATCACCGCGTCCAGCGCACGCTTGCGCGCCGCACACGCCGCCAGCGCGTCGGCGATCGCCGCGTGCGCCTCGCCGTCCAGCGCGACCCCGGCGAACGCCGCCATGGTATCCGCCGGATCCGCCTGATCCGCCGCATCGCCGGTGATGACGGTCCGCACCGTCGTCGTGGACGCCTGCGCGACCGCCCCGCCCGCCTGGCCCGCGCCGACGGGCGCGCCATCGCCGACCGCCGCCGACGCGCTCGCCTCGGCCCGGCTGCTGAAATACTGGATCGTCGTACGCTTGCCAGACGCGTCCTGCCCGTAATGGCGCAGGCAGAACATCAGCAGCGCATCGTTGCGCTTGCGGTTGAAACCCATGAGCTTGCCGCCGACGAACACCGGGACCAGCTGCCCGTCGATCGCGCGTTCGAACGCGATGTCCTTCAGCCGCTGCACCCCGAAGTCCAGTGCCGCCTCCCAGGCGCGTCGGAACTCCTCCGCCCCCGGCGCACGGCGCAGCGTATAGCAATTCGCCTGCGCCATGTTGACCATCGCCGCCGCCCGGCTGACGCTGCCGGTATCCGCGAGCGCTTCGATAAACGCGCGCTGCCGCTCGGGCGTCCAGCCGTCGTGGCGATATTGGCGGGGGACCGGGGTGAAGTCCGGGACGGCCGGTCGCGCGTCGGCGGCGACGGGGGTGCGGTTCTGCATGGGCAACGGTCCTTTCGCGCGAGTCGGTGGCGGGTGTGGCGAAAGCGGCGCGTGTAGGACAGGGTTTTGTTTTTGGTTTGTTCTGATTAATGCACGCGGCGACGATCGCCGGAGGGGCGGCGATCGAATTGATTAGTCGCGCCGGACCTCCACCACGCGCCGCAGAGCGGCCAGTTCGAGGATCCGACCGATGATCGTGTCGTACAGCCTCGGCGGGATGAAGCCGTAAGCGAAACGGTCTTGCTGCCGGGCACTGGCCGAATATCGTAGCCGGGCCAAGCGAACTGGTTGACTTCATCCAGCACGATCCAGGAGCGATCGTCATCGAGGCCGAGCGCCTGTTTGACGCGGGGCGGCAGCTCGATCGCCTCCCCGTCCTTCGCTGGCGGGGTGTGTGTGATCGGTGCGACCGTCACGCGCGGCGCGCCGCCCTTGGAGTTTTGCACCGCGAGGACGATGACGCTGGGTCGGACCTTGCGGCCTTCCTCCTGCCCTTTGCGATGTTCGTGCCGCCACAGATAGGCATAGGGGATGACCAGGCCCGGTTCCGGAGTAGGAAGCGACATTCACTGGGGCTCAATCCATCAGCGCATCGAGATGGTCGTGGCGAGAATCCATCCGCGATGCCGCCAGCGCCTTCAACGTCGCGCCATCCAGCTCCTCTACCGTCAGGGCGGTAGGGACGGTCGCCTTGAGACGCTGATATTCGTCATAGTCGCGGGCGGATACGAAATAGCCGGTGACCCGGTTGTGCGTCACCACGGCGACCGGCTCGCGCTGGGCTTCCTCGCGATAGCGACCGAAATTGCGGGCGAACTCGGTTGCGGCGACTTGGGTCATCATGTGCTCCTTTGCATTCTACGATACATTACGTAAAATGCGGGTTTTGCGCAATCCCTGCTTGCTAATCTAATTTGCGTTGCCGCCGAAGAAAATTGAGAACGGTGAAAACGGCGCTACGGTGCTCCAGAAAAGGGGAGCGGGAGATGGGAAGAGCAATGTTGATCGGGCACTGGAAAAGATTCACCCGAAGTTCGATATTTCTCACGTTGGGGTTCGCCTTATCTGCCGAGGCCCCGACCATCTCGTTCGATCAAACGCTCGCCGTGGCGATCACTAACCTTTCGCAGGTGGCAGTACGCGATGGGCGCGGCTCGCTTGCACGCGATTTAGCCGTAACGCTTTTAAGCAAAAAACGGTGCGACCAAGCAATCGGTCTTCTTCAAGCCAACCCGGATGCGCTCACGACAAATGCGGATCAGGTTGCCCGCGCGGCTGTTCGATACGGTGACACAGGGTGCCTCATTGCGGTTGCGACCGTGCTGGCCAAGACGGAGCCGTCAGTTGACGAACTTCTTTCTTCCACTGCGCCGGAGGCCCACCATCTCGCGGGCGCGCTGCTCACCGTCGCCGGACGAAGTGAGGGCGCGGCAGCGATCCGACGGGCCGAGGTGGCAATGGCTGCACCCCCTCCCTCGTTACCGCCACTGCCAGAAACCGCGCCTCCGCGGCTGCGCGCTCTGATCGAAGGATTACAACTTCGACAGCGAATGCAGGAAAAGCTGTCCGGACGGACACTGGCCGACGAGCGGGTCTGGGACGCGCGCATTACCGAGTTGTCTATATATGACTCCTCCGGGCAGCCCGATGGGCGGTATGCGATGGCGCTGGATCGGTACGCAGCAGCAGCTCTTGCCGCAGGTTCTAAAGTGCCTGCCGGAGCGCTGGATGACCTCGCGACCCGCTGCCTAAAGCTTGGCCGCCGCGATCGTGCGGCGGTGCTGATGGATGCTGCGGTCCGGAATGAGGATAACCCGAACACGGAGCATTCACTTGCTTCGCGCGAGTTCGACGTTCTTTTAGAAAAGGGAAAGTATACGGAAGCAGCGGCGCTGATCTACACTATAGATCCTGCAAAAGCGCCAGTGCTGATTGACGTTGCCCTAACAGAAATCATGTTCGACCAACCGGTCATCTTGCTACCTTATCAGTCAGCCTTTGACCGTTGGTCGGACAGTCAACCGGCAAGAGCAGCGGCATGGTTCAGCGAACTCGCGCTTCAACTAGCAAGCCATGGCGAAACCGCTGACGCTCGGGCGACCTTGGCAAACTCGCTACATCGGCTGGAAAAGGCGAAGAGCGATGAAGAGTGGAGCGCCGCGCAGACCACCGCCGTCCAAGCGGCTGCCTTGTTGGGTAATGACAACGCGGCTTGGTCTCTCGCGTCTACCAGCCGCGCCGATCATGACAGCTATGTTGGGCTGGTCTCCGCGATCGCGTTGGGAGCATTAAACGCGGGGCGAGACGCAAGCGCCGACCGCGCCCTCGCTCAACTTTCAAAGGAGGAGCAGGGCTATGTCTACGAGCGCGCGTTGGGCGGGGCGTTTCGTGCTTCGGTGAAAGCTCGCCAGCGTATCATTGAGCGAGCGCTGGCCTTCGCTGGAAAAGCTGAGGTGCTGCAAGCACGTCGCATCTATGCATCGTTGGCACAGGAAGCCGCGAGCCAACTAGACCTGCCGGACATCGTTGCCACGATCCTATCAGCCGCACTTCCGGCCCAACGTGGCTCACTTGCCGTAGATGCCGCGTTCCACGCTTTTGTCAGCGCGGAGGTCGCCAGGGAGAAAGGCCAGCCGGGACCAGAAACAGAAGGGCGCCATCGCGGGTCTGTTCTGGCGCAAACCGCACTAAAAGAACTTTCGAACCTTTCTGACGAAGATAAGGTGAAGCTTTCACAGCAGCTTTGCACCGGTCTCAGCGACTTGGCGTCCAGCAGGCGTGTGGCCGATGCCATTACAGACCCGTATAAGCGCGAGCAGGCTTACCTAACGTTAATCGCTCGGACGCCTCTCCGGAGTTGACGGCTAGGTTGCAGCATCCGCCTATGATGCAAAAATCAAAGGTTTTGCATCATCCGGAAAATCGGGGGAGTCGGGGTACTTCCACGATGCATAAATCCGATGCACAATCCGAGCACGATGATCGACACAACAATGGTCGTTCCTGCAGGACGCTCGTTCGATAACCGGGATGCCAC
Source organism: Sphingomonas bacterium (assembly GCF_903642285.1). Classification (GTDB taxonomy): domain Bacteria; phylum Pseudomonadota; class Alphaproteobacteria; order Sphingomonadales; family Sphingomonadaceae; genus Sphingomonas. Next base: position 124,225 of record NZ_CAHJWJ010000007.1, read on the forward strand.
GATGCTTGAAGCCGGACATGTCCGCCCGGCCTTCAGGTCCTCATGCCCATACCGCCGCCGCAAAGCCGCTCTTCGATTGCCTGCAAGCCAGGCGCTCAGGACAGAACGTCGGACCTCGCTTGAGCGAGGCCGGCCGGGCGAGCCGCGGCTAGGCCGCGTCACAGCCTAGGCCGTGACCTTCGCCCGGCTCGCCTTCTTCCGCTCGTTCGCATCCAGATGCCGCTTGCGCAGCCGGATCGACTTCGGCGTCACCTCGACCATCTCGTCGTCGTCGATATAGGCGATCGCCTGTTCCAGCGTCGCGCGCTTGGGCGGGCTCAGGCGGACCTGGTCGTCCTTGCCGCCCGACGCGCGGAAGTTGGTCAGCGCCTTGGTCTTCATCGGGTTGACCTCGAGGTCGTCGGGCTT